>NZ_JBQSXV010000008.1:0-197687 GCF_052378675.1 Halomonas sp. AOP25-F1-15
TTGAGGCAAAGGGCATGGAGGCCGTGATTCCACGCAGGCGAAACTATGAAAGCATGGTGGCCTTTACCTTCTGCTAGTTCCTGGATTGCAGCCGCAGTTGTTTCATTTGGTTGGCGCGTTTTAAGCTCAAAGGGTATACCGCCATGATTGATGACGGCACGTGCAAAAAGCTTGAGTGCCTGAGATGGGCTTAATCCGAGATCATCACAGATGCTGGTAAATGCGACTTTTGTGTCATGATCTATGCGTGTGCTTAAGTATTTCGCTTTTCATGATAACTACTTCAGAATGTGTTGCAATGTCATAAATTGTAGCACTTGGTTGGATTGCCACATAACGGAGCGTGTTATTCACGGATTTCGGCTGCTGCGACGCTCGCACGTTCGCACTCATACGCTGGACGTTATATATCGGCAAGAGGCCAATGTCATTTTCAAAGTGCTGCAGTTATTCTATAAATTCAGATTATTTAAGGCAATCCATCGATATTATGGCTAGAAAAACATTAGCTTTGAAGGCAAAAAAACAGATAGACGACAACCCCGCCGACGAAGTGGAAGATCAATTTCCTGACAATCCCGAACAACGTTTTTTAAATGGCGTCGCTATTCATCCTTCCCCACGCATTTATTTAGCGCCTGGCTCTCAAGAGCGCACTGTGCGGGCGATGGATTTAATTACGCCCATTGGGATGGGGCAACGAGGATTAATCGTGGCGCCGCCAGGCTCTGGCAAAACGACGATGTTAAAACATATCTGTCAGGCCGTTGCAGAGGCTCATCCTGACATAAAGCTGTATGCCTTGCTGATTGATGAGCGCCCTGAAGAAGTGACCGATTTTAAGCGCAGTATGTCGGCAGAGGTTCATGCATCGTCTTCAGACGAAACCTATACACACCATGTGCGTATGGCAGATAAGCTCCTTGAGACGGCGCGTAAGCAAGCGGGCGAGGGGCGTGATGTGATGATTGTGATTGACTCACTTACGCGACTCTCGCGCGTTCATAATGCCGAGCAGCGGGGCAATGGCCGTACGATGTCGGGTGGGCTGGATAGCCGAGCGATGGAAATACCCCGCAAGCTGTTTGGCGCCGCGCGAAAGATCGAAAACGGCGGGTCGCTCACCATTCTGGCCACCGTGCTGGTAGATACCGGAAGCCGTATGGATCAGGTGATTTTCGAGGAGTTCAAGGGCACGGGCAATATGGAACTCGTGTTATCTCGCGACGTGGCCAATCAACGGATTTTCCCTGCGATAGATATTGCCAAAAGCAGTACCCGTCGTGAAGAGCTTTTGATTGATGAAAAAGATATTGAAAAAGTACGCACATTGCGTAGAGGTTTGACAGCACTTAAGCCAGTAGAAGGCGCGCAGAAGTTGCTTGCGCTATTGGAGAAATATCCCACTAATGCCGAGCTATTGAATGCGTTTACATCCGACTAGCGAAGCTCACCTGTTGATCGCTTGAGAGGTGAGCTTCTTGGTTACGTATTAGCGATTACTTCTTTTTATAATTCAAGTTTGAAGCGGGCACGGCCTTTTTAACCGGGAAGCCTTCGACTTCCTTGCGCTCGATGATTGCGTTTAATCGCCTTTCAATGGCACACAAATTCTTGAAATCACTGATATCGACCAACGATATAGCTTCACCCGAGGCGCCCGCACGACCGGTTCGGCCAATGCGGTGGATGTAATCTTCTGGCTGGAACGGTAAATCGTAATTCACCACGCGGCTCAGTTCGTCAATATCCAGACCACGAGCGGCCACCCCGGTGGCAATCAAGTACTTGAGTTCGCCGGATTTGAACTGAGCCAGGACCTGCTCGCGCATGGCCTGGCTTCTGCCGCCGTGAATGGAATCCGCGGTGATGCCGCGTTTTTCCAGTTGCGCCACCAGCTTGGCGGCATTGTGTTTTTTCTCGACAAAGATAAGCGCCTGATCCCACTTGTTCTCGTTGATCAAGTGACTTAACAGTGCGGACTTGGTGTCCTTATCTACCGTGATGAGCCATTGCTTGATGCTGGCGGCGGCGCGAATGTTGGGCGTAATGGAGATGTCCGCCGCCAGGTCGGTCATTTTGCTATCTGAAAAGCCGTAGGCCAGCGCCCGAACGTCGCCAGTCATGGTGGCTGAAAACAGCAGGTTCTGACGGTTTTCAGGCAGGCGGTCGATGATTTTTTTGATGTCATCGACAAAACCCATGTCGACCATTCTGTCCGCTTCGTCCAACACCATGACTTTTAGCTCATCAAAGTGCAGCGCCCGCTGATGAGCCAAATCAAGCAATCTGCCCGGCGTGGCGACCAGAATATCCACCCCTGCGATTAGGCGCTCTTTTTGAGCTTCGGTGTCTACACCGCCATACATCGCCATAGACGTTAAGTGCGTGTGCTTAGCGTATTGAGCCACATTGGCTTCGACCTGAACTGCTAACTCACGGGTCGGTACTAGAATCAGCGCACGTATGCGTTTGCCGCGTAACGTTCCCGCATTACTGAATCGTTCTAGCAGAGGCAGAACAAAGGCAGCGGTTTTGCCTGTTCCCGTTTGTGCGGTGGCGATTAAGTCTTGACCCGAGAGAATGACAGGAATCGCTTGTTCCTGGATGGGCGTTGGCGCTTTGTATCCGAGTTCGGTAATCGCTTGAACAAGCGGACTGGATAAGCCTAGTTTTGCAAATGACATAATGAACTCTGACAGATTGTCGTAAGGTGTGTCGAAAATAAAAGATGATGCAGTATAGCGTAAAAGGGTAATACGCCATTATTCATGAGCTATTCAGCATGCGCTTGATCTATTCCAGGCTAACGCCGCTTCATTCAGCTACCGCTATCGTCAAGCAAAGGGCGCTATGCGCATGTGCCGGATAGCCTGAGATCTACTCCCGCAGCGAGTTCTTATTCAATAAATCGGTTCCATCAACATTCTCAGCAATTTCCTGATCTACCTTTTCCATCAGCTTCTCGTCAGGCCGTGCATCCAGCACTTCATTGTTATCCTGGCCGCGCAGTACCTCCTTCGCGCGTGCTTTGGCTTGTCGTTTCTCTCTTTCGTCAAGCGCATTGGGCCCCATGGCTATTTGGGAATCAGGCGTGGTCGAGGTCAGCGTCATATCAGGGGGGAGTGAATCTGCGCTTTGGATCTGAAAGCGTTCCAATGCTTGCTCAAGCTTGGAATTAAAACGTAAGCGATAGATCGGTTCTGGTAGGCTGAACCCTTGATCTTCTAGGGCGTGTTTGGTTTCACGAATGGCAATACTGCGGGCTTTACCAAAGTCCGTTTTTGACTGATCTACCCACATTTGAAATTCCAATATGATGTTGGAGTCGCCCACGTGAGTGATGATGGCAATGGCCTTGGGTTCGGCTAAAACAAAGTCTAATGTCTGAACGGCATCAAGGCCTACCTTGATGGCCGCTAGCGGGTCGTCATTGGCATCAACCCCTAGCTCAAACGTGAAGCGGCGCTCTGGATTCTGGGTGTAATTGAGAATAATGCCTTTGAATACATCCGCGTTAGGTATACGTAGCTGGTTACCATCCAGGGTCATGAGAATCGTGGCGCGGGAGGTCAGGCGCACCACAATGCCTTCTTTATCATTGATGACCACGTGGTCCCGCGCTTGAAAAGGTTGGCGAATGCTGAGCATCAAGGATGCAATGTAATTTTCAATGGTATCTTTCACGGCGAAACCAATGGCGATACCGATCACCCCCGCACCGCCCAGCAGCGTACCTATAATTGTCTCAGCCCCTATCAGGCTTAACGCCAGTATCAGCCCCAAGATAATAAAAATAACTTTGATAGTTTGTGCCAACAACTCTGCCACGAATGGGTTAGGCGTTAATCGTTGCCAGAGTTTTTGGCGTCTAGACAGCCAGGCGCCAAACCACGCGACTAACCCAAACAGTAAGAAAGCGACCACTAATAAGGGCAGGGCCTTGAACAGATTTCGGCCTTTGGTCCTTAAACCTTGATAGGCGGTCGAGACATTATCCTGCACGTCCAAGGTACGGTTGATCTGATCATCTACCGTTACTACATCAGTCAGCCGATTGGCTAAATTGATGGCTTGCTGGGCTTTTCTTTCATTGGCCGTTTCACCTGCCAGGATGACCACGCCTTGGGCGACGCTAACCTCAATCGCTCCCAGTCCCTCAATTTCAGAAAAAATTCCGCTTATGCGCTGGCGAATCTCATTGTCTTTGAGCGGTGAAGGTGTGGTTTCGATCTGCGCATTGTTAGTGCCCTCATTGCTGATAGTAGCAGGCGCTGGGAGGGCTGCGGGGGCAGCGGCACCAGTATCGCCTTGTTCTACATTATTGGACGCCCGAGCCGTTGTTGCATCCCCGGCTGCCGCGTCAGCAGAGAATCCATAGGCAATGCTTAACAGAAGCAATAATAGACAACAGACGCGCAAAGACCGACGTGCACTTGAAGAGGTAAAAAAAGCGGCCATAACCATCCTTGTCATTGTATGGTGAGAAAACTGAGCAACCACTCATTATCCAAGATTAGCACCATCTGCATTCGCACACTGATTGATCAACGTGGTTTTATCGAGGCGCACGTTAGCGGCAAGTGCTGGCCTATGAGCTGGCGTTGGTTTGTTGATGAGCGTTGCCTCCGGCCCGCTCTTCCGCCTGATCCAAAAGTACCGGCCCGCTACCCACTTTCGCCAATTGATCATCCGGGTTATACAGCGGGCAGTTGGTCATGCTCAGGCAACCGCAGCCGATACAGCCGCTCAGGTTATTACGCAGTGTTTGTAGATACGCAATACGGCCATCCAGCATGCGCTGCCAGCGTTTTGAAAGCTGTTGCCAGTCCTCCATCGTGGGCGTGCGGTTATTCGGCAGCGATTCAAAGGCCTGCTTAATCTCATTCAGGCTCACGCCGACTTTCTGTGCGGCTTTGATGACCGAAATGCGCCTTAACACTTCTGCCTTATACCGGCGTTGATTGCCCGCATTGCGCGAGCTTTGAATGAGCCCTTGCTGCTCGTAAAAGTGCAGGGCGCTGACATTAATGCCGCAGCGCTTGGCGACCTTGCCCACGCTCCAATTGCTCTCCGCCATCCTTGTCCCACCCGGTTTTATCTGGATTCTCAAAAAAAGCTTTACCTCAACTAAGGTTCAGGTTTTATCCTTTTCTTCAAACTCATGCAAGGAGAACTCCCTATGTATTTGGAACATGTAAATCTGGTCGTTGCGGATATGAATGCCATGTTGGACTTTTACCGCGCCGCTTTCCCACACTGGCAGATACGCGATGAGGGCCAAGGCGAGTGGTACGGCAAGCCGCGTAAATGGGTGCACTTCGGTGACGATAGACATTACTTAGCATTAAGCGACCATGGCGAAGGAACGAATCGCGATTTGACGGGGCATAGCGTCGGCTTAGCGCATTTTGCCTACGTGACCGATAACCTGGATGCTGCGGTTGCCCGGTTAAATAACGCGGGTTTTGCCATTGCCAAAACCGGCGCGGCTGAGCCATTTCGCAAAAACGTTTATTTTGTCGACCCGGCAGGTTTTGAAATCGAGTTTGTGGAGTACCAGAGTGACATCCCGGCGGAGCGCAATTTAAATCGTGATGCGTTGTAGGCAATTGCGCGGAGTGACGGTGACGAATGAACCCGTGAAGAAACTTTTGGCTCGGCATTGTTAAAGCCTAGCGCCGTAATACTTATTGAATTATCTAGATCGCTTTGGAGTTTTCGATGGCAAAAGATATTGGCTTTACCCACATTGCATTATCAGCGAGTAACTTGGATAGCAGCATTGCGTTTTATCAGCGCTACGCCAACATGTCAGTCATGCACGAGCGAATCGATGAGGAAGCCGGCAAACGCGTTGTCTGGTTGTCAGATAAAACGCGTCCATTTGTCCTCGTTCTCGTCCAAAATAGCCAGCCGGTTCCTATTTTAGGGCCTTTTGCTCATTTGGGTGTGGGGTGTGAAAGTCGACGCGCAGTGGATGACCTATGCGACCGTGCTAGGCATGAAGGTATTTTATCCAAAGAAGCGACTGATTCAGGCGATCCGGTTGGCTATTGGGCATTTATCAATGACCCTGATGGTCATATTCTAGAGATCTCCTATGGACAAGAAATTGGTTTAGCAGTGGAAGCCTCGGAAGCTTAACTTTTAGCCATGTATTTACTAATAGCCGGCTGGACAGGAAGCGCCCATGACCCAGTACCTCACAGAGAGTGGCATGGGTGAACGGTATGACCACTATCGCCCCAAAATCCATCAGGCTGTCGTTCAAAAAATGCACCAGCACGTGCAGGACAGGCACTTTGAGCGCGTGGTTGATGTGGCGTGTGGCACTGGTGATTCTACTATACTATTACTTGAACTTGGTCAGGACGTCATGGGAATTGATTCATCTGACGAGATGCTGGCCATAGCACGAAAGCGCGGGCTATGTGTAAGAAGGGCCGACTATACCGAGCTTTCGAAGCAGGGTCGTTTTGATCTTATCTCGACGTGTATGGCCTTTCACTGGCTTGATGGCGCTCAGGCGATTGCCGCTTATAAAGCCGCCTCTAATCGTGGGGCTATCTGGCTTATCTATAATTTTGCCTTCGCGGGCCATACTAGTTCTGATGAGTTTATTGACTGGCTTCATAACGAGTATTGGAAGCGCTACCTATCACCGCCGCGTAATCGGTTTTAAGACATTACCCTGAACCGATTATCGAGCAGGGCATACAGCATCAGTATGCGTTGCGGCTGTACATCGCGTTTTAGCGGTAGCACCGCCTAAACGATCTCCCGTACACTCCAGGGCTTTTATCTACTGGCTTATACGATGAATAAACTAGCATGGCTGCTGCTGTTTCTAGTGACTCCGGTTCTGGCGGATGTCGATCTGGTAAAAGTAGATAAATCAGAAAACCGTATGTATCTCCTGGATGGGGAGAACGTAGTTAGAGAGTTTCGCGTTGCGTTTGGCGGCAACCCGCAGGGCCATAAGGTGCAGGAGGGCGACCAGCGAACGCCTGAAGGTCACTACACGCTGGACTACAAGAAAGAGGACTCCGCGGCTTATCGTTCCATGCATGTGAGTTACCCCAATGAAGCAGATATAGCGCATGCCGAAAGCCTCGGCGTATCGCCAGGTGGTTTTATCATGGTGCACGGCCAGTTTAACTGGTTGGGGTGGCTGGCGCCCATTGCTCAACGCTTCAACTGGACCAATGGCTGCATTGCCTTGAGCAACTCGGAAATGGATGAGTTCATGGAGCTGGTTAAGGTGGGTACGCCCATTCACATTGAATGGTAACGCTGTATAAAGGGAAGACCTCAGTGCCAAAAGTAACCTTGAAAGGTTTTATAACCGTCCCTGACAGCGATCTGGAAGCCGTGAAAACCGGGCTTGTCGATCACCGCGCGCTCACCCTTGAAGAACCAGGCTGCATGACGTTCGAGGTTGCTCAGAATAGCGCCGACCCTTGCCGTTTTGATGTCTATGAAGAGTTTGTCGACCGTGCCGCCTTTGAGCGACATCAGCAGCGTGTAGCAAACTCCGATTGGGGACAGCTAACCCGAAACGTGACGCGTCATTACGAGGTGTTTGAATAGGCTTTATCGTAAGGTTTGTGCTTTTTAGGGATTCGTTTAAAAAGTTGTCGTCGTCATCGGCAGAGCGTGGCATGGGCATCACTCTGGAAAAAGACTTCAATGCGTTGCTTCATGGGTATAATGCGAGCCATCGCCAATGGCCGTAGTGTTGGCGCGCAATGGATCGTATCGGCGAGTTAATCAGTCGATTCACATTTTACTGTTGAAGGTAGCTGACGTGATTAATACTAAAATATACAAGTCTGTCTATGAGTTGGCTGAAAAGCTAATGAGGGCGGCTGATAAAGATGATAGAGAGGCATTTGAGTCACTCTATGCAGAGTTGAAGGCTATTTGCACTGATAACGAAAACACCGATAAAGATCACCCTGAACAGTGGGAAACGCTGGCTGACTTTACAGAAGAGTTAGACGATGCGCTGTGTGTCTATGACAAAGCGCTAGAGAAAGCGGTCGCTATTAATTCGAAAGACCACATGTCTTCCATCGGTTTTTCAATGGCGACATTGCAAGTTGAGCTAGGTCAAAAAGATGCGGCTATCAAGAATCTTCAAGCGGCAAAACTGAATGCGAATAAGATTGAAGATAATGATTTGAAAGAAGAAATAGATAAACTGCTGGCAACGCTAACGGCTGCATAAGCGTCACGTTGTCATCTGTAGGTTGCTGATGTTAAGCACAGCCTTATACGATAAAGGGCTGGGCTGATTTCCCTAAGACTAGGAGCTGTAATTTTGACCAATAATGATATTTTGCGCCGTATACGGTACGCCTTTGATTTTAAAGATAGCACTATGATTAAAATCTTCGCCCTGGCAGATTTTGAGGCCAGCGAAGAGCAAGTGTCTTCTTGGTTGAAAAAGGAAGAAGATGAGGCTTTTCTCAATATGAGAGCCAAAGAGTTAGCCGCATTTCTCAATGGTTTTATTAGCTTTAAACGTGGTAAGCGTGATGGTCCGCAACCCAAGTTAGAAGATCATTTGAATAATAATATGGTGTTTCAGAAGCTGAGAATTGCGTTGAATTTACAAGCAGGTGATATCGCTGCTATTTTTGAGCTGGCAGATTTCAGTTTAAGTAATCACGAGCTGAGCGCATTTTTCCGCAAGCCCAGCCATAAGAATTATCGCGAGTGCAAGGATCAAGTGCTACGCAATTTTTTACTCGGCATTCAGCGTCAGCAGCGGCCTAATCAGAGTGACGTCGAGGCCTGAGTTTATAAAAGTCAGCTTGCTGTATTACACAAAGAGGCAGGGCGACGTGTGCCTGCCTCTCTGCCACTTAAGTTTGAACGTTAAACTTTGACGCAGACGAAAATCGCATTTCCTGCGTTTTCGTCCCAAGGGGTAATAGTCTCGTAGTTATGTTCAAAGACGTGAACGTCAAAGTATGGCTTCAACAGCGCTAATAATGTTGCAAAGTTGAACGCCACCATCGGATGCTCATCGTTCCATTGCTGAGACTCTGCCCCGCTGATTTTTTCAATGCTGAGCCGAAGCGATTGTTGCTCCCCTTGGCCTGCGTAGTGCCACCCAGAACGAAACGTGAACACATCGCCTTCATGTTTGGCAGTGTGCTTAACAAATAAATCGTTATTAATTTTGTCTTTATCAACCGCATTAAAATAAAAAACGCCGCCCGTTTTTAAGGCGCGGTGGGCGTGAGCAATACACGCTGTTAGCTTTTCAATCCCATCGTTGTAATGAATCGAATATAAAAAACACGTTATTAAGTCCTGAGATTCATCAACCGTGAAATCGCTCATATCCTGCAGCGTGAAATCTGCTTCTGGGCAGCGCTTGGCGGCGATATCCAGCATGGGTTGATTGATATCAAGGCCGCTGCTGGTGTAGCCCGCATCAATAAAATGGCGTACATGTGGGCCGGTGCCACAGGCTAAATCCAGATGGCACGTACCGCCGTTGCCGAAAATCTGATGAAGTCTACGAATGGCGTTGCTTTGTGCTTGGTAGTCGATATCCACGCACATCAAGTCGTAGTAGCCAGAAAGGTCGGTATAGAGCGCGTTGACAGACATGGTCGCCTAGTGGTGGTCGATGGGGTGGGTGGCGCATAGTAAACGAGCGCGTGGAGTTTGAGAAGGAAGTACCGCTTCATGCCAGCGGTGGCTCATTCTGAGGTGATAGTATGCACCGATGGAAACGTAATATTTCGTGCTTCTAGAGGATCAGCGATGAACATTAAAGACCTACCTTTTGGGATTACTGACTGGGCTGAGATTGAGAAGACCGAGCATTCAGGTGAGCAAGGAGTGGCTTACTGGCGCACTCAGCACTTTGGCGATATGCGGGTACGTATGGTCGAGTATAGCCCCGGCTATTTGGCCGACCACTGGTGTGTAAAGGGCCACATATTGCTTTGCTTGGAAGGCGAGCTCCACACCGAATTAGCAGATGGCCGCCAGTTCGTACTCAGCCCCGGCATGAGCTATCAGGTCGCTGACAATGCGGAGCCTCATCGCTCCTCTACCCAGCATGGCGCCAAGCTATTCATTGTAGATTAAGCTATCTGTACCTAGACGGCACTCACCATTAGGTCTGCGCGGATAGCTAACCCTTTGGTGTCGTTGCCATGGTGATCGGCGTTTTTAAGCGCTTGAATGGTTCGCCACATAGCATAGCCGAGCAAACCCTCTGCAATAATGAGAGCAGAACATGAGTACACTTTCGTCATCGACACTTACACCCAATACGATGTTCTCCAGTACTGGCTCGTCACCTAGATTCTGGCGCGATGCTCGCATGCCTTATGTGGAACTACGTCATATTAGTGATGCGCGGCAAATTTGCTATGCCCCTCACAGCCATTCGCATTGGTCGCTCGGGGCCGTTACCGCAGGGCGTAGCACGTTTTGCTATCGTGACGCATCTTACCGGATTCAAGCGGGCGACATGGTTATGATGAACCCCCACTGGGTGCACGCCTGTAATCCTATTGAGAGCCAGCCATGGGCCTATTTGATGCTCTATATCGACGCCGAATGGTTGAGCCAGCTGCGTTATCAACTAGGTTTACTCGACGCGCCTGAATGGCAAGACATATCGACGGCCGTGGTGACTCAGCCAAATCTCTATGCAGAGTATTGCGATATGGCAGCATGCTTACTGGATGATCAGCGAGCTATTGGCGATAAGCAAATGGTGCTGGGGAGTGCCTATCTCTGATGATGCAGGCGCTTGCCCAAGAACCCCCTGTGATATTGCCTCAAGTGTCTTGTGAACTGGAAAAAATCGCTGCCTACTTGCGTGTAAATTGCGCCACTGATATTTCGCTTGGACGCTTATGCCAGCAGTCTGGCTATAACGCTGGTATAAGCGGCAATGCCTGCGGCAGATGCTAGCCATGCTTTGGGGTTGAGCCACTGCATCACGGCGCCCGCAATAAAGCCCGGAGCATTATCGGCGCTTCTTTCCTGCAAGCGGCCATCGTGCTGTAACAGTTGATAGCTGAGATAAAGTAAAAACAGCAAGCCTGCCCAACGTAAAAATGCTTCCAGCAGAGGCAGCACATTCAAAAGTGAATAAAGCCCTGCACCGATACATAAAAACAGTGCAATAAACCCCAGCGTAGCGCCTGTCACAAAATTCAGCCCTTGAGCGATGGGGTAGTGCGTGCAGCTGCTCAGGCAAACGATATTCACCGGCCCTGGTGAAATAGAAGCAGCAAGTGCAAAGGCCGACATGGGTAGCATTATAGGTAGCAGTAGTGACGTGCTCATCGTTATTCTCCTTAAGGCAAGCAAGGAGTTTGCAATGGCAGCCACGACTTCGTATTGAACAAAATTGAGGTGGCTTCTTAAACGGTGTTAGTGCCCAAACACCGACCAGCCAGTACGTTGCACAAACATCTCCAGCGCTTGGCTACCTAGCAGGCTATTGCCGAAGGAATCTAACCCCGGTGACCAAACCGCAATAGAGCCATGCCCTGGGGCGATAGCCAGTATCCCGCCGCCTACGCCGCTTTTACCGGGGAGCCCAACACGAAAAGCGAACTCGCCAGAGGCATCGTAGTGCCCGCACATCATCATGAGCGAGTTGATACGCCGAGCCCGCTGAGGAGCCACCACGCGGATGCCGCTGGGCTTATTAATGCCATCCGATGCCAAAAACAGGCCAGCATGAGCGAGCTGTTCACAGCTCATGGCAATCGCACACTGGTGAAAGTAAGTACCCAGCACTTTATCAACATCGTGGCGCAGGTGGCCAAACGCTTTCATAAAGTGTGCCAGTGATGCGTTGCGATCGCGGTGCGCCATCTCGGAAGCAGCCACTGCGTGGTCAAAACAGATGCTGTCGTCATCGGCGATATAGCGCACGAAATTGAGAATTTCGGCTAATGTTTCTTTGGGTTCATGGCCCATCATGATGGCATCGACAACCGCAATAGCGCCGGCATTGATAAACGGATTACGCGGTTTACCGCTTTCGTGCTCAAGCTGAACAATCGAGTTAAAAGGGTCGCCTGACGGTTCGCGGCCGACTTTTTTCCATAGCGCATCGCCCATCTGCCCAAGGGCAATGGTCAGCGTAAATACTTTCGAGATACTCTGAATAGAGAACGGTGTGGTTGCGCAACCTGCCGAGTACACGTTGCCGTCTACGGTGGCGAGTGAGATGGCAAACTTCTTCGGGTCAACGTGGCCAAGCTCGGGAATATAGTCTGCTACTTTGCCACGCTCTTCTGCGTTCGCCATGGCTGTCGCAATATCATTGATCAAGTCTTGCATGGGCGTATTGTGTACCGTCATTTGAGGCGGGGGCACACCCTAGCGGAAAAGTGTGAGGATGTCTTTAGCTTCACTATAACGCTAATGACAGCTTCATCCGAGTGTAGGTACTGAGCAAGATTCGGGTCGGCAAACGCAGTCAGGTCGCTTAGGCTGCCAGCAGGGCACCACAACGAATAAACTGACCGCTAGAGAGACACAGATGAACGATTATGAGCGTATCGAAAAAGCCATGGCTTACATGGTGGCCCATGCAGCGGCGCAGCCTCATTTAGAGACGGTGGCTGATCACGTTCATTTAAGTGCCTTTCACTTTCAGCGCCTATTTAGTCATTACGTGGGGGTTAGCCCCAAGCGCTTTTTGCAGGCGCTGACGTTAGAACGCGGCAAGCAGCTGATTCAATCCTCATCTTCGCTACTGGATGTTGCCCATAGCCTGGGCTTGAGCGGCGGCTCACGGCTTTATGATCATTTCGTGCAGCTAGAAGCAGCGACTCCCGGTGAATATAAGCGCCAAGGTGAGGGCGTTGAGATTGCTTATGGCGTTCATGAAACGCCGTTTGGCCACATCTTTGTTGCCGTGACCCCCCGCGGTATCTGCCGAATGGGGTTTGTTGATGCCACCAGCGCAGAGTCGCTGTTGGCACGGCTTGCCAAGGAGTGGCCGCTTAGTACGTTGCAGCACAATACTGAGGCCACGCGTTACGCGGTAGAAGGGTTATTTGCTAAATCTAGGTTTTCTAAACCTAAACTTTCTAAACCTAAACTTTCTAAACCCCAAGAGGGCGCGGCCGCTTTGTCGCTGCACGTGACCGGTACCAATTTCCAAATGGCGGTATGGCGAGCGCTGTTGACCATTCCTGAAGGCCAGTTAGCCAGCTATTCCCACCTAGCCCAGGCGTTGGGCGCGCCAAAATCCTCCCGTGCGGTGGGTAACGCCGTGGGCGCTAATCCCATCGCGCTGTGGATTCCCTGCCACCGAGTGATCCAACAAAGCGGCGCACTAGGCGGCTACCGCTGGGGGGTGGAGAAAAAGCAGATGGTGCTAGCCTGGGAGCTAGCAATGAACGATACAGCGCGTGCTCCCATGGCCACGTCTTAATCAATGAGCCCGTTGGCATCATAAAATGGGAAAGGGCCCGGGTAGCACGCTATAAAACCTTGGTGAGTAATCATGCCATGCGCCGCTGACCACTGGTGCAGCAAGTAGCCGGGGGGCTCAAGCTGAAAGCGAGAAGGGCCGTCTGGAGTCAGGTCAAGGCTAACTTGGTGGGAAACACCCGGGCAGCTAATGGCTAAGGTATTTCCAAAGCGAGCCTGTATGCTCCGATGAAGGTGGCCGCAAAGCACGCGTTCTACTTGTGCATGTTTGCCAATGACGTTTTCTAACGCGCTCGCGTGCTTAAGCGGCTGTTGGTCCATATGATCAATGCCACTGACAAACGGATGGTGATGCACCATGACCAGGGTAGGTTTTTCGGGTTGCTCCGTTAGAATTTCATCAAGCCACTCTAAGCTGGCATTGCTTAACTCCCCGTACGGTTTTCCGGGTACCGATGAATCTAGCCCCACGAGGCGTACCGGGTAATCGTCAATGACCCAATGAAGAAAGTCGCGGTGCTGAAACAGATAGCGATGTTCTGGGAAGGCTGCGCGCAAGCTTTGGCGATCATCGTGATTGCCGGGAATCAAATACACCGGCAGCGTTAAGTCAGACAGAATGTGCTTAAACGTGGCGTACTCTTCTGGGTGGCCAAAATCGACCAAGTCACCGCTGATCAGTACCAAGTTAGGCCGAGGCACTAGCTGATTGAGCGTAGTAATCGCCTCGCGCAGTGCATTGGCAGTATCGACTTGACGATAAGAGAGCTTACCGCCTGCCTTGATATGTGGATCACTAATTTGCGCGATAAGACATTGCTGAGAAGAGGGGCATTGCTCAACACTAAAAGCTTGATCAGCCATTCGCCATTTCCTTGGTGTTAATCGTCGTAGTCGGCTTATCGGGATGAAATAGCACGTTAAAAGGCAACGCTAGGCCAATCGCTGTGCCGTTTGGCCAACGCTGGCGCGAAGGTGCCTCTATTTGAAGCGGCACTGTTCCCCCGGTATCCACGAGCAGGCGCTGTGTCTGGCCTAAAAAAATGCTTTGTACCACCTGCCCCTTAATGTCGGCTTGATTAAGCGGTACCACTTGAATATCTTCTGGTCGGCAGTAAATCTCTGTAGCCCCCAGTAAATGAGGCGCGAACAGCTCGCCACCATGTACCGCTAATTGGCCATCCGGTTTTGTTGCAATGACGCTTAAACAGTTCACCGCGCCGATAAAGTCGGCCACAAAAGCATTGGCCGGCTGGTGATAGATTTCTTGTGGCGTGCCCAGCTGGGCGATGCGTCCTGCTTGCATCACCGCAATACGATCACCTAACGCCATCGCTTCATCTTGATCGTGGGTAACGTATACCGCCGTGGTACCTAATTCACGCAGTAACTGACCAATTTCAATGCGTAAGCGATCACGTAGTTTTGCATCCAATGCGGCCAAAGGTTCATCAAATAGCAGCACCTTGGGACGCACCGCAATGGCGCGGGCGAGAGCAACACGCTGTTTCTGGCCACCGGATAACGCATCGATTCTTCGCTCGCCAAAGCCTTGTAAGTCGACCATGCGCATAGCTTCGTCGCGCCGTTGGGTGATCTCGAAACGCGACAGGCGTTGTAATTTCAGGCCGTAAGCAATGTTGTCGGCAACGCTCATGTTGGGAAATAGCGCATAGTTTTGAAAGACCATCCCGACGTCGCGCTTTTCAATTGGCAAAGTAGTGACATCACGCTGGCCAAACTGCACTTGTCCGCCTTTATCTGGGCTTTCAAGGCCGCTAATAATGCGCAGCGTGGTTGTTTTTCCGCAGCCAGAAGGCCCTAGCAGCACCAGTGTTTCACCCGCATTCACCTTTAGGTCAAGTGGCTGTAAGGCCATGTGGCCGCCAGCGAACGTGCGGCTACAGTGGGTTAGGGTAATACTGACAGATGAACTCATAGCGAACTCTCATATAAAGCAATCAGGTGTCTTTGAATGTGGAGCTGAATCTCAGAGGTCTTAACGGCGTGAGTCTTAGCGGCGTTGCTCGGTTAATCGCCCAGCCCATTGGATAGCCACCAGCAACGGCACCACCATCACCAAAAATATCAGCGTGTAGGCTGAGCCGATTTCCAGGCGCATAGACGCGTAGCTATCGGCTAAGCCAACCGGCAGTGTTTTAGTCAGCGGAGTGTGGAGCATCCAGGTAATGTTGAATTCGCCAATGGACAGTGTGATCACCATTAGCGCGCCTGCCAAAATGCCGCTCATACAGTTAGGGATGACCACTGAGAAAAAGCGTTGCCTGAAGCTTGCACCTAAGCTTGCGGCCGCCTCTTCAAGCTGGGGAAGCTTTGCCGTCTGCATCACGGAAAGTACTGCGCGCACCATAAAAGGCAGTGTGAAAAGGACATGACCAATCAGAATAAACAGCCAGCTGCCTCTAAATTCACGATAGCTACCATAGGCGAGCAGCAGCGCTAGGGCAGTCGCCAACCCGGGGACGGCAACGGGGAGTAGGAGCAATTCTTCAATCGCATTGGCCCACCGGCGCCGGCTACGTAGCAGGCCATAAGCAGCGGGTACGCCAATAAGGGTAGTGATCAGCAAACAGGCGAGTGCCAGTTTAATGGACAGCCAAATCGTATCTGAATAAAGCTGCCAAACCTCATTTACCCAGCGCAGCGTCAAGCCGCTCTGTAAGCCAACAAAATAATTCTCGGTCAGCCCTGCCAGCACCGACATCGCTACAGGCACAATCATGAATAAACATACGATCAACGTGAAGCTCAGCTGCAGTGTGAAACGTAGGCGCGATTTCATGCGGAAGCTCCTAGATTTCCGCCTGCTAATCGGCGGGCAATGCTTAACGCTATCCAGGTGATAGCGCCCAGCACAACGGAAAGGGCGGCCGCCATCGCAAAGTTGGCGTAGTTGGTGAATTCGCCGTAAATATTGAGGGGCAAAATGTTAAGCCGCGTACCCAACGTAAAAGCGGTACCAAAGGCGCCCATGCTGGTAGCAAAGCAGATCGCGCCGGTTGAGAGCAGCGCTGGCGCAATGCCTGGCACAATCACATCTTTTGTTACCTGCCAGGTATTGGCTCCTAACGAGCGGGCAGCTTCTTCAAGGCTTTGATCCAAGTTGTCACAAGCAGCCATCACCGTGGTAATGACGCGAGGAATGGAGAAGTAGAGATAGCCAATGAATAGCCCGGCTAATGAGTAGGCGAACACCCAACGTTCGCCGAAAAGCCATAGGCTTGACTGTGCCAGCGCCCCCTGGCGCCCCCCTAGCATGATGACTAAAAAGCCGACCACGACGCCTGGAAAGGCAAGGGGGAAGGTCAAAATAGCGACCAGCACGGCCTTACCCCAAAAATGCTGACGAGCTAGAAAAAAGCCCACAAAGCCAGCAATAGCGACTGCCGTTAGTGAGACAACGAGTGAGATACCAACGGTTGTCACTATGCTGATTAAGTACTGGCGATGGGTGAGAATAGTGAGATAAGCGCTTACGCCGCTACTTCGGTCTGCTTCGGCGCCCATCAATATCAAGCGTGAAAAAGGCAGTAGCCAAAAAGCGCAGAACACAATGAGCGCAGGCATTAAGGCGAGTACGGCCACGAAGCTTTTATGCCGCACGGGGACTGCTAAAACCATCCATCGAGTTGAAAAAGAAGCAGCCCCCAAGGGCTGCTTGGATGCTGCTTTCATGGTTAACGAACCTCCGACAAATACCGCTCAGAGAAGCTGCGCTGAGCAGCCGCCATTGCAGAGTAGTCAACGGTTGTGGCGCGGGCGTAGTCGCTATCAGGTAGAAAAACCTCACGTGCTTTTGCTGAGATAGCGCTCTCACGCACCGGGCGTAGATACGCATCGGCCCAGACAGCCTGTCCCTGGTCAGAAAGCACGAAATCAAGCACTTGCTGACCATTGTCGGGGTTAGGGCCATCCTTCACTAGGCTCATGACATAAGGCACAACCACGCTGCCTTCTTGGGGGATGACAAACTCTACGTTGGCGCCGTCATTGTGGCGAGCGCGATAAGCGTTGAAGTCATAATCAAGCAGAATAGGGATCTCACCGGAAAGCACGCGTGCATAGCTAGTTTGCTTGGGCACAATGGGGGCGTTATCGGCCAGCTCATTGAAGTAGTTGATGGCGGGTGTGAAATCATTAAGGTCGCCACCCATCGCTAAGTTGACTGCCACAGCGCCCACGTAGCCTACAAAGGCGCTTGCAGGATCAAGATAGCCCACCATGCCACGGTATTCGGGTTTAAGCAGATCTTCCCAAGAGGTGGGCACTGACGCGCCATCTAGCGCATCAACGTTGACCATAAAACCGAGGGTGCCGGAATGAATGGCGAACCAGTTGCCCTCGGGATCTTTAAGCCCTTCAGGGATCTCTTCCCAGTGTTCGGGCTGGTAGGGCGTGACCACGCCCTCCGCCATGGCTTGGATACCAAAGGTGACGCCATAGTAGACAACATCGGCCACTGGACTACCTGCTTCGGCGACCAGCTGGGCTAAGGACTGGCCGGAGTTTTTATTGTCTTGCGGTACGTGAATGCCGGTTTCCTGTTCGATCAAGCGCAGCTGTGTGCCCCAGTCAGCCCATTCAGGTGGGCAGTTGTAGCAAATCGCGTTATCGCCAGGTTCAGCCATCGCTGCCGCTGATGTAGCGATAGCCGCGGTGGTCAGTAATGCTTGATAGATACGCTTCATATGCCTGCGCTTAAGGTTCATAACGTGCTCCTCTGAGTGGTGCCTGTGTTGGACTTGCGTGATGCCGGTATTCCGGTACTTTCGCCCTTACGCAATGCGTGGGGCAGGGGAGCCGTCGTGCAGCTTTCTCCCCGAATCATGGCTAATAAGGTGTGAACCGCCGTGCGTCCTATATCGGCACGCGGTTGTTCGATAGTGCATAGCGATGGATAGAGGTACTGACCTAAAGCGATGCCATCAAACCCCATCACCGAAAGGTCGTCGGGCACGGCAAAGCCTGCACGTTGCAGCTCTCCGATTAGGCTGATAGCAAGCAGATCATTGGTACAAATAACAGCGCTAAAAGATTGAAAACCTTGTAGCGCTGGCTTGAGGCTGGCGAGGTCGGCTTGGGTATGACGAGCCATTTCGACAAGCTGATGAGGCAAGAAACCGGCACTCTTCATTGCTTGGCAATAACCTTCGTAACGCTGTTGAGCACGGTCTGATTGCAGCAATGGGCCGGCGATCATGCCGATGCGCTCATGCCCCAGGGCGATTAAGTGGCGAGTAGCATCAGCACCAGCGGCAAGGTTATCGACGCCAATTGAGGCAAAGCCGCTAGTCCCAGGTGGGTTGTAGACCAGCAGGCAAGGAATGTTTTCCATACGCAGCTTATCCAGTACGTCACTGTTACTAGCATCGGCGACGGTGAGCACTAAGCCGTCTACGCGCTGGCGCAGCATCTCTTCAACAATGTTGCCTTCACGGCTGGGCGAGTACTCGCTGGTGGTAACGATTAAGGAGTACCCTGAGTCGCGGGCCGCCACTTCCATGGCTTGCAGCTGCTCAGCAAAGACGGGGTTGTCGAGGCTGGGCACCATCACGCCAATCATTTGTGTGGCTTGCGAGCGCAACTGCTGCGCGACTTTGTTGGGCCTGAATGCCAACTCTTGGGCTGCATTGAATATTTTTTCGCGGGTTGCGGGGCGCACTAAGTCGGGGCTTGAAAAGGCCCGCGCAGCGGTAGCGCGAGAAACCCCCGCTCGCTTTGCCACACTGAGTAAATCTGCCATGCCAACACCTTTCGCTTGCGTAATGAGATCGATCTCATTTGTTGGGTGTCAGCCTAACTAGCGCATGTGACGAACTGATGGCGGTAAAAAGTATTTTTGGCGTTATTCATGTGACAGCGTGGTTTTGTTGCACTGATAACGCGGTCTGTTTTATTTGGCTACGTTGCGAAGCGGTGCACCTCCCGCTAAAGTCTCGCGTTAGTTAACCTGGGCAAGGCTTTCTTATGGCCACACTAATGATTCAAGGCACGACCTCTGATGCCGGTAAAAGCACGGTGGTGGCTGCGCTATGTCGCGCTCTGGCACGGCGTGGCATCTCGGTCGCGCCGTTTAAGCCTCAGAACATGGCACTTAACAGTGCCGTGACTGAAGATGGTGGTGAGATAGGTCGCTCTACAGCCCTACAGGCGCAGGCATGCTATTTGGCGCCGCACAGTGATATGAACCCCGTGCTGCTAAAGCCTGAAACAGACCGCGGCGCTCAGGTGATTTTGCGCGGCAAGGTGCATGGCCATATGGATGCATTGGATTACCACGCCTATAAGCGCACCGCGAAAGAGAGCGTGATGGCCGCTTGGCAGGCGCTGGAAAACCGCTTTGATGTGATTATTGCCGAGGGCGCCGGTAGCCCGGCAGAAATCAATTTACGCGAGGGTGATATCGCCAATATGGGCTTTGCCGAAGCGGCAAATTGCCCCGTACTGCTGGTGGGCGATATTGATCGTGGCGGCGTATTTGCTCAGTTAGTAGGCACGC
Organism: Halomonas sp. AOP25-F1-15; assembly: GCF_052378675.1. Taxonomy (NCBI): domain Bacteria; kingdom Pseudomonadati; phylum Pseudomonadota; class Gammaproteobacteria; order Oceanospirillales; family Halomonadaceae; genus Halomonas; species Halomonas sp. AOP25-F1-15. Next base: position 19,961 of record NZ_JBQSXV010000008.1, read on the forward strand.
TGGCGCTGCTTAGTGAGAGTGAGCAGATGCGCACAAAAGGCTTTATTATTAATCGATTCCGTGGCGATATCGCGTTATTAAATCCCGGCCTTGAGTGGTTGGAAAAACGCACACAAAAGCCGGTACTGGGAACACTCCCTTATCTTCAGGGGCTGGTGCTGGACTCCGAAGACAGCATTGGTGTCGTTCAAGCAGAAAAGCGCAGCGCTGTGATCAATATTATTGTCCCCGCGCTTCCACGCATCAGCAATCATACCGACTTTGATCCGCTGCGCTTACACCCCCAGGTTTCGCTGCGTTTTATTGGGCCTGATCAGCCAATTCCCGCTGCCGATGCGATCATTTTGCCCGGTAGTAAAAGCACTGCCAGCGATCTTGCGTGGTTAAAACGTCAAGGGTGGGATAAGGCGCTTCAGCGCCATCTTCGTTACGGTGGGGCAGTGTTGGGTATTTGCGGTGGCTTTCAAATGCTGGGCGAGTGGGTGGACGACCCTGATGGCTTGGAGGGGCAACCAGGAAAAGTGGCCGGGCTAGGGCTGCTGCCCCTCACAACGCAAATGGTAGCGGGCAAGCAGCTGCGCAACGTTAGTGGCTTGCTGTCAGATCAACCTGCCCTTGTCGAGGGGTATGAAATTCATAACGGCGTCAGCCAGGGCTTAGCGCTTAACTCGCCGCTTTTTCATATACAGGGTAAGCCTGAAGGGGCCGTTAGTGACGATGGCCAAATAATGGGCACTTACCTGCATGGGTTATTTGATCACCCCGATGCTTGCCAAGCGTTGCTAACAAAACTGGGCCTTACCCATGTTGAACCAAGTGATTATCAAGCTCACCGTGAGCATGAGCTTAATCGCTTGGCCGACATGCTAGAGGCGAGCATTGATATAGAGCAAGTTATTGCGCTGATTGATGCTGGCGTCGATAAAAGCTGTTAACTGGGTTCTTTAACCCAGTGCTCTAGTAGTAAATCAATAAATAACTGTGCGGTGCTGGATAGACTGTGTGAATTACTTCGCACAAGACCAATAGAGCGCTGAATGCGTGGCTCGGGAAGATCTCTAGAACAGAGCGTGTCGTGATCAGGGCCTGGCATGGTCATGCGCGGCAAAATAGCCACTCCCAGCCCTGACTCGACAAGCCCTAACGACGTGGATAAGTGTTGGACTTCGTAAAAACTATTGAGATGAATGCCCTCTGCTGACAGGGCGTTATCTAGCAGCGTGCGATTCCCGCTATCACGGCTAACTGTGATAAGCCGCACTTCTTCCAAGTCGCTCCACTCAACCTGCTGCTTACTAGCAAGCGGATGGTCGGAGCGAAGTGCCAGTACAAAGGGGTCTCGGAGTAGTGGTGTGAAGCGTACTTCGGAACTTTGCGCACTGATCATATTGATTCCAAAGTCTGCTTCGCCGTTAATCACTTTCTCCAAGCCTTCGTTGGCACTGACATCCAAGATACGAATGCGAATGCCAGGCCAAGCTTCGCTGAACACTCGAATGACACTAGGCAAAAAGTAGAATGCCGCCGTGGGTAAGCAGGCTATCGTCACCGTGCCCTTTTGGTGGGTGACCAGTTCACGAATCCCCAATATGGAGGACTCGTACTCTTCTATCATACGTCTGGCTCGGGGCAAGAAATCGGCTCCGATAGGACTTAGACGAGTGCGTCGTGTTGTTCTTTCAAGCAGTTCAACTTCAAGGAGTTCTTCTAATTTTTGAATGCGCCTGGTAAGGGCTGGCTGAGACAAATGCAAGCGCTGAGCCGCCTCATGAAAAGTGCCCAATTCAGCGACCAGGATGAAGGCTTGTAGATCAAGAAATTCGAGTCTATGCAGCATAGGATTGTTGCGCAAAAGAGGTGGTTTAATAATTAAAACACATTAATGCATAAAACGGATTTATAGCAATCTATATTTGCATTTGAGACATTAAAGATTGGCTGACACTCTTCGTCCATACAGTCATCACTAAATATGGCGGAGCAACATGAACAGTATTCCTTGTGTGGTAATGCGTGGAGGAACCTCTAGAGGCCCTTTTTTACGTATGAAAGATCTGCCCAGTGACCAAGAACAGCAGGCTGAAATACTGCTTAGTTTAATGGGGTCTGGCCATGCACTACAAATTGATGGCATTGGTGGTGGAGACCCACTCACCAGCAAAGTGGCTATTGTAGAACGCTCATCGCACCCTGATGCCGATGTTGATTACTTATTCGCTCAAGTTGATGTGGTGAATAAGCGCGTCGATTTTAACCCCAACTGCGGCAACATGCTTTCTGCCGTCGGGCCGTATGCAATAGAGACGGGGCTGGTTGAGCCTCAAGACGATATCACCGTAGTCAGGGTGCATAACTTAAATACCCAACGGCTGATCGAGTGCCATGTACCTACACCGGGGAAGCAGGTGCAGTACGAAGGTAGTGTCACCATTAGCGGCGTTCCAGGTAGTGCTGCAGGCATTCAACTCAGCTTTTTAGACATCATGGGAAGTAAAACAGGCCAACTGTTACCCACGGGAAAAGCATGTGATGAGATTGATGGTGTCGAGGTGAGCTGCATCGATGCGGCCACCCCGATTATGTTACTGCGGGCTGAGTCGGTTGGACTAACGGGCTATGAGTCGCCTGCTGAATTAGATAAGAATGCGCCCTTGTTAACGCGCTTAGAAACCCTTCGCCGTGAAGCGGGGCTGCGAATGGGAATGGGTGATGTTAGCCAAAGCGTTTTGCCAAAGGTCGTGCTGATCTCCGCGGCCGAAGCGGAATTGAATACGCTTAATGTTCGTTATTTTGTGCCTCATCGCTGCCATAAAGCCATTGCCGTAACGGGGGCGATGGCCGTTGCTGCTGCGGTTAATGTACCTGGTTCGATTGCCAATCACATGGCCAGCAGCACAAAGAAGCTTTCTGCTGGAAAGCTTCTATCTCAGGTTGTCTTAGAACATCCCTCAGGCTCTATTGAGCTGACGGCGGAGTACCGCCAAGAGAATGCGTTTGATTTGGCGCGTGTATCGCTTATCCGAACGGCTCGTAAAATTATGAGTGGGCAAATTTTCTACGCACTCCCTCCAAAGAAAGTGGACAACCATGCTGTTGAGGCTGTCGATTAAGCCACTTTAAAAAATCACTAAATGACAATAATTAATAACAGGAGTATCGCCATGACCACTTTTAAGAAAAAACCGCTTATCGCTCTGAGATTGCCTGCATTGCGCACTACTTACAAAAAAGCGCTACTTGTCGTTGCTTGTTCAACGCTGAGTGCCATCAGCGTGAATGTTCAGGCTAACGATGTGAACGTGCCCGATACCATTCATTGGACCATTCCGTTTGGTGTAGGCGGTGGAACCGACGTCTGGGCACGCTTCTTTACTACTTGGATGAGCGACAATATTCAAGGTAACCCTACGCTGGTGATTGATAACGTGCCTGGTGGCGGCTCTATTAATGGCGCTAACTTGTTCTCCATGCGTGCTGCCTCAGATGGCAGTCAGTGGATAGGTACCTCAGCTTCTACTCAGTATCCTGCCATGCTGAAAGATCGGCGTGTACGTTATAGTTACGATGATTGGACACCGATTTTAGCGACGCCGACAGGAGGGGTGGTGTATGCACAGCCTAGCCTAGGAAGCACCGCAGAGGAGGTGCTGAATGCGATGACCAGCCAGCAAGTTACATTTGCTGTGCAAAGCCATACAGGGCTAGAGCTGCCAGTATTGATTGCGCTTGATCTGCTCGGAGTTGATGTGAAGGCGGTCTCGGGTATGAGTAGCCGCGGGGAAGGCCGGTTGGCCTTCGAACGAGGAGAGGCGGATATCGACTTCCAAACTACCTCTGCTTATTTCACCAGCGTGGAAGGGTTGGTGGAGACTGACCGAGCGGTTCCGCTCTTTTCCTTGGGTGTGCTCAGCGACAGTGGTGAGATTGTTCGTGATCCTGCCTTCCCTGATTTGCCGACGTTTAATGAGGTTTACGAAACACTTCATGGCGAAGCGCCCAGCGGCCTAGCAGCTGAAGCGTATCGCAAGTTCTTTGCATCCGGGTTCACGCTGCAAAAGCTAATACTGCTGCCCAGTGACGCACCAGAGGAATTGATTCAGGAGTATCGCGATGCAGCACGTCGTTTTGTGGATACAGAAGCGTTTAAAGACGCAGCAATGGCTCAGCTTGGCCCCTACACGCCGGTTGTCGGTGAAGTCGTCGAGCAACATCTGAAGGATGCCATGTCGCTTGATGATGCTACGCGGGAGTGGCTGTCCGAGTGGCTGTTAGAGCAGCACGGTGCTCGTATTTAACACGAGAGATTAACACCAACAAAGCACTGCTTAAGTGGTGCTTTTGGGCACCCTTACACTAAACAACATAAGAGCCATGACAATGTCTGACGTCTTATTCTCTAGTTTGGGGCAGTTGTTTACTGTTCCGCATATGATGTACATGGTTATTGGTGTTCTCATTGGGCTTGTTGTGGGCATCATTCCTGGGCTTGGCGGCATTGCTGGCATGTCACTACTGTTACCGTTCCTCTATGGTATGGAGCCTTCGGTTGCTCTAGGTATGCTGATGGGGTTAGTGGCAGTGATACCCACAGGCGATACTTTCTCCTCCGTGCTACTGGGCATTCCTGGCTCAAGTGCTTCACAAGCGACCGTGCTGGACGGCTTTGCGCTGGCTAAAAAAGGACAGGCTGCAAGAGCGCTTTCCAGTGCATTTTTGTCTTCAATGATTGGCGGTCTCATCGGTGCGGTTGTTCTCACTGCCTTTATTCTCGTCGCTCGGCCGATTGTGCTGTCTTTCTCTTCGTCTGAGCTATTTATGTTGACGTTGCTAGGGCTATCGATGGTGGCGATTCTTTCTGGCAAGGATGTCTTTAAAGGCATTGCTGCCTGTGGCCTAGGGCTATTAGTGGGGACGATCGGTATGGCTCCTGCCACTGGTGAGTTCAGGCTGCCGTTCGAATTTGACTATCTGTATGACGGGTTGCCGCTGGTAGTGGTGGGTTTAGGTATTTTCGCATTACCTGAGATCATTGACTTATTGGGCAAGCGCGGCGCGATTGCGGAGGAGCCCTGCCAATTAGGCCAGGGCTGGAAAGAGGGAATGAAGGATGTTATTAGTCGGCCTGGACTAGTGGCCCGCTGCGCAGGCATAGGCAGCTTAATTGGGACGATTCCTGGCTTGGCGGGTTCTGTGGTGGATTGGCTTACTTATGGGCATGCGGTGCAGACTGCTAAGGATAAATCGCAGTTTGGTAAAGGGGATATTCGTGGCGTAATTGCGCCAGAGTCAGCTAACAATGCGTGTGCCTGCGGGGCGATGGTGCCTACTCTGCTTTTTGGTATTCCCGGCTCAGGCACCGCAGCGGTTTTTCTAGGCGGTTTACTGCTCCTTGGTCTTCAGCCAGGTGTCAGCATGCTAGAGACGAATCTTGACCTGACTTACACCATTATCTGGTCATTAGCGCTCGCTAATATTTTAGGTGCCGCTCTCTGCTTGGGGTTGGCCCGTCCGGTTTCCAGCTTAACGCGGGTGCCGTTCGTGATTTTAGCGCCACTAATTACTGTCTTAATACTCTTTGCGGCCTATCAAGCGACGCGCTCGCTGGGTGATTTTTTTGCACTCGGCATTGTCGGAGCGTTTGGCGTGCTGTTTAAACAGGCGAACTGGTCTCGGCCCGCCTTCTTGATTGGCTTTGTGCTCGCGCCCGGTGCTGAAACATACTTTTATCAAGCCGCCCAGTTTCAAGGCGCTGCAGCCTTTACGAGGCCTGGTGTGCTGATCATTGGCGCAATGATTGCGGCATCACTATTACTTCCTCCTTTGCGCAGCTATCTGCAAAAGCGCCGTCAAGCCAAAGATTCTATGGCCCATTTGACTGCTCAGGAAGAGGTGGATTCGCTGTCGCTGGGCGCGCTCGATGTAGCACTGCTAGGCAGCCTGTTAGTAGGTGCCGGCTACATATGGCTGAGCTTTGCTGATCTTTCTATGTTAGGCGGGATCATGCCCAGGCTGGCGATTGCCATTATCGTGGTCGCGTGCCTGCTGGAAATTATCAGAACGATCATCAAACCGATAAAGTGGCAGGTTCAAACATTCCTCCCGCAGCTAGCTTGGGTGGCCGGCTTCTTCGCCTTGATTGTATGCGTGATGGTGTTCGGTTTAATGCTGACCGCCCCTGTATTTTGCCTAGGTTTCCTACTGCTGGTGGCCCGCGTGAAAGCTATGACTGCAGTAGTAATGGCGGCAGGAGTCGCTATTTTCCTAGTGGGAATGGCGAACCTGCTGACGCTTACATATCCTTTAGGTATGTTAACCGGGTTCTAAAGCAGATTTACGCTGGGGACGTAAGACAAAAAGCCATTAAGTTGGCTTTTTGTCTTTAAAAAAATTAATGATTAGCGCGCTGCGCCATCACTGTGATCTCAACACTGCACCCACCACAGATGTTTGCCGATTCAGTGCAAGTGCGGGCAGGATAGCGGCCGGGATCGAAGTGCTCGGCATACACACCGTCTAGTTCTTGAAGCGTGTGCAGGTCAGTGAGGTGGATATCTACGCGCACTACATCAGCAAAACTGCCGCCTTCCATTTCAAGCATGCGAGAGATGGCCCGCATCACTAGGCGTGCTTCTTCTTTTACGTCGCCCCGCGCCGCGTGGCCATTAGATAAATCTGCGACGGTTAGCCCTGAAATGAACACATAGTGGTCGTCGATTACCATGTGGCTACCGGGAAAGCTCGGTGTGGGCAGTGTCGGATCGTTGGTATAGGTCGGCATGCTAATTCCTTCTAAGTTGCTGATCGCACATACATCCTCTACGACAGGGCAATAGTGCTAGTGTTCAGTATCAGTCATTATGAATAGAACAAGGGGAGGCATTATGCACTGTCAAAATAGCGGTGTTTACTCTAGGCTTGCGGCTTTTCTGTCGGCATTGGGGGATAAATGAAGGTCATACACGTTAAAGAAGAGGCCCAGCGCGATGCCTGTTTAGCGCGGCTATGCGCTGAAGTTTACGGCCAAGAAGCTGGTTTAACGCCGCTCGTCGTGTTTGCCGGCACTCGCACCGTTTTGTTTGCTCAGCAGGCCGCACGCTTATTTGCTGCCGTTGATGCAAAAGGAAAACCGCAGGCGCTGGCGCTGCTGGTATTAGATGAAGAGGGTGAGGGGATGACGATTACCCACGCCTGCACGCTGGGCCAATTAGATGCCAAGCAGCGCTTGATTAGTGAACTTAGCTTAAAAGCGCCGCTGCGTGTTGAGGTAGATACTGGCGAACAAGAAGCGTTTTACCGTGAGAGTGGTATCAAGCGCTGGTTCGGCGGAGTGGATGGCAAACGTATTGGCTTGGGGGCGCGTCACCCGGCGCAAAATGTTCGCGAGTTGGCACCCACTTTAAGGTTAGACGAAGCGCTTATTTTGCGTCGTTTTAAACATGACCCAAAGGCTTTCGAGGCAGCCAAACAGGCGTTCTTGAGCGGCTTGAATGACTTTCCCGCGGCGCTTTAATGACGACTCGTCACGTTGGGCAGATTTACTTCTTCGCCAGTTCGCGCATGGCCGTTTCCAAGCCTTCCATGGTCATCGGGTACATTCGGTCGTTGATAAGCTCGCGAATAAGCTGAGTGGAGTAGGTGCTTTCCCAGGCGCGTGGCGGCATTGGATTGAGCCACGCCAAGCGTGGAAAGGTGGCGCATAAACGTTGAAGCCAAACGCCGCCCGGTTCGTCGTTAAAATGCTCAACGCTGCCGCCGCGATGAGTGATCTCATAAGGTGACATGGCAGCGTCGCCCACTACAACGACCTGATAATCAGCGCCGTAAGTGTGCAGCACGTCCATCGTCGGAATTCGTTCATTGTTGCGGCGAGACGAGTGCTGGGCGTTACGCCGCCACACCCCTTCGTACAAGCAGTTATGAAAGTAGTAGTGCTCCAGATGCTTGAACTCGGAGCGCGCCGCTGAAAACAGTTCTTCGCAAACGCGAATGTGGTCGTCCATTGAACCGCCAACGTCTAAAAACAGCAGCACTTTTACCGTGTTGTGGCGCTCTGGGCGCATCTGGACGTTAAGTAGCCCGGCATCGCGCGCGGTGGCGCGTATAGTGTTGTCAACGTCGAACTCTTCAAGCGCGCCTTGGCGGGCAAACTTGCGCAGACGGCGTAGTGCCATCTTGATATTACGTGTGCCGAGTTCAAGGGAGTCATCGTAGTCACGAAAGCGGCGCTCATCCCATACTTTAATGGCGCGGCGATGGCGCGAGCCTTCCTGGCCAATCCGGATACCTTCCGGATTATAGCCATAGGCACCAAACGGGCTGGTGCCACCGGTGCCTATCCATTTATTCCCCCCTGCATGACGCTCTTTTTGCTCCTCCAGGCGCTTTTTGAACGTTTCAATAAGCGCTTCAAGGCCGCCGAGGGATTCGATATTGGCTTTCTCTTCGTCGGTTAATTGCTTCTCAAATTCGCGCCTTAGCCAATCATCAGGAATCAATGCCTCAATGGCGGCATCCATATCTTCCAGGCCTTTAAACCATGCGCCGAACGCACGATCAAAGCGGTCAAAGTGGCGCTCGTCTTTAACCATAACGGTGCGCGCTACTTGATAGAATACGTTGATATCAGCAAATACAACGCCGCGTTCTACTACCGTGTTAAGGTCCAGCAGCTCACGTAGCGACACTGGAACGCCCGCACGTTTGAGGGTTTCAAAGAGACCAATAAACATGGCTTAGCGGCCCGCGCCTTTTTGGCGACGCATCATAAAGGCTAAGCGCTCAAGCAGATGAGTGTCCTGTTCATTTTTAACCAGCGCACCGGCCATGGGCGGCAGTGCTTTGGCCGGGTCGCGGTTATACAGCGCTTCCTGAGCAAGCTCATCCGCCATGAGCAGTTTTAGCCAATCCACCAGCTCAGAGGTTGACGGTTTTTTCTTCAAGCCAGGGGCGTTGCGCAAATCGAAGAATACTTCTAGCGCCTCACTGACCATTCGAGGAGCGATGTCTGGAAAGTGAACATCGACAATCGCCTGCATGGTCTCTCGGTCGGGGAAGTCAATGTAGTGGAAAAAGCAGCGGCGTAGAAAAGCATCGGGCAGCTCTTTTTCGTTATTTGACGTAATGATGATAATCGGGCGCTGCTCGGCGCGGATAGTTTCACCGGTTTCATAAACGTGAAACTCCATACGATCCAGCTCTTGAAGCAGGTCGTTGGGGAATTCGATATCCGCCTTGTCGATTTCGTCGATCAGCAGCACAACGCGCTCATTCGCCGTGAAGGCATCCCATAGTTTGCCGGGCTTGATGTAGTTACCCACGTTCTCTACGCCTTCCACACCTAACTGGGAATCGCGCAAGCGGCTCACCGCATCGTACTCATACAAACCCTGGGCTGCTTTGGTGCTGGACTTAATGTGCCAAGTGATCAGCTTGGTGCCCAGCGACTCGGCCAGCTCTTCGGCCAGCAGCGTTTTACCGGTACCCGGCTCGCCTTTGATTAAAAGCGGGCGTTCCAACACAACAGCAGCATTGACCGCCTGCTTAAGCGCGTCGGTTGCGATATAGGTCGAAGTGGATTCAAACGCCATGAGCAGGGCCTCGGCTTGTCGAAAACGTGTTGGGAAATATTCAAACAAGTGTACGTGAGGGCAAACCCCAAGGCCATTCAGAGTGAGGTGTCTTTTATGTTCTCCTGGCTTTTATCAATGCAGCCAGTTTGGCGGCACAATCCCTTGGCGCTGCATTTGCCGATATATCGTTGGCCGTGAAACGCCTAGCGCGCGAGCCACGGCGCTAATGTTCCAGTGGTGCTTTTTAAGTAGATCTAGTAGCGGCTGCCCTGGATCTGAGCAACTGTCGGAAGATAAGTCATTAGCCTTGCGCGTAATGCGTTCGCTAAGGCATTGCTCCGGTAAATCAGCGACGGTGATTTCATCGTTTTCCGAGGTGGCCAGTGCGAAGGCCAGCGCATTTTTTAGCTGCCGAATATTACCTGGCCATGCGTAAGCCAGCAGAGCGCTAATAGCATCTGCTCTTAGGCGTGGTGACTCGCTGGCGGCCCGTTCTTTGATTACGTCTGCAAACACGCGACGAATCACGTACAGCTTGTCGGCGCGCTCGTTTAGTGAGGGCAGGCGCAGCTGCGCACCGTTCAGGCGGTAGTAGAGATCTTCACGGAATTCTCCGCGTTGAATCATCTCTTCTATATTGCGATGGGTCGCGGTAATTACCCTAATATCAACCTTCACCGGCGTGTTCGCACCTAGCGGCATGACTTCCCGTTCTGCGAGTACGCGCAGCAGACGCGTTTGCAGTGCCAGTGGCATATCGCCTATTTCGTCAAGAAACAGGGTGCCTCCGTCAGCTTGGGGAATGAGCCCGCGCATGCCTTGCGAGCGCCCTCCGGTAAATGCTCCTGGCTGATAGCCAAATAGCTCACTTTCGATCAGTGCTTCAGGAATAGCGGCGCAGTTGACCGCTACAAAGGGCTTGCTGGAGCGGTGGCCGCTGTCGTGCAGCGCGCGAGCAACGACCTCTTTACCGGTCCCAGTGTCGCCACTAATAAGGACATTAACACTGACTTCATTGCGCAGCCTCTCAGCCAGTTTTTGTATTTTCCGCATGGCGGGGTCATCGGCACCCAGGCGAGCCAGTGGCTCCGGTAGCGATGATGCGGGCGGTTGCTGTGCATGCGTCGATCGAGTGCGGCGAGGTTCCAGCAGGCTAATAAAGTAAATCGTGTTGTCGGCCCTGGCGCGAAAGGCACGCAGCTGATCATCTGAGCCGCTATTGATGCTCAGCACGTCGGCGATTTCGCATTCAAATAGTTCATCCAATATAGGCGTGTGGCGCGCTGACCAAGGTGGCCACCGGTGCTGATGGCAGGCGATGAGTTCACGGCCGACGGCGTTGGCCGCTATTACCTGGCCATTTTCTTCAATGGCGATCAGGCCACGCCCGTTCACATGCACAAACTCCCGGGAGGTATCCAGGCGTACCATTAGGCAGTCGCGGTAGCGCCGGAGAAAGTAGGCATCTTCAATCATGCGGGCGTAGAGAGTTACTAACGAAAGGCTGAAATTTTGGCTTTCATGTTGGCTAGGTGATTGCAGAGCAGAGATATCCAGCACGGCCATGACGTTACCTTGTGGGTCGGTGATAGGTGCAGCGGTGCAGGTCAGCGAAATATGCGAGGCATCAAAGTGTTCCTGGCGGTGGCAGATAATCGCTTGGCGGTCGTGAAGGCAGGTGCCCACGGCGCAGGTGCCAGCAAATCGCTCGTCCCAATCGGCGCCCAAGTAAAGACCCGCTTGCCGCAGTAGCCTATCTTTATGGGGGTCGCCGCGAAACTCGACGGTAATACCACGATGGTCGGTGAGTAGCAGGACGTAGCCCAACTGGGAGATTTGCTGATAAAGCTGATCCACGCCAGCCCTGGCAACGTGTAGGAGTTCATCAACGGGTTCCCGGTGCTCGATAAGCGTTTGCTGAGTCACAACTCTTGCGGGGCGCGGCTGGGTAGGGTCAAGCTGGTATTCATTCAAACAGCGCAGCCAGGAGCGTCGAATTGTTGGCTGAGCCGGTAGCTGAGGTACGTCCACCCCTTCGCCGAGCAAGAATATATGCTCGATATGCTGGCGCTGTACAGAGTGTAATCGTGCAGGCAATAGCGATTGAGTTGGCATGGCGTTTTGCACCGTAAGACGCGTTATTGTCTTTCCAGCCTATGCGCTCTAGCGCAGGTGTCAACGCAGCCATCTTACGCCGTTAGTCGTGTGTTACACCTGTAACGGATGTTACGCCGAGCTGTAAACAGTGTGACAGGTGTACGACGCCGTAAATGCTCTTTAATTTTTCAATAGCCGATTATTAATCTTTACTATTCAATTGTTTATATTTTATTTGTTCGGTTTGGCACGACGGGTGCTTAGAGTTGTGTAGGTAAAAGGCCTTTCAACAATAACAAGCGTATATGGAGTACCCGCTATGTCACAGATCCCGTCACATAAAATTGCCACAACAGCCGTCGATGCGTGGCTGAGAGATTTTGATAACGCGCTACAGGCTAACGATATACAGCACGCGCTTTCACTGTTCGGTGAAGACTGCTATTGGCGTGACTTTCTAGCCTTCACATGGAATTTAAAAACCTGCGAGGGCAAAAGCGATATTCAGGCTATGCTTTCTGCAACGTTGGCTAGCGTATGTCCTTCTGATTGGCAGCTAGAAGGCGAGGCGACCGACAGTGGTGACACTTTTGATGCGTGGTTTACCTTTAAAACAGCAGTGTCTAGCGGCAAAGGCTACCTGCGTCTTAAGCAGGGGAAGTGTTGGACGCTGCTGACCACGATGCAGGCGCTTAATGACTATCCTGAGCGTCGTAACCACCATCGCCCCAAAGGGGCTGAGCACGGCGCCAATAAAAACCGCGAAACGTGGTTAGAAGCTCGGGAGCGCGAGGAAGCTGAATTAGGCTACACCCAGCAGCCGTACTGCGTGATTATTGGCGGTGGCCAGGGGGGCATTGGCTTAGGCGCACGGCTCAAACAGATGGGTGTCCCAACTATTATTATCGAGCGTAACGAGCGCGCGGGCGATTCCTGGCGTAAACGTTATAAGTCGCTATGTCTGCACGACCCTGTCTGGTATGACCATCTTCCTTATATTCCCTTTCCCGATAGCTGGCCGATCTTTGCCCCTAAAGACAAAGTAGGTGATTGGCTGGAAATGTATACCAACGTGATGGAGCTCAACTATTGGAGTTCTACCGAGTGCCAGAATGCACACTTTGACGAAGTGGCAGGTGAGTGGGTCGTGAATGTGACTCGCAACGGTGAAAAAGTGATGCTACGGCCGAAGCAGCTCGTGATGGCGACCGGAATGTCGGGCATGCCTAATGTGCCGACATTCCCCGGTGCTGAAAGCTTTGAAGGTGAGCAGCAGCACTCTAGCCAGCACTCGGGGCCGGATGCCTATAAGGGTAAAAAGTGCGTCATTATTGGGGCTAATAACTCGGCCCACGATATTGCGGCCGCGCTATGGGAACACGACGCTGATGTGACGATGTTGCAGCGATCGTCTACCCATATCGTAAAGTCGGACTCATTAATGGAAGAGGTGCTAGGGCCGCTTTATTCAGAAGAGGCCATCGCTAACGGCATTACTCACGATAAAGCGGATCTTATTTTCGCGTCTATCCCTTATAAGGTGCTGCCGGATTTTCATCGCCCGGCCTTTGCTGCCGTTAAAAAGCGTGACGCCACGTTTTACCAAAAACTGGAAGATGCCGGCTTTATGCTCGATTTCGGTGACGATGAGTCGGGGCTCTTTTTGAAATATTTGCGCCGCGGCTCTGGCTACTACATTGATGTGGGCGCCTGTGACCTAGTGGCCAATGGTGATATCAAACTACGTAGCGGCGTGGGCATTGAACGCATTAATCCACGCTCTATCACATTGACCGATGGTAGCGAGATTACGGCTGATTTGATCGTTTATGCCACTGGGTATGGTTCGATGAACGGCTGGGCGGCCCGGCTTATCTCTCAAGAAGTGGCCGACAAGGTGGGCAAATGTTGGGGCTTAGGCTCCGATACCACGAAAGACCCCGGGCCTTGGGAAGGCGAGCTGCGCAATATGTGGAAGCCCACCCAGCAAGAAGCGCTTTGGTTTCATGGCGGCAACCTGCACCAGTCTCGACACTACTCGCATTATTTGGCGCTGCAGTTGAAAGCACGTATGGAGGGGTTGGAAACGCCTGTTTACGGGCTCCAGCCGATTCATCATAAGTCTTAATGGGAAGCCAGAAATGACGCAATCAACCATGCAGGCAGCGGTTTGGTACGCAGCAAAAGATCTACGCGTTGAGCACGTGTCGATACCCGCTATCAGTGATTCTCACGAGGTAAAGGTTAAAGTTGCTGCGTGCGGTATCTGCGGCAGCGATTTGCACGAGTATGCGGCAGGGCCGATTTTTATTCCCGTGGGCGAGCCGCATCCTATTAGCGGTGAGCAGGCGCCGATTATTATGGGCCATGAGTTTTCCGGTGAAGTCGTCGAAATCGGTGAAAAGGTATCGCGGGTGAGTGTCGGCGATCGCGTGGCCATTGAGCCGATTCTTTCCCCCCATAAAGACGGGGCTTACTTGATGGAGCGCTACAATTTGACGCCGGAGCTGGGCTTTCACGGCCTATCCGGCGGCGGTGGCGGTTTCTCTGAGTTCACCGTAGTCGGCGAGCACATGGTGCATAAGCTGCCGGATGGCCTAAGTTTCGAGCAAGGCGCGCTGATAGAGCCCGCGGCGGTTGCGCTGCATGCGGTGCGCCAGAGCTGCCTAAAAGCGGGCGACAGTGCGGCGGTATTTGGCGCAGGTCCGATTGGGCTCATGACCATAGAAGCGCTAAAGGCTGCCGGTGCTGCTCGTGTTTATGCTGTTGAGGTGGCCCCCTCACGCAAGGCAAAAGCTGAGTCGTTAGGTGCAACGGTCATTGATCCCCAGCAGGGAGATGCCGTGGCCAAACTTCAGGCATTAAGTGGCGGCGGTGTTGACGTCGCGTTTGAGGTGACGGGAATTCCTGCCGTTTTGAATCAGGCGTTGCATAGCACTCATGAAGGCGGTGAGACGGTCGTGGTGAGTATTTGGGAAGGGGAGGCTAGCTTTCATCCCAACGACTTGGTCATCAAAGAGCGCACCATGAAGGGTATTATTGCCTATCGGCATGTTTACCCCGCCGTTATTGCGCTGATGGAGCGCGGCTATTTCCGCGCAGAAGATATGGTGACTCAGCGCATTGCGCTGGTGAATATCATCGAGGAGGGTTTTGAGGCACTGCTTAGCGATAAGTCGCAGGTGAAGATTATCGTGACCCCTTAGCGCCTGCGCTACGATGATGCACCGCACCCGACTAATGCTTTGGTCTGGTGCGGTTTTTTTTTGCTTCAAACATCAGTCAATGTCTTTTTATTATTTAAGATTTTGAAATATATGTTTTTTATTTTTTTTGGCATGCGAATCGCTATATATATGGCAAAGGATGATTGAACAGAGTGATGTGGCGATTAATGTGTTGCTCACCCTTCATCATCTACATCGCTAGACAATCTAGCGATACACAGAGTGAGCTGGCGTGCTCCACCTAGTCCCCTTCGGGGGACTTTTTTTATGCGTGGAAAAAACTATCAGACTTGGAATTCTTATAACAAAATTTTACATGCAATTTGGAAACACTGTTCGTATACTATATACTATACAGGAAAGCCGGATAACCGGCACCGTAATACCAAGGCGCAAGGGAACTAGCGCTGCATAGAGAGGATAAATCTAATGAGCAATATGAAACTGATTTCCGCCGCTGTAATCACTGCTAGCTTCGCACTGGCAAGCCAAGCGGCTCTCGCTTATAACGCTGGCGACGTATTCGTTCGTGGCGGCGTTGCCAAGACCAATACAGGCTCAGGTAATGGTAACGTAGCGGGTGATTCACTTAATGTGCAGAGCGAAAGCGGCTTTACTTTCGGTGCTGGTTATCTCCTTACCGATAAAGTAGGCCTGGAGCTAAACAGCTCTGAGAAATTTGAGCACGAGCTTAATACAGCATCTGCCGGTGGCGTTGGTAGCATTGACCGTCTTCCTATTAACCTGCTGGTGAATTACTACCCGATGGGTGGCTTAGATTCACGCGTTCAGCCTTATGTAGGTGCTGGTCTTAACTACACGCGCTTCTCTGGCGAGCCGAGCGGCTTCAACGTTGATGAAAGCTATGGTGTGATTGGCCAAGCAGGCGTTGATCTTGCGATCACTCAGAATATCCTGCTTAACGGCTATGTTAGCTATGCTGACGTACGTTCTGATATCAACGCAAATGGTGCTGGTCAAGTTGGCGAAATTGATATCGAGCCTGTCACTATTGGCGGCGGTGTGACTTACCGCTTCTAAGTTCTATATAGCCTGAGTTTATATAGACATAAGCTTTATGTGACTTATGCTCTATGTGGCACCACGTGTCATATAAAGTGTTAGTGAATCATCGCCCGGCCTTGTGCCGGGCGATGTGCATTCTACACATTGATAAGACCTGCTAAACAGTAATAAGACGTTCTAAAGGGTGGCAACACGCTTTCAGGGCGTTAGATTGTCAAAACCGCTTTCCGTCACCGCCACATTATCCTCAATGCGAATACCGCCACAGGGCGAGAGTTGGTCTATCAGCGGCCAGTTAATGGGCAGTGAAGAGTTACGCAGCGGTTCAAGCAGCATGTCGATAAAATACAGGCCTGGCTCAATGGTAACTACCATGCCAGGGCGGAGCGTGCGGGTTAAGCGCAGAGCCGGGTGATTTTCCGGCGCTGGCGCGGGGGTGCCGTCGGGGTGGCGCAACCCGGCTACATCGTGCACCTGTAGACCCAGCGAATGACCTAGCCCGTGAGGGCAGAATGCTCGCGTGGCGCCTTTAGCAACGGCTTGCTCGACCGTGCCTTGGAATAGCTCGTGAGCAATGAGTATTTCAGCTAAGTGATGATGCATTTGCTCGTGAAGCGCCACAAAGCTAACGCCGGGCGCTACGCCTTTAACCAACTCATCTTTTAAGCCATGCATTGCCGTGACTAGCTCGCCAAAGGCCGCTGGTGCATCGGGGCCGGCGTATGTACGGGTAATATCCGCGCAGTAACCACGAAAGCGTCTGCCTGCATCGACCAATAAGCTATAGCGTTGTTTAGGTGCTTTGAGATCGTAATGCTGGTAGTGCAGAACACCGGCATGTTGATTTAGACCAATAATGTTCTGGTAAGGGACGCTTGATTCACGCTGACGACTTGCCGCTAAGTAGGCGAGCTGAATATCCAGCTCACCTGAGGCGCCAATAAAGGCGGCCTGCGCAGCTTGATGGCCCGCTATCGCTAAGCGATTTGCTTCGCGCAGACAGGCAATTTCATACGGCGTTTTGAGTAGTCGCAGTTCATCCAGTGCATGGACGATAGTTGCTGGCTGGCATTCGGCGTTTAACGATTGCAGGGTGCTAGCGGGGAGGCGTTCAATATCACCAATAATGGCAGCTTTGCCAGCCAGTGACGGGGCAACTTTATCGCTACATAAATGAATGTCGAATTCGGCAACCCAGGGCTCTTCAGGCAGGCGCGTGGGCAGATGCCAAAAGTCAGCCGGGGCATAAAGATAAAGCTGGGGTCGTTTTTCGGGTTGAATCATCAGCCAGCTATGCTGAACGTCAGCTAGGCCCACCCAGTGCATAAAATGGCCGTAGGTTTGAAACGAGGCAGCGTGGTCATCTGCAAAATGGTCGCTAGCGTGACCGCTGTAAATGGCCAGGCTATCCAATTGATGGTCGGCTAGTAGTGTCGCGTAAGCACTTTGTAGATGTACTAAGTGTTCGCGCTGCAGTTTAAATAGAGTCGTTGACATAACAGCAGTGCCTTTTCTCAAGTAAGTTTTCTCACAGACATCATCATCAGGCGCGGGGCGGTGCGAGCTCGCTCCAGAACCCGTCAAGTTCAGCGTGGTGATGGCTTTGATGTCGATATAGGCGTAGTTCCATAGGGACATCCCAGCGGCTGTCGCCTGCTCGTACTAGGGTCCCTTGAGCAAGCTCAGACGCTACGTTGCGCTCCGGTAGCCAGCTCATGCCGTAGCCCAGCAGCACCAACTCTTTTATGCCGGCTGCGTAAAGGTTTTCACTCTGCACGGTTAAATGGGTGCTTTGTGGCATCCTGGCCAAATGTGCTTTAACCGCAGACCCAAGCAGCCCGCGCTTAGGGTAAGCAAGTCAGGACACCGGCTGGTCGCGAGAGCCTGGCAGCAGCGCACAGGGGGCACCATCGGCATTTAACCCCGTCACTGGAATGAGTCTTTCGTGGCCAATGACTCGGTAGTTACAGGCGCTAGTATCAATATCAAGATCGCAGCGCCCAGCCGGCCAGTAGCAAATAGCAAGGTCACACTCGGCACGTGCTAGGGCTTGAAAGTAGTCGCTGGCCACCCAGCCAGTTGCCCGTAGGTAGGGCTGCACGCGATCGTGCCATCCCGTAGACGTTAGCCATTCAGGTAGAAAATGAGGCAGCAGGCTCTGCGGTGCTGCGACCATAATACGCCGCTGCTGGCCGGCATTAATTTCGCGCACACGCGCACGGGTTAGCCGCACGCGCTCGGTTACCTGCTCACACAGGGTTAAAAACTCGTCCCCGGCGGGAGTGAGCGAAAGCGGCAGCGTTTGACGGTTAATCAGCGTTACGCCCATCTCCTCCTCAAGTAATTTAATACGACGGGAAAAGGTAGGCTGCGTAACGTGCTGATCATCTGCTGCGCGTGAGAAGTGCCGAGTTCTGGCCAGGGCAATAAAATCTTCTAGCCAGCGAATTTCCATGTTTTACCTCTCCATGCCTTTCTTCGCTGGATGTATGCCGCCCATTTCATAGGCGGCCCTCTTCAACAGCGTGGCACGCTACGCGCGTTCCGTCATCCTGGGTTTGCAATAGGGGGATTTCTTGCTTACAGCGCGCGTTAACATACGGGCAGCGGCCATGAAATACGCATCCGCTGGGTAGGTTCACCGGGGTGGGCACTTCACCTGTTAGGCGAATATGCTGTGGGCGATCATCTTTCAGGCGTGGAATCGCTGAAAGTAGCGCCTGGGTGTAGGGGTGACGTGGCTTTTCAAACAGCGTCGCCGTGGTGGCAATCTCGCAGACCGTGCCTAGGTACATCACCGCCACACGTGTACCAAAGTGCTCGACGACCGCAAGGTCGTGGGTAATGAAGAGATAGGTGAGATTGCGCTCTTGCTGAGCTTCCATCAGCAGGTTAAGTACCTGGGCCTGGATGGAAACGTCGAGTGCGGAAATAGGCTCATCGGCAACGATAAACTCAGGGTCAACGGCCAAGGCACGCGCAATCGCGATACGCTGGCGCTGACCTCCGGAGAACTCGTGCCCAAAGCGTTTGCCCCAGTCAGGATCAATGCCCACTGAACGCATCACCTGCTCGACCTTATCGAGAATCTGCTGACGCTTCCAGTCAGGATGATGCAGGCGCAGCGGCTCTTCCAGCGTTTGCTGAATCGTCATGCGCGGATTC
The DNA here is from genome assembly GCF_052378675.1 of Halomonas sp. AOP25-F1-15. Classification (NCBI taxonomy): domain Bacteria; kingdom Pseudomonadati; phylum Pseudomonadota; class Gammaproteobacteria; order Oceanospirillales; family Halomonadaceae; genus Halomonas; species Halomonas sp. AOP25-F1-15. The sequence continues at coordinate 39,045 of NZ_JBQSXV010000008.1, forward strand.
AGCGACGCGTAGGGGTTCTGGAAAATCATCTGCATGCGCTTGCGATATGGCAATAGCTGACGCGAACTTAGATTGTCGATACGCTGGCCGTCGTAGAAAATTTCACCTTCTGATGGTGTTAATAGCCCCATGACCGTCCGAGCGACGGTGGATTTTCCGCAGCCTGACTCGCCCACGACACAGAGCGCTTCGCCGCGCTTGATATCCAGATTAACGCCGTTGATGGCATGCACATATTCTTGGTGGCGAACCAGCTTGCCGCCTTTAAAGCGCAGCTGTTCTAGAAAATCGCCGGAGAGCGAAAAACGCTTTTTGAGATCGCGGATCTGGAGCAGCGAATCAGCGCTCTGTTCGTTCTGACGCGGGGTAGGCATCGTGGTCGGATTATCCGCTATAGCCTCAGGCTGTGAACTCATGAGGTTTCCTCCTTCAAGCGGCGGTCTTCAAGCATTTCAGCCACCATATGACACGCAACACGACAGTTGCCTGATTCGACAAATTCAGGCACTTGCTGCGTACAGGCCGGGCGAGGTTGGCCATCGGCGCGATTGATAAAATCGCAACGCGGATGAAACGCGCAGCCGCTGGGAAGGTTAGAAAGCGACGGCATGCTGCCACGAATCTGATTGAGCCTTTCGCCGGGCGTGGCCATCTGCGGTAGGGCGTTGATTAAGCCTTGCGTATACGGGTGTTGCGGATCATTGATAATTTCCCGCGTTGGCCCTTGCTCGATCACTCGACCAGCGTACATAACCAGCATGCGCTGGGTGACCTGGCTGACCACGCCAAGGTCGTGAGTGATCAGGATAAGCCCCACGTTATGCTGTTCGCAGAGTTCCAGCAACAGGGCCATGATCTCAGCTTGTATCGTCACGTCAAGGGCCGTGGTCGGCTCATCGGCGATGATAATATCTGGATCAAGCAGCAGCGCAATCGCAATAATAATACGCTGGCGCATGCCACCTGAAAGCTCATGGGGGTACTGATCTAAACGCGTTTCCGGCGAGGGGATTTGCACCTGACGCAGTTTGTCGAGGGCAATCGCGCGGGCATCTTTGGACGAAATGCGGCGGTGGGCTTTCAAGCACTCGATCATCTGCTCGCCAATAGCCAGCACGGGATTGAGCGTCATCATTGGGTCTTGAAAAATCATCGAAATGCGGTTGCCGCGGACCTTGCGCAGGCCGCGTTCAGACATGCGATTAAGCACTTGGCCGTCAAAGTTAATAGTACCGCCCGCAATAAAGCCCGGCTTAGCAATCAAGTTGAGCAGCGAAAACGCAGCGACCGACTTGCCCGCGCCAGATTCACCGACAATGCCCAAGCGCTCGCCGCGCTCAAGGCTAAAATTAATGTCTCGTAAGGCGTGTACTTCACCTTGGCGAAGTGCGAAGCGGACATCGAGGTTGTTGACTTCAAGTAGTGCCATGGTGTCCTCAGCCTTTGTAGAGTCGTGGGTTCATGACATCGCGCAGCCAATCGCCGAGTAGATTGATCGACAGCACCAGTACAACGAGTACCAGGCCCGGAATCAGGGTGATCCACCAGGAGCCCGATTGAATATAGTCAAAGCCAGATTTGATTAGTGATCCTAGCGATGGATGCGTTTCCGGCATTCCCAGCCCCAAAAACGACAGTGCCGCTTCAGAGATAATCGCGTTGGCAATCTGCACTGTTGAGATAACAAAGATAGGCGACATGGTATTGGGCAGCACATGGCGAAACATAATCCGCTTGCTGCGCAGACCCATGACGCGGGCGGCGTCAACATACTCTTTGTTTTTCTCAGCCAGTACAGAGGCGCGCACGGTGCGGGCATACTGTGGCCACTCAGCTAGGCCGATAATTAAAATCAGCATCATCACTGCATATTGGCTATAGAAAGCGCTTCCCATCGTCGCTTTGACTACGGCACCTACCACGATGGCGACCATTAGGGTTGAAAACGATAGCTGAATGTCGGCAAGGCGCATCAGAAGAGTATCAACTCGCCCGCCAAGGTAGCCCGCCATCAAGCCAAAGGTGATACCAATCAGGGCTTGCAGAATCACAGCGCCAAAGCCGATCAGTAGAGAGACGCGTGTGCCGTAAAGCACAATCGACCATAGATCACGCCCTTGGGCATCGGAGCCCAGTGCAAAACGGTCGTCTGCGCCGTCAATCCAGAAGGGCGGCATTTCTGAAGCCATGATGTCGATCTGAGCCAGGTTATAAGGATCAGTCGGCGCCAATAGGGGCGCAGCAAAGGCGGCAACCACCATGCAGATAAACACTGCTAGGCATAGCTGGGCAGTGCGGTCGCGTTTAAAGCTGTACCATAAATAAGAATCGCGTAGACGTTCCCAACGGCCGGGGGGGGAGGACTTAGTCGGTGATGATTTAGCCGGTGATGATTTAGTGGTCATTGTCATGCGGGCTTCCCTGTCAGTTTAACAGTGGGATTCACGAAGCCGTAAATCAAGTCCACGATGGTGTTGGTGATCACGAATATGACGCCGACAATCATCAGGTAGGTCACAATCAGCGGAATATCGGCACGATTGATAGCGTCTAAAAACATCAGACCCATGCCCGGCCATTGGAAAACGGTCTCTGTCAGAATGGTATAAGCCACCATGGTGCCGATTTGCACGCCGCCGACGGTAATAACGGGCAGCATGGTGTTCTTCAGCGCATGGACGAAGTAGACGCGGCGCATAGAAATGCCTTTAGCTCGCGCATACTTGACGTACTCTGACTGGAGTACTTCCATCATTTCAGCGCGGATCAAACGAATGAACAACGGCAGCATGATGGAGGCCAGTGAAACGGCGGGTAATACCAAATGCTGCAGGCCATTCCAGGTGGCTAAGTTGGTATCCCAGTTGCCTACGACATTGACAAGATCATAGCCGCGGCCAAAGGAGGGCATGTTGCCTTTAGTAGAAAAGAAGCTGTTGAGCCATGCGCCCCAGCCCGTACTTTCTGGAAACACGGTGACGGTCACGCCAATGGCAAAAATCTGAATAAGGACGATCGCGGTTAGGAACACCGGTATCGAAATGCCGATAATAGAGACGCCCATGAATAGGCGTGAAATCGGTGAGCGGGGCTTAATCGCGCTGTACACGCCAATGGGCACTGAGAACAGCATGATAATCAGCGTGGCTGCAAACACCAGCTCTAACGTGGCCGGTAAGTGGCGGCCAATGACCTGCAGCGCAGGTTCACGATAAAAGTACGAGTCGCCAAAATCGCCTTGTACCGCGTTTTTGGCGAACCGCACATACTGCACTACGAAGGAATCGTTGAGGCCTAAGCGCTCGCGAAGAGCCTCACGCTCGCTTTCAGGTACCGACTGGCCCACCATTTGCTGTACGGGGTCACCCAGGTTGTCCTGGATGGCGAAGGCCAGCACGCTGATGACGAACATCACCAAAATCGCGTGCATCAGCCGCTTGATTAGAAAGGCAATCATGGCGTACGCCACCTATATAATGGGTTCAACAAAGGGAGTTGGGACACGTTATGCAGAATTATTGACCGCCAATTAAAAGGCTTCGCCCCTTAAACGCTTAAGGAACGAAGCATGCTTGCGGCTAACTCTTTTGCAATTAACGCTGCAGTGACTTGCTTAACGCTGTGTCACTAACTCGCGATGGATTGATTAATCATCGCTGCGATTAATGACCAGGTCACCTAGGTAAGGGAAGTCAATGGCGTTGACCACTGGCTCAATGTCGATACCCTCTGCGGCGGCGTAGGCCAGATTCTGCCAATGCAGCATGATGAAGCCGGCATCTTCATACAGCATAGCTTCAGCTTCGCGGAGCATTTCGTTGCGTTTTTCTAGGTCGACTTCGCTATCAGCTGCGGTGACCAATGCATCGATTTCTTCGTTGCAATAGTTGCCGTAGTTATATTGGCCAGCGCCAGATTCATCATCAATGCAGAAGGAGAGGTACTGGAAGAAGTTAGCGGTGTCTTCGGTGTCCGAGTGCCAGCCAAGCAGCGCCATATCAGATTCGCGCGTATCGTACTCCGGCCAATACTGGGCAAGCGGCATGGTGCGCAGGTTAACATTAATGTTAATTTGCGCCAGCATGTTGGATACCGCTTGAGCGATTTGAGCATCGTTCACATAGCGGTTGTTGGGCGCGATCATCTCAACGCTGAAGCCATCTTCATAGCCTGCTTCGGCCATTAGCTCTTTGGCACGCTCAATGTCATAGCGCGGCACTAAATCCGAGTTGTGACCTGAGTAGCCCATCGGTGAGAACTGGCCAGCCGGTGTCGCGAAGCCGCGCATCAAACGATCGGCAATACCTTCCTGATTGATCGCTAAATCAACGGCTTGACGAACGCGAGCGTCCTGGAAGGCTTCCACACGCTCTTCGTTCATTTGGAGGCCAATAATGCGTGTACCGTCAATCTCAACTAAATCAACGCCGTTGGCTTCCCGCACGCGATCTAAGTCATTGGGCGGTACGGCATCAATGAAGTCGACACCGCCTGAAAGCAGGGCAGCAACGCGTGAGGCATTTTCAGCAATAGGGGTTAACACGATGCTTGAAACGTTGCCTTCGCTTTCGGTGTCCCAATAGTCGTCAAAGCGCTCGAAATCAACCCGTACGCCCTGGCGGCGGTCGGTGACAACGAAGGGGCCAGTGCCTGAAACGTTGCGTGAAGCGAAGGAGTTACCGGCTTTAACTATTTCAGCTTTGTCTTTGCCATCGTCAGTTTCACCGCTGTAGTACTCGCTATCCATTGGGAATATATAGGTGGCGAGGTTAAGCAGCAGCGGGTAAGGCTCAGTAGTCACGATTTCAACGGTATAGTCGTCAATGGCTTCGGCGCTCGCTACCGGCTCAAAAATGGCGCGGTAGTCAGGGCTTTCTTTTAAACGCTCAATGGTCCAAACCACGTCTTTGGCAGTGAAGGGGTTACCCGAGTGGAAAGTGACGCCTTCACGCAGTGTCATGCGCATGGTGGTTTCGTCGACCTGTTCCCACTCACTGGCTAGGCGAGGCTCGAATTGAAAGTCTTTTGTCCAGCGTACTAGCGGGTCAAACGTTAAATGCGATAGGCGCAGCATGCCGCCGGATAGCTGCTCGTGTGGATCAAGCGTTTCAGGATCAGCGGAGTAACCAATGCGCAACGTTTCAGCGCTAGCCGTCATCGGCAGCAGCGTCGTACCGGCAACCACTGCACCAATAACAGTCGCTAGCAGAGTCTTCTTGAACGTCATATTCGTTCCCTTTATTCATTGTTTATTATTAATTTTACGGATGTTTTCTTGTATCGAGCGATACTTTAAATTGAGAAAACGCCAGTAAAACAGACACGGTCAGCTCGTAAGCTATGCTAACAACATAGTGAATACCCATAGCCTCATACAATCGAAATAATGACAGGCATCATTCGTCTACTAAATGACAGCGCTAAGGACGGCGTACAATCGCCTACTGACTCGGCAAAAGCATTGCAGGTAAAATAGCGCAAACATCAGAGAGGGACTCACCATGTGGAAACAAATTGGCATCGCCGTAATAGCAGGGTGGCTGCCCGTCGGTAGCGTGGCCTCTGATCAATCGCTGCAGCAATCGCCGGACATTACAGGAATGCTTGAGGGCGATTCACAAGAGTGGTTTGTATTAAGCCAAGGTGATGACTCCAATGCCTCGTTCGTCGAATTTGGTGACGACATTAACATCGATATCACCGGTTTTATCGACCCTGAGCGCTGGGATGCGCAAGAGGCGCTGTCTATTAGCCTAACTGTGCGTGACGGTCAGTTGTTGAGTGCCGCCGTTCTTCAGCTTATTGGCACATCGACGTCCCCGCCTTTATATACTTCTGACGGCGGTGACGTGACGGTTTCACTGACGCACTACGAGCGTGATGGCCAAGCGGTGCATGTAGCGGGCACCATCCAAGGGATGCTGGCGCTTCAAGTTCAGCTAGGTGATGCGCCGGATCCCAATGAAAGCATTGATATTGACGTGACGTTCGATATCGAGGCGCAGAAGATAGAGTTTTAAATCTAAGGCCCAACTGCGCCGGGCCTTCTTGTGTCGCTCAACCGAACTGCTGATGCAGCCAGCTATTAATAGTATCTGACTCGTACATCCATTCCTCACGCCCATCGTCATGAGCGATCTTTAAACACGGCACTTTACTTTTGCCGCCGCCTTCTAAGAGCGCCTGCTTGTGGGCGGGGTCAAGCTGAGTATCGCGTAACTCAATATTCAATCCCAGGCGTGCAATCTCTTTACGTACCTTTATGCAAAAAGGGCAGGTGCGAAATTGATACAGTGTAAGGCCCTGGCACGCTTGATCAACGCGAGCCTGATCTTCAGGCGTGCGCTCAATTGACGTCGGTGTAGTGAGCTTTTCCGAGACAATCATAACGGGGGCGAGTACGGCGCGAAGACCACGGAAAAAGTAGCGAATAAGAATGCGCATATAGGGCTCCTTGGCTGATAACAGCATGACAAGTGGGTCGACGAATTGGCGATAAAACGCATAAAGAGTGGCCGCATCCTGCAACAACTGAAGGGATTTGTCACTTGAAGAGCTTTGACGGGCGTTAATCGCGGTTTATAACGATGAGGTGATGAGCAAATTGCACCAGCATGCTAGGCTATTTAGCTATTTTTGCGCCTATTTTGTAATGCATTTATGGGCAGTTAACTAGTTGAAATCATTTATTGGCGATTAACGGGGCGAGAGGCATGCACCTTCATATTATTGGTATCTGCGGCACCTTTATGGGCAGCCTAGCGTTACTGGCGCGCGAGCTGGGGCATGAAGTTAGCGGCTCTGATAAGAATGTTTATCCGCCCATGAGTACTCAGTTGACTGATGCTGGGATTACCTTGATGGAGGGTTATACAGCAGAGCATTTATCGCCAGCTCCCGATCTTGTCATCGTAGGTAATGCGTTATCACGCGGTAATGCAGAGGTCGAAGCGCTACTTAATAGCGGCGTACCGTATACCTCGGGTGCGCAATGGTTGGCTGAGCACGTGCTGCCAGGGCGGCGCGTTATTGCCGTTGCCGGCACCCATGGCAAAACCACGACGGCTAGCGTTGTCGCGTGGCTATTAGAAAGCGCCGGTTTAGCACCGGGCTTCTTGATTGGCGGCGTGCCGCGCAACTTTGGCGTATCGGCACGGCTAGGCGATCCACAGGCGCCGTTTATAGTCGAGGCCGATGAATATGACACGGCCTTCTTCGATAAGCGCTCCAAGTTTGTTCACTATCGCCCTCGTATCGCGATTCTCAATAATCTTGAATTTGACCATGCTGATATCTTTCCCGACCTGGCCGCCATTGAGCGCCAGTTCCATCACTTGATTCGCACCGTGCCCAGCCAAGGTCATTTGCTGGTCGCTGATGAGCAGCCCGCCCTGGACCGCGTTCTGGAGCAGGGAGCCTGGACGCCGGTCGCGCGCTTTGGCAATCAAAACAATAGCCAGTGGCAGCTGCGCTTAGAACGTGCTGATGCCAGCCGCTTTCAGGTCATCCACTGCGCGGATGAGCACGGCCAGGATGAAGATGCTGTCGTTGAGTGGCCGTTAACGGGAGAGCATAACGCGCGTAATGCGCTTGCCGCGCTAGCAGCCGCGCACCTGTGCGGGGTTGATTTAGCCCGTGGTTGCGCTGCATTGGCGCGGTTTGAAACGCCCAAGCGGCGCCAGGAAGTGCGTGGTGAAATCAATGGTATTCAGGTAATTGATGATTTTGCCCATCACCCCACGGCCATTGCCGCCACGCTCAAAGGGCTACGTGCCGCCACTGCCAAAGGCCGCTTGCTGGCCGTTATTGAGCCACGCTCAAATACCATGCGTTTAGGCGCGCTACGCGAGCGTTTGCTTGAAAGCGTTGCTGATGCTGATGCCGTGTTTTGGTTTCAACCCAGCGGGTTGGACTGGTCGATGGAGGAGCTTGTCGCCGAACAAGATGGCCGTGGGCAGCTATTTAGCGAGATCACGGCGCTAGTAGAGGCCGTGGTTAGTCAGGCGTCACCGCTAGATCGTATTGTGGTCATGTCCAACGGTGGTTTTGAGGGCGTTCATGAGCGCCTGCTTGCCGCGCTAACAATCGCCAAGGAGAGCCAAGCGTGACAAACACAAGCGGTACATCGTTCAAAAAGCCGATTACGGTGGCGCTGACGGGCGCCTCGGGGGCGCAATATGGCTTACGCCTGATTGATGTATTGGTCGCCGCCGGTCATGAAGTATGGGTTATGGTGTCAAAAGCAGCCCACATGGTGATCGCAACAGAAACGCCTTTCTCACTCCCCGCGCAGCCCCAGCGTTTAGTGGAGGCGCTCAGTGAGCGCAGTGGGGCGCAGGCTGGGCAAATACGCTGCTTTGGGCGTGAGGACTGGATGGCACCCGTGGCATCCGGTTCAGGCGCGCCCTCAGCCATGGTCGTTTGCCCGTGCTCCACTGGATCGCTGTCAGCTATCGCAACAGGGGCCAGTAATAACTTGATTGAGCGGGCCGCGGATGTCGCTATTAAAGAGCGGCGCACGCTGGTGCTGGTGCCGCGCGAAAGCCCGCTGTCGCCCATTCATCTTGAGCACATGCTGGCGTTGAGCCGCCTGGGGGTGGTCATTTTGCCTGCTGCACCAGGATTTTATCATCGCCCTCAGAGCATTGATGATCTTATTGATTTTATCGTAGCGCGTATTCTTAACCAGCTGGGCATTGAACATACTTTGCTCCCTCGCTGGGGCGAAGCTGGTAGTGCGGCGACTCCTCCTTCTGCACAGGAAGATTTATAGATGATGTCTTGGGCGACACTTTCGGTTTTTGTGCCAACGTTTCTCTTTGTTTCACTAACGCCAGGGATGTGCATGACGCTCGCCATGGTGCTTGGGATGACCCAGGGCGTTAAGCGGACGCTATGGATGATGATCGGGGAACTGGCGGGCGTGGGCTTAGTCGCCGCCGCCGCCGGTGCGGGCGTTGCCGCGCTCATGCTGCGTCAGCCTGAATTATTTGTGCTGTTTAAATGGGTGGGGGGCGCCTATCTCGGTTATTTAGGCATCATGATGTGGCGCTCGCGTGGGCGTATGGCGATTCCTAGCGAGCTGGATGCCGGCCCACCGGCCAGCCGCCTTCAATTGGTAACGCAAGGGTTTGTCACGGCCGTAGCCAATCCTAAAGGATGGGCCTTTTTTATGGTTTTGCTGCCGCCATTCTTGGACGGTGGCCGCCCTCTGTTTGGCCAGCTCAGTCTTCTGATTGCAGTGATTTTGACTATCGAGTTTGCGAGTATGCTGGTCTATGCCACTGGCGGCAAAACGTTGCGCAACGTGCTGGGTAAAAGCGGCAACGTGCGTTTGCTAAATCGCATAGCCGGTACGCTGATGATTGGCGTGGCCCTGTGGCTGGCGCTGGGTTAGCTAATACCTGGTCGCTAAACCGGTGGCAGCAGTCCTACGCGGGCGCTAATAAGTACTAAAGATGCCACACATAGCAGCAGCCATGGGTAGGGGCGTAAACACGCTCGAGGCTGCTGCTGCCAATGAAGCAGTGTCAGTGCACATACCACCAGCCCTAATAATGCCCCGCCAACAAGATCGCTAAACCAATGCACCCCCACCACCAACCGCGATAGTGCCATCGGTAGCGCAAAAGAGAGGGCTACCCAGTAGGCCCAAAAACGTTGTTGTCGCGGTAGTTCGGCAGCAATAAAAGCTGCCGCCAGACCCAACAGAACCACGGCCGTTGATGTATGGGCGCTGGGATAAGAAAACGAGCCCATTAAGTAGTCCGGGGTGCCTGGGCGAGGACGAGCAAACAGCTCCTTAATCAGTGTGTTGAGCATCGCTACGCCGCCTAATGCGCCGCTCCAATGCAATAGAGCATCCCACCTATTGCGCACCAGCATCCAGATTGCCCAGGGCAGCGTTAACGCGATAATACCGTAGGTGTCGCCGATTCGAGCAAAAACATTCGCGATTATGTAGGTGATATCGCTGTGCAGCCATACGAACATGCGCTGAACGAGTAAATCCATTTCCAGCGGGCCGTGATGATTGATAACCAGCAATGTCCAGCCAGACAAGCTGCCTAACGCGATCACTAGCAGCAGTAACGACGCCAGCGGGACATCGCCCGCTTGGCTCATTGCAAGCCAAGGACGTCGTAATAGCGGGATGCGGCGAATACTTCCGGCAATGATGCGATAAAGCCGACCATGGCGCGACGCCTGATGCCGGCCCCAAGAGAAAATAACCGCCAATACAATAATGATAAACGCGAGTATCACTAAGCCCGCTTCTAAGCCGGGCGGTAGATTTAGATGGTGCTGCCAAGCGCGCCCAAGCAAATAGCCGGGCAGTATATAGGCGGGCGCCCAAAGCGCTGCTGAGATTATGTTGGCCAACACAAAAGTGCGCGGCGGCATGCGCATCATGCCTGCCACTAATGGAATGATGGGCCTCACTGGGCCTACAAAACGGCCAATAAAAACGGATGAAACGCCATAGCGCTTAAAGAAGCGCGTACCCCGATCTAGCCATTCAGGGTGCTGCGACAGTGGCCAGCGCTGAGTCACCTGCTCGCGATGTTTAAAACCCAGTGAAAAGCTAATGCCATCGCCTAAAACGGCGCCGATGAAGGCCGCGCCTATCAACCATGCCAGGGCAATATCCTGATGGCCAGCTAATGAAGCCATCGTGGTTATTAACATAACGCCAGGTACTAGCAGGCCCACTAGCGCTAGAGACTCGACAAGTGCAATAACGAGAACTAGGCAAAGTAACAGCGGTGGGGATAACGTTAAAGACTGTAGCGTATCAGCGAAGGACACAAGCCTCTCCAGCTAAATGTTTGAATAATAAGTAAACGGAGGCTAAGCGTGCGCGATAGCCGCGCCGCGTGCTTCTAAACGGCTTAAATAACGTTCGAAACTTTCTACGCGAGCAGGTATGCAGGCTGCAATACGTACTTCAAGTTGCCCTGTTTCGACCAAAACACACCGAGAAAGTGCCCGCTGTAAGCGTTCACGGACCAATAGTGCACCGCTTTCACTGGTATCTGGCAGCACAAGCCAGAAAGTAGCATTGCTCGTACGCCCCAGAACATCATGGTCGCGGCAGCGGCTGTGAACCTCACTGCACAGAACGGCTAGCAGTGCTGTTTTGGTGCGCTGGCCAAACTGCTCCTCGGCCATATCTAGCTGGGGAAGGTGCAATACTAACAGGGCTAGCTGCTTATTAAGCATCTCTGCGCGCTGGTATTCACTATGCAGCCGCTCTTTAAGCGTATCAATATGGTAAGCGTTACAGTCGCTGTCGTTTGGGTCGGTGGCGCGTAGCAGTGCTTGGCGACGGGCATGCTCCCAGCGCGGTAAGGCGAGAAGAAGCGTTAATGTGACGTAGCCCACGACATTCGAAGGTGATGAATTAGCCACGGCAGGTAATAGCCACCACAGCGGCCCTGCGATTATGTTGATGGTAATCGCAGCCGACAGTGGCAATAGCAAAAATGCAGCGATAACAGGGAGGCCTAGCCAAATAGGTGACACCTGCGGCTGATAGTAAAATGCGCCAAGTACTACGGCGTAGACACTGCAGAGTAAAATCATGCGGGGTAGGTAAGCCGCTAGCTTTTGCCCCATGTGCATCAAAAGTGCCGATATGAGTAGCAGCGTTGTAAAGGTAGGAATTAATAAATCACGATATTCCCCCATCGCATAAAGCCAAAGCGCATAGCTTGCCATCAGTACAATGCTTGACCCGTAGGCTTGCGCCATTAAGCGTCTTGGGATGCGCTGCTGTGTCATGTTGTCTCTCGCGCTATCGATTGCTTGCTCATTTGCGCTAGCGTAGCGGCATCGATATCCGTTAATCCAAAATGTTCGCTCGTTGTAACATCTGGCAGCGCAGTTAGCAGTATGCGGCGCCGGTGTGCTGTCTCTTGCACAGAGCGGGCAAGCAGTATCGTGACCAACGTTGTGTTGTTGATGCGATAGACGTTTTCGAACGCGTGTGTCAGGTCGCACAGTTTATGTGCAGTGGGCCAAAGCTGGTGGCGTTTCACATGCAGAATAAATATTTCGGCGTGCGTTCCCTCGCGTTGACAGCGCCGCTGCTCCCGAGGGATATCACGAAGCAGCTGCTCCTCAGCCCATAGATTTAGACCTGGTATCAAGCGTAAGCGTTGGCGAATAGCCCCGTTCATATCGATAAGTTGCTGTGCCCGCGACAGGGCGATCAAACTGAGTATTATCACGCTAGCTAACAAGAGTATGAGAGTCGGGGTGTCCAACTGAGGTGCCACCATTGCCGTACTAATCAGCGCAGCACTTAGAGTAAAGGCAGTGCCCCATCTGCGTTGCGGTAACATCAGCATGGCAGCCCACGCCCAAATTAAAATGCTGCGCTGCTCTGGTGCTGTGGCTATTAACCCCATCAATAGTGCGCCGGGTACTATTTGCCATGACAGCCCTCGTGAGCGGCGGTGGCTAAAGTCGAGCACTAGCGCAGTGATACACAGCCAGCCGACGGAAAGCCAAAGCACTATGCTGGCAGCGTTGGACGGGGCGGGTGCCCAAAACGCTAAGGCGGCGGCAGCGGCGAATAGATTGGCTCGTAATAGGCCGATTTTGTACTTGCTTTGCATGGTGGCTTATTATTCGTCCTGAGTAACCTATCGTCCTGAATAATCTGGCGCGCTTAGGCAAATGGGTGAGCGCAGGATGGTAAACGTACGCTGTATACATTAGCGCCTTAGTCATCCTTAGCATAACGTCCAAAAGGCGTAACATCTTTATCAGCGTGAAAAACGGCAACGCGAGCATGCTTGCCGGCCTTGAAGAAGCAGTATTAGTTGACGACCCTAGCCAGTGCTTAGGGCACCTATAACCGAGTATGCGCGACGACGCGCGGAGACAGCATGAGCGTTTCAACACCGTTCCAAAGCGGGGCCCTTCAACACCTTTCTAGCGGTGATGTGCCCGCCTACATGCAGGCACTGGGGCAGGCGGCTCGGCACGCTGCCAGTGAGCTGCGGCGAGCGGATACTGGCTTGAAAAATCGTGCTTTATTCGCCATTGCCGATCGCTTAAAGGCTGCGCGCGCACGCATTTTAGACGCCAATGCAGCAGATTTACAGCGCGGTCGTGAAAACGGTTTAGAGAGCGCGCTACTAGATCGTTTAGCGCTGGACGATGTGCGGGTTAGTAGCATGATTGAAGGCCTTCATCATGTGGCAGCGCTGCCTGATCCGGTGGGCGAGATTGACGATATGCAGTACCGACCCAGCGGTATTCAGGTGGGTAAAATGCGCGTGCCGCTAGGCGTTATCGGTATTATTTATGAGTCACGTCCTAACGTGACGCTGGAAGCCGCAAGCCTGTGCTTGAAGTCGGGTAATGCCTGTATTTTACGCGGCGGGTCGGAGGCTAGTGCATCCAACGCTGCCATCAGCGCTTGTATTCAAGCAGGGCTTGCGGATGTAGGGCTGCCCGCTGGAAGCGTGCAGGTGGTTGCCACGACTGATCGCGCGGCCGTCGGTGAAATGATCAGTATGCCCGAGTATGTTGATGTGATTATTCCGCGGGGCGGGAAATCACTGATTGAGCGTATCTCCCGTGAAGCGCGCGTGCCGGTGATCAAACATTTGGACGGCGTATGCCATGTGTACATTGATACAACGGCGGATCCCGCTAAAGCACTAGCGATTGCTGTCAATGCCAAAACACATCGTTATGGCACCTGCAACACGATGGAAACACTGCTGGTGGATGCGCCGATTGCAGACCTGCTGTTGCCTGAGCTAGCGCGCGCTTATGGCGAGCATGACGTTGAGCTGCGTGGCTGCCAGCGTACGCTGGCGCTATTGCCCCAAGCCATTGCTGCCACGGATGCCGACTGGACAGCGGAGTATTTAGCTCCGATTCTGGCCATCAAAATCGTTGATGGCATCGAGGAAGCCATTGCGCACATAGAGTTTTACGGCTCCCATCATACCGATGCGATTGTCACTCAAGATTACTCGCTGGCACGACGCTTTATGGCTGAAGTTGATTCCAGCTCAGTGATCGTCAATGCATCAACGCGTTTCGCCGACGGTTTTGAGTACGGCTTAGGCGCTGAGATTGGTATTTCAACCGATAAGCTTCATGCCCGTGGCCCGGTAGGGTTAGAAGGGCTTACAACACGTAAGTACGTGGTGTTTGGTGACGGGCAGGTGCGCGAGTGATTAGGTGGAATAATAAGGGGGTGAAATGAGCAGCCATGAACCTCGTGTTGGTATGCTTGGCGGCACATTTGACCCCGTTCATCTGGGCCATTTGCGTAGTGCCGTGGAGCTACACGAGGCGCTGGCGCTTGATCAGTTGCATATGATTCCAGCGCAGCAGCCACCGCTGCGCGGACGCCCGCAGGTATCTGCCCAGCAGCGCTTGTCACTGTTACAGGTGGGTATCGGTGACACCCCAGGACTTGTCGCGGATGACCGTGAGCTGCAGCGCGGCGGGCCTTCCTACAGTGTCGATACGCTGGCCGAGCTGCGAGCCCATTATGGCGAGCATGCCCGCTTAGTAATGGCCATTGGCTATGATGCCTTCCTGCGGCTTGCGCAGTGGCATCAGCCTGAGCGCATATTTGCACTGGCCCACTTGGTGGTCATTGCGCGGCCTGGCTACAGTGACGCGTTGCCTGAATCATTAACGGAACTGGTGGGGCAACGTGGAGTCGATAGCGTAGAACAATTGATGCAGAGCCCTCGCGGGGGATATTTATTCCTTGAACTGCCTTCATTGTTGGCAATTTCCGCCACGGGCATTCGCGAGTGTTTATATCAAGGCAAAAGCGTGCGTTATTTGATGCCAGAGCCCGTTGAGCAGGCCATTAAGCACCACGGACTTTATCAGCAGTGAGATATAGCGCTGGCAGTCAGCAAAGAAGCCGTTACAATGGCCGGCTTTATTGACCGGTTATCGAACGAGGTTGTCTTTAGGAGTCATGCACATCGATACATTGAAAAGCCTAGCGGTTGACGCGCTAGAAGAGCTAAAAGCACGTGACATTACGCACTTGGATGTTTCCAAATTAACCGAGGTCACTGACCTCATGCTGATTGCCAGTGGTACATCTACTCGGCACGTAGCCGCGATTGCCCAAAACGTGGTTGAAAAAGCCAAAGCGGCCGGGCTGCGTCCTCTGGGTGTTGAAGGTGGCGATAATGCTGACTGGGTGCTTGTCGACCTAGGCGACATTGTAGTGCACGTCATGATGCCTGAAGCGCGGCTTTTGTATGATTTAGAGCGTCTTTGGGCTGATTTGCCGAGCGACTCTAACGCTATTGACGAATCGCTTGAACGCTTCCGCGAGCGGGCCAGTATGTCATGAAAATTCGGCTGTTAGCCGTGGGTAACAAAATGCCTGCCTGGGTAGAAGAGGGCGTGGAGACCTACCGCAAACGGCTGCCGCGAGATTTTAATCTCGAGATTGAAGAAATTGCGCTTGGGCAACGTGGCAAAAATGCCGACATTGCAAAAGCGCGTGCTCAAGAAGCACAGCGGATTCGCGATAAGCTGCGTGGTGATGAGTACGTTGTTGCATTGGAAGTGAAAGGTAAGCCGTGGACCACCGAGCAATTAGCCCAGGAAGCCGATGATTGGCGTATGACCGGGCGCGATATTGTTCTGCTGGTCGGTGGGCCCGATGGGCTTGAGCCTTCGCTTTCGGCGATGGCGGAAAAAGCCTGGTCGCTTTCCCCTTTAACGCTACCTCATCCTCTGGTTCGTATTATGCTGGCTGAGCAGCTATATCGTGCTTGGACACTGCTAGTGGGCCATCCCTATCACCGCTAAAGATTGAATGGTGGGCAACCACTGTTCTCGACTTGCGGCGCTCATTATTCGATTTGAGAGTCATTTTTGCCATGCTCAAGCGCCCCAACACGCTTAAAAACTCCGAGCAAGAGCTGCGTATTTTTCGAGTCAGGGCGCTGATCGCTATCTTAGCCGTGTTGTTACTTGCCTGCCTATTAACGAGCCGATTGGTCTACTTACAAATCGTTCAACATGATTTGTACAGCACACGCTCTGAAAATAACCGTGTACGCGTGGAGCCACTGCCGCCCAACCGAGGTTTGATTTATGACCGTAATGGCGTTCTGCTGGCAGAAAATCGTCCGACCTATAACTTAACGTTGGTGCGTGAGCGGGTCGATAATTTAGATGAAACGCTGGCGCTTTTAGTCGACCTGCTCGAGTTGCCTGAAGAAGAGATTGAGGCATTCAATGTTCGCTCGCGTCAGCGTCAACGACCTTATCAGCCCGCGCTATTGACCAGCGATCTTAGTGAAGAGCAAATTGCGCGTTTAGCGGTTAATCGCCATCGACTACCGGGTGTAGAAGTGGAGGCCCAGCCGCTGCGCTTTTATCCCGACGCTGAAGTCATGGCCCACGCATTGGGCTATGTGGGACGTATAAACGCCCAAGAAATGGAGACCCTGGATGCGGGCCGCTATGCGGGCACGCATTTTATTGGCAAAACGGGCATCGAGCGCTTTTATGAAGAAGAGCTTCACGGCCAGGCGGGCTTGCGCAAGGTAGAAACCAATGCCCGCGGTCGAGTACTAAGAGAGCTGGGGCGAACCGACCCTGTGCCAGGCGAAAACCTGACTTTAACGTTGGATAAATCGCTTCAAATGCTCGCGTATGAGCTGCTTGATGGCCGTCGCGGCTCCATCGTCGCTATCGCGCCTGCAACGGGCGAAATTCTGGCGATGGTGTCCACACCAGGGTTTGATAGTAACCAGTTTGTCACCGGTATCGATGTGGCTTCTTATCGCGCTCTGCAGGAAAATCTTGATCTGCCTTTGTTTAACCGCGCCATTCGTGGCCACTATCCACCTGGCTCTACAATTAAACCTTTTTTAGCGCTGGCGGGGCTTTCCGAGGGCGTGATTACACCCGACAGCACGATTAATGACCCTGGCTACTATCAATTGCCTAACGATACGCGCCGCTACCGCAACTGGCTGCGTTGGGGGCACGGGCGGGTAGATTTAGAGCGAGCGTTAGCGGTATCTAATAACACTTACTTCTATACCTTGGCCCATGACTTGGGTATTGATAGCCTGCATGATCGCATGAGTGACTTTGGTTTCGGTCGGCGCGTGGCGTACGACGTTCAGGGCGAAAGTGGCGCTCTAATGCCTTCTCGGGATTGGAAGCGTGGGCGCTTTAACCAGCCCTGGTACCCGGGTGAAACCCTGTCAGTAGGCATCGGGCAGGGTTATTGGCAGGTGACGCCTTTGCAGCTTGCTAGCGCCACTGCGACGCTGGCCAACCGCGGCCACTGGGTTAGGCCACGGCTAGCGCGCCAAATTGGCGATACACCTGTTCCCCGAGACCTCCCAGACACCTTGGACGATATAACGTTGGCCAACGATGGCTGGTGGGATCGCGTTTTCAGCGGTATGGAAAAGGTGTTAAGCGGTAGCGAAGGAACCGCTCGCCGCACCGGCGCTGGACTTGAGTATCGTATGGGCGGTAAGTCAGGCACTGCGCAAGTGTTTTCGCTAGGTCAAGACCAGCGCTATAACGCGGATGAGCTAGCAGAGCGGCTGCGTGACCACGCGTTGTTTGTGGCGTTTGCACCGTTAGACGACCCTCAAATCGCTGTTTCCGTTATTGTTGAGAATGCCGGTGGCGGTAGTACGCACGCTGCCCACCTGGCGCGGGCCATGACCGATGCTTGGCTTCTAGAGGATGAAGCGCCTGACGTGGAAGAAGTGCGCGAAGCGCTAGCGGATGATAATGCCAATGTGGAGGGAAACTAAGCCATGCCGTGGCATTTTATAGCTCGATCAATGCGTGGCCATCCCGTCCGTCCGCCGGATAGCGGTATTTCACGGCGTAAAAGTATTTGGGAGCGAATCCATCTTGACCCTTGGTTACTGGGGCTACTGCTCGTCTTGATGGGCGGTGGTTTAGTGGTTCTTTATAGCGCCTCTGGTCAGTCTCTTGACTCTGTCATTGCTCAAGGCGTGCGTTTTTGCCTAGCGCTGACGGTGATGGTGATTATTGCGCAGTTCTCTCCGTCGACTTTTCTACGCTGGGCGCCACTTGGCTACGGGATCGGTGTAGCAATGCTATTGGCGGTTGATTTAGTTGGCGATGTGGGGATGGGTGCCAAGCGGTGGTTGGAAATTCCCGGCGTGATTCGTTTTCAGCCCTCCGAGATGATGAAATTAGCGGCTCCCATAATGGTGGCGGCCTACCTTAGCCGCTGTGAACTACCGCCGCGCCTGCGCGATATCATCGTATGTGGTGTGATTATTGGGGTGCCGGTAGTGTTAACGGCGATTCAGCCAGACCTGGGAACCTCGCTTTTAGTCGCCAGCGCGGCGTTAATTGTGGTGCTGCTAGCAGGCTTGTCGTGGCGCTTGATAGGATTTATTGCCGTACTGGGCGCCGCGGGCGTTCCGGTACTGTGGATGAATATGCATAATTATCAACGTCAACGGGTACTAACGTTTTTAAACCCTGAAAGCGACCCGTTGGGTTCGGGTTGGAATATTATTCAATCGACCACGGCCATTGGCAGTGGTGGAATATGGGGTAAAGGCTGGCTTCAAGGCACTCAGTCGCAGCTAGAGTTTTTACCCGAGCGGCATACGGATTTCATTATTGCCGTATTAGGAGAAGAGTTCGGGTTGGTGGGGATGCTGGTGCTGCTGTGTTTGTATCTGCTGATCGTGAGTCGCGGTTTATGGATGGCAAGCTCTGCTCAGGATACCTTTGGTCGCTTGGTCGCAGGCAGCATTATATTGACGTTTTTTATCTATGTGTTTGTCAACATGGGCATGGTGAGCGGAATTCTGCCTGTTGTAGGCGTGCCGCTACCGCTTGTGAGTTATGGTGGCACCTCAAGCGTGACCTTGTTAGCGGGTTTCGGTATTCTCATGTCTATACATGCCCACCGTCGGCTGCTGTCGCGTTAGAGATAATGTGCAAGGCTCCACTTGTGCTGTTCGCGCGCGTTGCTCGGGAATGGAGGCCTCAGGAATGAAATGTTCAGGAGTAGAAAAATGAACGGGATTCACGGCAGGACGAGCAGCTATTTTTTAGCAGCGCTGATGTGCTGGGTAACGCCAGCGGCGCTAGCCGACGAGCCTTCGCAGGCGTCTCAACAGCAGGTTGCTCCGCAGTACAATACGGATAGTCAAGCGCTGGTAGATGAACTCGTCGCAGAGGGCCTGCCAAAAGCGTGGGTGGAAGAAGCGCTGGGGCAGGCGAGTTACACGCAAAGCGTGCTAGATGCTATGGAAGGAGCGGCGGAGCGTCGCCTGCGTTGGTACGAGTATCGCAATATTTTTATGACCGAGCAGCGTATTCAAGAAGGCGCTGAATTTATTAACGCTCATGCTGATGCTTTAGCACGTGCCGAAAGCACCTACGGAGTTCCCGCAGAAGTTATCACCGCCATTATCGGTGTTGAAACGTATTACGGGCGTCATAAGGGGCAGCACCGTGTGCTAGATTCGCTTGCGACGCTGGCGTTTTATCACCCCACAAGAGGTGCGTTTTTTCGTGGTGAACTGGCCGCTTTCTTACGCATAGCGTATGAGCAGCATGTTGATCCCGCTGAGTTACAGGGCTCTTACGCTGGGGCTATGGGTTACCCGCAGTTTATTCCTACGAGTTATCAAGCCTACGCCGTCGATTTTGATGGCGATGGAATTCGTGACCTGTGGGAGAATCCAGTCGATGCTATAGGCAGTGTTGCTAATTACTTCGCCGTACATGGTTGGAAGCAGGACGCGCCTATCTATCACCTGGCCAGTGGCCCCGACGTATTGCCCGTCGAGCTATTGGATGAACTTTCGTTCAATCAAACCTCAGCGCCTACGGTGAGTGTTGCTGAGCTCTCCGCGCACGGCATTGAGCCTAACGAGCCGTTAGACAGCGATTTGCCGGTGATACCGCTGGCACTTGAGTTTGCTGATGGTGAAACGCACTATCGGTTTGGTGAGTATAATTTTTATGCTATTACCCGCTACAACCATAGTCACCTGTATGCAATGGCCGTGGCTGAGCTATCAGAAGCGATTGCTGAGCGATATGAGGACGAGGAATGAATGCTCATTTATCAGCGTTACGATTAGCGAAAATGCAGCTTACAGTGCCTCTGAGAGCGGGCGGTGTACTCGCCATAATGGCATTGGTTGGCGGCTGTGCGAGCAACAACGTTCAGCGTACTGATACGCCCAGCTCAGCCAATCAAGCTGCCGCTACGGCCCCAGCGCCAACGGCTGCCAATACGGCTGGAGGGCGCTACGCGTTAACGGGCGATGCTTACCCGATTGAGCCGCCGGATGTTGCCAAAGTGCCGGATGCAGAGCCGCGTATTGAGCAACCCTCAGCAGGTGGTAACCGTTCGACCTATGAAGTGTGGGGCAAAACGTACCACGTATTGCCTGATGCGACAGGCTACGAAAGACGCGGTACGGCGTCGTGGTATGGTGAAAAATTTCATGGCTATGCCACCTCAAACGGGGAAATTTACGACATGTATAAAATGTCGGCAGCTCACCGTTCACTGCCATTGCCTACCTATGCGCGCGTAACAAGTCTCGATAGCGGCCAGTCGATTATTGTCAGGGTTAACGATCGCGGCCCGTTCCACAGTGATCGTGAAATCGATTTGTCCTACGCGGCAGCGGCTCGGCTAGGCTTTCTCGATAACGGTACGGGGCCTGTGAAAGTGGAGGCTATTGATTCCGAACGTTGGGTCGCTGAACGTGGTGGGGCAACCCCGGAACGTGTCGTGAGTCAGGTGCCCGCGACTCGTCCGTCGCCTAGCGTTGCCACGCAGCAGCCCGCTGCACCCGTGCCCGCTGCTCCTGTTCAAACAGCGGTTGCTCAAGCGCCTGTTGTTCAAGAGCCATCGGCACCTACGACAGCCGGTGATAGCAGTGGGGCTATGTATCTACAGATTGCCGCTTTGGGTAGTCCCGAAGGTGCACAGCAGTTACAGCAACGGTTGGAAGGTGAACAACCGCACTCAGTGCGTATAATGAACGACGCGGATATGTATCGAGTGCAGGTGGGCCCTATTGCACCGGCGCAAGAATCTCAAGCACGTGAAGCGTTACGTCAAGCGGGCTTCCCTCAAGTGTTTGTTGTGCGATAATTCACTGCCTATCTATTTCTGGCGGCGCGACTGACGCGCCGCTGTTTTTTTCCAAGTAAGCTTTCAAGTAAGTGAGACTGACGTTATGAACGTGTTTACATCCATTGGCCGCTCTGCACGGCTGTGCCTTTTTGCTGCCATGGCAACTGTTACTTTGCCTGCCGCTGCCCAGGTAATTCCTCAGCCACAAACAATTATTCCGGCGGCACCACAGTTAGCGGCAAGTTCGTGGATACTCATGGATGCCAATAGTGGTCGCATATTGGCCGAGCATAACTCGGATGAACGCCTTCCCCCGGCCAGCCTGACCAAGCTGATGACCGCTTACTTGGTTGAGCGCGAGCTTAATCGAGGCACCATCAATCTGACCGACATGGTTAATGTCAGCGAGAACGCTTGGCGCACCGGCGGCTCGAAAATGTTTATTGAAGTAGGCGACCAAGTTTCTGTCGATAACCTGCTCCACGGTATCATTATCGTTTCAGGCAACGATGCGAGTGTGGCCATGGCCGAGCATTTGGCCGGTGGCGAAGCGCCTTTTGCAGACCTGATGAATCAGCACGCCACGCGTTTGGGCATGAACGACACTAACTTCCAGAACGCTACTGGTTTGCCTGCTGAAAATCATTACTCAACCGCCCATGATCTGGCGCGCTTGTCACGCCATATCATCAATGATTATCCTGACCATTATGAAATCTACTCGCATCGCTCCTTCGCCTTTGGCGGCATTGATCAGCCCAACCGCAATCGCTTGCTGTGGCGTGACACCTCGGTAGATGGGCTTAAGACTGGCTGGACAACCGAAGCGGGTTTCTGTTTGGTATCTTCGGCAAAGCGTGACGACATGCGTTTGATTTCTGTTGTCATGGGCACCAATTCTGACGAAGCGCGTGCTCAGGAAACGCAAAAGCTGCTTAGCTACGGCTTCCGCTTCTTTGAAACGATGAAGCTTTACGAGCGTGGCGCTGTTCTCGCTACGCCGCGCGTTTGGGGTGGTGATATTAACGAACTGCGAGTCGGCGTTGATGAAGAAGTCTTCATGACTCTGCCGCGCAATCGTAATGAAGAACTTCGCGCTCGCCTGAATCTTGATCCAGACCTGAAAGCGCCGATTGCCATTGGCGACGAGGTGGGTACGCTAGAAGTGCACCTGGGTGATGAAATCGTGGGCGAGCGTCGTTTAGTCGCTTTGGAAAATGTTGAAGAGGGTGGGCTGTTCAAGCGTCTGTTTGATCAGGTTCAGCGCTTCTTTAGCGGTCTGATCAGTAACTTTACCGACTAGTTTGACGTTGGTATGTTCGCTGATTAGTCCAAACGTATATTGACGATGAAAGGTTTGCTATGAAAAAAGGTGTCCCTCAGGGAGTCCGCGATTTGCGCCAGCCGGCAGTGCTGGAGCCGCCTAAAATCACCTTTCCCTGTGATTATTCATTAAAAATCGTAGGAGACGCCGCGGACGATTTTCCGGCCAGCGTATGCCAAGTCATTGTGCAATACGCTGCTGATTTCGATGCGACCACGATGCAGGTGGTTGACAGTCGAAACGGGCGTTTCCAGTCAGTGCGTGTGGTGATTAGAGCAACGGGTGAGCAGCAAATAAAACAATTGTTTGATGCTCTAAAGGCTACCGGTCGTGTCCATATGGTGGTGTAATCGTGCAAGATTCGGCGCCGATTGAGCTACATCGTTTAGGTCGCCAGCCGTATCTTCCGATATGGGAGGCGATGCGCTCGCTGACCGATACACGAGATGAGCATACGCCTGATCAATTCTGGCTAGTTGAGCACGACCCTGTATTTACTCAGGGTCAGGCAGGTAAGCCGGAGCATTTGCTAATGCCCGGCGATATCCCTGTTGTGCAGACTGATCGCGGCGGTCAGGTCACCTACCATGGCCCTGGCCAAGTGGTGCTTTATCCGCTTTTAGATGTGCGCAGGGGTAAGATCGGTGTGCGTGATTTGGTGACCGCGTTGGAGCGCGCGGTGATTGAGGTATTGAGCAGCTATGGCCTGAACGCATATGCCAAACCTGACGCGCCTGGCGTTTATGTTGCTGGCGGGGCAGGTGAGCAAAAAATCGCCTCGCTAGGGCTGCGTATTAGACGGGGTGCCAGTTTTCATGGGGTGGCGTTAAACGTGGATGGCGATTTATCGCCTTTTCAGCGCATTAATCCGTGTGGTTATGCCGGCATGCCGATGGCGAAATTGTCAGATTTTGTGACATTACCTGATGAGCACTGCGTAGGCGATCAGTTGGCGCAAGCGTTAGCGGCTCAGTTAAAGCGCCGTTTATTGCTCGTTGAGCCGTTGCCAGCACACTAATTTTTTAAGGCTTTTGTCTAGAACCGTTATGTTCTAGATACATGATTTCTCAATGCTATAAATTGCCGCTGTACCGGGAGCCTAGAGGTTAGCTTTCAGTACAGCGGCTTTTTTATGCCTAGCCTACATTGAACGTAGGAATACGATTGGGATCGGGTTCTTGATGCTGGCCGGGAATGGCTGCAGGTGAGGCAAGGCCTAGGTTATTCTTTTCAAAAACGCGGTCAGCGCGATAGCTTGAGCGCACGAGCGGACCTGATGGAACTTCCATAAAGCCCTTTTCAAGACCAATCTCACGGTAGCGATCAAATTCTTCTGGTGTTACCCAGCGCTCTACCGGCAAGTGGTTTTTGGTTGGGCGCAGATATTGCCCAAGCGTCACAATGTCGACACCTATTTCACGCAGGTCGTCAAACGTTTGTAAGATCTCTTCGTCGGTTTCACCTAATCCCAGCATTATGCTGGTTTTGGTGATGATGTCAGGACGGTAGCGCTTGGCATGAGCAAGCACATCAAGAGTTTTACGATAGCCTGCACGCCGGTCACGTACGCGCCCCGTTAATCGCTCAACGGTTTCAACGTTTTGGGCAAATACCTGTAGCCCGGAATCAACGACGCGCTCAATTGCCGTGAGTTCACCATCAAAGTCGGGTGTTAACGCCTCAACGACAACGTCCGGCGTGCGCGCTTTAATAGCGCTTACGCAGTTGGCGTAATGCGTTGCACCACCATCGTCTAGATCATCACGATCTACCGAGGTCAGTACAATATAGCGCAGCCCCATCAGCTCGACTGACTTAGCCGTGTTTTCAGGCTCTTCAAGATCCAGCCATCCTTGTGGGTTGCCGGTGTCTACTGCGCAGAAGCGGCATGCGCGTGTGCAGACGGACCCCATCAGCATGATAGTGGCCGTGCCGTTGCTCCAGCACTCGCCCATATTAGGGCAGTGTGATTCTGCACATACGGTGCTAAGTCGATGCGTGGCGACATTTTTCTTCACCGCTTCAAAGCGTTCGCCACCCGGGATCTGAGCTCGTAACCACTTTGGCTTGCGCTCAAGAGTAGGGGCTTCTGCCTGCTCTTTGCGCTGCTTCATGCCATCCTTGATTACCGACATGCCATGTTCATTGCGGAATTTTTCACCGCTAGACACGCGCTGCGAGGGAATCTTGCTCATAGGGACAGAGCCTCTCTATTGTGCGGTAGGCATGGTGACGGAGGGGGCGCTCACCTCTCACCCAGCCTGCCAGTTGATGCGTAACTCGCTGGATAATTCTTTAACCTAATGGGCGCTAATGTAACATATCTCGCCGTCAACAGGACACCGATAGGGACTACTGCCAGCTCAACCCCAATCGGCCTGCGGGCTGGCGTGCTAAGGGGCAGATGCCCAGTTGAAATAACCGGAATGCTGCACAGGATAGTCCTGAAAAAAGAGGCTTGAAAATAGCCTTAAAAATAGTGCCGGCATTTATTTTGGGCTAAAGATCGACGTCATACAGGTAGTGTCCTAAACTATGTTGCGTTGCAGCATCATTGCTTTCGGGTCTGATGCTTGTGCATCTACCCAATGGGGGAACCTATGAATTTTTTGGCAAATCCTTTGCTTTCTAGTTCCACGCTTACGCCTTTATTTGATCCGTTCGGATTTGGGCGTGCGGCCTTTGATTACTGGCGCGATAGCGTTGAGCGCAGCGTTTTGTATTTAGATGTAATGCGCGAACGCGGCAATCAATACCTTGAGCATATGGAGCAAACTAAGCCCAGTGTGCTGGGCTTCGATACTGAAGTATTAATGGATGGGCGCACGCTGCCACGGCCCACTAACTATGAACTACTGCGTGTACTACCTCACGAAGGTACCGAAGTTGATCTACAAAAGCGCCCCTTTGTCGTTGTAGACCCGCGCGCAGGGCATGGGCCAGGCATCGGTGGTTTTAAACCTGACAGCGAGCTAGGCGTCGCGCTGAAAGCTGGCCACCCCTGCTATTTTATTGGTTTTCTGCCGTTCCCTGAGCCCGGTCAAACCGTTGAGGATGTAGTCGAGGCAGAAATCGCTTTCTTGCGTCATGTTATAGAACTGCATCCGGAAACCACCGAAAGACCCATGGTCGTAGGCAACTGCCAGGCGGGTTGGCAGCTTATGATGGGGGCTGCCTTAGAGCCTGATGTGTTTGGGCCTATATTGATTGCCGGCGCGCCGCTTTCTTACTGGGCTGGCGAGCACGGTAAGGCACCCATGCGTTATACCGGTGGAATGTCGGGCGGCAGTTGGATTACCGCGTTAACGAGCGATATCGGCGACGGGATGTTTGACGGTGCCTGGCTGGTACAGAATTTTGAGCGCCTCAATCCAGCAAACACCCACTGGAAAAAGCAATATCACCTTTACGACAACATTGATACCGAGGCGGGTCGCTACCTTGATTTTGAACGCTGGTGGGGTGGTCACGTTGTGTTGGGCGGTGAAGAAATTCAATACATCGTCGATAACTTGTTTGTCGGAAATCGGCTTTCGACCGCACAGTTAGTGACTCACGACGGTCGTCGCATTGATCTGCGTAATGTTCGCTCACCGGTCGTTGTTTTCTGTTCAAAAGGCGATGATATAACGCCACCGCCTCAAGCCCTGGGCTGGATTCGTGATCTTTATGAAGACGAAGATGATCTTATCGCCAATGAGCAGACCATCGTCTATTGCCAGCACGACACTACGGGCCATTTAGGAATTTTTGTATCGAGCAGTGTCTCGCGTAAAGAGCATACCGAGTTCACCGCCAATATGGATTATATTGATGTGATGCCACCGGGGCTGTATGAAACCACGGTGACGCATACCGATGATCATCACGACCCGGCGTTAATCGAGCGCGATTATTTGCTGGAGTTTACACCCCGTAATTTTGCAGAGCTTGATCGGGACGTGATGCATAAGCCGGAGGATGACCGACGTTTTGCAACGGTTGCGCGTGTATCCGAAATTAATCTGGGCATGTACCGCCTTTTCCTTCAGCCTTGGCTAAAAGCGAGCATTACGCCGGAAGCCGCGCGCTGGATACGCCGCATGCACCCCATTCGTTTGGGCTATAAGCTATTTTCTGACCGTAACCCATTGTCAGTGCCGTTGCCGGTAATGGCGGAGGTGGTGCGCAAGAATCGTCACTCTGTCTCTCAAGACAATTTGTTTAAAGCACTTGAGACCATGGGCTCAGATCAGATTGTGACTAGCTTAAACAGCATGCGCGATTTACGTGACGCCAATACCGAAAAAATGTTCATGAATATCTACGGTCAGCCATTTTTGCAGGCAGCTGTGGGTCTTCATGGCGATGCCCACGTACACCGTCGCCGCCCTGGTGCAGAGCCTGAGCACCGACGCTTTGTTAAGCAGCGCCAGGAAGAGATTCGTGAAAAAATAGCGCAAGGTGGCGCTCATGAAGCAGTCATGCGCTCGCTTATTTATGTACTCGGCGGCGCACCCGCGACAGATGAACGTAATTTCAAGCGTCTGCGCGCCTCGCGATCTGAGCTTGAGCCCGGCATTAAGCTCAGTGAGTTTAAGCGTTTGGTACGCGAGCAGTTCTTCATATTGAAGCTTGATCGTGAGCAAGCGTTAAATGTGTTGCCTGGACTGCTCAACGGGCTGAGTAATGCCGATATTAGCGGCCATGTGAAGCAGCTTGAGCATGTTTTCGCCGCCAGCGGTGAGCTTTCAGAACGTGCAGCAGAGCGCTTCGCACAGATTAAAATGCTATTTGATAAAGCAAGGCCAGCCAAGCCCGCCGCCGCCCCGGCAAAAGCGCCCGCTAAAACGGTTGCTAAGCCCAAGTCTGCCGCTAAACCAGCCGCTGTGGCTGAGCCCACCACGCCAAAGCCAAGTGCCGCTGAGCGTGCACCCGCTAAATTGCAATCGGTTAAGCCATTAGCTAGTGCCGAGAAAAAGGCAGCCAGTAAATCAGTTGCGAAGCCTGCGAATGGCGCGGGTAAAAAGACACCGCCCAAACGCTAAATCAGTCGCTTAGCTCAACGCGCCCTCGCCTATTTGGTGGGGGCGCGTTGTTTGTTTCAGCACTTTTTGGGTTGCCGTAAAGCCGAGGGCAGTCTAGTGTCTAGCTACTCTTTATCTGAAATTTAAGGATTCACACCACTACTTAGTTGCTACTGGCGCTTAGCCAAGGGCTGGGGTAGGGTAGGCGCATTTTTTCATCCGTATCTTTTTAATGGCCTGTTTCCCGGCGATACGGCACCGAATTCAGAGCACGCGCTAGAGTCAGCCCGTGCATTAGGAAAGTGGAGCACTATGGGCAAGTCACTGGTCATCGTCGAGTCGCCAGCTAAAGCGAAGACGATTAACAAATATCTCGGCAACGATTTCATCGTGAAGTCGAGCGTGGGTCACATCCGTGACCTGCCGACCAGCGGCTCAGGTAAGGCAGCCTCCGACCCTAAGGAGCGCGCTCGCCAGGCCGCAGCGACACGCAAAATGTCGGCGGAAGAGAAAGTTGAGCATAAAAAGCGCAAAAGCCAAGATCAGCTAATTCGGCGTATGGGCATCGATCCTAATAACGGTTGGGAAGCTCACTACGAAGTGCTGCCCGGAAAAGAAAAAGTCGTTGCCGAGCTGAAAAAGCTGGCTGAGAAAGCTGATGCTGTCTATCTCGCAACGGATTTGGATCGCGAGGGGGAAGCCATTGCATGGCACCTGCGCGAGACCATCGGGGGCGATAACGACCGCTACAAGCGCGTGGTGTTTAACGAGATCACCAAAAACGCGATCCAGGACGCGTTCAAAGCACCTGGCGTGCTTAACATACCCCGTGTAGAGGCACAGCAAGCGCGACGCTTCCTCGACCGAGTGGTGGGCTTTATGCTCTCGCCGCTGCTATGGGCGAAAGTGGCACGGGGGCTGTCAGCTGGTCGAGTGCAGTCGGTAGCCGTGCGCTTAATTGTTGAGCGTGAGCGCGAAATCCGTGCGTTTATTCCTGAAGAGTTTTGGGATGTTCACGCTGACTTAGCCTCACCAGAGGGCGAGCTAGTGCGCTTCGCATTGGTGCGCCAAGACGGCAAAGCGTTTAGGCCTACCTCTGAAAAAGATACGCTGGCGCGTATTGAGCAGCTTAGGAAAGCCAAACTAGCGATTACCTCGCGTGAAGATAAGCCCACCAGTTCAAAGCCCACGGCTCCCTTTATTACCTCTACGCTGCAGCAAGCGGCGAGTGGGCGGTTAGGCTTTTCGGTTAAGAAAACCATGACCATGGCTCAGCGTCTCTACGAAGCTGGCTACATTACCTACATGCGTACTGATTCCACCAATTTGTCGAAAGACGCCGTGGAAAGCGTGCGTGAGTACATTAGTGAAGAGTTTGGTGAGCGCTACCTGCCGGAAGCGCCTAATCGTTATAGCAGTAAAGAAAGCGCCCAAGAAGCTCACGAAGCTATTCGCCCTTCAAGCGTTGAGCGCAAAGCAACCGATTTAGCGGGCATGGAGCGTGACGCAGAGCGTCTTTATGAATTGATTTGGCGCCAGTTTGTGGCTTGTCAAATGACCCCCGCGCAGTATCTTTCAAGCACGCTGAGCGTTGAGGTCGATGGCTATGAGCTGCGTGCCAAAGGCCGCGTGCTCAAATTTGATGGCTATACGCGGGTAATGAAGCCCGGCGGTAAAAATGAGGACCAGACCCTGCCTGACTTGCCGCAGGGGACGCCCATGGCGCTGGAAGCGCTTGATCCGCTGCAGCACTTTACTAAGCCTGCACCACGCTATACCGAAGCAAGCCTGGTTAAAGAGCTTGAAAAACAGGGCATTGGTCGACCTTCAACCTACGCCTCTATTATTTCGACGATTCAAGATCGCGGCTATGTGAAATTAGAAAACCGGCGTTTTTATGCTGAAAAACTTGGTGATATTGTCACCGAACGGCTAAAAGAATCGTTCCCGGATTTGATGGATTTCTCGTTCACCGCTCGTATGGAAGATAGCTTGGATGAAGTTGCCGAAGGTGAGCGCAACTGGCAGGGTTTGCTAGACGACTTCTACGGTGAGTTCCGTGAAGAGCTTGCTAAAGCAGAGAGCGATGATGGTATGCGGCCCAATCAGCCGGTGCCGACAGACATAGATTGCCCTAGCTGCGGTCGTCATATGCAGATTCGAACGGCTTCTACGGGCGTTTTCTTGGGCTGTAGCGGCTATAATCTGCCGCCAAAAGAGCGCTGCAAAACGACTATCGACCTTATTCCGGGTGAGGAGGCCGTTGCCGAAGACGCGGGAGAAGACGCTGAAACCAACGCGCTGCGGGCGAAGAATCGCTGTCACAAGTGTGGCACGGCCATGGACAGCTATTTAATCGATGAGACGCGCAAGCTGCATATCTGTGGCAATAGCCCAGACTGCGATGGCTACGAAGTCGAGAGTGGTAAATTCAAGATTAAAGGCTACGATGGCCCGGTGATTGAGTGCGATAAATGCGGCTCTGAGATGCAGCTTAAATCAGGCCGGTTTGGTAAGTATTTTGGCTGTACCAATGGTGACTGCAAAAATACGCGCAAGCTATTGAAAAGTGGCGAAGTGGCGCCGCCCAAAATGGATCCGATTCCGATGCCGGAGCTGGCCTGTCAGAAGGTTGACGACCATTACGTGCTGCGCGATGGGGCAAGCGGTCTATTTTTAGCAGCCAGCAAGTTTCCTAAAAATCGTGAAACGCGGCCGCCGTTAGTCAAAGAATTGAAAGCGCATGCTGATGAGCTGCCAGAGAAATATCACTTTATTCTCAAGGCGCCTAGTGAAGATCCTGATGGACGCCCGGCTCAGATTCGATACTCTCGCAAGAGTAAAGAGCAGTTTGTGATGACCGATGAGGAAGGTAAGGCCACTGGCTGGAAAGCCACGTTTGATGCCGGCAAATGGCACGTGGAGGATAAGCGTAAGTGAGTGCGCAGTCCCGAACCAATCAATTGCTCTATCAGGCTGAGCTGCTAGCCACGTTATCAGCCGGGGATGACGAACATGCCACGGCGAGACAGATGGCCCAGGAGGAGGGCGCGTTGGCGCTCTTTGAGCTGGCTTTAGAGTCGCTGTTGCGTGAAGTCACTGAGCATGCACGGTTGTCAGAACATGCTTGGCGTATTCTGCTAGCAGAAGATGGTGTGAATTTAGCAGAGCTGCAACGCCTGCGCGATTTAAGAGCCCATCCTGAGAGCTGGTTACACTGGCTCGTGGCCCAGCTTGAGCGCTTGCACAGTGACGATGGGGCCGCACGGCGTACGGCGCACAATCCCGCGATGATTGCAGTGGGTAGCCCAGTGAATTTACGCAAGCAGCTATTGGATAATCTCCAGGCAGCAAAGCGAGAAATAGGCGCTCTGCGGGAAACTAGCTTGGAATGGTAGGTCTACTAAAATAACGAAAAGCGCTCATTGCAGTAATGCCTTGGTGAGCGCGGTTATTCACTGCGCGTTAGCTGTATTGCGCGTATGACGAAAATACTAACGGCGAATGTGGGAATAATGTATAACAGCCACCAGATGAGCCTTGTGGGTCAACCACAGGCTAACGTGTTTCGAGAGCTACCATGATGCCTGTCAATCGCCGTCGTTTTCTCGCTATGGCGCTGAGCTTTCCCGCCGTTGCGAGCGCTGCTGTGAATTCGCCTAGTCCATCAGGCGTCCCGGATCTCGTTGAGGCGATGCTCACGCGTGCTCATGTACCTAGGCACAGCAACGAACTATGGGTGTTGATAGATGATCAAGAGTCTACGCTAAGCGTGTTTCGTGGCAATGCCTTACTAGAGCGCTTTGCGCCGATATCGTTAGGGCGGGCGGGGGCAAAAACGCAGCGCGTACGTGGCGATAGTGTGACCCCTTTGGGCGAGTTTCGTATCAATCGTTTTAATTACGAAAGCCAGTGGCGCACTTTTATGGCCATTGACTATCCAACGCCGGCCCATGCACGCATGGCATTGGAAAGTGGGGTTTACTCCCAAACGGATTATGAAGACTACTTCGAATACTACCGCCGTTACGGTCACCCATCCCAAAATACGGCGCTTGGCGGCGCTATTGGTATTCATGGGTTGGGTGGCGCGGATCCCGATATTCATGGGCGCTATAACTGGACTCAGGGGTGTGTTGCCGTTACCAACGAGCAAATTGATCGCCTCGCAGAGCTAGTGGGTGTTGGCACCCGTGTAGTGATCCGTTAAGCTAGCGCCGTTGTAAGGAAGTTCGAGGTTTTTAAATAAGTGGCTATAGACAAGCGCTGTGGACTATTATAAAACAGCGTTTGACTTGTGTGCTTAACAGCACAAGTCATTGAAAAGAACCTGCACCGCAGGTAGACAAATTTAAGCTAAGAGCTTAGCCTTACCTTTGTCATACCCTTAACGTAGTACCCAAGGACGACTCAAGGAGAACATTATGACTCTGAAAAATACTCTGAAAATGACTGCTGCTGCCGCTTCTCTGGCAATCCTAGCTGGTTGTGCTTCTACCAGCGCTCTGGAAGAAGTTCGCATGACTGCTGAGTCTGCACAAGCTGACGCTGCAGAAGCACGCAGCATGGCTTCACAGGCTATGAACACTGCAAACCAAGCCCAGCGCGATGCGCAGGCTGCTCTGCAGATGTCTGAGCAGAACCGTGAAGAAATGAACCGTATGTTCCAGCGTTCCATGCAGAAGTAATTCTGCCTGGACTGTTGGGGAGTCAATAGACTCTTTCAGCGGTTGCTGTATGTGTAGATTGTAATGCAAGAAGCTTTGCACACAGCTACACAAAAAAACCCCGCCTCGGCGGGGTTTTTTGTTGCTGCGCTATCAGCTCATCAAGCTTTTTCTTCGCTGCTAGGTGCTGCTGTGAGCTCAATTTCGTCGATAAGTTCGACAGGCTCGGGTTTTATTTCAGGTGCTCCGGGGCCAAAGAGGGCAATAAATTGGCCGTCTGGTGCGTCAACGGCACGCTCTATCTGCTCTGGGTCGATCTCTACTTGATCTTCAGTTAGCGCCGTAACGCGATCAATTGCGTTGCGTATCGGTTCGAAATCACCCACGTTTTCTTCAAGTTGAGGGAAGGACTGCACGAACAGTGTGCCGTCGGCTCCCCAGCCTGCTTTAAAGGGTGCATCCATCAGGTTGACCTGAGTGCCGCTAGGCAGGCGCTCATACAGCGAGGCGATATCTTCAGGGTACATGCGAATACAGCCACGGCTAGCACGCATGCCTACGCCGTCTGGCTTATTGGTGCCATGAATTAAGTAGCTAGGCATCGCCAGAAGGATGGCGTGCTCGCCAAGCGGGTTGTCAGGGCCTGAGGGCACAATTGAAGGCGCAGGATCGCCACGTTCAGCCGCTTCGCGGCGCATCGAAGCTGGCGGTGCCCATGCAGGATCTTTTACCTTAACGGTTGTGCGAGTGATACCAACCGGGGTTGCAAACTCTTCCCGACCTACGCTAATCGGGTAGGTTTCAACGATGCCCGGATTGTTGGCCGGGTAATAGTAAAGACGCAACTCAGATAGGTTGACTACGACGCCTTCACGAGGTGCTGGGGGCAAAATATACTGAGCCGGAATAACGACCTCGGTACCTGCGCCAGGAACCCATAGGCTTACGCCAGGATTGGCCATACGAATTTCTTCATAGCCAATATTGTGACGTCGAGCAATATCAAGGAGTGTCTGGCTAGAGTCTTCGACGACGACCGTATAGCGTTCCCCGACGATGTCGCCGGTTTCAGGTAGGCGGAAGTGGCCGCGGGGCAGCTCGTCTCGGCTAGCAACTTGTGATGCGCTGTCAACGGCATCGAGGTTGATTTCTTGCGCTTGTTGGCTGTCTACCTGCTCGTCAGCGGATTGCGCAAAAGCAGGGGTAGCCAGGCTAGCTGCAAACAGCACAGCCAAGCTGGTGGGGCCCCAGAGATTGAAAGTATGTCGAATGTTCATAGTCGTTCCTAATATGTTAATTTACTGCTGATGCGCGTTTTGGTGACCAGTAGGGCATAGCTATTGACAAGTTTGCCCCAAGGTTCACGCCGCCGCTACTTTTTGATTAAGCGTGCTGAGTAAGTTTTCTAGCTGCTGAAAACGCTTATCAACACTTTCCATAGGTAATTCAAATCTTAAGGTGTCTGCGCCATCCAGGCGGTAGTGTTTTGGTGAGCGTTGAATAAGTGTCACCAGCGTCATGGGGTCGACCTGAGTGCTGCTCTCAAATAGCACTCGACCACGGCTTTCGCCGGCTTCTATTCGGCTGATGCCTAGCTGCTCAGCGCGATGGCGCAGCTTGGTTTGCCGAATGAGGTTTTTCAATGGCGCGGGCAGCAAGCCAAAGCGGTCAATAAGCTCAACCTGCAGTTCTTTAAGCTCGCCATCGCTCTGCGTATTGGCAATCCGCTTATACATCACTAGCCGCTGCTGCACATCGTGAATGTAGTCGCTGGGAATGAGGGCAGGCAGATTAAGGCTAATTTCGACACCGGTATTGAAGGGAACATCGATATTGGGGGTTTTGCCGGCACGAATCGCCTTCACGGCTCGATCAAGCATTTCCATATAAAGCGTGTAGCCAATGGTTTCCATTTGGCCGCTCTGCTCATCGCCTAGCAGTTCACCTGCTCCGCGAATTTCCATGTCGTGGCTAGCCAGCGTAAAACCCGCCCCTAAATCATCCGAAGCGCTGATGGCCTCAAGACGTTTTATCGCATCGCGCGTCATGGCTTTTGGTGTAGGGGTCAAAAGATAGGCATAGGCTTGATGGTGGCTGCGGCCAACTCGTCCCCGCAGTTGGTGTAGTTGGGCCAGGCCAAATTTGTCAGCACGCTCAATGATGATGGTGTTTGCGCTAGGCACATCAATGCCTGTCTCAATAATGGTGGAGCAGACCAATACGTTAAATCGGCGATGGTAGAAGTCCGACATGATGCGCTCCAGGCTGCGCTCAGGTAGCTGGCCGTGGGCAACGCCAACGCGTGCTTCGGGTATCAGTTCGCGGATCTTTTCGGCGGTGTTTTCGATCGTTTTAACTTCGTTATGCAGCACATAGACCTGGCCACCACGCAATATTTCACGCAGCAGGGCTTCTTTTATCACGCTGTCGTCATGCTGCTGCACGAAGGTTTTGACCGAAAGACGGCGGGCCGGCGGCGTGGCGATGATCGATAGGTCGCGGATGCCGCTCATGGCCATGTTCAGCGTACGCGGAATAGGCGTGGCGGTCAGGGTTAATATGTCGATCTCAGCGCGTAACGTTTTTAGCTTCTCTTTTTGGGCAACCCCAAAGCGATGCTCCTCGTCGATAATGAGCAGGCCCATTTTAGGTAGCTCAACACTTTTCGAGAGCAGCTTGTGAGTGCCGATCACAATATCGGTTTGACCGTTTTTAATGCTTTCCAGCGTCTGAGAGACTTCTTTGGCACTGGTGAAGCGGGAAATCAGGCCAATATTGACGGCAGTATCGGCAAAGCGATCGCGGAAGTTCTCAAAATGTTGGCGTGCGAGCAGAGTGGTCGGCACCAGGACGACCACTTGCCGGCCGGACTGCACGGCTAGAAACGCCGCGCGCATGGCGACTTCTGTTTTGCCGAAGCCTACGTCGCCGCACACCACGCGGTCCATCGGCTGTGGCGACGTCATGTCGCTGATCACCGCCTCAATGGCCGCATGCTGGTCGGGCGTCTCCTCAAACGGGAAGTTGGCTGAGAAACGTAGGTAATCCTCCCCGGGGGCTTCGTAGACCACGCCCTGCTGAGCTTCCCTGCGTGCATAAACGTCCAGCAGTTCGGCTGCGGTATCACGAATTTTCTCGGCGGCTTTGCGACGCGCTTTTTCCCATTGATCTGAGCCCAGCTTATGCAGAGGCGCTAGTTCGTCGTCGGCGCCGCTATAGCGGGAGATCATATGTAGGCTATCGACGGGCACATACAGCTTGGCGCCATCTGCATAGGAGAGCGCAAGAAACTCATTTGCCTGCCCGCCTGCCTCTAATGTCTCAAGGCCTAAGTAGCGGCCCACGCCATGGGCTTGGTGAACAACCGGCGCGCCCTCACGCAGCTCTGATAGATGACGTACCGCTAGCTCATTGTCATCGGTGGCTTTTTCACGACGGCGACTTTGACGTACGACTTCGCCAAATAACTCGGTTTCGCTGATCACCGCCAAACTGGGGTTGTTAAGCCACAGGCCACTGTCGACTAGCCCTTCGGTAATCGCATACTGTTGGCTGCCAGCCAGAAACGCATGGAAACTCTCAGTGTGGGGCAGCGATAGCTTCAGCGGTGCCAGTATCTCTTCTAATGCCTCGCGCCGGCCGCGGGATTCCGCCACAAAAAGCGTGCGTGTTTTAGAGTGTGAGGTTAAAAACGTGGACAGATCGCTTAACGGCTTTTTCGCTCGCGAGTTGATCGGCAGCGTAGGAAGCGATGTGGCGTCAGGCAGCTGCGCATGGCGTTGCTGGCTGTCTTCGGTCAGCTCAATGCGCGGATACGATTTGATGGCCGAAAATACGTCACTGACGGGAAAAAATGCCCGATGCGGAGGCAGAAGCGGGCGCGTATTGTCCACGCCTAAGTTGACAAAGCGGGCGTCTATTGCCTGCCAATGCTGCTCGGCTGCTTGGAAAACGCCGGGCAGTAAAGCTACTCGCGTGTCATTCGTCAGGTGATCGAATAAAGAGGCGGTATGCTCAAAAAATAGCGGTAGGTAGTGCTCAAGGCCCGGTGATGGAATGCCTTTTAATGCATCGTTATACAGCGGGCACTGGCGCGGGTCGACGTCAAACAGTGTTTCAAATTTTTCGCGGAAACAGGCAATGGCACTACGGCTGAGTGAGTACTCATGAGCGGGTAATAGCTCGAGTGACTCAAGTTTATCCGTAGAGCGCTGGCTGCCTGGGTCAAAGTGGCGCAGCGTATCGATTTCATCATCAAACAAGTCGATACGGATTGGTTCATCCATACCCATGGCAAACAGATCAATCAGCGCGCCGCGCATGGCATATTCGCCGGGTTCGTAAACCGTTTCTACGGCACGGTAGCCCGCTCGCGATAATGATTCGCGAAAGGTCTCACGATCCAGCCGCTCGCCGGTTTTTAAGGTCATCACTCGCCCGGCAATATATTCAACCGGGGGCAGACGCTGCATCAGCGTATTGATTGGCACCAGCACAATGCCGCGCACGCCATCTTGCAGCTGACGAAGCGTGCGTAGTCGTGCCGAGACAATGTCTTGATGGGGTGAAAAGCTGTCGTAGGGCAGCGTTTCCCAGTCGGGGAAGGGCAGCACCGGTACGTCGCTGTAGAAATACAGGTCTTGCTCAAGGCGCTGCGCGCTGGCCGTATTGGGCGTGATGACCAATAGAGGCGCGTGGGTTGCAACGCGGGAGAGTGCCAGTGCAGTCGCACTGCCCGGCGGCGATGTCCAGTAGAGCGTATCGCGAGTCCCTTCGGGCTGGGGCGGTTCGAGCAGAGAAAAAGTCGGCATAATCAAGATATCGTTTTGCGCTGAAACGGAAAGCAGATCATACACGATCGCCCGTTTCAGTTAGAGCGCTGTCGCTTATCGATAGTTACTAATCATTGGCCAAGCTTGTAGTCAAATCGACGATTCTGTAATACGCCTACACGCTGTGCGACCATCCTTTGATTGCGACAGCGGCGCTTGGCTAGGATAATGCAGCACGGAAATTGTTTTTTACTTATTGTTTTTACACTTTTTCACTACATTAATGAGGCCGCACGTGAGTCAGCAAGCTCTCGAAAACGTTTTTCAAGAATGGCAGGGTAACGAGGCTTTGGCGGAACAGATGATCCCTATGGTGGGTCAGCTCTATCGTCAAAATAACGTTGTTGCCACCATGTTCGGACGTTCGTTGATTAAGCGGTCGGTCATTCGCATTCTTAAAGACCATCGCTTCGTGCGCAAGCTGGAAGGGACAGAGCTGTTTGTCGACGATACGTACCCAATCCTAAAAGGCATGATTGCGCTTAACCTTGGGCCTGCGCATGTAGATGTCGGTAAGCTGGCGGTGATGTTTAAGCGCCAAGGTGGCGGTGACGTTGAGGCTTTCCTACGTAAAGAGCTTCACGAAATAATTGATGGTTATCAGTCGGGCGCAAGCACGGGCGAGCCTCAAGATGTAGTGCTTTACGGGTTTGGTCGTATTGGCCGCTTGCTAGCGCGAGTGATGGTTGAGAAAGCCGGAGGCGGTAACCTTCTGCGCCTACGTGCCATCGTGGTGCGCGGCCGTGGCGACGTGGCGAAAGATCTTGAAAAACGCGCCAGCCTGCTGCGCCGTGATTCTGTTCATGGCCCTTTCGATGGTACGATTATCGTCGATGCGCAGGCGCGCACGTTGACGGTTAATGGCAATGTTATCCAGGTTATTTACGCCGATTCTCCTAGTGAGATTGATTACACCGAGTACGACATCGACAACGCTGTGATTGTTGATAATACCGGTATCTGGCGCGATGAAGACGGCCTGGGTCAGCATTTGAAATGTAAAGGTGCCGCTAAAGCTCTGCTAACCGCACCGGGCAAAGGCGACATTAAGAATATTGTTTATGGTATTAACCATGCGTCGATTGGTGACAGCGATCTTATTGTCTCTGCTGCGTCATGCACGACCAATGCGATTGTGCCGGTATTGAAGGTGCTCAACGACGAATACGGCGTTGTGAATGGCCATGTTGAAACCGTCCATGCCTACACTAACGATCAGAACCTGATCGATAACTACCATAAAGGCGATCGTCGTGGCCGTAGCGCGGCGCTCAACATGGTATTGACTGAAACGGGAGCCGCTAAAGCTGCCGCGAAGGCATTGCCTGAGTTAGAAGGCCGGCTGACAGGCAACGCCATTCGCGTGCCCATCCCCAATGTTTCCATGGCTATTCTAAACCTGACGCTGGATAAAGAAGTCAATGCCGTTGAGCTAAATGATTACTTGCGTCGGATGTCAATTGAGTCCGCTTATCAGAAGCAGATTGACTTCGTTGATTCCGCCGAAGTGGTGTCATCTGATTTCGTTGGCAACCGCCATGCGGGCATTGTTGATGCTAAGGCGACGATTGCTAGCGGTCATCATGCTGTCGTTTATGTGTGGTACGACAATGAGTTTGGCTACAGCTGTCAGGTAGTGCGTATTTTGCAGCAGATGTCTAATGTGCAGTTCTTAAAGTTACCACGCTAAGTAATTAGTCGTAGGAAAGTCCGTGCGTTGGACGTTCATGCGAGCAGGACTATCGGGCGCTACCTTTGGGTGGCGCCTTTTTTTGGTCCCAATTCACCTTCTTGTGTATGTATATAGCACTTTTGAAGGTCATAAGGGATGTGGTCATTGGACGCGCTTGTCTTTATAATAAGAGGGATTTTTCGGGGTGGTTCAAGTGCTGCTTGGGCCTGACTGGTAACAATCTGAGCAGAAAACAAGAATTCACTGAGCAGAAAAGAAGCATTCGAACCCCATACCTTCGTATATCCGATCCAACAACTGGGCGAGACTATGATCGAAGTCAAAAAAGGCCTGGATCTCCCCATCACGGGAGCGCCCGAGCAGCGTATTGAAGATGCGCGGCCTGTGCGCCACGTGGCAATCCTGGGTACTGACTACGTTGGCATGAAGCCAACAATGGAAGTTCAGGAAGGGGATAAGGTCAAACTAGGCCAATTGCTCTTCACCGATAAGAAGATTGATGGCGTGCGCTATACAGCGCCTGCTGCCGGTGAAGTGCTTGCAATAAACCGTGGCGAAAAACGTCGTTTGCTATCTGTTGTGATTAAAGTTGACGAGACTGAGGAGGCGATTGAGTTCGCAGCTCATGATCGTAATGCCATCGCACAGCTTGATCGTCAGATCGTAGTTGATCAGCTGGTGGAATCTGGGCTGTGGACAGCGCTACGCACGCGTCCATTCTCGCGTACGCCAGCTATCGACAGCACGCCGGTCGATATTTTTGTGACTGCCGTGGATACCCATCCGCTGAGCCCTGACCCTGCGCTGATCATAAATGAGCAGCCGCAGGCATTTGAAGACGGCCTCAAGGTGTTAGCGCGCCTTACCGAGGGCAACGTTTTCCTATGTACAGGTGAAAAGGGTACAGGTGAAAAGGGTACAGGCGAAAATGCCTCTATTCCGGGCGGCGATATTGACGGTGTGAAGATTGAAAGCTTTGGGGGACCTCATCCTGCCGGCTTGGTCGGGACCCACATTCATTACCTTTCCCCGGTCGCACTGCATAAAAAAGTGTGGCACATCGGCTATCAGGACGTGATTGCGTTCGGCAAGCTGTTTGTAGAAGGTAAGCTGGATGTGAGCCGTGTTATTGCCATCGGTGGTCCGCGTGCCGAGAATCCACGTCTTATTCGTACACGCCTAGGTGCTAATACGGATGAGCTGCTGGACGGCGACGTTATCAAGCCTGATGACACTCGCGTCATTTCTGGCTCTGTTTTTTCTGGTTTTGCTGCAGAAGGCAAGTTGACCTATCTAGGCCGCTTTGGCAACCAAGTGAGCTTGCTAGAAGAAGGCAATAAGCGCACATTCATGGGTTGGATGTCTCCCGGTGTTAATCGCCACTCGGTTTTGGGAATTTATATCTCCAAAATTAAAGGGCTGAGCAACTATGCACCGACGACGTCAACGAATGGTTCTGAGCGTGCGATGGTGCCCATCGGTGTCTACGAGAAAGTGATGCCACTAGACATTATGCCTACTCAACTTTTGCGTTCGCTGATCGTGGGTGACATTGAAGCTGCCATGCAGCTTGGGTGTCTTGAGCTGGACGAAGAGGATCTGGCGCTGTGCACGTACGTTTGCCCTGGCAAATACGAATACGGCCCTATCCTGCGTGACAATCTCTCCATGATCGAGAAAGAGGCGTGATGATGGGTATTCAACAGACACTCCAAAATATCGAGCCGCATTTCCACAAGGGCGGAAAATACGAAAAGTTCTATCCGTTATTTGAAGCGGTAGATACTATTTTCTACTCACCGCCTAGCGTTGCTAAAACGACGGCCCACGTGCGCGATGGTATTGATCTTAAGCGTATGATGATCACCGTTTGGCTGTGCACTTTCCCTGCCATGCTATTTGGTATGTGGAATGCCGGCTGGCAAGCTAACGTCGCCATTGATGCGGGTTACGCGTCAATGGGTGGCTGGCGCGAAGCGATCATGATGACCTTGGCGTCGGGTCATGATTCCAGCAGCTTATGGGCTAACTTTGTTCTTGGTGCTACCTACTTCTTACCTATCTATTTGGTAACGTTTGCAGTGGGCGGTTTCTGGGAAGTGTTGTTCGCGATTAAGCGTGGCCACGAGGTGAACGAAGGTTTCTTCGTGACGTCGGTGCTGTTTGCGCTGATTCTTCCCGCCACTATCCCGCTTTGGCAAGTTGCTTTAGGCATCACCTTTGGTGTGGTCATTGGCAAGGAAATCTTCGGTGGTACGGGCAAGAACTTCTTGAACCCCGCACTAACGGCGCGTGCATTCCTATACTTCGCTTATCCGGCGCAAATCTCGGGTGACTCTGTATGGGTCGCAGCCGATGGCTATACGGGAGCCACTGCGCTTTCCTTAGCATTCCAGGACGGCATGACGGCGTTGACCAATACCTTTAGCTGGTGGGATGCCTTCCTTGGCTTTATCCCAGGCTCTGTGGGTGAGGTTTCCACGCTGGCCATCTTTATGGGGGCGGCGGTTCTGCTGTGGACACGTATTGCCTCCTGGCGAATCATGCTGGGTGTATTCCTGGGCATGGTGGCCACCAGTACACTCTTTAACCTGATAGGCTCCGATACCAACGCCATGTTCGCCATGCCTTGGTACTGGCATCTGGTTATTGGTGGGTTTGCCTTCGGTATGGTGTTCATGGCGACTGACCCGGTGTCAGCCTCGATGACTAACCAGGGCCGCCTTATATTTGGTGCGCTGATTGGTGTGATGACTGTCTTGATTCGTGTTGTGAACCCGGCCTTCCCAGAAGGCATCATGCTTGCGATTCTGTTCGCGAACCTGTTTGCACCGCTGATTGACCATTTCTTCGTCCAGGCCAATATCAAGCGCCGCGTTAAGCGTACCGGTGTACCGGCCGAGGAGACTGCCTAATGGCACAAGGTAATAACTCCATCAAGAAAGTCCTGATTGTGGCCTTTGCACTGTGTATTGTGTGCTCGGTCATCGTCTCGACGGCGGCGGTTGCATTGCGCCCCGCTCAGCAGCTCAATCAGGAACTTGACCGTAAAACCAATATCCTCAACGTTGCCAAGCTCTATGAGCCCGGTATGGACGTTGAGGAGGCCTTTAGCGAGCAAATCACCGCCCGCGTTATCGATTTGGATAGCGGCGAATACACTGATGAGTTTGATCCTGATACGTTTGATAGCTTTGAGGCTGCGCGGGATCCCGCTACCGGCCGCACGCTGTCAGGCGATCAGGATATTGCAGGCCTTTCGCGGGTAGAAAACTACGCGACGGTATACCTGATTGGTGACGAAAACGATCCAGAGCAAATTGTGCTACCTATTCGTGGCCAAGGGCTTTGGGGACTGATGCGGGGCTTCTTAGCGGTAGAGGGTGATGGCAACACGATCGTTAGTATCACCTACTACGAGCACAGCGAAACGCCAGGCCTAGGTGGGGAAGTAAACAACCCACGTTGGCAGGCCCAGTGGGAAGGTAAGAAAATTTACGATGAAGAGGGCGACCTCTCACCGGCAATTCACCTTACTAAGGGCGGCGCGAGCGACGACTATGAAGTGGACGCGTTATCTGGCGCTACGCTAACCAGTAATGGCGTGACAAACATGCTGCGGTTCTGGTTAAGCGAGGAAGCATTCGGGCCGTATTTGGCGAAATTCCGCAGCGGTACTGAGCCGGAAGATGCCGAAGGCACCGATACTGACTTCGAAGACGTTGAGGGGGCTTAATCATGGCGGACGTAAATGCAAAAGGCGTTTTAACGGCGCCGATTTTTAGAGACAACCCCATCGCACTGCAGATTTTGGGGATTTGTTCAGCACTGGCAGTAACGACAAGCATGAGCGTGTCGCTGGTAATGGCGCTGGCGGTTATCTTTGTGACTGCGTTCTCAAACTTGTTCGTTTCGTTGATCAGGAATCACATTCCGTCATCGATTCGTATCATTGTGCAGATGACCATTATTGCATCATTGGTTATCGTGGTAGATCAGATTCTCAAAGCCTACGCTTATGAGATGTCCAAACAGCTTTCTGTGTTTGTAGGCCTGATCATTACCAACTGTATCGTTATGGGCCGTGCAGAAGGCTTTGCGATGTCTAACTCGCCAGGTCTGTCGTTCTTAGACGGTATCGGTAACGGCTTAGGCTACGGCTTTGTACTACTGATTGTCGGTTTTGTACGTGAGCTGCTGGGCGCTGGAAGCATCTTTGGCTTCACCGTCCTCCAGACGGTTCAAGACGGTGGCTGGTACGTTCCTAACGGCTTGCTGCTGTTACCGCCTTCGGCGTTCTTCATTATTGGTCTGCTGATTTGGGTTATGCGTTCGGTTAATCCAGAGCAAGTAGAAAGTAATGAGTTCAAAATGAAGGAAAACACCCAGCCCAAGGAGGCCGTGTAATATGGAACATTATCTGAGTCTTTTTGTTGCCTCGGTGTTTGTTGAGAACATGGCGCTGGCCTTCTTCTTGGGCATGTGTACCTTCTTGGCTGTTTCCAAAAAGGTTTCCTCTGCGATTGGTCTCGGTATTGCCGT
The DNA here is from genome assembly GCF_052378675.1 of Halomonas sp. AOP25-F1-15. Classification (NCBI taxonomy): domain Bacteria; kingdom Pseudomonadati; phylum Pseudomonadota; class Gammaproteobacteria; order Oceanospirillales; family Halomonadaceae; genus Halomonas; species Halomonas sp. AOP25-F1-15. The sequence continues at coordinate 82,245 of NZ_JBQSXV010000008.1, forward strand.
TATCGTTGTATTGACCGTTACGGTACCCATCAACAACTTGGTGTTCACCTACTTGCTGCAAGAAGGCGCACTAACGTGGACGGGTATCAGCGGTGCTGAAAATATTGATCTTTCGTTCCTTGGGCTGCTTTCCTATATCGGTGTTATTGCTGCACTAGTACAGATCATGGAGATGTTCCTTGATAAGTACGTGCCTTCGCTCTACAACGCGTTAGGTGTATTCCTGCCGCTAATCACCGTTAACTGCGCCATTTTAGGTGGCGTGCTGTTCATGGTTGAGCGTAACTACAACTTTGGCGAATCAGTGGTCTATGGTTTTGGCGCAGGCACGGGCTGGGCGCTGGCGATTGCCGCTCTGGCGGGTATTCGTGAAAAGTTGAAGTACAGCGATGTGCCGGGTGGGCTGCAAGGACTGGGCATCACTTTCATCACCGTGGGTCTGATGTCGTTAGGCTTTATGTCTTTCTCTGGCATTCAGCTTTAATCGGAGCCGGTTTTTCTCGGCGATGCTCGCGTCGCCGGGTTATACAAAACCTTCAGCAATAGGAAACCGACATGGTTGATACAACAGTCATCTTGCTCGGTGTTGTCATGTTCACGGTCATCGTTATTAGCTTAACGGCGATCATTCTGGCAGCGCGCAGTAAGCTAGTTAGTAGCGGGGACGTGACCATTGAAGTCAATGGCGACCCTGAGCATACGTTGAGTACGCAAGCCGGTGGTAAGCTGCTAAACACGCTTGCTGCTAACGGTATTTTCCTCTCTTCAGCTTGCGGTGGCGGCGGTTCCTGTGCGCAGTGCAAGTGCCGTGTAGAAGAGGGCGGTGGCTCCATCCTGCCAACCGAAGAATCGCACTTCACTATGCGTGAGAAGAAAGACGGCTGGCGTCTATCTTGTCAGGTACCTGTGAAGCAGGACATGAAAGTAGAAGTGCCTGAAGAAGTCTTTGGCGTTAAAAAATGGGAATGTGAGGTTGTTGCTAACCCCAACGTTGCCACCTTTATCAAAGAGCTGAACTTGAAACTGCCTGAAGGTGAGGAAGTTGCCTTCCGTGCAGGTGGCTATGTGCAGCTAGTCGCACCGCCTTACGACATCAAGTTTTCTAATTTTGATATTGAGGAAGAATACCGCGGTGACTGGGAAAAATTTGACATGTTCAAAGTTTCCCACAAGAGCAACGAGGAAGTTATTCGTGCTTACTCGATGGCGAACTACCCTGATGAAAAGGGTATCCTTAAGTTCAATATTCGTATTGCAACGCCGCCTCCCGGTACTAGCCATGCGCCTGGTTTGATGTCTACGTTCGTCTTCAACTTAAAAGAAGGCGACAAAGTGACAGTCATGGGGCCATTTGGTGAGTTCTTCGCCCGCGATACTGATGCTGAAATGATCTTTATCGGTGGTGGTGCAGGTATGGCGCCAATGCGCAGCCATATCTTTGACCAGCTAAAGCGTTTGAAGTCGGATCGCAAGATCACCTTCTGGTACGGTGCGCGCTCTTGGCGTGAAACGTTCTATAACGAAGAGTACGATCAGTTAGCCGAAGAGTTCCCTAACTTTGAGTGGCACTTGGCGCTTTCTGATCCACAAGACGAAGATAACTGGGAAGGCCCTACAGGCTTCATCCATAACGTGCTGTACGAAAACTATCTAAAGGATCATCCCGCGCCTGAAGATTGCGAGTACTACATGTGTGGACCGCCGATGATGAATGCCTCTGTTATTAAGCTGCTGCTTGATATGGGTGTCGAGCCAGAAAACATCTTACTGGATGACTTTGGCGGCTAATCAATCATCAAGATTGTAAGTCGACAGCCTCGATAGGCCGTAGCAGATATAGACGTGATAAGCGGGGCTGGCCTTTTTGGCTGGCCCCGTTTGTTTATGGATTACCCTCAATAGGCGGGCGCTTATCACCTCTGATCCGCTGATGTATAATGAGTGTACAAAATAAGCTTGTAAGGCACTTCTTGGCAGGTAAGCTGTCGACAATTACCTGTAGAGAGAGCTACTTGTAGAGAGGGCTACTTGCAAGCGACAGTTTAGGTGCAAGCAAGGCATCGCTATCAAAATAAGCAGTGTTGGGAGATTGATATGACTATTTGGCTACTGGCATTTGGTTTTATGGCACTGATCATGTGCGCCATGGCAGTGGGTGTGCTTATGGGCCGTAAACCCATAGCGGGCACATGCGGCGGCTTGAATCAGCTTGGATTAAAAGAAGGCTGCGATATTTGTGGCGGTAAAGACGAAGTCTGTGAAGAAGAGAACCGCAAGCAAAGCAGTATTCGCCGCCGCAGCGACGAAAGTCGCGGCGCTGATCTAGGTTACGATGTGACCCGTCGATAGCCAGGCATGTACTAGGCGAAAAGCGTATGTTTAAAACGTGCAGCGCTTATTTCGTGAGACGAGTATAACGGGAAGAGGGAGACGCAGAGAGTATGGCGGTTCATAATTACGATGTCGTGGTAATCGGTACGGGGCCTGCAGGGGAAAGCGCAGCCATCAATGCTGCAAAGCATGGCAAGCGCGTAGCGATTGTTGAGAAACAAGCCCAGGTGGGGGGGAATTGTACTCACTGGGGGACGATCCCTTCTAAAGCATTGCGCCATCAGGTCAAACAGATCATGGCGTTCAACACAAACCGAATGTTTCGCGATATTGGTGAGCCGCGCTGGTTCTCTTTTCCTAAAGTGATGGAGCGCTCACGCGGAACCATCGACAAACAGGTAGAGATGCGCACCACGTTTTACGCGCGTAACCGTATTGACCTGTTCCATGGCGTTGCGCGTTTTAAAGACGAACACACCTTAGTGGTACGTGATCGCCAAGAAGGCATGGAAGAACTAGTCGCTAAGAAAATAGTTATTGCCACTGGTTCACGCCCCTATCGTCCGGCGGATATTAACTTCCGCCATCCGCGCATTTATTGCTCTGATACTATTTTAAGCCTCTCGCACACGCCGCGTACGCTAGTGATTTTCGGGGCTGGTGTCATTGGTTGTGAATACGCGTCGATATTTTCAGGCTTAGGCGTCAAAGTTGATCTCATTAATAACCGGGACAGCCTGCTGTCGTTCTTGGACGATGAGATAAGCGATGCCCTGTCTTATCATCTGCGTAAGCACGGTGTCTTGATTCGCCATAACGAAGAATACGCCAGCGTGGAAGGTGATGAGTCTGGTGTAGTAGTGCATTTAAAGTCAGGTAAAAAACTGCGCGCTGATGCTTTCCTATGGGCGAACGGTCGTACCGGTAATACGGACAGCTTGGGCCTGGAGAACATTGGCCTGAGTGCGAATGGCCGGGGGCAGCTAAGTGTTGATGAACATTATCGTACCGAGGTTTCGCATGTCTATGCGGCGGGCGATGTAATAGGTTGGCCAAGTCTTGCCAGCGCCGCTTACGATCAAGGCTTGAACTCGTGTAATGAGCTGCTCGATAAAGAATATCGGTTTGTCAGCGATGTGCCGACAGGCATTTATACTATTCCTGAAATCAGCTCATTCGGGGCCAATGAGCGCGAATTGACGGAAGCTAAAGTGCCCTATGAAGTCGGCAAGGCTTTCTTTAAAGATACCGCCAGGGCACAGATTACGGGCGATATCGTGGGCATGCTTAAAATCCTTTTCCACCAAGACACCCTGGAAATACTCGGTATCCACTGCTTTGGCGATCAGGCTTCTGAAATTTTGCATATCGGCCAGGCGATTATGCAGCAGAAGGGCGAAGCCAATACCCTGAAGTACTTCGTTAACACGACCTTCAACTATCCGACGATGGCTGAAGCTTATCGAGTGGCGGCTCAGAATGGCTTAAATCGCGTTTTCTAAGTTTTTGTCTAGCCAGTCAGGCTGCCTTTTCCTTTGAGAAGGCAGCCTGATGGATATGCCTTAGCAACTACTCAATTCTAGCAACGCTCCAATCTCAGTAACTATCCAATCTCAGTAACTATCCAATCTCAGTAACTATCCAATAACTGCTGGGCCTTTTTTTGCCAGCTACCTGGTAATGAAGCCGCCTGAGTTAATGCGTCTCTAGCTAATTCAGTCGATCCTTGTTGAACAAGTAATAGGCCGCTATTTAGCCAAGCCGCGCCCATCTCAGGGTCAATGTCGGTTGCCTTCTCAAATGCCTGAAGCGCTTGGTCGGGCTGCTGGTTTGCGTAAAGAGCGTTGCCTAGCGCAAACTGACCTATTGCGTTAGCAGGGTGGTGCTCTACGAACGTTTGCCAGCTTGAAAGTGCTGCCCGAGGCCCGTGGGTCTCTTCATAGGCACTAATGGCTTCTAACGCATTGCGTGCGGTAATGCCGGCAGGCAGGGAGCCTGGCTCTGCGACCACAAATCCCCAGCGCTGGGTGCGTGCCCAGGTCGCGTCAAAGCGGCTAAAGGACAGGGTATGACGTTCAATTTCGCCGCTGCGCAGAATAAGCGTTTCGCTAGGGAGGTCATAGCCAATCGCGATAGCGTAGTGCCACATAGGGTAAATCGGCAGAGATAAATTTTGCATTACGACTACTGGATCGCCTGCCGCTAAGTGGCCGAGTAACGCATCCATTGTGCCACGAATAGGATATGCCAACTGCTCATAGCGTCTAACGGTTGCCAGCATTTCGGGCTGTACGCTGCCATCCCGCCCGGGTAAGAATACCTGAGGAATGAGCTTATCAACCTCTGCATCCACGTCTTGGTAATTGAGCGCCATGGCCAGCGTGGCAGGCCCACATTGGAATTCCGTTTGAGCGTAAAAAGGCACGCTTTCAATTTCGGCGTGCGCCGGCAGGTTGCTGTAACTGCTTTGTAGCAATACCGGATTACGGGCACAGGCGCTGAGTAGCAGAAGGATCATAAAAACGCCCGCAAAGCGGGCGTAAAAAAACGTGTTGGTCATGTGCTGCCTATCAACGAGTAAACGGATAAACGTCTGTCAGGCCGAGAATGTCGGTAATCAGCAGAATGATAAATACCGCAAACAGTACACCGATAACACCGCCACCCGCACCAGCAGGCATTAGTTCTAGCTGATCAGCCATCTGCTGTGCTTCAGAATCGCTAAGCGCCGCAACACGCGCATCTACTTCGTCTAGGTCAACACCCTGCTTTAGTAGCTGATCCTGCACGTCTGCGCGGGCTAACACTTCATTGATACGCTCGCGATCAGCGCCAGCACGATCACCTGCTAAAACAGATTGGGTAGAGACTAGATCCATTGAGTGAGGCGTAACAGGTGCTGCAGCAACGGGCAAGCTGGTAATAACGAGCGCTGCAATCAGCAGGGTAGAGAGGTAAGCACGCAATGTTTTCATCGTCTTGTTCCTTAGACTAGTCAGGGGGAGTACAAGCTTTTTTGTCGCTTGAATCAACAGTATAGAAATAATTTGCCAAATTTTTAAGCCCAAGAGCAAAAGTACTCATTATTTGCACTAACGTGGCTAGTGTTCATCATCGTATTTACGCTGCCGATTAACCGTGCGCATTAACGCGATAGGTCCAGGCTGTTTCTGCAAGCAGCCCACGCCCACCGGCAATGGTCATGGCCAAATCATGCAGCCCGGGCCATAGGGGGACTGCCGCGGCGCCTTTTACGGCCAGATCTAGCCGCTGGGCCATTAGCAGCAGTTTGTGAAGACGCTTCATGGGCAGGCGGGCAATAGCTTTCTGGTAAGCAGGGCGTCGCTTGTCAAAGATCATCGGCTTTTGGGTTTTACAGGCGTGCTCAAAGCTTTGCCCTTGATCCAAATGTTGATGCAGCGAAAGCAGCGTTCGCAGCTCGCGACTCAGTGCCCAAAGTACAATCGGGGCTTCGACGCCTTCACTCTTTAATCCATTAACAATGCGAGACGCGCGACTGGGCTCACCTTTCAAACAGGCGTCGGCTAAATTAAATACATCGAACCGAGTGCTGTCTTCGACGCCTTGGGCAATGCTTTCTACATTTAAGCGCGTGCCCTGAGGATGAATCAAGGCCAGTTTTTGCAGCTCTTGATCAGCGGCGAGCAAATTGCCCTCAGTACGTTCGCCCAATAGGCGGGCCGCATCCAGCTCTATTTGCAAGCCGTGCCTTGAGGCGCGATCACGCAGCCAATAACCCAACCGCGAGGCATCGACGGGCCATACCGGTACAAACAAGCCCTGCTTATCTAATGCTTTAAACCAGGCGCTTTTTTGCTGCTTGGCGTCTAGCTTCCCCATGCTGATGAGCAGTACGTCGTCACTGTTATCCAAGGTTTCGGCGTACTGTGCCAGCGCTTTGCTACCATCCTGCCCAAGCTTGTGATTGCCTACCCGTAATTCCAGCAGCTTATTGGTCGCAAAGAGCGATAGGTTGCTGGCCACTTCAATCAAGCGCCCCCAGGCAAAGTTCGCTTCAACGTCCAGGACTTCGCGCTCTTCGATACCAGATTGCCGCGCTATCATTCTTACCGCATCGCAGGCATCGCGGTGCTGTAGCGGCTCGTCGCCGGCTACAATGACCACGCGCGGCAGTTTTTTTGCCAAAGCAGCGGGTAGCTGGTCGGCAAATACTTTCACTGCATGGCCTCAATGTTGGCAAGGCGTTCTATTATCCGCTGCGACAGCTCGCGAGCCAGCGTTTGCTCAGCCTCTGCAAACAGCGATTCGCGATTGAGCAGGTCATCATCATTAACGCGAATACGACTGCTAGAGGATAGCGTCGCGTTATTAATGTGGTAAGCGTTAGAGGCTCGTTCTTGCACGGACAGCGATATGCTTAGGGTGAGTTCATGCTCGCGACTTGCGCGGCCATCACCACCCAAACGACGGTCAACGAGCGACGGCGTGCCAAGCGTTACACGCCAAGGGGCGCCAGGTTCTACCTGGGTACCTAGTTGCCGCAGGCGAGTTGTTAGCTGCTGGGCAACCGCGCTGTTGTTATCGCCTTCCAGTGCTAGCGTGGGCAGGGTGGGCAATGAATCACGACCACGTAACCGAAAGCCACAGCCGCTTAAGAGCACCGCCGCTGAGGCGGCGATGCTTGTGGTTAAAAACGTACGTCGGTTCATCCGCTCACCACAATGTTGACCAATTTTCCGGGCACCACGATCACTTTACGCACGGTGTTACCTTCAAGATAACGCTGGACGTTTTCGTGTTCCATGGCGAGTGTTTCGATAGACGCCTTATCGGCACTGGCGGGCACTTCAAGGCGAGCGCGCAGCTTACCGTTGACTTGCACGACGAGCTCAATACTATCGCGGGTAAGCGCCGCTTCATCAACCACCGGCCACGTTGCTTCAATAGCAGGGCCGCTATGTCCCAGCGTCTCCCACAGGCTATGGCACAAGTGTGGCGTAATCGGTGCTAGCAGCAAGACGCCCGCTTCCAAGGCTTCGCGGCTTACCGCTAACCCCAGCTCAGACGTATCGTCGAATTTGCTGATGGCGTTGGAAAGCTCCATAACGGCGGCAATCGCGGTATTGAACGTGGTGCGTCGGCCGATATCATCGCTGGCTTTCTTGATGGTCTCGTGGGTTTTGCGTCGCAGCGTTTTCTGGTCGTCATTGAGCGCGTCAATATTCAGCGAGCCCGGCGTACCGGCGGCTATATGCTCATTGACCTGGCGCCATAGGCGCTTCAAGAAGCGATGGGCGCCTTCAACGCCGGAATCAGACCACTCCAACGACTGCTCAGGCGGGGCGGCGAACATCATGAATAGCCGCACGGTATCCGCACCGAATTTGTCGATCATCGACTGCGGGTCAACGCCGTTGTTTTTCGACTTGGACATCTTCTCGATGCCACCCATCTCTACCGGCTGTCCATCGCTCATGAGAATGGCGCTTAATGGGCGGCCTTTCTCATCGCGCTTAACGTCAACATCCGCTGGGTTAAACCACTCTTTACCGCCGTTATCTTTTATGCGGAAGAACGTTTCCGCAATGACCATGCCTTGGGTCAGCAGCTGTTGGAAAGGCTCGTCAGAATCCACCAGACCAAAATCACGCATTAGCTTGTGGAAGAAACGGGCATACAGCAGGTGCAAAATGGCGTGTTCGATGCCGCCGATATAAAGATCAACGGGCAGCCAGTAGTTGGCGCGCTCATCCAGCATCGCCTCTGTATTATCAGCACAGCAGAAGCGCGCGTAATACCAGGATGACTCCATAAAGGTGTCAAAGGTGTCGGTTTCACGTGTCCATCCATCGCCTAGATCAGAGAACGCCGGCATTTTTTTCAGCGGCGAACCAGAAGCGTCAACGGTGACTTCCATGGGCAGCGCGACCGGCAGCTCAGCATCGGTAAGCGGTACCGTTTGGCCCTCTGGGCCGTATTTAACCGGGATGGGTGCGCCCCAATAACGCTGGCGGGCAACGCCCCAATCACGCAGACGGAAGTTGGTTTTTACTTCGCCGCGGCCAAGCTCGGCAAGTTTTGTGGCAATGGCGTCGAAGGCTGCTTGAAACTCAAGGCCATCAAACTCGCCTGAATGGATCAGGGCGCCATGTTCGGTATAGGCGCTTTCGGAAAGATCAGGCGCTTGGCCATTTTCATCGGCAATCACCGCTTTGATCTCAATCCCGTACTTAGTCGCAAACTCCCAGTCGCGCTGGTCGTGGGCAGGTACCGCCATGACCGCGCCGGTACCGAATTCCATTAACACGAAGTTTGCGACAAACACCGGCACTTCATCGCCCGTCAGCGGATGAATTGCTAAATGGCCGGTCGCCATGCCCAGCTTCTCTTTCGTGGCCATTTCGGCTTCTGAGGTGCCGCCTTTGGCGCACTCGTCACAGAAGGCCGCAAGCGCCGCGTTCTGCTCAGCCGCCTGTTTGGCCAGCGGGTGGCCGGCGGCTACCGCTACGTAAGTCACACCTAACAGCGTATCTGGGCGAGTGGTGTAGACCGCTAGCGGCTCGTTGGCGTTGCCATCAGCATTCTTCACATCAAAGGTCAGCTCGACGCCGCGAGATTTACCAATCCAGTTGCGCTGCATGGTTTTAACCTGCTCCGGCCACTCGACTTTATCGAGGTCCGTGAGCAACTCTTCAGCGTAATCAGTAATCTTCAAGAACCACAGCGGGATCTCTTTACGCTCTACCAGCGCACCGGAACGCCAGCCACGGCCGTCAATGACCTGTTCATTAGCGAGCACGGTTTGATCAACCGGGTCCCAGTTGACCGTTGACATCTTTTTATACACCAAGCCTTTGTCGACTAACTTGGTGAAGAACCACTGCTCCCAGCGGTAGTAGCTGGTATCGCAGGTGGCGAACTCGCGGCTCCAATCGTAGGCAAAGCCCAGTGCCTTCAACTGGTTACGCATGTAGTCGATGTTTTGATAAGTCCACTCGGCCGGCGGGACCTGGTTTTGGATGGCGGCGTTTTCCGCCGGCATACCGAACGCATCCCAGCCCATGGGCTGCATGACATTTTTGCCCTGCATGCGGTGGAAACGCGATACAACGTCGCCGATAGTGTAATTACGCACGTGCCCCATGTGCAGCTTACCGCTGGGGTAGGGGAACATGGAAAGGCAGTAAAACTTCTCGCGATTCGCGTCCTCTACTGCTTTGAAGCACTGATGTTTGTCCCAGTACTGCTGGGCGTCGCGTTCAATTTCACGAGGGCTATAATGTGCGTCCATCGGTTTATTCATGCCTTGGCGTATTCGCCCAAAAGGGGCGCAAAGTGAATGTGAGATGACATCTGTCAGATAAGTAAGGCTGATTGTATCCTATGCAGGTGTATCCTTGAACGGTAAGCCGATGATAGGAAACCGCATGCGTCGACAAAAGGAGAGGCACCATGAGTGAACATCAGAATGACAATCGCCTACGCGAAGGCTATGAACGACTGTTAGAGCGGATGCAGGGAGGCGCAAACGACCTAACTTGGCAAAATTTACAGAAGGATTTGGACGATGCAGTTGAATTCGAATCAGACCTTGAAGAGTACACCAAAGACGAGCTAGCCCTGCTGCGAGCCTGGGTAGAGCGCGATTTGAAAGATATGCGCTACTACATGGCGGATACCGGTAAGCAGGTGGCCAGCTGGTTAGGTATCGACCTGGACGGCCTTTCCCGCCGCGTGGCTGAATCACTGCTGTCGGTTGCCGACCGCAGCGTGGTGGACCGTGAGCGCTTCGAGGATGATTTAGAAGCAGCCCGTGCCGATTACTGCGAAGGTGAAATGGCGGCGCCCGGTTTAATGGCCTGCGTGCATTGCGATGCCCAGGTCACGCTGCCCACCGTGGCGCGTTTAGAGCCCTGCCACGAGTGTGGCCATCGTTATTTCTATCGCTTCCCTAATAAAATTATCGAAACTTAAGCGGGCGCTATCTGACGTAAAGGCTTTGGCCTGGCAGCTCTTAATAGGGCTGCCAGGCTGAACTTGGTATGGCTTAAGGGCAACGATTAATTCACCAAGTAGCTCAATCCGGCAATCGAAGCCAGTGAAAGCAGGCTCATCACGCCTGCATAAAATAAATTGTTTTTCATCATGCGATAACCACTAACGCCATAGCGACCTTGCAGGGATAGATTGATACCCGACAGTGGCCCCACGCTAGTGCCTATTGCCCATGAGCACAGCCCCGCAAATGCAAAAAGGGTATGTTCGCTGCCTTGCAAACTCACCATAGAAGCCAGTACCGAAATCCCGATGATCGGGTGAAGGCCCGCCAGCGCACTTAGCACAATCGCGAGAAAACTGATCATGCCTTGTGCAGCCCCAAACGATGCAAACAGTGTCCAATCGTTGCCTGCTATTGAAGCGACTAATGTCGACAGGCCTAGCGTTAAAAGCCCGGCTGCTAAAAATAGCGAAATCTCTCCGCGCATTGCCGGTAAGCGAGTAGTGGTATGCTGGCGAATGCGGCGAAATGTGTAGCGTGGCCCATCACGCAAGTTATAGAGCAAGGCCACCATTGGGATTAAAAAGGTAATAATGCCTACAATGGATAGCCTAGGTGTGAGCCAAAAGTGAAACACCATCACCAGAAGCGCCATTATCCCCGGCATTAGCAGGCTGCTCGGCGCGAGGGAAAAGCCATACACCTCACGCAGGTCAAACCGACGGCCAAGTTCAAGCGTGGTTAATAACCCCGATAACAAAGCTAGCGGCAAGCCAAACATTGCCACATAGGAGTACTGCATCTCTGGGGCTAGGGCGATCACGATGCCCATAGAAGCAAAGAAGGGTGACCACGTGGCGGCACTTGAAAGCCCGCGATTAAGGGCTAAAAACTGGGGCATGGAAAGCGGACCTGAACGTGCCAGCCGGTCGCCCACCATAATAATCGTCGACATGTTCAAAATCGTGCCCAGAAAATGCACGCCCAGCCATGTACGTAAAATGCCGCCGTAGCCCGTTAACTTTTTACCCGGCGCTTTTTTTCGCCCCTGCTGTTTGCCCACTAAAGTAATAAAGCTAACGCCTACCAGCATGGCCGCCACAAAGGCATTCCCTTGTAGCATGGCAGGCCAGTCCACCTCGGCGTCATACACAACGCGCGCCACTAACAGCATTAATAGGCCCAAGCCCATCAATACTCCGGCTTGAATGCGCGAGCGTTTAGGAATATCTCGCCAAAGCAGCGCCACTGCCAGCCACAGCAAATAGCTCACCACGTGCGCCGTATGTAATAAGCCCGTAAAACCGATAATCTGAGCGATTAATCCAAACAAAATCAGCACGCCCGCTAAACGCTGCTGAGAAGTGGTCTCTTGCATGCCAAGCCCTTAGTAATGAATTAGCAGGCTAATCGGATTTGCGGAAGAAGGCCAGCAGTAAGCTAAGAGCGAGGCACCTGCGAAAGTACCGCACAGCGGTGCCAGATCAATGCAACCAGCAAGCTGTTGTCCTCAAAGGCAACGCTTTTATAAAACGGCATTATCACAGCATGGGCGGCTTGCAGAAAACAGCCATTGCCAACCCGAGGAAATACCCGCGTTTAGATACTGCGATCCAGCGCACGGGCGAAAGTGACTGGTATGCGACCCACTGCTAGCCGATAAACAAGTTTCCTGCCCTGACGGTGATGATATGGCATTCGGTATCAATATCTCTGATGCGCAAACGACATGTTTCGATGAGCCGCAGTCCTCAGCCATACATCAAAGTAGCCATTAAATTCATCGAGCCAGATAAGTGGTTTAATAGCAAATGGGGAGTCGATGTGGGCGTTTTGCTTGGAAAAAAATGCCAATATCGCCCAGTGGCTTATCGAGTACATGGCGATAGATGAATACAAGCGCGGTAAGCGCTTAGTTCTCTGTTGATGCTGCTACGTATCGCTCAACGGCAAGGTGTTCAAGAAAATCCTGCACTTCGGCAGGGCCCATAGTGGCAGGGGTGACGCACCCCATGATAGCGAATGAGGTAGCGCATCCAATAACAGTAGGTTTTTTTTCAGTACGTGGACTGTAGCGCTTTACCCGCATCACTACCTTGACACGATCCATCAGCTTCGGTGGCTTGTTTTGCATATCCATATGGTCATTGCTCCATGATGTTGTATGGATATACAAAATTATTGAGTTTGGCAAAGCGCGCAAACTCTGCAAATACAGCCTAATTATTATTAATTTAATTTAAAATCATATGGTTATATGGGAACAAGTAGGCTACCTTTGCTAAGGAATCATGCTAGCGCGTTCATCCAATCATGGGATGCGCCGTCTAATACCTGTTATGCGAATAGAATGAAACAATGAATTACGAAAATTATATTAAAAAGATTGAAATTGAAGCCGCTGCACTCAACCAAAAGGAGAAGGTGGCTATCATATTAATTTGCTGTATTCGGTTATCACCGCTCTATTCAAAGTTTAGTGAATTTGAGGATTGGGGGAATGAATCGCTATTGACACAATGTCGAGAGTTAGCAATAGATTGGTTCAGTAGTAAAAGAGTCAATTCAAATAAGTTATCAAAGCAAGTCGGTGAGGTAATTCCTGACACTGAGGACTTCGGTACGGTTTTAGGTTCATACGCCCTAAACGCAGGTGTTGCTCATGAATATTTGCTCGACCAAATTAAAGATAACGATCCTTCTTTTTTAATTTATGTTCTGCGCAGCTGTTACGATACAGTCGATTTATATGTTCAGGAGTGTCTCGAGCTGGATTGTAAGGGCGGTACATCGGAGTCTGAAATCGAAAATCACCCAGCTATGGTTAGTGAAATTAATTGGCAATTAGGTATATTCAATATTGTCAAAGGAACGAAGGACCTCGTGCAACTCATCCATGGACAAGATATCGAACCAATACTTAACCAGGTCGCATAGCGTTACGTTGAAGCAACTGATCGACCGTCATGACTATGAAAGAGGCTTTTCCCATCATCAGTATCTACATTTCTGTAGCTAGTTTTTGTATAGCTTTTTACCTCATGTTCCGTGATCGAACGAGATTTGATGTATCAGGATCGTATAAAGAAAGCTTCGCGAATATTGTTGATGGAATTTACGTAAAGATCGTAAATTCTGGCTGTAGGCCAATAGCACTCTATGCTTTGAGGTTCGTCAACAGTGATGGGAAGGATCACAAATTTAGAATTACTAAATCCATTGGTGAGCGGGCTGGCTATCCGTTGGAGAGTTGAGGTCTAAGTAATCCGTACTTGAGTGAAAGTCAGTTTTTCGAGTTTTTCTTGATAGTACGAATTTCGATTTTGGAGCTATTGATTTGAAATCACTGGCTTCCGTTGAAGTTGAATCTTCAACGGGGACTTCAAAGAAAATTAAAGGGCTGGCGAGCGTAGCCAAGAAAAATGCGCCTCACCTCAAGCCATCAACGTAATACCTTTTATGCATCAAGGAGGATAATAAATTGAGCCCTGAATTTAGAATGTTGTTTTCTCAACATGTAGGTGTTGGATTTGCCAAACAACTTGCTTTCGCTGATTTACTAGGAGAAAGAGGGTGGGAAGTAGACCTTATAGAGGGTCAGGTTACTTTCGGTGATGACTTAATGTTTCCAATTCAATTGCTAGGCTCAGAATCAGAAGGTGATGAGTCATGGCTTTGGGCCTGGGCAAACGAAGCAAGTAATCTTCCTTCTGCGTTGCTTAAAAGCTGTCGTGAATTAAAAGAATTAGGTAATAAATTAGAAGTTTCAGAGCTGACAGAACGTAGCTATTCGACGAGTATTGCTGATGGCCACTCCATAGCAATGGTTGCATCAGGGCTTGACTCAACTAGTTGTTATTATCGCGGACCTTATGAAGGTGGAGCTTTATATTTTCTAGTTAGAGGCCTCCCGCAAGAAGTAATATCACCAGTTTCTCCGGAAAAAGCAATAACCACAATATCTCAAGTTATTTCTACATTTGATGTTGATCATCGCCAAATGACGAAGTCATTTCTTTCTTCGCAAGGTTACAATGTGATGGAGGGTGAATCATTAATATCAGCTGACTGCGAGAGGGGTAATATAAGTGTTGAGTTTGATTCTGAAGGTCGACTGTCTAATATTAAAGGCACACTAAGTTCATCAAATAAACAGCCAAAAGAGAAAAAGGGTTGGAAGTTTTGGGTCAAAGCATAACAAAAAGCTGCAGTGCGACAGCCTGGGCTCCACTTGCTTTTGTGTTGCTCGCTGTCGCTCTCAAATTAACACAAAACAAGCTTCGCCCAGCCTGCGGCTGAGCTGAGCCTTAGCTGTCGAAGGAAGCCATGTACGAGAAGACACGCAATGACTTGTTGGCCATGATCGAGCTGCTTGAAAGTGATGGCAGTGGATGGTCACGATTCTTCCATAAAGCTTTGGCGGCGCTTGGTAATCCCCCCGCAAAACCAGGGTGCTCAAAATGAATCGCCCCGGATATTTTAGACACCCGTTAGGCTCTTAAAGTAACGCCTTTCATACTCAACCGGTGATAAGTTATCACTTGTCCCGTGTCGGCGCTTTGGGTTGTAGAACATTTCAATGTAATTGAACACGTCACGTCTAGCCGCTTCGTGTGTCGAATAAATCTGTCGCTTGATTCGCTCTCGCTTGAGGAGTTGAAAGAAGCTTTCAGAAAGCTTTGCCAGTCTCCACTGCTGAACTGGCTTCCTTGATCCGAACACACCCTCACTGTTCGTCGCCAGACTGCCGATAACAAAGCATCCAGCACTCATTCTGTGGTCATAGGAGACTTCATCGACCAGCCAACCACTTGACGAGAAAACAGGTCGATAACCACCGCTAAGTAAAGCCAGCCTTCGTACGTTCAGATGTACGTGATATCCGTCACCCAAGCAATATTTGGCGCTGCTACTTCAAACTGACGGTCTAAATAGTTGAGTGATACAACAGCCAGTTTTCCACCGCCATAGCAGCCAGGGCGTCGTCGATAGCCCGTCTGAGAGCGTAAACCTTCCCTGCGCATCAGGCGGCTACTCGGTGCTTACTGCAGGCTTCACCAGCCTCATGCAAGTCCTGATATACCTTGCGATAGACATATAAACCGCCGCTTTCAAGTCACGCATGCTTGATCAATCCCAAGAGATGCTGATCACACCGATCTCGATTAGACAGTGCTTTTTTGCACCATGCGTAGTAGCCGCTAGGGTGCACAGCCATCATGCGGCACAAACGCCGTATCGGATATTGGCTCGCATGCTTTTGAATAAACGCGTACCTCAGTCGGACTCCCTGGCGAAGTACGCGGTGGCCTTTGTTAATATATCTCGCTCTTCTGACACGCGTTTTAGTGCAGCCTTCAAACGACGGTTTTCAGCTTGGAGATCATCATCTTCATGCCGTTGTTCTACCGGCTTATCGTAGCGCTTGATCCACTGGTACAAGGTGTGGCCTGGCACGCCTAACCGCTCAGAGACCTCGGCAACGCGATGGTCGCGTTCTACCACTGTTTGATGGCTTCGATTTTTAATTCTTCAGTGTAACGGGGAGGGTTCATGGATCCTCCTAGATGCCGTCAGTATAAGGCCGGAAGTTGTCTACGAAACCTGGGGCGATTCAATTTATTCAGGCTGATCCACATAATAGCCAGAATTATAATCGGTACAGTTATGTGTTAAATCACCCGATGAGTCATATCGATCCGAGTAGATATTTTTTCAAAAAGCTTGGAAAGTTTGCTAAGAATAATTGGCGTACAATGGAAGCCATCGCGATTACGGCAGTAACGGGATGCGGAGCTGATTTATTTACTGCGTTTGAAGCTTGGGTCAGATAAAAATATCTACTAAAACGATGATCTTGTGCAAAGGGAGAAGCGTACGGACCGCTGTCGCGGTCCGCACGGGAGGGCTGTTCTAGTTAACCGCCTTGGCGGCCTGCGCGATCACCTCGGCCACCTCATCGGGGCTCGTCATCGGCAGCATATGGCCGTTCTTGATCTCAATTATTGTCGAACCGGCGCGCTCTGCCATACGGCGCTGCAACTCCGGTGAGATGAGAAGGTCCTCGGTAGCGACCGTCATCCAGCTCGGTTTATCCTGCCATGCCGCAGAAGTAACTTTGTGAGCAAGATTCCCCGCGTTGGCCCATGCTTGGGACCTTGCCAAAAAGAGTGCGTCTTCTTCTGAAAGACCGTTACCTGCCAAGGAGAGGAACGCGTCGTCATTGACCAAAAGAAAGCCATCGTCGGTGACCGTCAGCTTGTCGGCCGTGAAATCGCTGGCCACTGAGGCTAGCAGGTCGCCGCCGCTTTCCCCGATATCAGGCTGGAACGCTGTGACATAGACGAGACCTTTGACGTCTGGGTCGATGCCGGCTTCGGTTACAACCACGCCGCCATAAGAATGCCCCACGAGCAGAACCGGGCCGTCCTGCACGTCCAGGCTTCTCTGGACCGCCGCGACGTCATCCTCGACGGATGTCATTGGCAGTTGAGTAACTGTGACCTTTAGGCCTTCGGCAGTCAGCCGGTCGTAAACCCCTCTCCAAGTACTGCCATCGACGTTTCCGCCGTGAACCAGAATGATGTTCTGTACGTCAGCGATAGCCATGCCCGGCAGCGCAATTATGGCGCCTAGCGTGACGCTTACGGACAAGGTTAGAGTGCGGAGATTGATCATGTTGACTACCTCTGTTGAGAGTTGAAATCGGTGTGAGTATGACATTGCAATATGGAGGGTTCCTCCACATTGGAGAGGAGGGGGTGGGGGGCCAAATGAAAATTACTGCAATTACTCTGAGAGCTAATCTTCATCTGACTCCAATATCTTTAGAACTGAACGAGACCTGCCCGGGGCCTAAACTGCGGCTGCACCGCCATCGACAAAAAGTTCATGTCCAGCGACAAAGCTGCTCTCGCTTGATGACAGGAAGAGGACTGCTCGTGCTATCTCGTTCGGTTCCCCCAGCCGCCCAAGCGGAACGCTTTTATTTAGTGCCTTTTCGACCTCCGGTTGCGAATCAAGGTAGCTCCTTATCAGGCGCGTTTCTGTTCCACCAGGCGAAACCACGTTCACGCGGATGCCTCGCTCCTTAAGGTCATTCGTCCAGCTTCGAGCGAAAGAGCGCACTGCTGCCTTGCTGGCGTTGTAAAGAGACTGGCCTGGCAGGCCTTTGCTGCCAGCGATGGAGCCGTTGAGCACGACAGCACTTCCCGCTGTCATCAGCGGTAGTGCTTTTTGCACAGTGAACACCATGCCTTTCACATTGGCGTTGAAGGTCGAGTCGAAATGCGTATCCTCTATCGCATCGAGTGGAATGACCTCGTAAATGCCCGCATTGGCGAACACGACATCGACCCTTTGGTGATCGCGTTGGATCCGTTCGTAAAGCCGAGTGACGTCGGCAGAGTTAGTGACGTCACCTTGTACGCCTACCGCCCCTTGGCCGATCTCTTTCACAGCTTCGTCGAGTAGTTCTCGCCGACGCCCTGTGATGTAAACGTGTGCACCTTCGATGGCAAAAAGTTTCGCCGTTGCGAGACCGATGCCGTCGCTGCCTCCCGTTATCACCACAACTTTGTTTTCGAAGCGTTTCGTCATTTTCTAATACCTCTGTTATAAGTGGAGAGTTGCTCCACTTATAATATGGAGGTAAGCTCCACTTAACAAGCGAAAGAGGAAAAAAATTGAGTAATAAACCTGCCCTCCGGGCTGACGCACAGAAGAACCGCGAACTTATTCTTTTTGCCGCCGAGGAGCTTTTCTTAGAAAGAGGAGCGGGGGTTCCGCTGGAGGAAGTTGCCAAGCGCGCAGGCGTTGGTATAGGTACGCTTTATCGTCGCTTTCCCACGCGTGAGGCACTCTTGGCCGCGACTAGCAATGAGCGTTTCTTGTCGCTTGCACAGACCAGCCATGCGCGCGACCCTCATGTCACACCAGGTGACGCGATACGAGCTTATCTTGAAGAACTTGCTATGAACATGAGCATTTACCAGAGCCTTGCTGCTTCGATTGGGACCATTATCCAATGCGGTACGCCCGGATGTAATGCGATCACCGCAGAAGGGCATCGGCTGCTTCTGCGTGGACAAGAAGCAGGTGCCATCCGCCGCGATGTCACTTACGAGGATTTAATTTACGTGGTAACGGCGATTTCCATCGCAATCGAGAATGACCGTTCATCGAAATCGCGTATTGGGCATCTTGTAGGCTTGTTCCTGAATGGCATAAGCGTAAAAGATTGAGCGCAGATTTAGATGACGACTCTTTAAAGCTCCAGCAAAGTAGACGTTTTGGAAAGCTTTCATTCAAGAGGAGTGGAGTACCTACTAAACGAGAGCGGCACGCTTTTAATTCTTATCGATCAAGTTGATTTTTCTGAAATTACTCAACACAAAAAACACGGATGCAATGGTGCTGCGAGACCAATATCATTTTCAAAGCGCTCTCCTGCGATACCGTTCCCCACTTCACCACACGGGCAAGTTTTGTCAGCCGCCATGCTGACGAGATTGAAGCGCTTTTCGAGCAAGTGCTGTTGGTGTGCCATGAACAAGGCTTGTTGGGCAACGAACTCTTTGCCATTGACGGCTGCAAAATGTCATCTGATGCCTCTAAAGAGCTGTCTGGCACGTTCAAAGAGCTAGGCGAGAAACGTGAGAAACGGAGAGGTCTGATTCGGCATCACTTAGTGGAACACTACGCGCGTTATGAAGCTGAAACGGAAGCCAATCTGGATCGAGATATCCGCTGCGCCAAGACGATTCTCTCGCTAGATGCCGCTATGAACAAAGTGGATCGTTTCCTAAAGACGCACAGCCCAGGCCTTTGGCGAAGGACAGGAATACCGCACCTTGCAACCCGTACTGGAAACGGTCGATGCTCGCTTTAAGAAGCTAGGTATTTCGGAAAATAGCTATCAAAAGAGCACTGTCGTTACCGCCGGTACTGGCTTCACCAATGACAAATTCGGGGTTTTCTACAGCCTCGTTAGTCAGTCTTGGAGAGGTTCCTTATGCCATACCTAAGCTTCCATATCTCTGCCGATGTATCGCAAGATCAGTCAGATCAAGTCGCAAGTGCCCTTACCGAAATTACTGCAACCGCTCTTGGCAAGAAGCACGAGCTTGCTTCTGTCGAGGTCAATGCCACATCGGCTAAAAGCTGGTACATAGGGGGCAAGAGTCTTGCCAGCCAGTCGCTAGTGACTTTTTACTTGGACATCAAGGTTACTGAGGGCACAAATACTAAAAACGAAAGTCTGAATACATCCACAGGTGTTTGATGCAGTTGCCAACATATTTGGGCCGTTGGCACCTGCGAGTTACATTGTAATCCACAAGGTCCACGCGGACGCCTGGGGTTACGAGGGGCATACGCAAGAGTATCGCTATATACGTGGCAAGCCGCTGTGAGAAAGGCTAACCAGACATTCAAGCCACTCGCTGCGCTCGTTGGAACCGGCTAAAGCCAGCCTGTTAATTTAACGTTGGCCACTTGAGGAGAAGGTTTACTAAATGACCAGATTTTGCGGCGGGTGCATATGTAAAGCTGTTCGTTACGAAACGACTGCTGATCCATTAAATCAGAGAGTGTGCCACTGTAAGGAATGTCAAAAAGCTATCGGGGCTGCTTTTAACGCCCGTGTATTAATGCGGATTGAAGATGTGTCTATCACAGGCCCAATTAGCACATTTTACTCCTCAGAAACTCTAGAGCGAGGATCTTGTTCGCGTTGTGGTTCAAGCATATTTTCTCGGCGTACCTCCGCCGGAGTTATTGGATTGACGGCTGGCAGCCTTGACGATTCGTCACTTTTTAATCCTGATATGCACTTTTGGATATCATCTAAGCAGTCTTGGCTAGAGATAGCC
Organism: Halomonas sp. AOP25-F1-15; assembly: GCF_052378675.1. NCBI lineage: Bacteria > Pseudomonadati > Pseudomonadota > Gammaproteobacteria > Oceanospirillales > Halomonadaceae > Halomonas > Halomonas sp. AOP25-F1-15. The sequence continues at coordinate 102,429 of NZ_JBQSXV010000008.1, forward strand.
GATGAACTCCCGCAGTATCCAGAAGCTCCGCCATATAAAGGTTATTAAAATCATATGTGTCTATGAGTACTTGCCTAACAAGGCGATTAAATTCGCTCCCTTCGGTCGCCGACGCTCAAAAGCCCGCGCCGTTTATGACAGGGTTATGAGTTCACGAGAGGATTGAAATGGCGGCGAGTGCTGGCGAGCTTTACGAGACGATGAAAGTTCGATTGGGGATGCAGGAAGAAGGCATCACTAATCCACGTTCAGCAGTTAAGATCGCGACTCGAGAGTTGGTCAAAAAGCTGTCTAAAATTGATTCAAACGAAGAGATCGAGGTCAGTTTTAGCGAAGCCTCAGCAGCAAAGTACGTTCGCGTGTTGACTGGGGAAGTTCTTGCTGAGATCCCGAGAGAATGAAACTCATCCTCTGAAAAGGAGGGATTACCATATCACAGCATGCTCATACGCCACTTCTGAAACGCTTCAGATGAATGTCCAGGCCAATATCCTCGTCATCTTATTTCCCTGCGTCATCTCTATTTCCCGTATATCAACGGCACCGAGCTTACGCATCAACTTCGTGGCAGGTTTCACATTGTCGGCTTTTGAAATCAGGCTGCTAAACCACTGGCATTGAGTGGAATACACTTGGCTTTCTTTTATTAGCTTTTTAAGAAACAGCTGTTCGCCTCCCTTGCACCAAAGCTCTGCCCCCATCCCGCCAAAATTCAGCGTAGGAGATTTGGTCTTTGCTTTTTTTTCACCGCGACTACGCGCAAGGTTATTGAGTTTAAGCTGGCTGCCTTTCAGTGCTTCATCAAGCGAGGCGTGGAAGGGTGGGTTGCATACGCTGACGTCAAAGAACTCCCCAGCTTGAATGATCCCTTCAAACATGTGGTTTTTATCGTGCTGCGTGCGCAGCGTGAAGCGATCTTTGAGCGTAGGGTTGTTGGCGATAATCGTGGCGACGTTCTCAAGTGACTGAGCGCTAATCTCGCTACCGACACACTGCCAGCCGTAAATTTGGCAGGCCAGTAGCGGGTAGATTCCATTCGCCCCCGTTCCTATATCGAGTAGCTTGATGCTGGGATTTTTACGTCCAAGCCCGAGCTCAATTAAATCGGCCATGTAATGGATATAGTCAGCCCTGCCTGGGATGGGAGGGCAAAGCGCGCCCTCTGGAATATCCCAATCGGTAATGTTGTAGTAGCGATTTAATAACGCGGCGTTGAGCGTTTTAACTGCCAACGGGTCTGCGAAATCGATAGAAAGCTCGCCATGAGCGTTCGGTTTCACATGGGGGGCTAGTGCAGGGTGGCTTTCTACGAGCGCTGGGAAGTCATAGCCTTGGTTATGTAGATTCTTCGGGTGCAGGCCTTTGCGAACAGACTTGGCTCGGCTTTTTTCACTTCTATGCAGGGTGGTCACAGTAATAGGCCTGGGGCTTGGCGTTCGATGGATTTACATTACAGGTAAATGCACTTGATAACGCTTGCTTATGCTAGGCGCATCGCTATTAACACTTTCCTTCCGCCACCAGCCCTGCGCGATACTCTCGGCCATGTTGATCCAACCAAGCGTCCGCTTGGGCTTTACCCTCTGTTGCTAGCCGTTGCTCATATTCTGCTTCCATGGCGCGGCGCTCGGGTCCTGGGCCGGAGTTCGCGAAGCAGCGGCTTGACACGGAATTAGATCCCGTGGTTCCGCTGGCAATATCTCCTGAAAGCTTATTGGCCATTACGCTTGTAGAGGACTGCCCCAGCGGCATAGGATCGACAGGGGCATATTGAGCGAAAGCGGTGCCCAATGGAAAAAGCACCCATGTAGTGGTGATACTAAGAAGAGTACGCTTCATGTCGTTTCATCTCACATTTTTATCTAAATGAGTGCCGCTGCCTCGGCGGTATTGCCACTAATACGTCGCTCTTAAAAGGTACTCAACCGGCGGAAGGTAGTCCAGTGGTAATCTTCTTTCTTACAAAGCCGCTATTCGTAGACATTCAGCTCGCCCTGAGTAAGTGCCCGTTACTTTTTAGCCCATTGCTTTTAATTAAGAAATACGCAGATGTTTCAGCGTGACCGTATTGCTAAGCCGCTATAGCATTGCTGCATGGCTTGACGCCTTTTCTAGCTGTTCAACCATGCGACGAGCGGCGTTAGAAGGCGTGCGGTTGGTATGTACTAAATAGCCTAATGAGCGATAGATGGGCGCCGTGTCGACATTGAGTTCTACGAGCTCACTGTCGATCATCTTCTCTGGTAGCAGGCTCCAGCCTAAGCCAACGCTGCACATCATTTTAAGCGTTTCTAAATAGTTGGTTGCCATACTTACCGGTAGCTGTAGGCCGGCTTCATGGAACCGCTGAGCAATGAGCGAGCCGGTAAATGTCTTGGCCCCGGGCATCACGCAGCTATAGTCACACAGCGCCGCGAGTGAAAGGCCTTTATGACCTGCCGATTTATGATGAGACTGGGGCTGATTGGCAAGGGGGTGGTCCGTCGCGCACACAAAACACAGCCGGTCACGCCATAACTCGACAACGTGCAGCTGTGCATAGGGGTGAGGTGCCAGCGTCACCACTGCCATTTCCAGGGTGCCGTCTAAAACACCTTGATACGCCTGTTCAGAGTCAAGAAAGTGCAGGTCTAGCTCTACCTCTGGATGGCGCTGAGTGTACTGCTTGAGTAGCGGCGGTAAACGGTGCAAACCGATGTGATGGCTGGTCGCAAGCGTTAGACGCCCACCCACCTGGCCTGAAAGATTGGCTAGCGCACGGCGACTATCTTCTACGGTAAATAGAATGCTTCGGGCTTGGGGTAGCAGCACGCTTCCGGCCTCGGTCAATGCAATGCGCCGCCCTATGCGATCGAATAAACGCGTGCCCACCTGGGATTCCAGCGTCGCAATGCGCTTGCTCACCGCCGGTTGGGTTAAGTGGAGCTGTTCGGCCGCGCGCGAGAAACTTTGCGTATCGGCCACGGCCAGAAAAGCCTGTAGGCTTTGAGTATCCATTTTGGTATTCCTGATTGGAATCTAAACTATGAATAACATGAATTGCTTTTATGCGCAGCCCGCGTAACACTCTAACCATCACTGGCACAGAGATGCCAGCAAGACCCATTAGCACGACCAACTAGCAAGAAAAGGGCGCAGCCCGGGAGAACCACATGTCAGGTCAAACGCTTTACGACAAACTCTGGAACCAGCACTTGGTCAAACAACGCGATGACGGCACCGCGTTGATTTATATCGATCGCCAGCTGCTTCACGAAGTGACTTCGCCTCAAGCGTTTGAAGGCCTGCGCTTAGCTAATCGCAAGCCATGGCGTTTAGATGCCAACCTAGCCACGCCCGATCACAACGTGCCAACCACGGTGAAAGAACGTGCCGAGGGTAATAGTGGGATTAAAGACCCTGTGTCGCTTATTCAGGTGCAAACCCTGGACGACAACTGCCTTGAGTATGGCATTGAAGAGTTCAAAATTAACGATCCACGCCAAGGCATTGTTCACGTAGTGGGCCCTGAGCAGGGTGCAACACTGCCGGGCATGACCGTGGTGTGCGGCGACTCTCATACTGCCACTCATGGTGCCTTTGGCGCATTGGCTCACGGTATCGGCACGTCGGAAGTTGAGCACGTGATGGCAACTCAGTGCTTGCTGGCGCAAAAAATGAAGAATATGCAGGTGCGCGTCGAAGGCGAGCTAGGTCTAGGCGTTACTGCTAAAGACGTTGTGCTAGCGATTATCGGCCAAATCGGCACCGCTGGCGGTACTGGCTATGCGATTGAGTTTGCGGGCAGCGCCATTGCCTCGCTCTCTATGGAAGGCCGCATGACCGTTTGTAATATGGCCATTGAAGCGGGTGCCCGGGTGGGTTTGATTGCCGTAGACGATACCACGATTGATTACCTTGGCCAGCGCCCCTTTGCCCCTACCGCGGAGCAGTGGGAAGCGGCCGTGTCTGACTGGCGCCAGTTGGTGTCCGATAAAGATGCCGCATTTGATAAAGTCGTTACTCTGAAAGCTGAAGAGATTGAACCCCAGGTGAGCTGGGGCACCAGCCCTGAGATGGTCACCGGTATTTCTGGCCAGGTGCCTGATCCGTTCGCCGCGCAAGATGAAACCGTTCAACGTAGCCACACTCGCGCGCTGGAGTACATGGGGCTGCACGCCAACCAGAAAATCACCGATATCAAGCTGGATAAAATCTTTATTGGTTCCTGCACTAACTCGCGCATTGAAGATCTGCGTGAGGCCGCCAAGGTTGCCCAGGGCAAGAAAGTGGCTAGCTCGATTAAGCTTGCTATGGTCGTGCCGGGCTCTGGTTTGGTAAAGCGTCAGGCAGAAGCCGAAGGCTTGGATAAAATCTTTATTGAAGCCGGTTTTGAGTGGCGCGAACCGGGTTGCTCTATGTGTTTGGCCATGAATGCGGATAAGTTGGGTGCCGGGGAACACTGTGCATCAACGTCTAACCGCAACTTTGAAGGCCGCCAGGGCTACGGTGGCCGCACTCACTTGGTCAGCCCCGCTATGGCCGCTGCAGCGGCCATAGCGGGTCATTTTGTTGACGTGCGCACCTTGCCAGCCAATGACGCCACTCACGCTCAGGAGGCCTAAGCCATGAAAAAGTTTACCCGTTTTGAAGGTGTGGTCGCGCCGCTTGATCGCGCTAACGTCGACACCGATTTGATTATTCCAAAGCAATTTTTGAAATCGATTAAACGCACCGGCTTTGGCGTTAACCTGTTTGATGAATTGCGTTATCTAGATGAGGGGCAGCCAGGGCAGGACTGTTCGCAGCGCCCGCTGAACCCTGATTTTGTGCTGAATCAACCACGCTTTAAAGGCGCTGAAGTGCTGCTGGCACGGCGCAATTTCGGCTGCGGCAGTTCTCGCGAGCATGCGCCTTGGGCGCTGGAAGATTTTGGTTTTAAAGTGGTGATTGCGCCCAGCTTTGCCGATATCTTTTATAACAACTCGTTCAAGAATGGCATTTTGCTGATCACCTTCCAAGAAGATGTGGTAGACCGTCTGTTTGCCGAGCTGGACGCCAATGAAGGCTATCAGTTGGATGTAGATTTAGAAAACCAGCGTGTCGTTACGCCCAGCGGTGAGGTTCTAGCGTTTGAAGTGGATGATTTCCGCAAACACTGCCTGTTGGAAGGATTGGACGATATTGGCCTGACGCTAAAAGACGAAGATGCTATTCGCGCCTTTGAGCAAAAACATAGGGCTGCGCGGCCCTGGTTATTCCGTGATACTGCCTAAGCCTGACGTTTATCGATTTTATTGTTAAGGAATCTGCATGACACATAAGGTCTTGTTGTTACCGGGAGATGGTATTGGTCCCGAGATTGCTGCCCAGGCGGCGCGCCTATTAAAAGCGTGCCAAGAAGCAGGTTTGGATATTGAAGTAGAAGAGGGTTTAGTGGGCGGTTCTGCCTACGACGTTCACGGCGACCCGCTGCCCGCGGAAACGCTGGCTAAAGCCAAAGCGGCCAGCGCTATCCTGCTAGCCGCAGTGGGCGGCCCTAAGTGGGATAAAATTGAAGATCTCTCTAAGCGTCCTGAAAAAGGCTTACTGGGGCTGCGTAAAAACCTTGGTTTGTTCGGCAACCTGCGCCCAGCCATGCTTTATCCGCAGCTAGCCAGCGCCTCTAGCCTGAAGCCTGAGCTGGTAGCTGGGCTTGATATTATGATTGTGCGCGAGCTCACCGGCGGTATTTACTTTGGCCAGCCTCGTGGCATTGAAGTGCGCAACGGCGAACGCGTGGGCTTTAATACCTATATTTATTCTGAAAGCGAGATTGAGCGTATTGGTCGCGTGGCATTTAAAATGGCCCAAAAGCGTGGCAAGAAGCTGTGCTCGGTCGATAAAGCCAATGTGCTGGAAGTGACGATTTTATGGCGCGAAGTGATGGAGCGCCTGGCACCGGAATATCCGGACGTTGAGCTTTCGCACATGTACGTCGACAACGCAGCCATGCAGCTGGTCCGCGCGCCCAAGCAGTTTGACGTTGTTGTTACCGGCAATATGTTTGGCGATATTCTTTCTGACGCCGCCGCGATGCTGACCGGCTCTATCGGCATGCTCCCTTCGGCGTCGTTAAATGAGAGCGGGCAGGGCATGTTTGAGCCTTGCCACGGCAGCGCGCCAGATATCGCTGGGCAGAATATTGCTAACCCGCTGGCGATGATGCTGTCGGTTGCCATGATGCTGCGCTATTCGCTCGATGAGACCGCGATGGCAGAGCGCATAGAAGCCGCCGTAGGCAGCGTGCTGGATGATGGCTGGCGCACTGCGGATATTGCTTCTGACGGCATGCAAACCATTGGCACCGAGGCAATGGGTGATGCGGTACTCGCCGCGTTTGCCAAGCAGTAAAGTAGCGACTGCCTTAAGGGCGCCTGGGACAAGCCGTAGAGGGGGTCATTTGCCATGGATGGCAAATATAGCGCCCAGGGACGGGTTTACAGCGCCCCCTCGAAGGCTTGTCGCAGGGACACCTCTTACCTCCCTGCTGGTTCCAAAATTACCCTAACGATTTGTGTATAATACAAGGACTCATTCTTTGCAGGAGGACTTCATATGTTGAAAGTCGGTTTCGTGGGATGGCGCGGCATGGTTGGCTCGGTGCTGATGCAACGCATGCAAGAAGATGGTGATTTTAACGGCATAGAGCCGGTTTTCTTTACCACTTCCCAGGTTGGCCAGCCCGGCCCCGACATCGGTGTAGAGGTACCTTCGCTGAAAGATGCCTTTGATATCGAGGCGCTTAAAGCGCTGGATGTCATTGTGACGTGCCAGGGTGGTGATTACACCAAGCCTGTCTATAAAGATCTACGTAGCGCTGGCTGGAAAGGCTACTGGATTGATGCCGCTAGCACGCTACGCATGGAAGACGAAGCAACAATCGTACTGGATCCGGTTAACCGCAAGGTGATCGATGACCAGCTCGCCAAAGGTGCTAAAACCTTTGTTGGCGGTAACTGCACCGTCAGCCTCATGCTTATGGGGTTGGGTGGTTTGTTTGAAGCCGATATGGTCGAGTGGATGACGTCCATGACGTACCAGGCCGCTTCAGGCTCCGGTGCTAAGCACATGCGCGAGTTGCTCAATCAAATGGGACAGCTTCATTCAAGCGTTGGCGATGAGCTGAAGAATACCTCAAGTGCGATTCTAGATATCGACCGTAAAGTAACGGCTGCTATGCGCAGCGGCGATTTTCCGACCGATAACTTTGGCGCACCGCTAGCGGGCAGCCTGTTGCCGTGGATCGACACTAAGTTGGATAACGGCCAGAGTCGTGAGGAGTGGAAGGGCAGCGTTGAGACCAACAAGATTTTGGGCCTCGACAACAACCCGATTCCCATTGACGGCCTGTGTGTGCGTATTGGCGCGATGCGCTCCCATAGTCAGGCGTTCACGATCAAGCTTAAGCATGATGTGCCGCTAGATGAGATTGAAGACCGCATTGCTAAGCACAATGAATGGGTCAAATTGATTCCTAATGATAAAGACGCCACCATCGCTGGGCTAACGCCTGCTGCCGCTACCGGCACGCTGCAAGTGCCGGTAGGGCGCCTTCGTAAGCTACAAATGGGCGGTGAGTATCTGTCTGCGTTCAGCGTTGGCGATCAACTGCTTTGGGGCGCCGCAGAGCCGCTTAAGCGCATGCTTAAGATTTTACGCGAGCAGTAATTGACGGCGGTTGTACATCAGTCTAAACGGGAAGCTGTTCGCAGCTTCCCGTTTTTTTTCGTGGCAACAACGCTCACGAATGGGAAATAAGCCAATATTTAGTTAAGTTATGGGGAGGGAAGTAACGCCGCCAAGTTTAGCCGGTGGGAGAAATAAAGTAATACGCTAGGGAGCTTTATGAAACCAATACGCGCATGGGCTGTGTGTGTCTCACTGAGCTTGGTGAGTCCTCTCGCCATTGCCGTTGAGCTGGGGTACGCGAACGTCAGTTCTTATTTAAATGAGCCGTTGAAGGCTTCTCTATCGCTGCTTGGAAACAGTGATTACCCGTTAGAAGATATTAGCGTTAGGGTTGCCAATCAGACCGATTTCGCTGCTGCAGGGCTTGAGTGGACGCCGTCAGCCGCTAGCGTGACTGCCCAAGTTAAGGAACGACAGGGCCGCCGCCAGGTATATTTAAGTTCACAGCAGACCATGCAGGAGCCTTGGCTTGAGCTGCTGCTGACTCTGGAGTACCCAGGCGGGTCGCAGACCCGCGATGTCACGCTACTCTTTGATCCGCAAGATTACGCCCAGCGCGTGGTCTTAAATAATTTCTCTAATGAAGACCAACAGCGCGCTTATATCAATCGTGGCGACACGCTATGGAGCGTTGCCGAGCGAACTAAGCCTGCAAAGGCTAGCGTTCAGCAGATGATGGCAGCGCTTGTTGACGCTAATCCTAATATTTTTCCGTCAGGTAATGCTAACGAGATCCGAGCAGGCCAAACGCTGCGGGTGCCGAATGAAGAGCGCGTAATGGCACGCTCAGGTGTGGACATGCCGAATGTCCCAGCAGACTCTACCCAAGCTCTGCAGACAAGCGAGACTGATCTTTCCAGCGGTGCTGCTAATGCTGATGCTTTTTTGACAGTAGACCGGCCCGCGGCGATTGAAGAGGACATTGAGCCGCCTGAGGCCTTACTTCCCGGCGGGCTGGCCGAGCAGCTGCGCTCAAACCAGGCGGCGCTTCAACAGGTGCGTGACGAGCGCGAACTAATGCGTACCGAGTTAAGTGAGCTGCGCAGCGATATTGCCTCACTGGCGGAGGCGCTCAGCGATGCGCTCTCTAGCCAAGCGGTTGCTGCGGAGCAATCTCCTGCGCGACCCGCTGCCAGTACGAGCGAGGGGCAGAGTGCGAACACTTTCATCGCGGATTACCAGTGGCCGCTTGGGCTAACGGCCATCGTTCTACTGGTTGTGTTATTGATCTGGCGGCGTAAGCATCAAGATGAGACCTGGGACGACGCAGCGATGGCGAAGGCCGTGATAAAGCCCTCTGCTTCACCCACGTTAATGCCCGGGCCGGATAAGAAGGTCGATGATGATCACAATAGACGCCCACTGGGAGAGGGTGAAAGGGATGAAAACCCCGACCACTGGCAGGTTGATTATCATCCGCCTAACGAACAGCTTGCTACGCATCGTGCAACTGGCGCTAATCGCGCCCCTGGCTCAATCGAGGCGTCGTGGGAAATTGAGGAGGTGGCATTCAAGCCGGTTGATAACCGGTGACGAGGGCGCTCAAGGCTTGATGTAGGGAACTGCCGTCGAAATACGGCGTCTGAAATTCGCATCTCGCTTGCAGCTAAGAGGTCTCGGATCGTAAATGCTGCGAATTGACTGTCTACATACAAAGGATAGGTGTTCATGGATCGTAGAAGTGTGCTCAAGAGCGCGTTGGCGCTAGCGGCCTGGTATGGCTTGCCTTCGGCACCTCTGTTCGCCGCGGCCAGCGCCTCTAGTCGTATCGCGGATGGCGATTCTCAAGCCTTCAGTTTCGACTGGCTTCAGGATTATGCCCGCGACCTCGCCGTCAAACCCTATCAGAGCACTGTCCAGCAGTTGCCGCCGACGCTGAGCAATCTCACGCCACAGCGCTACAACGAAATCGGCTACGATCCCAACCACTCTCTCTGGGATCAGTTGAATGGCCCGCTTGACGTACAGTTCTTCCACGTGGGGATGGCATTCGACCAGCCGGTGCGGATGTATTCGGTGGACCCTGAGACCAGCCAGGCGAGAGAGATTCACTTTCGTCCCGACCTGTTCAACTATTCGGGCGCTCACGTCGATGTCTCGCAGCTCGAAGGGCAGGGCGAACTTGGCTTTGCCGGTTTTCGGGTGTTTAAGGAGCCTTCACTGACCGAGCGCGATATCGTGTCTTTCCTCGGCGCCAGTTACTTCCGCGCGGTCGATGACACCTATCAGTACGGCATCTCCGCCCGCGGTATTGCCGTCAATACCTACACCGATGAAGCCAACGAGCAGTTTCCGGCGTTTACTCGCTTCTGGTTCGAAACACCGGAAGCCGGCGCCACGACCTTCGTGGCCCATGCGCTGCTTGACTCTCCGAGCCTAGCTGGCGCCTACCGCTTCGTCATCCATTGTGAAGATAACCGAGTGGTGATGGAGATCGACAAGCATCTCTTTCCGCGAGAATCGATTGCCCAGCTCGGGCTGTCGCCGATGACCAGCATGTTCAGCTGCGGTACCCAGCAGCGCGACATGTGCCTGACCTTCCACCCACAGATCCACGACTCCGATCGTCTCTCGATCTGGCGCGGCAACGGCGAGTGGATCTGCCGGCCCCTTAATAACCCGCCACGTTTGCAGTTCAACTCGTTCAGCGACAACAGCCCCAAGGGCTTTGGCTTGCTGCAAACTGACCACGAGTTCGACAGCTACGAAGATATCGTGGGCAACTATCACAACCGTCCTAGTCTCTGGGTTGAGCCTCTGGGCGACTGGGGGCGAGGTGAAATTCAGCTGCTTGAGATCCCCACCTCTGGTGAGACCATGGACAACATCGTGGCCTTCTGGAAGCCGGAAGCGGCGGTAGAGGCGGGGCAGGCACTGCACTACGCCTACAAGCTTCACTGGAGTGCTCTTCCGCCAGTGCAGAGCGACCTAGCGCGAGTCCGCAAGACGTTTACCGGTATCGGTGGTTTCCCCGAGGGCTGGGCGCCGGGTGAGCACTTTCCGGACGTCTGGGCTCAGCGCATCGCTATCGATTTTGTCGGTGGTGATGTTAAGCACTTCCACGACAATGAGATCGGGCTTCAGACCCACCTCGACGTGCCCGAAGGCGAGGTCAAGAATGTTCAGATTTTTTGGGTAGATGACTTCGAGGGCTTCCGTATTCAGTTCGATTGGTATCCCACCAGCGACGCTTTAGACCCACTCGACATGCGCCTGACGCTAAGCGCCGAGGGCGTAACCATCAGTGAGACCTGGGTCTATCAGTACTTCCCGCCGATGCCGGAAGACCGCCAGTTCCCGGAGAGAGTCCCAGCACGCTGAGGTTGAATTCACCCCGAGCGTCAGAACGGCAACAATAGTCCCTGCTAAAAAGCTGCGCAGGCAGGTTGAGGAAGAGTGAACAATTGAAGAGGTGGCATTCAAGCCGCGAGGCCGGGATAATAGCGAACCTTCAAAATCTTTAAAATGACGTGGCTTGATGACGCTGTCCTATCACTTCGATGAGAAAATTCCGCTTACTGGCCGTTTGGCAATGGGTATTGAATACGACGGTACCCATTACTGTGGTTTTCAGCGCCTAAAGCATGCAGCTTCCGTTCAGGCGTCGTTAGAAGGCGCGCTGAGCAAGGTGGCCAATGAGCCGATCCAGATTCACGCCAGCGGGCGCACCGACTCCGGGGTGCATGCCACGCGTCAAGTCGTGCATTTTGACCCGCCGGTCGGGCGCTCAGAAAAAGCCTGGATATTTGGTGTCAATACCCATCTGCCTCGAGATATTGCCGTGCGCTGGGTAAAGCCTGTGGGGGATGACTTTCACTCGCGCCTATGCGCGCTTGGCCGTCGTTACCGCTACGTGTTGCTAAATCAAGTCAGCCGTCCGGTGCTAGAGCGGGCGAATGTGACCTGGTGCCGTGACGCGCTAGATGCAGACGCCATGCATCGTGCCGCCCAGTCGCTGGTGGGCGAACATGATTTTTCCAGCTTTCGTGCCGCTGGCTGCCAGTCTAAAACGCCCTGGCGGCATATGCATTTTGTTGATGTAAAACGCTATGGCCAGCTTGTGATGATCGATATTCAAGGCAACGCATTTTTGCATCATATGATTCGTAACATTGCCGGCGCGCTAGTTAGCGTTGGGCGTGGTGCGAAGAGCGAGGCCTATATTGGCGAACTGTTAGCGCTGCAGAATCGCCGTCAGGGCGACGTTACCGCGCCAGCCTGCGGGCTGCATTTTGTCGATTCCGTTTATGATGAGCGGTTTGACTTGCCTAAAGAACCGTTGGGGCCGCATCTTCTTTCGTTTACCGGCGAGTGGACCGGCGAGCGGGAGTTGCCGGATACGCCACGTGTTGCCTATCGCCGCAGCCGCTCGCTAAACGGTGCGGCTGGCTCTGAGCAGGAGACGTCGTTTTGAGTGCTGATCCATTAACGCGCACGCGCATCAAGTTTTGCGGTTTTACCCGTTCAGATGATATCGATAGCGCCGTCGCGGTCGGCGTAGATGCAGTAGGCTTCGTCATGTGGCCAAAAAGTAAGCGCGGTGTGAGTGTTGAGCAACTGGCCGAACTGTCTGCCCGCGTTCCTGCTTTTGTAACCCGCGTTGGGCTGTTTGTGGATCAGTCTACTGAGTTGATTGAGCAGTGTTTGCCGCATCTTGATTTGCTTCAGTTCCATGGTGACGAAACGCCTGAAGCGTGCCAGCAGTATGGGGTGGCGTGGATAAAAGCATTACGTATGCGTGATGAAATAGACTTGGCGCAACAGGCTGAACGCTACCACCAGGCACAGGCGCTGCTTTTAGATGCCTATCGTCCAGGGGCGCCGGGCGGTACTGGAGAGACCTTCGATTGGTCGAGAATCCCCGCAAATCTTGCAAAACCTGTTATCCTCGCCGGTGGGCTGACGCCAGATAATATTGCCGAGGCTGTGCGTCAAGTTATGCCCTATGCAGTTGATGTGTCAGGGGGTATTGAAGCCGCCTACGGCTGTAAGGATGCTGCCAAAATGGCTGCTTTTGTTCGCCACGTGGCGTTAGCCGACACACGCTAGCCTATGTTTATCGAGCTGCGTTTTACGTTGATCCATTTATTGTTTGCCTGTTCTGGCGATCTTGTGAGGTATCTCTGTGACCGTTTCTGCGACTGGTGTTTCTAAAGCTGTACTTGAAACGAAGTTCAGCGAGCTAACCCAAATGCCGGATGCCCGTGGTCATTTTGGCCCCTACGGCGGTCGGTTTGTGTCTGAAACCCTCAGCTTCGCGTTGGAAGAGTTGGAGAAAACGTACTTAAGCTTACGTGACGACCCCGACTTCCAAGCTGAATTTGACTATGACCTTGCTCATTACGTTGGCCGTCCTTCACCGCTTTATCATGCCAAGCGCTGGTCGGAGAGTCTGGGCGGTGCGCAAATTTGGTTGAAGCGGGAAGACCTGAATCACACCGGTGCTCACAAGGTCAATAATACGATTGGCCAGGCGCTGCTGGCTAAGAAAACTGGCAAGCCGCGTATTATCGCCGAAACGGGAGCCGGCCAGCATGGCGTTGCTTCTGCTACCGTGGCTGCTCGCTTAGGGCTTGAGTGCGATGTTTATATGGGCGCTGAAGACGTAGAGCGCCAGAAGTTGAACGTTTACCGCATGCGCCTGCTGGGTGCCCGCGTGATTCCGGTAGAGTCCGGCACCCGCACGCTTAAAGATGCTATGAACGAAGCGCTGCGCGACTGGGTAACTAACGTCGATAACACCTTCTATATCATCGGCACCGTGGCAGGCCCGCACCCGTATCCACTGCTGGTGCGTGATTTCAATTCGGTAGTAGGGCGCGAGGCGCGCCGCCAGTCCCTTGAGCAAATTGGCCGCCTACCTGATGCCTTGATTGCCTGTGTTGGCGGTGGTTCTAACGCTATGGGGCTTTTCTACCCGTTTGTGGAAGACGACGCTGTAGCTATGTATGGCGTTGAAGCCGGTGGGGATGGCGTTGAAACTGGTCGCCATGCGGCGCCCCTCACGACGAACGCGCCACGGGGCGTCCTGCACGGCAACCGTACTTATTTAATGTCCGATGAAGCAGGCCAGGTGTCCGACACCCACTCTATTTCGGCGGGCCTTGATTATCCCGGAGTAGGCCCTGAACACGCGCTATGGAAGGACGTCGGGCGCGTTAGCTACGTGGCGGCCAATGATAAAGAGGTGCTGGAAGCATTTCGCGAGCTAACGCATATGGAAGGTATTATGCCCGCCCTTGAGTCGGCACATGCACTGGCCCATGCAAAAGTTTTGGCACCGACCATGCGTCCTGACCAGCATATTATCGTTAATCTTTCCGGTCGCGGCGACAAAGACATCATGACGGTGGCCAAGATTGATGGCATAGAGTTTTAAGAATCAGTCATTTTAAGCGCAGCTTTTTTAAGGGTAAGCATGAACCGTATTGATCAGCGTTTCAGTGAACTTAAACAGCAAGGCCGTAAGGCTCTAATCCCTTACATTACCGCCGGGGATCCAGCGCCGCAGTATACCGTGGGCTTTATGCATGCACTGGTGGATGCGGGCGCCGATATTATTGAACTTGGCGTACCATTTTCTGATCCTATGGCCGACGGCCCTGTGATTCAAAAAGCCTGTGAACGTGCATTGAAGCAAGGTACGCGGCTGGTTGATCTAATGCAGATGGTCAAAGAGTTTCGCCAAGCGGATACCACCACGCCGGTGGTGCTGATGGGCTATTTAAACCCTATCGAGCGCATTGGCTATGAGAGTTTTGCCGATCAAGCCGCTGATGTTGGCGTAGACGGCGTTCTGATTGTCGATATGCCGCCTGAAGAAGCGGATGAAATTGGGCCGTTGCTAAAGGCTCGTGATTTAGCCGCGATTTTTCTCGTTGCGCCTACCACTTCTAACGAGCGTGCCGCTACAATATGCGCCCATGGTAATGGCTACTTGTACTATGTTTCGCTGAAAGGCGTGACAGGCGCGGCCACCCTGAACGCAGACGATGTAGCTGAGCATTTGGCGCCGCTGCGGGGGATGACCGATTTGCCACTATGCGTTGGCTTTGGTATTCGTGATGGCGCGACCGCATCCGAAGTGGCTAAAGTGGCTGATGGTGTGATTGTTGGTAGCGCCTTGGTTAACCGTATTGCTGAAAGCCTGGATGCCCCGGAAACTATCGCGGGCCAGTTGAAAAGTGTATTAGCAGAAATGCGCACGGCGATGGATGCCTAAAGAAAAACGCTTTATCGCCTATACTGAATAGATTAATGACACTCATCAAGCTTGGTTTTGCCAAGCGTTGACGTAAAACGGAAGCCTTTTTGATATGAGCTGGTTAGACAAGATCGTTCCCTCAATGGGTCGTATCCAGCGTAAAGACCGTCGCGCTAGCGTGCCCGACGGCCTCTGGCGTAAATGTCCCAAGTGCGAAGCAGTTCTCTATCTCCCTGAGTTAGAGAAACACAATAGCGTTTGTCCCAAGTGCGATCACCATTTGCGCTTAACGGCACGCAAGCGCTTGGACTGGTTCTTGGATAAAGACGGGCGCGAAGAGGTTGCCGCCGATCTTGAGCCAAATGATCGGCTGAAGTTTCGCGACTCTAAAAAGTACAAGGATCGCCTGACCGCAGCGCAAAAAGACACCGGTGAGAAAGATGCCCTGGTGGCGATGCGCGGTGAGTTAGACGGCCTGCCGGTGATTGCCGTCGCGTTCGAGTTTACCTTTATGGGTGGCTCGATGGGGGCGGTAGTCGGCGAGAAGTTTGTGCGTGCTGCTACGTTAGCGCTTAACGAGAATATTCCGCTGGTATGTTTTGCGGCCTCCGGTGGTGCGCGCATGCAGGAAGCGCTCTTTTCACTGATGCAGATGGCAAAAACATCGGCGGCGCTTGAAAGGCTTAAACAGGCGGGCGTGCCGTATATCTCGGTACTGACAGACCCCGTGTTTGGTGGTGTTTCGGCGTCTCTCGCGATGCTGGGTGATTTGAATATTGCTGAACCCAATGCCCTGATTGGCTTTGCGGGGCCTCGCGTTATCGAACAGACGGTACGCGAAACGCTGCCGGAAGGTTTCCAGCGCAGCGAGTTTTTACTCGACCACGGTACGGTAGATATGATTGTCCATCGTCATGAGATGCGCGCACGCGTGGGCAGCGTTTTGCGTAAGCTAACGCATCACGATGCAGCGCCAGTAACTTTCGATATAGACGATGAGGCGGATGTTTCTGAGCCAATCGTTGAGGAAGCTGTTTTGGCGGACGATGCAGAAGCAACGTTGACTAAGCTCGATACGGCTAAGAGTGACGACCATTCGCGCAATGCCTGATTCTGACGCTGTGTCGCCATTGGCTTCAGAGCGACCGTCTTTAGAGCAGTTGTCTTTAAAACGGTGGTCTTTAGACCAGTGGCTTCAGCATCTGGAAACGCTGCATCCGGTCGGCATTGATATGGGCCTGAAGCGGGTGTCGCAGGTAGCTAATCGTATGGGGCTGCTTTCTCGTCCCATTGCCTCCTGCGTTATTACCGTCGCAGGCACGAATGGCAAGGGGTCAACCCTGGCCATGATCGATAGCGTAGCCCGTGCTCACGGTCAGCGGGTGGGTACTTATACCTCGCCCCACTTACTGCGCTATAACGAACGCGTCAAAATCGCCGGCCAGGAGGCCGATGATCAACTGCTGATAGAGGGTTTTGAGCACGTTGAACGTGCGCGCTTACAAGAGCCTGAAATAAGCCTGACGTATTTTGAAGCGGGCACGCTATGTGGGTTGTGGTGTTTGGCCCGTGCAGAGCTTGATCTCGCCGTGCTGGAAGTGGGGCTGGGTGGCCGGCTTGATGCGATCAATATTATTGATGCGGATGTGGCAGTTGTGACCACAATCGCCCAGGATCATGCTAATTTTCTAGGTACAGACATAGCTCAGATTGGACGTGAAAAGGCCGGTATCTTTCGTGCCGGGCATCCTGCAGTGCTTGGTAGCTTAACATTGCCCGAAAGCGTTGCTGAATACGCGCACACGCTGGGAGCTCCCGTATTTCGATTAGGCCAACATTTTCAGCATGACGCCTTTGCCAGTGGGCTTAAAACGTGGCGCTGGCAGGGCCAGCAAGCAGATGAGACGGGCATCGTGCTGGATCGATTGCCTGATTCCGGGCTGCCGATTGATAATGCCGCCACGGCTCTGCAGGCACTTGCACTCACTGGACTCACGCTTGAACAAGGTCGCGTGCAAAAGGCGCTGAGTAGCGTCATTCTAGCAGGGCGCATGCAGTGGGTGGGTCAGTGGTGCTTGGATGTCGGGCATAACCCTCACGCTGCGGAATATATCGCCAACTACTTGCCGTTTCCGCCGGGCAATGGCCGGCAGTGGGGCCTTATTGGCATGTTGAATGATAAAGATATCGACGGTGTCATACAGGCATTGTCGGCCCGTATAACTGACTGGGTGTGTGTGACCCTAACGGGAGAGCGTGGCTGCCAAGCCCAAGCGTTGTCTCAACGAATAATTGCACAGGGAGGGCGGGTACACTTTTGCGCTGACACGCCGCAAGCAGGCGCTGATTGGTTGGCGAAGGTGTTAACGCTCAATGATCGTGTCTTGGCCACCGGGTCGTTCTTTACTGTAGCGGCTTTGTTAGCTAGGCCACTGCCAACAGGCGCAGTGTCGCTTGATGGAGACGAAAATGAAATACGGTAAAACGGAACGTATCAGCGGAATTGTGATTTTACTCGCGCTGCTGGCGATTTTTGTGCCATGGCTAATGAGTGACCCCGCGCCCAGGGAAGAACGCCCGCAGCCGAGCTTTGTGATTGAAAAGCCGACTGAAGTAGAGCGTCGCGATGTGCCTGCGCCTGAGCGACCTTCAACCGTTAACGAGCCTTCATTATCGTCAACGCCTAGCAGTGCGAATAGTGACGGCTATATACCCATTGATGTCAGTCCTCGCACGCCACAGACCGATCAAGCCCAGCGGCCTGCGGCCAGCGGCTCTGATGCGGCTACGTCCGATAACGACCCTATCGCTGATTTAATGGCTACTAATAACAGCGGCAGTAATTCCGGCAGTGGTAGTAATAGTACTAGCAATACCGCTTCACAGAGCTCATCCAGCCCATCCGCTAGCCCTCAAGGGCAGTGGGCGGTGCAAGTTGGCAGCTTTGGAGAAGCGGCAAATGCCCGGCGCTTGGGTGAGCAGCTTTCCGGCGAAGGTTTTACCGTCTATCAGCGTGAGCGGGATAACAACATGACGACCGTGTTTGTGGGGCCTTATGCGACATCGGAAGATGGTGATGCTGCCATGACATCGATTAAAGAGCGCGCTAATGTCCAAGGGCTGCTTGTGCGAGTAAGAGATTAACGATGGCATTAACATGGATTGATGCCGTTTTCCTGGCCGTGCTAGCGCTTTCGATGCTGGCCGGTTTTGTAAGAGGATTTGTTCGTGAAGCGCTAGGCTTGGCCGCTTGGGTTGTGGCCCTGATGGTGGCAAGAGTGCTGGCCGAGCCGGTTGCCGAGCTAATGAGCGGATTTATTGAAAGCTTTGACGCGCGCTTGGTTCTGGCCTTTGCGTTAGTGATCTTCGCGGTTATTTTGCTTTGCGGCATTGTTATTCGCTTGGTGCATGCTGCGGTTGAGTGGGTTGGCATGGGCTTGTTAAACCGCGTCGCGGGCGCCGCTTTTGGCGTGGCTCGCGGGGCGGTTATCCTGCTGGTCGCGACGGTACTGATCACGCTA
Source organism: Halomonas sp. AOP25-F1-15 (assembly GCF_052378675.1). Lineage (NCBI taxonomy): Bacteria > Pseudomonadati > Pseudomonadota > Gammaproteobacteria > Oceanospirillales > Halomonadaceae > Halomonas > Halomonas sp. AOP25-F1-15. Next base: position 120,864 of record NZ_JBQSXV010000008.1, read on the forward strand.
ACTCCGCTTGCAGAGTTGCAGGCCTGGCAACAGGCTGAGCTGCGCCCGACCTTTATCCAGCTGCGCGACTGGGCGGTTAGCCAATTAGATCAGTGGGACCGCGAATTGCCTGAAGCGCCAGCGTCGTTACGCGATATTTCTTTACCCGACCTACGCCCCCGCGAAGGCGTTTGAAGGTCTAAGCTCGTCGCGAGCGCAAAGTAGTTAAGTTATTCCGACAGGTGATTGACCTGTTACTGAAGTCGATTCTTCGAACGTACGGGCTTGCCTAGGTAAGTGACTTAGGTGAAGCCATGGCATTAAGCGAGGTAACGTGAATGTGCGGTATAGTGGGCCTTCTGGGCAAGCAGGCGGTAAATCAGGGAATCTACGATGCCCTGACCGTACTTCAGCATCGTGGCCAAGACGCTGCCGGCATGATGACGTGGAACGAAGGACGCTTCTTGCTGCGCAAGAGTAATGGTTTGGTACGTGATGTATTTCATACCCGCCATATGGCTCGTTTAAAAGGTAACCTGGGCATTGGCCACGTACGTTACCCAACTGCTGGCTCCTCGAGTGAAGCGGAGTCTCAGCCGTTTTATGTTAACTCACCCTACGGTATCGCCCTAGCGCATAACGGTAACTTGACCAACTCAGAGCAGTTGAAGCAAGAGCTATTTTCCACGGATCTTCGCCACATTAACACCAGTTCTGATTCCGAAGTACTGCTCAACGTGTTTGCCCATGAGCTGGGTAAGCAGGGCCTGCATCTGGAAGCGGAAGACATCTTTGATGCCGTGCGTAGAGTTCATCGTCGTTGCAAAGGTGGCTACGCGGCGGTGGCAATTATTAACGGCTTTGGGATGGTGGCTTTCCGCGATCCCTTCGGGATTCGTCCGGTTGTGTTTGGCACCCGTGAAGAAGAGAACGGCCAAGCGGTCATGATCGCCTCTGAATCCGTAGCGCTAGATGTAGGTGGTTTTGAACTTGAACGTGATCTATCGCCTGGTGAGGCCATTTTTGTCGATATCGAAGGCAATATTCATACTCAGGTATGTGCCGATCGCCCGCAGCTTCGCTCGTGTATCTTTGAACATGTCTATTTAGCGCGCCCAGATTCGCTGCTTGACGGTGCCTATGTCTACGGAACCCGCATGCAGATGGGGCGTAAACTGGGTGACCGTATTTTAAATGAGTGGCCGGATCACGATATCGACGTGGTGATTCCTATCCCTGACACGTCGCGAACCTCCGCGCTTGAAATGGCGCAGCACCTAGGAGTGACCTACCGCGAAGGGTTTATGAAAAACCGCTATATTGGGCGCACTTTCATTATGCCGGGGCAGGTTCAGCGTAAAAAGTCGGTTCGCCAAAAGCTCAATGCCATTGACGTTGAGTTTAACGGCAAGAATGTACTGCTTGTCGATGATTCGATCGTACGCGGCACTACCTGTAAGCAAATTATTCAAATGGCCCGCGACGCGGGAGCACGTAAGGTCTATTTTGCCTCGGCGGCACCGCCGGTACGTTTTCCTAATGTTTACGGGATTGATATGCCTGCCGCTTCTGAGCTCATTGCCCACGGGCGGACCGAAGAGGAAGTCGGTGAGCTGATTGGCGCTGATCGCATTTTCTATCAAAATCTAGACGATCTAAAAGCGGCCTGTCGCGAAGTGAATCCTGAAATGGAGGCCTTCGACTGCTCGGTGTTTGACGGTAACTACGTAACCGGTGATATTGACGACGCCTATTTGGCGGCGTTGGAAGCCAGTCGCAACGATTCCGCGAAAGACCAGAGCGCGGGTGATCATGCTCTGGTCGGCATGCACAATCAGGACGATGACCTGGACGATTAATGACCTGGACGATTAAGAGGTAAGCCCTATGCATGACGATAATCACCAGGACGAGTGGTCATTGGAGACGCTGGCGATCCGGGCAGGTCATCAGCGCACCTTTGAGCAGGAGCACTCTGAGCCTATTTTTCCAACGTCCAGCTTTGTCTACGAAAGTGCTGCGGAAGCCGCGCGTAAATTCGGTGGACAAGAGCCTGGTAACGTTTATTCGCGCTTCACCAACCCCACGGTGCATACGTTTGAACGGCGTCTAGCGGCACTTGAAGGTGGCGAGCGCTGTGTGGCGACAAGCTCCGGTATGTCAGCGATTCTATCTACCGCGCTGGCGCTACTCTCTGCCGGTGATGAAATTGTTGCTTCTCGGTCGCTGTTTGGTTCCACGGTGAGTCTGTTCGATAAATACCTAGGAAAACTAGGTATCAAGACACGCTATGTAGAGCTTTCCAATCTCTCTGCCTGGGAAGCTGCAATTACGCCAAAGACGCGGTTATTGTTTGCTGAAACGCCGTCTAATCCGCTTTCTGAGATCGCCGATATCTCGGCCCTAGCCGCGTTAGCTAAGCAGCATGATGCGCTGTTAGCGATTGATAACTGCTTTCTTACTCCGGCACTTCAGCAGCCGCTGGCGCTTGGCGCGGATTTAGTCATTCACTCAGCAACCAAGTACTTGGATGGTCAAGGCCGCGCAATTGGCGGCGCCGTGGTAGGTAGCCATACGTTGCTTGAAGAAGTGTTTGGCGTAGTGCGTACGTGCGGCCCATGCTTGAGTCCTTTCAATGCGTGGATTTTTACCAAAGGTTTAGAAACCTTGTCACTGCGTATGAAGGCACATTGTGAAAACGCCTTGATACTTGCACGCTGGTTACACGCCCACCCGGCGGTGACTAAGGTGTATTACAGCGGTTTGGAAGAACATCCACAGCATGCGTTGGCCAAGCAGCAGCAAAAAGGCTTTGGCGCAGTGCTAGGTTTTGAAGTGCAGGGTGGTCAAGAGGGCGCTTGGCAGGTTATTGATGCGACTCGAATGCTTTCTATTACGGGTAATTTAGGGGATGTTAAAACCACTATTACGCATCCAGCTACGACCACACATGGGCGTCTTTCTGATGCTCAAAAAGCCTCAGCGGGAATTACGCCGGGACTCATTCGCGTTGCGGTTGGGCTTGAGAGCCAAGCGGACATTCAGCGCGATTTAGCTCGCGGTTTAGATGCACTAATGGCCAAAACAGTCTAAAAGACCGATGACCTACCTAAGTGTTTTGAAACGACTCAACCCCACCAGAAGTGGGGTTGTTTGTTTTCCAGCGGCACTGGCATGATTTACGAAGCGCCACTGGATATCGGCTTGGATAAGAACCGACAGCGATCTCTATTACGAATTTCTAGACGTCAATTCAGTAAGGGCGATGTCTTTTCCGCCATTACCTTGATATTGAGCCGTTGATTTTGGGTGGCTAACCGCATTTTTTGCACCACCGCCATTCACGGCAGTTAAATCGCTTGGCGTCATGTTGCGCTCGGTAATTGTTTGGTGCTGAACCTGGGAAGTAGCGTGAGCGACTTCATTGAATTCATCCGAGCCTCTTTCTGCCAGTGCGGCACCAGAGAAAAGCGTTAGAGCGATGGCGGCGGCTGCGGTAAATTTGTTCATGATAGTTAACCTCATTGGCGTGCTTTAATATGTAATGGTGGCGATTTCGCCATGTTCGTTTTCGAACATGTTACCATTGTAAGCCTGCTAATAAAATATAAAAATTGATTTAAATTGCATTTATCATTCTATATTTTAGAATGAATTGAGTCATGGTTCTTACGATTAAGCTTTATGTCCACCCAGGTCAATGTGGCCACTGTGTTGCTGATAGCTATTGCTAGCGAGCTAATCAATGATTTTTACGAATGGTTTTTGCTGGTTTTTTCAGCAGATTCCACTAGCGCTAATGGGTATGCTAACTGCTGATAAATGATTAGCCTTCAGTAGGCACCAGTCGTCACAGTAGACAGTTGTCAATAAAGTGAGGAATAACCAATGTGGCGTAACACGCAGCGCGGCTGGGGTATTGTTAGTATTTTGCTTCACTGGCTAAGTGCTTTGGCCATTATTGGTTTATTTGCACTAGGCTGGTGGATGACGGGGTTGGGCTATTATGATTCTTGGTATAATCAAGGCCCATGGATACACCGCTCAATTGGTATTTTGCTCTTGTTCGCCACTTTAGGGCGCTTAGTGTGGCGTTTATTCCAGCCCACACCCCGGCTAGAAGGTCGTCGCTTAGAAGTGATTGCTGCCCACTTAGGGCATATCGGGCTATATGCGGCTGTGCTATTGGTCATGGTCAGTGGCTACTTAATTTCTACCGCCAATGGTCGCGGCGTCAGCGTCTTTGGTTGGTTTGAAGTGCCTGCGTTACTGCAAAATTTTCCCAATCAGGCAAGCCTTGCAGGCGACGTGCACTGGTATAGCGCCCTAACGCTGATGCTTTTAGCAGCGGGCCATACGCTTGCCGCGCTAAAACACCACTGGTTTGACCGTAATAAGACTCTGGTGCGTATGATGAATCCTGTTCACGCCCAGCGCAGCGCTCGCGGCGTAAACTGATTTGATACATTTTGGGCTGCTGGCACTCAGAAAAAAGCGCTGCCGGTTGCTATGTTCTCTAAATAATATACGTTTTTTGTAAACACGCGACGGCCTTGAGCCAACGCAGTGACTTTCCAATAAGTAGTGACTTTTCAATAAAGAGAGGAATTATCAATGATGTTTAAAAAGACCGCATTTGCATCTGCTATTGCCGCGCTCGCACTGGTGCCATTGAGCCAAGCGCAGGCTGCTGATTACCAGCTTGATACAGAAGGTCAGCATGCGTTTGTGCAGTTTAAAATTAGCCACCTGGGTTTTTCTTATCTTTTAGGTAGTTTTGAAAAATTTGACGGTCAGTTTTCTTACGATTCTGAAGACCTTGATGCATCCTCTGCTGAAATCGAAGTTCAGGTTGATAGCTTGAACAGCAATCACGCTGAGCGTGATCGTCATATCTTGAGCGGCGACTTTCTGAACGCAAGCGAGTTTCCGACGGCTACTTTCACCTCGACAGGGTTTGAGTCAACGGGTGAAGACGAAGGCGTGCTAACGGGTGACCTAACGCTGCATGGTGAAACTCAAGAAATCGAAATGCCGGTGACGCTACTGGGTGAAGGCGATGACCCGTGGGGCAATTCTCGCGCCGGCTTTGAAGGCACCACCACGTTGTTGCTGAGCGATTACGGCATCGACATGAGCGATTTCCCTGAAGCGATGCATGAAGTTGAGCTCTATGTGACTTTCGAAGGCATTCGTCAGTAATTAAGTACTGTAGTACTTGCGCCATCGCCCCTTAAAAGGGCGGTGGCGTTTTACGTTAAGTCAATGATGTATTAACGCCTGTATGTATTAACCCTCGTATATATTAACCCCTGTAGTAAGAGTAAGGAGAGACTGCTTGGTAGCCGTTATGCATCAAAAAGAGTTGGCCACAACCCTATGGCGCCAAACGTGGCCTATGGCCATTGGCGTGCTGGCGCTATTGGGTTTTCAACTGGTTGATAGCGCGTTCATTGCTCGTTTGGGAACCGCGCCATTGGCAGCTCAGTCGTTTACCTTTCCGCTGTCATTTTTGATTATTGGTATTCAGGTAGGAATGGGTATCGCTATTGCCGCGCTTATATCCCGGGCGCTGGGCTCTGGAGAAGAAGAGCGTGCCAGGCGCCTAAGCAGCCTAGTGTTGATGGCCGGCGGTGGAGTAATTGGCTTATTGGCAATCATTTTGTGGCTATTTCATGTGCCTATTTTTCAACTGCTGGGAGCGGATGAAACGACGCTATCCTATATCCGTGTCTACTGGGGGCCTCAGCTGCTATCTACATGGTTAGGTGCGCTGCTGTATTTTAGCTATAGCGTATTTCGCGCCCATGGAGACACTCGGTTACCGGGTAAAATGATGGTGCTCAGCAGTCTTATCAACCTGGTTCTTGATCCTTTGTTTATTTTTGGTGTAGGTGATTGGCAGGGCTGGGGGTTGCCAGGCGCTGCTTGGGCTACCGCGATTGCTTTCTCGGTAGGGCTGGCGATCACAGGTTTGAAACTGGCCCGCCGCCAGTGGGCATCCTCAGAAGGATTGTGGCTAGAGACAAAACAGTCATGGCGGCCGTTTACTGGGATCGCCGCTCCGGCCATGGTCAGCCAACTGATGCCACCCTTAGCGGCCATGTTGGCTATCTCTGTGGTTGCAGGCCTGGGTGAAAGCGAAGTAGCCGCCTGGGGGCTGGCGAGCCGTTTGGAAACGCTTTCGCTAATGGTGATTTTGGCAATGACAATGTCACTGCCACCGTGGCTAGGGCGCTGCTATGGAGCGAACGACTGGGGGCAAATACACCAACTGATGAAATTAGCTATCAAAGTGGCGCTGTTTTGGCAGCTAGGCCTTGGCGTGGTGCTGGCGCTTGGCGCTCCTTGGCTGGCCATGGCGTTAGCAGGCAATCCAGATGTACAAAGTGAGCTGACGCTGTTGATCCGCTTCCTACTGCCTAGCTATGCCGCTCTTGGCGTCTGCATGTTAGTGGTATCTGCCGGTAATGCCCTGGGTTGGCCGTTGCGCGCGATGCTTTTGTCCAGTGCGCGACTATTTGTTTGCTACCTACCTTGCCTATGGGTGGGGTCTCAGCTCTTCGGCTGGTGGGGGCTAGCGGCCGGTGGGGCAGTGGGAAATCTGCTGGCAGGTTTAATGGCTTGGCGAGTGCTAACGCGTATTTTATCCCGCCCACACCGGCAGGCGGGATTCGTCAATTAGCGTTTTCGAACTGACTCTTGAAACGAAAAATATAAAAATAGTAACGCCATCGCTAAGTAGCCCATTACAAATTCGGGTGCGGCGTTAAAGGTGAGTTTAGGCGCATGCATTAAGCCGATAAACGAAAAGCCTGCTGCAATAGCCGCAAAGACTGCCGCGCGTTTGAACTGGTGATCGATGACTGACACCGTCATGGCGCCCAGCAAGATTGCCATAAACATAGCGCCTTGACCCATGACCACAATGGCGCTGGAAATGTCGCTAACCACTTCGCCAGCGCCACGGTTGAAGCGTGTCATCACATAGTTTGCGAAGTAGGGCAGCATGGCTAACGCAACAGCAGGATAGTAGCGTGTATCGTTGGCCTGAAACGCCGTCGCAATCATCGACATGCCCACAAAGACTAAAATAGGCGCGACCACCGAAACGGGAATAATCGCTGCCAGCGCGGCAATTAATCCAAACATAGTTGCAAGCGCATAGACGGCTCCATTGAGCAGGCTATAGCCTCGCCCTGCGCCCATCCACTTGGCGCCCACCGTTGCAATGTATACCGTGGTCGGGAACACGCCGCCAAATAGTGCTCCAATCATGGTGCCTACACCGTCCACTGCCTGGCACTCGCGTACATCATATTTGTCGCCGGCCGCTTCCATTGCCTCTACGTTATTCATTGTTTCAATAGCGTTATAGAGCGTGATGGGCAGCACTACCGTTAGTATGGCGAGCATGCTCGTTAGCAACAGCCCCAACCCTTCAAACCATGCCAAGTTAGGCAATAATGGGTAGAACCCTAGGTGAGTGAAAGCATCGCTAAAGCGCTCTGTGTCCGCATCGCCAATTAAATAGGCCATGGTCGTGCCGACGATAATTGCAAACAGGGATGCGGGCAGCTTGAAAGGCATGCTGACCCGCGCGACTAGGCCGACGATGATGATCGCTAACACCAGCAAGCCTATGATCGGCATTTCAAGCGTCTTAAATAGCATTTCACCGGCGATGAATGTGAGTGCGACACCCGCAACGGCTCCAAGCATGGCGGCACGAGGCAGGTGATGCTGCACCCAACGGCCGATAATGCTAATGGCAGCTTCGATGCCACCACTGATAAAACAGGCGGCCACGGCGACTTTCCAGGCCATTTCCGCATCGCCGGTAAGCTGCTTAGCGGGCAGTAAAACACCGAATAAAAACACGAACATAACGGGGGTTGATATGCCGTAAGACAGCGCCGTCACATCAGCGCGGTTTTCTTTATGCGCCAGCCTTGTCGCACTCCAGGCATAGTAAAAATTTCCCACCATCACGGCGACTGCGGCGCCAGGCAATACCTGTCCATAAACAATGGAGGAGGGGAATCCCATGCCTAGCATCGTAATGGCGATGATAACGAAATTGGCAATATTGTTTTGAAACAGCGCGAAGAACGCGTCGGTATCTTCTTTTTTATACCAAGGATAGTGGGTGCTAGCAGCCGCCATGATAGGCCTCTAAAGTGTGATGATTGTTTACAAGGCTTCGCTGAGTGTGCCGAGGAATTGACTAATCGGTCAGGCGTTGCGTTGCAATGAGCGCCGCACGGGCGCCCCAGGCTCTGGCGGCAAGCGCGTAATTGTACACAAGTCGATATGGCATCCCAAGATACAAAAATGCCCAGGCATTGCCTGAGCATTTAGCGCATTACAAAACGTAATGCTAGTCGTTGACGGCAGCAATAGCTTTGGCAAGGTAGGGCAGGTTCTCATTAGAAAACCCCGCTACGTTGGCACGGCCTGAACGCACCATGTAAATGCCAAATTCATCGCGTAGGCGATCGACCTGTTCCGGCGTTAGGCCAGTGTAGGAGAACATGCCGCGCTGTTCAGCAACGCACGCATATTTCTGGTCCAGCCCGTAAGGCTTCAGTGCTTCAACAAAATCGCGGCGCAGGGTATTGATGCGGTCGCGCATTTCGGTCAGCTCTTCACGCCACATCGCGGTAAGCTCTGCGTCATGTAGAATTTCGCTGACAATAGAGCCGCCGTGAGCCGGTGGGTTGGAATAGTTTTCCCGAGCAACGATTGCCGCCTGTGAGCGGATGTTGCCCATCTGCTCGCTATCTTTAGCCACCATGATCAAGCAGCCGGTGCGCTCACAGTAAATGCCGAAGTTTTTCGAGCAAGAACTGGTAATAATGACTTCATCAAGATTTTCAGCCAGCAAGCGAACGCCGTAAGCGTCTTCTTCTAAACCTTCGCCAAACCCTTGGTAAGCAAAATCGATTAGCGGTAGTAGCTTACGCTCGTGAACAATCTCTAATACTTCCTGCCACTGATCATGGGAAAGATCAAAGCCAGTCGGGTTATGGCAGCAGGCGTGCAGCACAACGACATCGCCCTGTGGAATGCTTTTTAGCGCGGCGCGCATACCGTCAAAATCCAGACGGTTATCGGGATCCACATAGGGATACTTGTGAAGCTCAATACCCGCGGCGGTGAAAATGCCGTGGTGGTTTGGCCACGTGGGGTCGCTGACCCAAATGCCTTTGCCTGGCAGCTGCGATGCGATGAAGTCAGCCGCTAGGCGCAGGGCGCCGGTACCACCGGGTGACTGGGTAGCGCTGGCACGATTGGCTTTTAATACGGAGGAGTCAGCGCCAAATACCATGGGCAGCACTACTTCGCCATAGCTTGGGGCACCGTGAGAGCCAATATACGTTTTCGTCGTTTCATTCTTGAGCAGGCGAGCTTCTGCTTCCTTCACGGCACGCATTACCGGTGTATTGCCCTGAGTGTCGCGGTAAACACCAACACCTAAATCCACTTTTTGTGGATTGGTATCTTTTTTGAAAGCTTCGATCAGCCCGAGAATGGCGTCTCCTGGGACTCGCTCAATATGCTCAAACATTTAATCGGCTACCTCGTCAGTTCTGGCGGCAAGAATGAAGTCATTTAGTTGCAGGCCTTTAATAGTGTGGGTCCACCATGTAACGGTGGTTTTGGCCCACTCCGTGATAATAACGGGATGATGGCCAGCCTGCTCTGCAATATCGCCAACGCGCTGAGTGAATGCCAGGGCGCTAGCAAAATCGCGAAACTTAAAGCATCGCGACAGCTTCATGATGCCATCGTGCTCGACAATCTGCCACTGGCTAAGGCTTTTTAGCCGTGTGAATGCCTCTTTTGGACTCAGCGGTGGCACATTCTTACTGCATGGTTCACAGATTAGGCTGGCGAGCTTTTCCATGATGGAGCTCCTGCTGCTGTGAGGAAATGATGAGCGATAAGACGGCTTATTTATCGAACTATTAGTGTCACTATCAGCGTAGAAGACGAACGCAGTCGCGGCCTACGCTTTTTGCGCTATACAGCGCCTGATCGGCTCGCTCAATGAGGCTCGTTAAAGGCTCGCCGCAGCGGTACTCGGCAACCCCTATGCTCAGCGTTACATGGCCTGCCCCATAGCAAAGTCATGCGCACTAATTTATTCGAGGCGTTATCGGTATTTAATGATAAAATTAATTACTTTTTAATATATAGAATCTAATTTTTATTCCTCGAGGTGGTTTCTTGGAAGCAGGACGACAGCACGGTGATCAGCCATATGGCTGGGTGAGTTTGGTCGGAGCCGGCCCTGGTGACCCAGAATTACTGACGCTCAAGGCCTATAAACGCCTGCAAGCGGCCGAAGTGGTGCTCTATGACCGCTTAGTTAGTGATGAAATTCTGGCGTTTATACCTAGCGAAGCGCAGCGCTACTATGTTGGCAAGGCTCGTTCGCTGCATAGCGTGCCTCAAAATGAGATTAATCAAGCGTTGGTGGCGTGGGCTCATCAAGGGAAGCGCGTCGTACGCCTCAAAGGCGGTGACCCATTTATATTTGGCCGAGGAGGCGAGGAGCTAGAAGCGCTGCGGGCCGCCAAGGTTAGCGTGGAAGTCATTCCTGGCGTCACGGCAGCCTCAGGCTGCGCCGCTTATGCGGGTATTCCGCTTACCCATCGGGACCATGCGCAGTCGGTTCGGTTTGTTACCGGACACTTGCAACAGGGGGAATGCGAGCTTGACTGGGATGCACTTGCCCGACCCGCGCAAACGCTTGTGTTCTATATGGGGTTAGGCAGCGTTAGAGTCATTAGTCAGGCGCTGATAGAGCACGGACTGTCACCAGAAACGCCGCTTGCGCTTATCGAGCAAGGCACTACGCGTCAGCAGCGCACGCACGTGGGAACCCTTTCATCGCTGCCCGATGCTTTCTTGGCGGGCGACATAAAACCACCTACGCTGCTTATAGTCGGCAGCGTGGTGTCATTACACACGACCCTTGCATGGTTTGACGTGCTGGAGGGACAGGCGTCAGGCTTTCATGAAGGTAAACATTCACCTTAGTCAGCAGCATTAGCTTTTAAGCTAAGCGGTAGCCCGGCCGTCGCATGGCTATAAGAGTTTACTAACAGACTGGCTAGATGCAGTGAGCTGTGTATGCTGAAAGGGTAATCGTCCGCCGCTAGGGAATCACTGTTGCTAAAGCATTTCTTCAGTTTGGACACACCTTGGCTTGCCAATCTAAGCGTAGATCATAGAGGAACGCATAATGTCAGAAGACAATCATTCAGATAACCATTCAGACAATCTGCCGCCAGCCAACAAGCCGGAGCCGGAGCCGGTCAAACAAGCGGATATGAAAGCGCTCTTTCAAGACAATCGAGTAAAAGCCATTGCAGGCATCGCGTCAATCGCGGTTATTTGGGCAATCATGGCGCAGTCTAATGCGAGCACACGTCAAGATCGTGTCGATAGCCTTGAAGAGCAACTAGCAAGTGCTGAGCAAGAAAACAGTCAGATGAAACAGCGCGTTAGCGAAATTGATGAAGCCGAAACGAATCTCGCTACGTTGCAGGAAGAGCGGGATTCCTTGCAGGCACAGCAGGATGAGGCTAACGCTGCGCTCCAGAGTGCTCAGGGTGACGTCAGCGAGGTTCAGACGCGCTTAGAAGAGCTTGAAGCTGAGCGGGATAAGCTGCAAGAAGAGATTTCAGCATTGAATGAGCAGTTAGAAAATGCTGAAAACGATATGACGGGACTGCGCGAAGAGCGAGACGAAATCGCCAACACCCGTGACGAAGCAGAAAGTAATTTGCAGCAGGTTGAGGAAGCTCGCCAGAGCGCTGAGGATGCCCGTCAAGAGGCCGAAGCTGCACGCCAGCAGGCTGAAGAGCAGCGTCACCAAGCGGTAGACGATTTAAGTGCTAAGGAAGAAGAGCTGTCTGCACTGGAAGAGCAGATTAGCCAAACGACCGAGCAGCAAACTAGCCTAAATGAGGACGTTTCCACTGCTCAGGGTGAGCTTGACGATTTGATGACGGCTCTAGACGCTGGACGCGAAGAAGTGGCGAGTGTCGAGAGTAATCTTGAGGAGCGTGAAAGTCAGCTGCAGCGTTTAGAGAGCCAGCTAGGTGAATGGCGTGATGAGCTTTCCACACTAGACAGCCGCTTAGCGGATGCAGAAAACTCAGTCAGCGAAGCCGCAGCAACTTCGCAAGACAGCTCTGATGAAGAGAATACGCCTGACAATAGCGATGAAAGCGCCAACGATAGCGACGGCGGCAGTCAAGAATCAGAGCAGAATGCTGGCTGAAACGTGACTAAGCGCTTACCCTTTATCGCTAAGCGCTGATGCTGAAAATAAGAGCGGATGCCGGGCAACCGGCGTCCGCTTTTTGCTTGTTGGTTTATGATTGTTGCGCTGAGGAGTATCATTCACTCAACGATTAATCTAAGGGGCTATTTTAATTAAGCGCCTAACAATGAAAGGAGTGCCATTGGATGGATGGGGTTAAGCATATTATTGCAGTGGCATCAGGCAAAGGCGGCGTGGGTAAATCTACCGTCACCGTTAATTTGGCGCTGGCGTTAGCCGCACAGAATTATCGCGTGGGCGTTCTTGATGCTGATATTTACGGACCCAGCCAAGCACAAATGCTCGGTGTTAAAGAGGGCGTACGCCCACAGGCCGCGGCCAATAATAAATTCCTACCGCTTGAGGCCCATGGTATTCAAGCCATGTCGATGGCTTTTATGGTTAACACCCGTGAGCCAATGGTATGGCGTGGACCGATGGTGGTGGGTGCCTTTCAGCAGATGTTGACGCAAACCCAATGGGATAACCTAGATTTTCTGCTGATTGACATGCCCCCAGGCACCGGTGATATCCAGCTAACGCTGGCGCAAAAAGTGCCGGTAGCAGGCGCCGTGATCGTCACAACGCCGCAAGATATTGCTCTATTAGATGCCCGTAAAGGGATTGAAATGTTCCGCAAAGTTAACGTGCCGGTGTTGGGCGTTGTTGAGAACATGAGTCTTTACCACTGTGAAAATTGTGGCCATGAAGCAGCTATTTTTGGTACCGGAGGCGGTGATAGCATTGCCCAAGAGTACGATACCCAAGTGCTTGGACGGCTGCCATTAACGCTTTCTATCCGTGAGTTAACGGATTCAGGCAGGCCGAGCGTCGTATCTGAGCCAGAAGGTACGGTGAGCCAAACCTTTGCAGCGATTGCCAAAAAAGTAGCCGAAGCGGTAAACATGAGCCAAAACGAAGGCCCTACCATTTCCTTTAGCGAGTGATAACGTACTAGATGAGTATCAAATCTGATAACTGGATTCGTCGCATGGCCAAAAGCGATGCAATGATCGAGCCGTTCGAGGCTGAACAGGTGCGCTATGTGAACGATCAGCGCGTCATTTCCTATGGCACATCAAGCTACGGATACGACGTTCGCTGTGCTGATGAATTCAAAGTGTTTACTAATATTCACTCGGCGATTGTCGATCCTAAAGCCTTTGACGCGAAAAGCTTCGTCGATATTAAAGGCGACGTTTGTGTTATTCCGCCAAACTCATTCGCATTAGCGCGTACGGTAGAATACTTTCGCATTCCGCGTAATGTACTCACTATTTGCTTAGGTAAATCTACCTACGCGCGCTGTGGCATTATTGTTAACGTCACGCCGCTTGAGCCTGAGTGGGAAGGCCATGTAACGCTTGAGTTCTCTAATACGACGAATTTGCCTGCGAAAATCTATGCTCATGAAGGCGTTGCGCAGATGCTATTCTTAGAGTCCGATGAAGTATGCGCTACTTCGTATAAAGATCGTGGTGGCAAGTACATGGGCCAGCGCGGGGTTACGTTGCCGCGCACTTAAGGCTCGCTATGAAAAACGCCTGACGGAAGATCAATCTCCGTCAGGCGTTTTTTGTTTCAATTTTTTCAACTCAGTCCTGGCGCGTTTGCTGAACGCTATTACAGGTGCGATTCGTCGTCAGGCTCCTCATCAAGCTCTTCCGCCGCATCGGCATGGGAGAGGCGCATTCCGTATTCGGGTAGCAGCTGTCCGTCCATTTTGGCGCCATCTGCACTGAACTGCAGCCTGCCTTCTAAGAACCACTGTACCGCAATCGGATAAAGCAGATGTTCGCGCGAGCGTACCTTCTCTTGAAGCGTTTCTACCGTGTCATCAGTACTTACCTGTAGCTCGGCTTGTAATACCACCGGGCCGCCGTCTAGCTCTTCGGTCACAAAGTGGACACTGCAGCCGTGGCTTTCCACGCTGTCGGCCAGAGCCCGCGCGTGGGTATTAAGCCCCGGGTAGTTGGGCAGCAGCGACGGGTGGATGTTGAGCATACGTCCCAGGAAACGTTGCACAAAGCGAGGCGTTAAAATACGCATAAAGCCTGCCAGAATGATGAGATCCGGCTCGTGGCGTTCAATGACTTTAATCAATGCGCCATCATAGGCTTCGCGGCTGTCATATTCGCGATGGGGCAGCGCGACCGCTTCAATACCTGCTTCATGGGCTCGCTTTAAGCCGTAGGCATCAGCGATATTGGATATGACCGCAACGATTTCACCACCGCCTAAGCGGTCATGTGACTGAGCATCAATCAGCGCCTGCAGATTGCTGCCATTGCCAGAAACCAGTACAACGATACGTCGAGCACCGACAGGTTCTGGCGTTACGTCTTTAATGGTGTCGCTTTGGTAGTCCGTATTGGTCATGCCGGGAGGCTCTCCAGAATGACGGCTTCCTCTTGGCGTTTAACGATCTTGCCCAGGCGGTACACGGTTTCGCCCTGCGTTTCTAGGTAAGCGACTGCCTCATCCGCTTGTTGCTGTGAGACCACCACCACCATGCCAATGCCGCAGTTGAGGACGCGATGCATTTCGGTTTCGTTGACATTGCCGTGTGCCTGTAACCAATCAAACACGGCGGGGCGTGTCCAGCTATGAATATCAATGTGGGCAGCCAGGTCATCAGGCAGAACGCGGGGAATATTTTCCAGCAGCCCGCCACCGGTGATGTGCGATAGCGCGTGCACGGCGATATCACTTTCGCGCATTAAAGACAGCAGTGATTTAACATAGATGCGGGTAGGCGCCATCAGCGCATCGCCTAGGGTCGTACCGTCAATGTCGGTGTCGAGCGAGGCATTGCTAACATCAAGAATTTTGCGGATCAGCGAGTAGCCGTTGGAGTGCGGGCCTGATGATGCAAGGCCCAACACAACGTCGTTTTCAGAGACTTTACTGCCATCCAAAATGTCTGCTTTTTCAACGACGCCGACGCAAAAGCCTGCTAAATCATAGTCGCTACCTTCATACATCCCCGGCATTTCGGCGGTTTCGCCACCGACTAACGCGCAACCCGCCAGTTCGCAGCCAGCGCCAATTCCGGTGACAACGTCGGCAGCAATATCCACATCGAGCTTACCCGTGGCATAGTAGTCAAGAAATAGCAGTGGCTCGGCGCCGGCGACGATCAAGTCGTTGACACACATCGCGACTAAATCAATCCCAATGGTGTCGTGTTTGCCAAGATCCATGGCTAGGCGCAGCTTGGTACCGACTCCATCGGTGCCTGAGACAAGAACGGGCTGCCGGTAGCCTGCCGGTATTTCGCACAGGGCGCCAAAGCCGCCAAGTCCACCCATTACTTCTGGGCGAGTAGTGCGCTTGGCAACGTGTTTAATGCGGTCAACCAGGGCGTTACCGGCATCAATATCGACGCCTGCGTCCTTGTAGCTGAGGGAAGGAGTAGCCGAAGAAGAAGAGGTCTCGGTCATGACAGATCCTGTGAAGCAAATAGCGGTGCTGGTAGTGCTGGCGACATGGCCAGTGCTGGACGATAACTGAAGCGGATTGTAACACTCAGTGGCGCAGGCCGCACCGCTGTGAAACATGTTGAAAAGCTTACGAGCAGGTTTTGCTGATATACGGCATAGTAACGCTTAGTGAAAATGATCGATTTAAATCCATATTTGAGAGGGAAGCATGCGCAATTCTTGGTGGGGTGTCCTGTTTTTGGTAGTGATAGGCGGTTCTATATATTTGCTAGATTCAGTGCTGATGCCTTTTATTGCTGGGATGATTCTCGCTTATTTGGCCGACCCGCTGGCTAATCGCTTCCAGCGCTGGGGTATGAATCGGCCCCTGGCGGTGAGTAGTGTGTTTTTAGTCCTGCTCATCATTCTAGTGGTGAGTTTACTGATATTGATACCGCTGGTTGTTCAGCAACTTAAGCAGTTGGGAGAAGCTATTCCGAGTATTTTCAACTGGGTCGAAAACATACTGGCTCCCCAGGTGCAGGAGTGGACAGGTTATGACTTGACCGCAGAGTTAACCAATGCCCGTGAAACGCTCGCTGAGAACTGGCGCGATGCGGGTGGTTATTTAGCGCAGGCACTGGGCCAGATTGGTCGTTCGGGGATGGCGTTTGCGTCCTGGGTGACTTACGTTGCATTGATTCCCGTGGTGACTTTTTATCTACTTTTAGACTGGAATCGGTTGCTCGACAATATTGCTAATTTAATCCCCCGTCAGTGGGCTGATGATACCTTTCGCTTAGCGCGCCGCTGCGATGATGTACTTTCCTCATTTTTACGCGGACAGCTGCTGGTCATGCTCTGCTTAGGGATTATTTATGCAGTAGGTTTGACGCTGATGGGGCTTAACTTCGGCCTGCTGATCGGCTTCGTATCCGGGCTGGTGAGCATCGTACCGTTCTTGGGTTTTATTGTCGGCTTGGTGATCGCGCTTGTGGTGGCGCTCTTTCAATACGCCACGTGGTGGGCTGTGGTGGGCGTAATTTTAGTCTTCAGCATTGGTCAAATGGCTGAGAGCGTGGTACTTCAACCTAAGCTGTTGGGCGATAAAATTGGCCTACATCCGGTAGCGGTTATCTTTGCCGTGTTGGCGGGTGGAAAGCTGTTTGGTTTAACCGGGGTATTGTTGGCACTACCGGTGGCTGCGGTGATTTTGGTGCTGCTTAAAGAAGTCAAAGTACGCTATCAGCACAGCGAGCTGTACGACGATAAAAATACCGACGATCAGCCAAAAATTATCGAGGTAAGTTCGTCATATCATGATGAGTTGAGTCGTGATGATAAACGGGAGTCACCATGAGCCGAACACCGGCACAGCTTCCTCTGGGCATTGGTTTACGTGATGATGCCACGTTTAATAACTACTATGCGGGGCGTGCGAACGCTTCGCTAGTAGAGCATGTCACCCAGCAGCTAACGGTAGAGGGTGAGCAGTTTCTATACCTGTGGGGGGCGCCTGGCGTAGGGCGCAGTCACCTGCTTCAAGCGGCCTGTCACGCAGCGTCAGATGCAGATAAGCGCGCGCTGTATTTGCCGCTGGGCGACTTAGGCCACTTTCCGCCGCTGATGCTGGAAGATATCGAGCGGCTGGATCTTGTGGCTATCGATGATTTGGAGTGCGTAATCGGGCGCAAGCGCTGGGAAGAGGCCCTGTTTCACGCTTTTAATCGGCTGCGGGACGCAGGTAAAAGGCTATTGATTGTTGCTAATGCCTCTCCACGCCAATTAAATGTGCAGTTGCCTGATCTCGCTTCGCGGTTAACCTGGGGGGTTACTTTTCACGTTCATCCGCTAGATGACGACAGCGAGCGTTTGGCTGCTCTAAAGCTACGTGCCAGCGTGAGAGGCATACAGCTACCCGACGACGTGGGTCGCTATATTCTACATCGAGGCCCGCGTGAGCTAGGTGAGCTTTGTCGTGCGGTTGAAACGCTTGATAAGGCGTCGCTGACGGCTCAGCGTAAACTGACGATACCGTTTGTAAAGTCTGCCCTGGGTTGGTAAGGACTGGTTTATCAATAGGGGTAAAAAATGATTCGACAACCACTAAAACGCCACCGTAGGCAGGGCCTGCGGTGGCGTTTTAACGAGCTGGTTCACCCGCTTATAATATGGGTAAAGCGTTAAGCGGTTTTGCTCATTTTGCTAGCGGCGGTTTGCGCTTGCTTGACATTGTCTTCAGTCAATTTTTGGCTTTTCTGAATAAAATCCTGCTGCAATGACACTACTTTATCTGCATCGCCCTTAGCGCGCTCGGCCAATTCTTTAGCAACGTTTTGCTGGCTTTCCATATAGCTACGCAGGCCTTCCGCGTCTTTTACGTTCATCATCTGACGCATCTGCGCGATGCCTGTGTCTGTATAGGCTTTGCTGGCATCCATCTGAGCATTGATCATTTTTTCAGCGTAATCAACGCTTAATGTCATAAAAGCACGTGCAGGCGCCATAAACATATTGTCAAACTGCTGGGTCATTTCATTCGTATTAACAGTATTCATATCCATTCCCTCTAGGGTTGCAACAGCACGGCCAGAGACAGCACTGCTAAAATAGATTGCCAGAAACAGCCATCCAGAGGTGGGTACTGCTTACGTACTGGCATCTATACGCGTTATCTTGCCATGCAGCATAGCAAAGACTTTTGTGCGGTGCAACATTGGCTTTAAACGCATGTGCTGAGCAGTTCGTTAAGACTTTATTGAAGACGTCTTTTTTTGAAGCAGGCTTTATTTGATAAGCGTTTGGCAACCCTTGGCGAACGATATCACGGCTTTGCGCTCAGACCAGGAGGAGTCGTCATATTCATAGGAGGACCAGCAATGGCAACACGTATTGAACGCGATAGCATGGGTGAGTTGGAAGTGCCCGCAGATGCCCTTTACGGTGCGCAAACGCAGCGAGCAATTAATAACTTTCCGGTTTCTCACACGCCCATGCCCCCGGCCTTTATTCATGCGGTTGTTCGCATCAAATTAGCCGCAGCACGTGTCAATCAAGCATCGGGGGAGCTTGATAATGAGCGGGGAGAAGCGATCCAGAAAGCTGCGCGTGAAGTGCTAACCGGTATTCATGATCAGCATTTTCCCATTGATGTGTTTCAAACCGGCTCAGGTACCTCCTCTAACATGAACGTCAATGAGGTGTTGGCCAACCTGGCGTCCCGAGAGGGTGTCGACGTCACTCCCAATGATCACGTCAATATGGGGCAGTCGAGCAACGATGTGATTCCAACCGCTATTCATCTCTCGGCCGCCATTGGTGTGCATGAAACTCTCCGGCCCGCGCTGGTACATTTGCGTGACACGATTGACCGCCGTGCTAGTGAGCTAAGCCATATCGTTAAAACGGGCCGCACCCATTTAATGGATGCTATGCCGCTACGCATGGATCAAGAGCTAGGCGCTTGGTCAAGCCAGCTCAATCAAGCCATCGAGCGGTTTGATAGCGCAATGCAAAGGCTTTGCCGTTTAGCGCAGGGTGGCACTGCGGTGGGCACTGGCATCAATGCCCCTGATGGATTCGCTGAGCAGGTTGCTCAGGAACTCAGTGAACAGACGGGGTTAATGTTTGCTCCTAACGATAGTTTTTTTGCCAGTCTCTCGTCACAAGATGCGGCGGTAGAGCTGTCAGGGCAGTTAAAAGGTCTGGCCTGTGTGATTATGAAAATTGCCAATGATCTGCGCTGGATGAATTCAGGACCGCTGGCTGGGCTGGGTGAAATTGAGCTTGAGGCGCTGCAGCCCGGCAGCTCAATCATGCCGGGTAAAGTAAACCCTGTGATTCCCGAGTCAGCCGCTCAGGCCGCTGCACAGGTTATTGGCTTAGACGCGGCGATTACCGTTGCGGGACAAAGCGGTAACTTCCAATTGAATGTCATGCTGCCGCTAGTGGCTTCCAATTTGCTCACTTCAATTAACTTGATGAGCAATACTTCTCGACTGCTCGCTGATCGCGCAATTGCGACCTTTAAGGTGCGTGAAGAGAATCTGAAAGCGCCCCTGGCACGCAACCCTATTCTGGTAACGGCGTTAAATGGTGTGATTGGCTATAACGCAGCGGCCGCTATTGCCAAAAAGGCCTACCAGGCGGGTAGGCCGATCATTGATGTTGCTGAGGAGAATACAGACCTGGATAGGGAAACGCTTGAGCGCCTGTTAGATCCGGCCGTAT
This sequence comes from Halomonas sp. AOP25-F1-15, assembly GCF_052378675.1. Taxonomy (NCBI): domain Bacteria; kingdom Pseudomonadati; phylum Pseudomonadota; class Gammaproteobacteria; order Oceanospirillales; family Halomonadaceae; genus Halomonas; species Halomonas sp. AOP25-F1-15. The sequence goes on from NZ_JBQSXV010000008.1 coordinate 140,835, forward strand.
TGACGCAAGGCGGTATTCCCGAGTAACCCGGCCTTTGGGGGGCGTCAGCAATTAGGTTTCTTGATGTTCGGTTTTGCCTTCTTGAATCGTTTCGCTGGCCTCTTCCTGTTCCTCTGCGCTGGCTTCGGGCGTTTCATGCTCGTCTTTGCGCGAGGGGCGATAGCAAAAGGTCGCGAGGATAGGGTAGTGATCTGAGCCGAAGTAGCTTAGGCGCTGCATGCCTACCAAGGTGAAGTGCTCGGTCACGAAAATATGGTCCAGAGGCCAGCGTAACATTGGATATTTAGCGTGGAAGGTGCTGAATAACCCGCGGCCTCGGCGTGGGTCGAGCATGCCGCCAACGCGACAAAAGAGCCGTGTTGTCCGTGACCACGCTACGTCATTAAGATCGCCAGCTACTAGCGTCGGCTGTGGGTTGTCATAAATCTTCTTGCCGACGAGTAACAGCTCCGCGTCGCGCCACAAAGATTTCTCACTCTCGCTGGGCGCAGGCGGGCGTGGGTGCAGTGCGTAGAGGCAAAGCTTATCGCCGTTTTCTAACGTGACGGTAGTATGAATAGACGGAATATCGTCTTGGATCAGCCACTCTATGGAAGTATTGGTTAGCTCCAAATGCGAGTAGAGGTGCATGCCGTAAAGATTGTCGAGCGGGATTTTAACGCTATTGGGCCAGTTTTCTTTCAATGCGGGGTCTAGCTGGTCTTCCCACCACTGATCAGACTCAAGCGTCAGTACGATGTCAGGCTGATGCTTGTTTATCATGTCGATAAGCGATTGGGCCTGCCGATTTGGCGTTAAAACGTTAGCGATTAGCAGCGTAATGGTGCGGCCTTTATCTGGACTTTCTGCCGCTTGAACCTGCACAGGCCAAAGCGGTGTCCATGGCAAGATGTAATAGGCCTGAACCAAAAAGGTAATGCCTGATGCGCCTAGTGCAATCCACTGCCAGCGTCCTGAATCAACAAAGTTAGCCGCCAGTATAAAGTCCGCGAGCGCTACGCATGCAATCTGTAAGCGTGGAAATTCAAAACTGCGAATCCACCACCAGTGCAATTCGATGCGCGCAATGAGCGTGGCTAATAACAGCGCGATGGCGATGCTTCCTAGCAAAATACCGAGCATGGCTTACCTCCCTATAGATAATGGCCATCATACTAAAATACTTAGCCTGCGATGTAATAATATAAGTGCACGGGTTAGACGATAATTTGTTATCGAGTGAGTCGTGCAAAGAAGCGAAGCAGAGCAGGGAAAAAGCTTGCAATTCAGTGGTAAGGACGTACAATTCGCATCCGTTGCTTGGCACGATTGTGTCTGCGAGCAGTGCCAGTAGGACCATAGCTCAGTTGGTTAGAGCGCCACGTTGACATCGTGGAGGTCGGCGGTTCAAATCCGCCTGGTCCTACCAAATTTTACAAGCATCAATTTTAGGACCATAGCTCAGTTGGTTAGAGCGCCACGTTGACATCGTGGAGGTCGGCGGTTCAAATCCGCCTGGTCCTACCAATTATCTCAAAACACCTCGTGCAATAACGCATGAGGTGTTTTTGTATTTGTGCTAGTTAGCTTCGGCGGTGAAATTGGGTAAATCAGTTTGCTGAATAAAGGTGGCAACAAGCGCTTCAATGCCAGCTTGATCTTGCTGCGTGAAGCGCCCGTGCAGTGGGCTATCTAAATCTAGTACGCCCCAGAGGTGGCCATTGACAACGATAGGAACCACGAGCTCGGAGCGTGAGTTGGCATCGCAGGCAATATGATCTTCAACTGCATGTACGTCGTCGATTCGCTGAGTGGTTTGCTGGCGCGCAGCGGCACCGCAGACACCTTTGCTGAAGGGGATCGGATGGCATGCAGGATGGCCTTGGAAGGGCCCCAGGCTGAGTACGTCAGATTGACGCTGAAGGTAAAAACCTACCCAGTTTAAATCGCTAAGCTGTTGAGCGATAAACGCGCCTGTCTGTGCGCTGTTGGTTAGCCAGTCCCGTGTGTCCAGCAGCGCTTCCAGCTGGCGGTTAAGCATCGAGAAATCGACTGTGGTTTGCATGTGGCTTCCTTGTTTAGAAACCGGATAAGACCGGTGTTTTTTTCAAAGCGCACAAAGCCGGCGCAGGGCCGGCTTAGCATATCTTTTTACTGCGAAGGAGGCAGTGCTTGGCGTTACTTAGTCCAGCCGGGAACGGCCGCGCCTTTGAATAACTCTTCCGCTTTTTCAATGACTTCATCACGCTGATAGGCATCGACCAGTTGGCGAATCTCTTCGCGCTCTTCATCACCCGCACGCACGGCGATCAGGTTGACGTAAGGCGACTCAGGGCCTTCTTTAATCAGGGCGTCATCAAGGCTTAAGCCCGCTGGCTGTGCAAAGGTATTGTTGATGAACGCCATGTCAACATCGGGCAGTACGCGCGGTAGCTGAGCTGCTTCAATTTCACGGAAGCGGAAGTTGCGCGGGTTTTCAGCAATATCGATAGGCGTTGCTTCAAGGAATTCCGGATCGTTAAGGGTGATCAGGCCTTCATTGTGCATCAAGATCAGCGCACGACCTTCGTTGGTCGGATCATTGGGTAGAGCAATTTGTGCGCCGTCAGGCAAGTCATCAATGCTGTCGTATTTCTCCGAGTAAGCGCCAATCGGATAAACGAAAGTGTAGCCTGCCACCGCGAGCTCGTAACCACGGTCGTTAATCATGGTGTCTAGGTAGGGTTCGTGCTGGTAGGCATTAGCATCTAAGCTGCCATCCGCGAGCGCAACGTTAGGTGTGACGAAGTCAGTAAATTCAATGATTTCGACATCAAGGTCGTATTCTTCTTTAGCGATGCGTGCCGCTACTTCCATTACTTCTGTTTCAGGGCCCGCAACGGTACCCATTTTGATGCTGCGAGTCTCTGCGTTGGCGACATTCACCGCAAGGGCTAGGACTGTCAGGCTACCGATAATGAGCTTTTGCATGGCGTTTCTCCAATCACGTTGTAGATAATGCTGCAATGATGCGGGAATAAAAACTCTGTGTCTAATTCGTTTTGGTTATATGTGGCCGAGTAATTATAATGGGCCAAATAAATAGCTACTTGCGATCACTTTTACGAACCAGGTAGTCGCCTAGGCTCTGGAAGCCTTGCACCATGATGACCAGAATCACGACCGTAATGAGCATAATGGTCGGGTTGAAGCGGTTATAGCCATAGCGTATGCCTAAATCGCCTAGGCCACCGCCACCGACTGCACCTGCCATGGCCGAGTAGCTCACCAGCGTTACGACGGTAATCGTTAAGCCCGTCATGATGCCGCCGCGAGCCTCTGGAATGAGTACTTTGCAAATGATCTGCCAGGGGGTGGCGCCCATTGCTTGTGCGGCTTCAATGAGTCCCGGTGAAAGCTCATTGAGCGCCGCTTCAACCAAGCGTGCAATAAACGGAATGGCGGCAATCGTTAGCGGCACCGAAGCCGCATTGATGCCAATCGACGTGCCAACAAGCATGCGCGTAAAAGGAATGATGGCCACCATCAAAATGATAAAAGGGATTGAACGGCCAATGTTAGTAATGACGCTAAGCGCTTGGTTAAGCACAGGCTTTGCTAATATTTGGCGGGGGCGCGTGACGTAAAGCAATACGCCTAGCGGTAGGCCAACCAGCGTTGAAATCAGCCCCGATATGGCCACCATGTAAAGAGTGTCCAGCGTGGCCTGTAAAATAAGATCAATCATTGCGCTGGACATAGCCAAGTACCTCTACCTGCAATTGATGAGATTCAAGATACGCCATGGCCTGCTGAGTTTGCGCCGCCGTACCTAATAGCTCTGCAATCATTAAGCCTAGGGTGCGTTCCTGAATAGATTCTACTTTAGCCTGCAAAATGCTGACGTCGACACCGCATTCGCGGGCAAGGCGCGAAATGAGCGGCGTTGAGACCGCGTCGCCCGAGAAGGTGAGACGGACTACAGGGTGAGTATTATGGCCGGGCGCGTCCATGAGTCGTTCAATCAGCTCTTTAGGCGGCGTTAGCTGCAGGAAATCATTGAGGAATTCTCGACCCAGCTGAGTGCGCGGCGCGGTGAAAAAGTCGCCCACTTCAGCGTCTTCAACCAGTTTGCCGTCAGAAATCAGGCTCACTCGATGGCAAATCGATTTCACCACCTCCATTTCATGAGTAATCAATAAGATGGTAATGCCAAGCTGACGATTAATGTCACGCAGCAGCTCCAGAATTGAGCTGGTAGTTTGCGGGTCGAGTGCCGAGGTCGCTTCATCGCAAAGTAGAACCTGCGGCTTGCTAGCCAGGGCACGCGCAATGGCAACGCGCTGTTTTTGTCCGCCAGAAAGCTGAGCAGGGTATTGATCGGCTTTGTCCGCCAGGCCAACCATTTCCAGTAGCGGAATAACGCGCTCAAGCACGGCGTGACGTTTTTGGCCCATTAGTTCAAGGGGAAGCGCGACGTTGTCGAATACTGTACGTGTGGTGAGCAAATTGAAGTGCTGAAAGATCATCCCAATTCGGTGGCGTGCACGATTAAGCTCTGCGTTGCTTAGGCGCGTCATTTCTTGACCATCTACCGTAACGCTGCCACTCGTGGGCCGCTCAAGTAGATTGACGCAGCGAATTAGCGTGGACTTGCCTGCGCCGGAAAGCCCAATGACGCCATGAATTGCGCCTTTCGGAACGCTGAGGCTGGCATTTTTGAGTGCATGGACAGCGTTTTTGTCGTTGCCCTTTCTTTTGCCGACAGAGGTGTTGCTGAAGTAGGTTTTACTGACGTTGCTAAGTTCAATCATAGCGTCTGCCTTAACGGTAGGCCGAAGACGGGTGCGGGGGTGCAAATTTCAAGTGGCCAAGGGGAGGGCTGAAAATAAAAAAAGCCACCCGCCTGGGTGACCATCAGCGCTGGACACACCCTATTAGCTGCACTTCACCTAACAATGGCTTGGCCAATAAGTAGGTGGACGCCCGCAATATGGGTACAAATCGGCGTCATTAAATTTGCGACCAAAGTTTAAATATGCCGACATGCCCTGTCAATCACATCCGTCTGATTGTATGTTTTAAGCTGGAAAAATAGCGATATTTCCTGACATTGGTCACTTTTTTCGTATTTTTCACTAATCAATATGCTTGGTCATATGTTTGGCTTGACTGGGTGAGAGGTTGCTTAGCCATTCAGCATTATCGGGTTAGCAGGCAATATATTGGAGAAGAGTGCGCAAGAGCGAGGCACCAGTAGTAAGCTTGTGCCCAGAATTCCGCTAGCGCTGAAATTTAGGAGATAAGAGCTTTATGTTTACTGGCATTGTGCAAGGGGTTGCGAAGGTAGTGGCAGTGCGTGAACTGGATGAGTTTCGCGTGCACATAGTTGAAATGCCTCTCTCAATGCGAGCGGGCCTTGAGATCGGCGCATCGGTTGCCCATAACGGAGTGTGTTTGACGGTAACGTCGATCGAGGGTGATAACGTAAGCTTTGATTTAATGCGCGAAACGCTGCGTTTGACCAATCTTGGTGCCATTACGCCAGGGCAGTGCGTCAATATAGAGCGGGCGGCGCGCTTTGGTGATGAAATTGGCGGGCACTCGATGTCGGGTCATATTATTTCTATGGCAGACGTGGTGGCGATTGAAGAGGCACCCAATAATCGTCGCCTGTGGTTTGCCCTTCCCGAACGGCTTGGCCGCTTCGTATTTGAGAAGGGCTATATCGGTGTCGATGGCATTAGCTTGACGATAGGCGACGTGCGCCAAACAGAGGCCGGTGCTGAGTTTAGCGTTAATTTAATTCCTGAAACGCTGGCACGCACTACTCTTCAAGACCGGGCGCCTGGGGATCAGGTCAATATTGAAATCGATCCACAAACGCAGGTCATCGTTGAAACTGTAGAGCGTATTCTGGCTACGCAGCCGCGGGTTTAACAGGTAGGCCTTCCATAGTAAGGCCTATAGCAGCGGTGATTATTATATTGGTGCGTTATGGAATTGACCAATTGGTTAGCCCATGGCCTGAAGATTGCTTGGCATTAAGCCGCGGGACTTTCTCGCGATTAGGGGCCGCTATGCTGGGGCGCTCGCATCACGTGGAGCGTTTCGGTAGTATGTGCGGCTTTTCTGGGCACCGGAACGCATGCTGATGCGGCGTTAGCGCTAAGGACAACAATATTCATGAAACGTCTGGATAACTACTTCAAGCTCTCCGAGCACAAAACCAATGTAAAGACAGAAGTTATCGCAGGGATCACCACGTTCCTGACGATGGCTTACATTATTTTTGTCAACCCAAGCATCCTTTCTGAAGCGGGGATGGATTACGGCGCAGTGTTTGTGGCCACCTGCTTAGCGGCGGCTATTGGTTGTTTCGTGATGGGACTGTGGGCTAATTACCCCATCGCCCAGGCGCCTGGTATGGGATTGAACGCTTTCTTTACCTATGGCGTAGTGCTAGGGATGGGCTACACCTGGGAAGCAGCGTTGGGAGCGGTGTTCTTTTCTGGTCTGACGTTCTTTTTACTCAGTATTTTCAGAATTCGCGAATGGATTATTAATGCCATTCCGATGTCGTTGCGGCTGGGGATTGCGGCCGGTATCGGGCTGTTCCTGGCGATGATTGCGCTTAAAAACGCAGGGATTGTCGTTGCTAATCCTGCCACCTTCGTTTCGCTGGGAGATCTCTCTCAGCCGCCGGCTATTTATGCCTTGCTGGGCTTCTTTGTTATTACCGCTCTCTCTTACCTGCGGGTAACCGGCGCAGTAATGATCGGTATTTTGGGCATCACCGTACTGGCGATGCTGCTTGGGCATAACCAGTACGGTGGATTAATGTCGATGCCGCCCTCCATTGCACCTACCTTTATGGCGATGGATTTGATGGGTGCGTTAGATGTAGCGATGCTCAGCGTGATTTTCGCTTTCTTGTTTGTGGACCTATTTGATACTTCGGGCACCTTAGTGGGCGTTGCTCATCGGGGTAAGCTGCTAGATAAAGATGGCAAGCTGCCCCGCATTGGTCGCGCCATGATGGCAGACAGTACCGCGTCTATGGCGGGTGCTGCGTTGGGTACTTCAACCACGACGAGCTATATTGAATCAACCGCGGGTATTGCCTCGGGCGGCCGTACCGGTTTGACCGCAGTAGTGGTTGGCGTGATGTTCCTTATCAGCCTGTTTTTTGCACCGCTAGCCGGCTCTATTCCTGCCTACGCCACCGCCGGTGCGCTGCTATACGTTGCGGTATTGATGGCGGGTAGCTTGGCGCATGCCAACTGGGATGACCCTACCGATGCCGCGCCGGTTTTGATTGCAGCCCTGGCGATGCCACTGACGTTCTCCATTGCTGAGGGGATTGCGCTGGGCTTTATTAGCTATGTTGCCATCAAAACATTGTCGGGCCGTTTCAGCGATCTGAATCCAGCTGTCATTATTTTGTCGCTGCTGTTTGCCGCGAGATATCTATTCATGGGGTGATGACCCCCTGATTTTGACTCTTTTCTACTGTTTTTTTACTACTTTTTCTACTAATCGATGAGAGGCGCGATGAGTATCTACGGCGACTACATTAAGTCCGTCATTCGCACGGTTCCTGACTGGCCTGAGCAGGGCGTAAATTTTCGTGATATCACTCCTTTGTTACAAAATAGCGCGGCTTTTCGCAAGCTGATTGATAGCTTTGTTCATCGTTATCAAGAAATGAACCTGGATGCCATCGCGGCCATCGATGCTCGTGGGTTTATCATTGGCGCACCGCTGGCATATGAATTGGGTTGCAGCTTTGTCCCGGTGCGTAAGAAGGGCAAGCTGCCGTTCAAAACCATCAGTGAAACGTACACGCTTGAGTACGGCCACTCGGAGGTCGAGCTACATTCCGATGCTTTCCAAAAGGATGACCGCATTCTGTTGATGGATGACCTGATAGCGACCGGTGGCACGATGATGGCAGCGGCAAATCTCATTCAACGCAGCGGTGGCAACGTCGTTGAGACAGCCACTATTATTGATCTGCCTGAGCTGGGTGGTTCACAGAAAATTCGCGATGCCGGTTACAGCGTATTCGCAGTTTGTTCTTTCAACGAAGACGAGTAATCCCCATGAGCAGCGACCGTTATCACCAACACTTCACTGTTTCCTGGGATCAGCTGCACCGCGATGTGCGTGCGCTTTGTCACCAGATGATCGAGCGTGATTTTAAAGGCATCGTGGCGATTACGCGTGGCGGTTTAATTCCTGCTGCATTAATTGCGCGGGAATTGGATATCCGGCTGATCGATACCGTGTGCATTAAAAGCTATGACCATATGGATCAGGGCGGTCTGGATATTATGAAGGGCGTCGAGCACGACGGCGACGGATGGCTACTGGTTGATGACTTAGTCGACACCGGTAAAACGGCGCGGGCAGTGCGTAAAATGCTACCCAAGGCGCACTTTGTCACTATTTATGCCAAGCCGGACGGCCGCCCCTTAGTCGATCAATATCTGACAGAAGTGGCTCAGCAGTGTTGGATCCAGTTTCCCTGGGACATGGGCGTCGCTTACGTTGAGCCGCTTGTTGATCAACTGAAGAGGTAAGTATGGCCAATCCACTTCCCAACGATTGGAGTCAGTGGCTGGGTAATGAGTTTGAGGCAGATTACATGCTGGCGCTAAAGGCATTTTTAGCACAGCAAAAGTCGGCCAAAAAAGTTATCTACCCGCACTCTACGCAGTGGTTTCGTGCTTTCGAACTGACCCCGTTAAGCGAAGTGAAAGTGGTCATTCTAGGCCAAGATCCTTACCACGGCCCCCATCAGGCGCACGGCCTGTGTTTCTCTGTGCAGGCCGGTATTCCCGTGCCGCCGTCGCTGGTTAATATCTATAAAGAGTTGGCCACTGATGTCGGCTTTACGCCGGTGCGCCACGGTCATCTGGAAGCGTGGGCGAGACAGGGCGTGCTGTTATTGAATACTTCGCTCACCGTTGAGCAGGGTAATGCGGCATCCCATCGAGGAAAAGGATGGGAGCCGTTTACCGATCGCGCTATCGAGACGGTTAGCCAGCATTCGCCTCCCTGTGTATTTCTCCTTTGGGGGGGGCATGCACGCCAGAAGATCGCGTTAATTGATCAAAGCCGGCATTTAATACTCGAAGCACCTCACCCTTCACCGCTTTCAGCGTACCGAGGTTTCTTCGGTACACGGCATTTTTCACAAGCAAATCAGTTCCTGCAAGCGCAGGGGCGAGCGCCTATTGAGTGGCAATTACCGGAAACCCCTTAACCTAGAAACGGGTTGCGGTTAGAATGTGCGCAATTTTGCGCCTAATGAAAGATCTCAGGTTGCCATTCTGAATCCCCTGCAGTGAGGAAGTCCCATGAGTGTTTACGCTATTAACCATCCGCTTGTTCAACATAAATTGGGGCTGATGCGTGAAGTTGATCTGAGCACTAAGAGCTTTCGTGAACTAGCAGGTGAAGTCGCCAAACTGTTGACCTATGAAGCAACCAAAGGTCTGGAACTTGAAGACCATGAGATTCAGGGCTGGAACGGCGAGCCGATCGCCACGCGTCGGTTAAAGGGTAAAAAAGTCACCGTTGTGCCCATTTTACGTGCCGGACTTGGCATGTTGGAAGGCGTAACGGACCTTATCCCCAGTGCGCGGGTCAGCGTCGTAGGGCTTTACCGCGATGAAGAATCGCTGCAACCGGTTCCTTATTTCGCCAAGTTTGCCAACGATATTGAAGAGCGCATGGCGATTGTCATTGATCCTATGCTGGCAACAGGCGGTTCTATGGTCGCCACGTTAGATATGTTGCGCGAGCGCGGCTGTGAACACATGAAAGTGATTGTGCTAGTCGCCGCACCGGAAGGCATTAAGCGGGTGCAGGAAGCCTACCCTGATGTCGAAATTTATACCGCTTCCGTTGATGACCGATTGGATGAAAATGGCTATATCGTTCCAGGGCTAGGCGACGCTGGCGATAAGATTTTCGGAACGCGCTAAGCGTCCTTTTTCAGACTGCCCCTTACGTTCTGCGTTAGGGGCATTTTTTTGCACATTACAATTTAATCATCTCTAGGATATCACCGATGTGTGACGTTGCCGGCCAAACTGAGTCGTGGGCAAAAGTGCTATTAACCGGTACGCAAATGCTCTTTGTCGCGTTTGGTGCCTTGGTATTAGTGCCTCTTTTAACCGGGCTTGATCCAAGTGTCGCTCTGTTTACAGCTGGTGTGGGCACGCTGGTGTTCCATTCAGTCACTAGCCAAAGCGTACCGGTGTTTTTAGCCTCATCGTTTGCCTTTATTGCACCTATTCAAGGCTCGGTAGCCAGCTTTGGCATTCCAGCTACGATGGGTGGGCTAATGGCGTCTGGCTTGGTGTATGTGGTTATTTCACAAGCCGTGCGCTTAAAAGGTACCGCTTGGCTGCACCGGCTACTGCCTGCGGTCGTGGTCGGGCCAGTCATTATGGTAATTGGTCTTGCGCTGGCGCCCGTCGCTGTGAGTATGGCCACAGGTGAAACTAGCGATAACATTGGCTATGGTGCCGCCATTTTCTTATCAATGACCAGCTTGCTGGTGACGCTGCTGCTCGCCGTTTTTGGGCGTGGGCTGCTAAGACTATTGCCGATTATTGGCGGGATTTTTACGGGCTATGTGCTAGCGCTACTAATGGGTGTGGTCGACTTTACGCCGATTCATGAGGCCGCATGGCTATCGATGCCCAGCTTTACAGCACCAAGTTTTCATTGGGCCGCTATCCTGTTCATGATCCCCGTTGCTATTGCCCCGGCGGTTGAACACATTGGTGATATGGTGGCTATTGGATCGGTGACGCGCAAAAACTATCTTGAAAAGCCGGGTCTGCATCGCACTTTACTCGGCGATGGATTAGCAACGACGGTAGCTGCTTTATTTGGTGGGCCGCCCAATACAACCTATTCAGAAGTAACGGGGGCAGTGACTCTCACGCGAGCATTTAACCCAAAGTACATGATAGTCGCCGCGATCGTCGCCATTATATTAGCCTTTGTTGCTAAGCTAGGCGCATTTTTGCAAACCATTCCGGGCCCTGTGATGGGCGGCATTATGACGCTGTTGTTTGGTTCTATCGCAGTGGTAGGAATGAATACACTTGTACGTGCTGGGCAATCGCTAACGGCACCCCGCAATCTAGTAGTGGTCTCATTGATACTGGTGTTTGGAATTGGTGGTATGCAGTTTGGGGATGGCCAGTTTACGCTGCAGGGCGTCAGCTTAGCTGCGCTAGTGGGTATTGTGCTGAACTGGCTATTACCCCAAGAGCAAGAGGGCGAATAACATTAGCGTTTTGAACACCGCGTGCATCGCTTGGATGACAGCGCGCCAGTGGTAACCAGGAGCGTCGGCAGCATGAAAAATGAACTAGCGGCACCCTTTCCCATTTTGGGCATAGCTGCTTGGAGTGGCACCGGTAAAACGACGCTATTAGAAAAGCTATTGCCGCAGTTGAATGAGCATGGCCTACAAGTGGCCGTGATTAAGCATGCCCATCACTCGTTTGATGTAGATCAGCCCGGCAAGGACAGTCATAAGCTACGCTGCGCCGGTGCGGCTCCGGTGCTGGTGGCTTCACATCAGCGGTTTGCACTGATGCAGGAAACGCCCGGGCAGGCTGAGCCTGACTTGGCTAAGTTGATCGCCATGCTGGTGCCGCATCACCCCGACCTTGTGATTGTCGAAGGTTTTAAAACCTGGCCAATACCTAAGCTGGTACTGTACCGGGATGGCATTGGCGATGCGTCAATTTTGACGGGGACATGGGTGGCGGCGATAGCAGCGAACCAGCCGCCTTCAATTGATGTGACTGACGGTGTGCCCCGGCTAGATCTTGATGATATTGATGCTATCGCGCGCTGGATCGTGAGCTGGGTAGATGCAAAAAATAAGGCGCTGCCTTCAGCATCCGATTCTTCAATGACCCAACCTTCAATGCCCCAATCCTCAACGACGCGGCCTTCACAAAAGCAAAGGTGATTACTATGCATCTAACCCACCTCAACACTCGTGGTGAAGCCAATATGGTAGACGTTGGCGATAAGCAAGAAACCCGCCGCGAAGCCGTTGCCTCAGGGCGTATTGTGATGCAGCCCGAAACATTAACGCTACTCAGTGACGGACAATTGCCCAAGGGTGATGTTCTGGCAACTGCGCGTATCGCTGGTATTCAGGCAGCGAAGAGAACCCATGAGCTAATACCTCTCTGCCATGCTTTAGCGCTCTCTAAGGTATCGATTGAGTTTGAAATTGATGTGGCACAATCTTGTGTTCACGTCACATCGTTGTGTCGCTTAAATGGCCGTACAGGAGTTGAAATGGAGGCGCTGACGGCTGTCTCCGTCGCCTGTTTGACCCTTTACGATATGTGCAAAGCGGTCGATAAAAATATGCGTATCGATGCCATTCAGCTCGATAGCAAGCAGGGCGGACAGCGTGGTAATTACCAGCGTTTAAGCGAGCAGGCACCCATTGTCACCGGCGAGGGCTCTGCAGGTGAAGTCAGCGTGAGTGAGCGCTGTCCTTCGCCGTGCGTGTGCGTTAAGTTTTTAGCCGAGCTACGCGAGCGCGTCGGCGAGAGCGAGACCTTCGTGGGGCTGGATACACTTTCCAGCCGTGATATTCGCGGATTAAAAGCGACACTGGCTGCACGCGATTCGCGATACAACCTATTGGCCGATCAGCGTACGCTATGCGCGATCAATCAAGTGATGGCGAATGATGATGCGTTGGTGACCGATAACGATGAAGTAGCATTTTTTCCGCCGGTCACGGGGGGCTAAGCGTGGATATTAAGGTTGCCATTCAAGCAGCGCCTTTCTCGATGGCCTACGCATATGATGAGGTATTATCAGAGCGCACCGATATTGGTGCGGTGGTGAGCTTCACGGGCCTGGTGCGTGATTTCAATGAAACGCCCGATGTCACCGGTTTAACACTTGAGCACTATCCTGGCATGACTGAGCGAACGCTCGAGGCGATCGGTGAGCAGGCCGGGCAGCGCTGGGCGCTAAACGCTGTGCGCATTATTCATCGCGTAGGACATATGCAGCCAGGCGATGCAATTGTGCGGGTGCTTGTAGCCAGCGCTCATCGCCGTGAAGCATTCGAAGCCTGTGATTTTATTATGGACTATCTAAAAACTCAGGCTCCTTTCTGGAAGAAAGAGCATTCCGCACAGGGCGAGTATTGGGTCGCAGAGCGTCACTCTGATCAACAGGATGTGGCGCGTTGGAAAAACATCTAGCTACCCAGAAAAAAATCTAACGATTAAGAACGCTGGTCTGCTAGGACGTCTCTTGCATTTCAGCCGCGGTAATTTGCAGGTGCACGTCAGGCATGTGCTGCATATGATCTGCCAGCCAATGAATCAAGCGTGGCTGCAGCGCCTGTCGCAGGTCTGCGAGTGTGTCGGCGGCAATCTGATCAAGCTGCTCATCAAGCCAGTCAATAAAGCTGTCTTCATCCAGCGGGCTGGCATTTGTTGCATCTAGCATTAAGCGGCCAATACGCGCCCAGCCGTGATCGCTAATGGTCACGGGCAGTGCTAAATATAGGCTACCGCGTCGAGCCGTGGAAATGGCCGCATCTAATCCGGGGTGTGGAACAACGCTGTTCTGATTAACAATGCAGGGTGGCTGCACATGGTGTGCTTCACAGTGAAGGCCGTAGTTGTCAAAGCGTAATAAATCACCGTTGACCGGCGTTAGCGGTGCGCTAATACCCAACTGCTCAGCGATTGTCTGATGCGCCTGCTGGTGTCTTGCTTCGCCGTGAACAGGCATCAAGTGTTTAGGCTTCAGCCACTGGTAGAGCTTAATTAACTCTTCTTGAGCAGGGTGGCCGGTCGCATGCAGCTCAGGGTGATTCACCTCGTCGTAAATACGTACACCCAGCTGGGTTAAGCGCTTTTTAAGCTGATCAATAGGGCGCTCGTTGCCGGGTATGACCTTGGCCGAAAAAATAACGTTATCGCCGGGCTGTAAGTCGACAGAAGGGTGGCGGCCCTGAGCCAGCCTCTGCAGCGCTGCCCGGGACTCACCTTGGCTGCCTGTCGCAATAATGACGACTTCATCGGGCGGCAGGTAGCCCAAGTCGTGATTGGGCACCAGGGGCGGTAAGTCATCCATGTATCCCAGCCCGCGCGCTACGCTGACCATGCGCTCCATCGAGCGGCCCATTAAGCTGATACGCCGGCCACACTGGTGTGCGGCGCGGCCTATAGCAAGCACGCGGGCCAAGTTGCTTGCAAAGCACGAGACCACGACGCGGCCTTCGCAGCGGCTGAGTGTTTTTGCTAACGCCCGAGCGACGTCCCCCTCGCTGCCTGAGTGACCGGGCATAGGGGCGTTGGTTGAGTCGCCGACGACTAAATCGATGGGGGCAAGTGCTTTAAATTGAGCGGCACTGATGGGCGTGCCAATCAGCGGCTCGGGATCAAGTTTCCAGTCGCCGGTATGTAAAACGCGGTAGCCACCGGCCAGCATCATCAGGGCACAGCTTTCGGGAATGGAATGCGTTAAAAGCAAATAACGTAGAGTGAATGGGCCGCTTTCTAGAGCTTCGCCAGGCTCAATGACGTGTATCGCCGCACTGCTAAGCTGATGTTCGGCGAATTTTAATCTGAGTAGCCCTGCTGCCAGCGGCGTGGCATAAATAGGGCAGTTCCACATGGGCCAGAGCCAAGCGACTGCGCCAATGTGGTCTTCATGACCATGGGTGATAAACAGTGCTTTGGGTACGATCCCCAGCGCCTTCGGCGTATCTACGTTGGGTACTTGAAGCGGTGAGTTAGGAAGATCCTGGCGAATCATCATGCCGCAATCAACGGCAATCCAGTGATTGTCATAGCCGTATAGCGTTAGATTCATTCCGATCTCACCACATCCCCCCTGCGGCAATATGCGCAGCGGTGGACGACGACGGGGACGAATTTGAACGCGTGAAGAATGCATCAGTTATGAAAAGCCTAAAAAGTAGTGACTTAACTATACGGGAAGGCAGGGGCGGCTAACAATCATCGTTGTCCTTCCGATACACTATGCAGCGTCGTTAACATGCCAAGGTGATGGTTTGTTAAGCCGGTTTATCCGGTTAGTTTTTCATTAGTGATGTTTGAAATAGGTCAAGAGTAGCCCACATGTCGCATTATTATCGTTTAGTTATTTCTTGCCCTGATCGGGTGGGTATTGTTGCACGCGTGTCGAGCTTTATTGCTCAGCAAGGCGGGTCGATTACTGAAGCCAGCCAGCATTCGGACCTAGAGACCGGCCGCTTTTTTATGCGTTATGAAATCTTGGCAGACTCAGTAGGCATCTCGGTAGAAGCGCTGCGTGCCGCCTTTGAACCGGTAGCCCGCGAATTCAGCATGCAATGGGCATTGGTTGATACTCAAAAGCGTCGGCGCGTAGTGCTGATGGTGTCGCGAGAATCGCACTGCTTAGTAGACCTTCTTTATCGCTGGCAGTCGGGGGAGCTGGATTGCGATATTGTCGGCGTTATTTCCAATCATGACGACTTGCGTTCGCTGACGCAGTGGTACGGAATTCCTTACCACCACGTGCCGGTAGACCCTGACGATAAACAGGCATCATTTGCGAAGGTACAGGCTGAAATCGATAGCGCGCAGGCGGACTGCATCGTACTCGCACGCTATATGCAAATCCTACCACCCGAACTGTGCGCGCGTTATTCAGGCAAAGTGATCAATATTCACCACAGCTTTTTGCCCTCATTTGCGGGAGCAAAACCTTATCACCAGGCCTACCAGCGGGGCGTTAAGCTGATTGGCGCTACCTGCCATTATGTCACCGAGGAGCTTGATGCAGGCCCCATTATTGAGCAGGATATCCACCGTGTCAGCCACTGCCATACGCCTACTGATTTAGTGCGCTTTGGGCGTGATGTTGAGAAAGCGGTACTGGCACGCGGTTTACGCTGGCACTTAGAAGACCGCGTGCTGATCCATGGCAATAAAACGGTGGTATTTAGCTAAGCGGCTTATCAATAAGGCTACTTTATCGCTATGAGGTGGCCGCTTTTGCGACCACCTCTATTAGGTCTGATGAAGGCATTGATAAATGACGTTATGCCTGGCTTAACCTAACGCCTGGCCATTGCCGCCGCGAATCACGCCAACGCCAACGCCTTCTATATCGAGCGACTGGGAACGTAGATCGATTTCAATCGGCGCAAAGTCGGCGTTCTCTGCGAACAGCGTGACCTGATGGCCTTGGCGCTTAAAGCGTTTAACCGTGACTTCATCATCTAAGCGGGCAACGACTATCTGACCGTCGCGGACACGCTCAGTACGGTGCACGGCCAGCAGGTCACCCTCTAAAATACCGATATCTTTCATGGATAAGCCACGTACGCGCAGCAAGTAATCCGCTTTGGGGGTGAAGTACTCAGCAGGCAGCGGGCAGTAGCGGTCGATATGCTCGGCAGCCAAAATAGGACTGCCGGCGGCAACTTCACCAATGACCGGCAGGCCCGCCTGAGCAGGCTCGATCGTGGCAGACAGCGTACTGACAGATGTGTCCAATACGTCTTGAGGCTCTTGGTTAGGCAAGCGTATACCGCGTGACGTGTTGCGAATGATGCGGATCACACCCTTGCGTTCAAGTGCGCGTAGATGCTCCTCAGCGGCGTTAGGTGAGCGAAAGCCGAGTGCTTTAGCGATCTCAGCGCGCGTCGGAGGGTAGCCAAATTCGCCCATGGTTTTAACAATAAAATCAAATACGTGCTGTTGGCGAGCGGTTAGTGGACGCGACATACCAAGCTCCAGAATTGTGAATAGACAGTCATAAAATGAAGGTAACTTAAACAGTAAGTGTTTAAGTATACAGTATGTGTCTCTGTCCAGTATATGGCCTTGTCAATACCAATATTTACCGCTCTGGGAGCTTCAATGATTTGAAACTAAGCTTTTTCTTATGCAGCTTTTCCTTATAAGTGCCGAGGCATTGTGGTGACAAATCAAGCGTTGAGACTACCCAGGTTATGGCATAGTATTTTGCGATGTTTTAAACACCTGTTTCTCTGGAGAGCATCATGGCTCAATCTGATACGGTGACCCGTATACTTGATACCGCTGAAGTGCTGTTTGCAGAGCGTGGTTTTGCTGAAACCTCGCTGCGCAACATCACTAGCAAGGCGCGCGTCAATCTTGCTGCTGTGAATTATCATTTTGGCTCCAAAAAAGCCTTAATTCAGGCTGTTTTTTCCCGCTATCTGGATCCTTTTACGCTGCGTTTTCACACTGCGCTTGATGAGCTTGAGGCTCAGCATGATGGGCAGGTGATACCGCTGGAAACGCTGCTTGAAACTATGGCAACGACGGTTCTTGCGGTGCCCGCTGAGCGTAATAGCTTGAAGGTCTTTATGCGCCTGCTAGGCTTAGCCTACAGTCAGGCTCAAGGGCATTTAAGGCGACATATACAGCAAGAATATGGGGATGTGTTTACGCGCTTCACTGAGCTAGTGCGCCAAGCAACCCCTGAACTGCCCGATGCAGAGCGCTTTTGGCGGCTACACTTCATGCTAGGCACTGTTATCTTCACCCTGTCAGGCCTTGATGCCCTGCGTGATATTGCGGAAAAGGATTACCACGAGCAGGTATCGGTGCGGGACTTAATCCGGCGCTTGCGCCCGGTAGTCGTGGCTGCGATGAATGCGCCACTACCCCCAACTTTAGAAGAAGGACACCATGCGAACGCCAAGGTTAGCTGAGCTACCCCCAACCGAGAACATCTGGCTTGAGATAGATACTACCGAGCAGCTGCTGCGCTGTTGGCGGGGGCCTAAAGTGCTGCATGAGTGCGCTATTTCTTCTGGCGTTGCCGGTGTTGGTGAGCATAATGGCAGCGGTAAGACGCCGCATGGCTGGCACTATGTGCGCGCCGCGATTGGCAGTGGCTTGCCCGAGAATGCGGTATTTCGTGGCCGCCGCTGGACTGAGGAAGTATTCTCGCCAGCGTTAGGCGAAGCCTACCCGCAGCGTGATTGGATTTTGACGCGTATTCTGTGGCTGTGTGGGTTAGAAAGAGGCGTGAATCGTGGCGGTCAGGTTGACTCGCAGCGGCGCTATATCTATCTGCACGGTACGCCTACCGATCAGCCGATGGGCGTCGCCGCTTCGCACGGATGCATTCGGCTACGCAACAGCGATTTGCTACATATCTTTGCATTGTCGTTGCCCGGCACCCCCGTTTGGTTGCACGGAGAAAGGCAGTGCTTTGACTAAACGATGCTGAGCTGTATTGGGGGCGGGCTTCAAATGCCCCCATCTTTGACACTGATAAACGATCGTCTAAAATCATTGCCCCTCTTATTGGACTTCTCACGATGACTCAACCTCTAGGCCCGGTCATGCTTGACCTTGAAGGCCCAGCATTAACTCGCGATGAAAAGCACTTGCTGCTTGAACCCACGGTAGGGGGCGTCATTTTATTTGCCCGTAACGTCGAAAGCGCCTACCAGGTGCGCAAGCTCTGTAGTGATATTCGCCGCGTGCGGGGGGATTTATTGATCGCGGTTGATCAGGAGGGCGGGCGCGTTCAGCGCATTAAAGAGGGTTTGACACGCCTTCCTGCCATGGCGCGCATTGGCGAGTGCTATAGCGCTAACGCAGAAGACGGCCTCGCGTTGGCAAAAGATGCTGGTTGGCTGCTGGGTATGGAAATGGCCGCCTGTGGCTTGGACTTAAGCTTTGCCCCGGTGCTTGATGTTGAAAGCGGTATATCAAGCGTGATTGGCGATCGCAGTTTCAGCCATGATCCGCAGCAAGTGGCCGTGCTTGGCGGTGCTTTTGTGCAAGGTCTTCATGAGGCGGGGATGGCCGCTGTCGGTAAGCACTTCCCAGGTCATGGCAGTGTCGCTGCCGACTCTCACGTCGCGCTGCCGGTGGATGATCGGCCGCTTGATGTGATTAAACAGCATGACTTAGTGCCCTTTTATCACCTGGCAGGTCAGCTAGAAGGGATTATGCCCGCCCACGTTATTTACAGCGCGTTTGATTCCCGACCCGCTGGTTTTTCGCCTAGCTGGTTAGGCATGCTGCGTGAGTCGATGGGCTTTAAGGGCTGCGTCTTTTCTGATGATTTAAGCATGGCGGGTGCCCACGAAGCCGGTGAACCCAAGGATCGCGCCCGGGCAGCCTTAGCCGCAGGCTGCGACATGCTGCTGGTATGCAATGACCGCGTCGCGGCACTTGAGGTAATGAACGCCTGCCAAGATATCGACGCTAAGCGTGCCGCCAAGCTTCGTTACAGCCGCGCACGACCAGATTTAGATGCACTCAGCGCGTTAGGGCGCTGGCGTCGCACCCACGCTAAATTAGAAGCGCTGGCCAACCAGTCGAATGCCAGTACTCTTTAAGCGCACTTGCTAACCTATATGACGATTTTTAAACCGCCGCGGAGTTGTTAGATGTCGAAGTTGGATAAAGAAGCGTTGGAGTCACTGGACTCAATGCGTGAGTTAATGGATAACGCCGACTGCTTAATCTCTCAGCAAGAGGTAGAGCGGGCGCTTGATCGTATGGCGGAAGCGATCACCCGAGATTTAGGCGATAAGCTACCTGTTTTTTACTGCGTAATGAATGGTGGTTTGATTACCACCGGCCACCTGCTAACCCGGTTGGGGTTCCCCCTAGAAGTGGATTACCTGCATGCCACCCGTTATCGCAATGAGCTGCGCGGCGGCGAGCTTTTTTGGCGCGTCTCGCCGGAAGTCCCTATGGCCGGACGCCATGTCGTTATTGTCGATGACATTTTAGATGAAGGCGCAACGTTAGCCGGTATTTTGGCCTACTGCCAAGAAGCGAAGGCCGCCAGCGTTACGACGGCTGTACTGGTCGATAAACAGCACAATCGCAAAGCGGTGCCCGGCTTAAAGGCCGACTACTGCAGCTTGGAAGTGGCCGACCGCTATGTGTTTGGTTTTGGAATGGACTATAAAGGCTACTGGCGCAACGCTCCGGGTATTTTTGCACCCAAAGGCATGTGACGATTCGCCATTCAATATTAGCGGGGTGAAAAGCGCCTCGCTAACCCAGTTTCGGCAATCATGCGTGTCGAAATCTCTTCAACTGAGAAGCGTGTCGCATCAATAAAAGGGATATGCATCGTGCGATATAGCGACTCCGCTTGATCTACCTCCTGCAAACATTGATCGATTGAACTATAGCGACTGTTAGGGCGTCTTTCATTGCGAATGGCGGCCAAACGACGTGGATCAATGGTCAGCCCAAACAGTTTTTGTCGATGGGGCGCGAGCGCCTTGGGAAGTTTTAGCATGCCGTCTTCATCCAGATCATCCTCGGTCAGCGGGTAGTTCGCGGCCCGAATGCCAAACTGCAGCGCTAAGTAGAGCGAGGTCGGCGTCTTACCACAGCGTGAAACCCCCACCAGAATGATGTCTGCCTTGTCGTATTGATGGGTTCGTGCGCCATCGTCGTTGTCCAGTGCGAAGTGCACCGAGTGAATGCGATCCATATACACATCGTCACTACCAATCGAGTGCGTTCGGCCAACGCTATACGATGAGTGGGTGTCCAGCTCTTGTTCTAAAGGCTCTAAAAACGTTGAAAAAATATCCACTTTAAAGCCCGACGCCTGACGAATAACGTTGCGAATTTGTTGATCAACAATGGTGTCAATGATGATAGGTCGCTGACCGTCACGACTGGCCGTTGCTTCAATAATCTCTGCCAGCGCCTGTGCTTTTTCTAGCGTATCGATATAGGGCTTTGTCAGCATGTTGATGTCAACATCGCTGAACTGGGCTAGCAGGCTGCGCCCTAAACTTTCCGCCGTAATGCCGGTGCCATCAGAAATAAAAAAAGCCGTGCGCTTCATAATAAAATCCGCCTGTGAGTGATTCACCTATTGTGGGCTGACCGGTTTAACAGCACAACGTGCGCAATGCTCCTGTCTAAAATGGCCCTGTCTAAAATCGCCCTGCAAAAAAAAGTCTGCCAAAAATAGCGCTGACTACAGAATTGGCCTAAAACGGCTTGCTGTTGTAAAAATCCTCCACTGCCTTCGCTATTAGACCAATGGCGAATGCGTGAGCGCGGTGCTACGGTGTCTCAGTCAATAATTCATGGTCCGTGGTTTTCGTGACTGTATCAGTGGTCATGTCGACGTCTAAGAGCGAGGGGGTTACGTGGAAGAGTACATTCTGTGGTTCGATCAGCTGGGTATGACGGACGTCGAGCGCGTGGGTGGTAAAAATGCCTCGCTAGGTGAAATGATTTCTAATTTGTCAGGTGCTGGCGTCACCGTGCCCGGCGGCTTTGCCACTACTGCCCACGCATATCGTGAATTTCTCTCTCACGAAGGGCTGAATGAACGCATTAATGCAACGCTTGCTCGCTTAGACGTAGACGATATTAAGGCCCTGTCCGAAGCGGGTAGCAATATCCGTCAGTGGATCATTGATACGCCGCTGCCCCCAGCGTTTGAAGCAGCGCTGCGTGATGCTTACGTTCAGCTGCAGGCGCAACATTCTCAGCTAAAAGTAGCCGTGCGCAGCTCGGCGACAGCCGAAGATTTACCGGATGCCTCCTTCGCCGGTCAGCAGGAAACTTTCCTGAATATTGAAGGCTTCGACAATGTTAAGCGCGCGGTGCATGAAGTCTTTGCCTCTTTATTCAATGATCGCGCGATTTCCTATCGAGTGCATCGCGGCTACGCTCATGAGAACGTTGCGCTGTCTGCCGGTGTGCAGAAAATGGTGCGTTCTGAAACCGGCGCAGCTGGCGTCATGTTTACTCTTGACACTGAATCTGGCTTTCGCGATGCCGTGTTTGTAACGGCCTCATGGGGCTTGGGCGAAACGGTCGTGCAGGGTGCGGTTAACCCGGATGAGTTCTATGTGCATAAAGCGACGTTAGCAGCAGGTCGCCCCGCAGTCCTGCGCCGCAATTTGGGCTCAAAGCTGATTAAGATGGTTTACGGCAAAGAAACCAGTGCCGGCAAGTCGGTAGAAACTATCGATGTTCCGCACAAAGATCGTGGGCGTTTTTGTCTAAATGATCAGCAGGTAATGGATTTAGCGCGTCAGGCAATGACGATAGAGCAGCACTACCAGCGCCCAATGGATATTGAATGGGCACTGGATGGCGATGATGGTGAGCTGTATATCGTTCAGGCCCGCCCTGAAACGGTGGTTTCCCAGCAGGAGGGCGGCAAGCTTGAGCGCTTTCAACTGCGAGAGAAAGGCCGCACGCTGATCACCGGACGGGCGATTGGGCAGCGCATTGGACGCGGTGCCGTTAAAGTCATTTTAAGCCCAGATGACATGGACAAGATTAACGATGGTGACGTGTTAGTCACGGACATGACGGATCCAGACTGGGAGCCGATCATGAAGCGTGCGTCGGCTATCGTCACTAATCGTGGCGGGCGTACCTGCCACGCCGCCATTATTGCCCGTGAGCTAGGTATTCCTGCGGTGGTTGGCTGTGGCGATGCCACGACTCAGTTGCGAGAGGGTATTGATGTCACCGTGTCGTGCTCGGAAGGTGACACAGGTAATGTCTATGCTGGGCTGCTGGATTTTGACTGCAAAATTTCCAGCGTCGATGCCATGCCGGAAATTCCCTTTAAAATTATGATGAACGTCGGTAATCCGGATCGTGCCTTTGGGTTTGCAAGTTTGCCTCACGCGGGTGTTGGCTTAGCGCGTTTGGAGTTCATTATTAACCGTATGATCGGTGTCCATCCTAAGGCGCTACTTGAGTACGACACGCTACCTGTGGATTTGCAGCAGGTTATCGATCTGCGTACGGCAGGCTATGCGGACCCTGTCAGTTTTTACGTCGACAAGCTGGTCGAAGGGATTTCAACGCTCGCCGCTGCGTTTTACCCTCAGCGCGTGATCGTGAGGCTGTCCGACTTTAAATCCAATGAATATGAGAATCTGATCGGCGGAAAGCTGTATGAGCCTGGCGAAGAAAATCCGATGTTGGGCTTTCGTGGCGCCTCACGTTACATTTCAGAGGCCTTCCGCCCCTGCTTTGAGCTTGAGTGCCGTGCGCTGAAGCGGGTGCGTGACGAGATGGGCTTTGAAAATGTCGAAATTATGGTGCCCTTTGTACGTACCACAGATGAGGCGCGTAACGTCGTTGAACTGCTGGCGGCTAATGGCTTGAAGCGTGGCGGGCCTTCCGATCTGAAAGTCATCATGATGTGTGAGCTGCCGGCAAATGCGCTACTCGCGGATGAGTTTCTTGAGTATTTTGACGGCTTCTCGATTGGCTCCAATGACCTCACTCAGCTAACACTGGGGCTAGATCGTGATTCGGGCATTGTGGCTCATCTCTTTGATGAGCGAAATGAAGCGGTTAAAAAACTACTCGCCATGGCGATTCAGGCGTGTAAAGCCAAGGGCAAGTACGTGGGCATTTGCGGCCAAGGACCTTCTGATCATCCTGATTTAGCGAAATGGCTGATGGAGCAAGGTATTGACTCTGTATCGCTCAATCCAGATGCGGTATTGGAAACATGGTTTATGCTGGCAGGTCAAAAAATCGATTAATCTACAAATGCTTGTCTTTATGTTGCGTCCGGCCAGTGTGTCGGGCGTTAATGTTTCCATAAGCTATCCTGCTAGGGGTAGTTTTTGCCGTTGACTGGTAGTCTCTTTCAAAAGATCGCTATCATCAGTGATTTTTATAAGTAGCTTTTATAGATACTGTTATCGCCAGTTTGGTCATTTCAAAAAAACGCGGGAGGGCGTTGTGATGTCCCCAAAACAGATGAAATTTGCACTGCCAAGTTTGCTGGTAGTGCCGATATATGGCTGGGGTTTTAGCTATGAAGCACCTTCAATCTCGCCTGAAGTCGAGTCGGGCTATGAAGAAAAGCCGGGTTGGTCCGCCGACTCATTTGCAGTCGCTGCAGCTAACCCGTTGGCGACCGACGCGGGCTACCAGATTTTAAAAGCTGGTGGTAACGCGATAGATGCCGCCATCGCAGTGCAGATGGTATTAAATTTGGTTGAGCCTCAATCCAGCGGGATTGGCGGCGGTGCTTTTTTGATGTATTACGATGGCGCAGACATTCGCGCCTACGATGGCCGCGAGACGGCGCCACAAGGCGTAACCGGTGAGCTATTCATGGAAGACGGCGAGCCCATAGCATTTATGGACGCGGTGGCCAGCGGGCTTTCAGTGGGTGTGCCGGGTACGCTTCGAATGCTTGAAAAAGCACATGCTGAACATGGTGAGCTGGCTTGGGAAGAACTATTTAAGCCCGCCATTACGCTAGCAGAGGAAGGGTTTGCTGTTAGCAATCGTCTGCATACTACCCTTGCTAGCGATGAATACCTGCGTCAAGACGCTCTAGCCAGCCAATTTTATTATGATGAGGAAGGCGAGCCCATCGCCGTGGGTGAAACGCTTAAAAACCCAGCCTTAGCAGAAATTTTCCGACGCGTAGCTGCCCAAGGCAGCGATGCTTTAAATGAAGGCGCGGTGGCAGAGGATATCGTAGCGCTGGTTCAGAGCCATCCTGAGCGTCCCGGCACCCTGACTCTGGAGGACATGAGCGGCTATGAAGCCTTTGACCGCGAGCCGCTGTGCACACCGTGGCAGCAGTGGGAAGTGTGTGGTTTTCCACCGCCGTCGTCTGGCCATCTAACCGTCATGCAGATTCTAGGCATGCTCGACCAGCAGCCGTTGCTTGAAGCGCCGTTAAATAATGGTGCTTCTAGCAGTGGGTGGTTGCATCAGTTCTTAGAAGCCTCGCGTTTAGCATTTGCGGACCGCGGTCGTTATATTGCGGACCCCGACTTTGTAGACGCACCCGGTGGCGATTGGTCGTTGATGCTGGCACCAAGCTATCTTCAGCAGCGCAGCGCGCTGATTGGCGAGATGAGCATGGGCGACAGCGCCGAGCCAGGTAATCCTGGTGAACTGGCGATAACCTGGGCTTCTCAGCCAGACCAGCCTGAATATGGCACTAGCCATATTAGTATTATCGACGAAGACGGCAATGCCGTAGCCATGACCACCACCATTGAACAAGCGTTTGGCTCACGAATTTTGTCCGACGGTGGTACAGGCTTAGCCGGTGGTTTCTTCCTCAATAATGAGCTGACCGATTTCTCATTTGAACCTGAGGTGGATGGTGAGCCGGTGGCCAATCGCGTAGAGCCGGGCAAGCGGCCGCGCTCTAGCATGAGCCCAACGCTAGTGTTTGACCAAGAAAGCGGCGAGCTAGTGGCAAGCTTAGGCTCGCCAGGTGGCGCAGCGATTATTCACTACACGGCCCGTACATTGGTTGCGCTGCGCGACTGGGGGCTCAATGCGCAAGAAGCACTGAATCTACCTCATGCGATTACCTTGGGCGGTGATGTGTTTGTTGAGGAGGGACGTTTTTCTGAAGCCACGATAGATGCGCTGCGCGAGCGCGGACACACCGTCAGCGAACGTGAGCTGACTAGCGGGCTGCAGGCCATTATGCGTCGTAAGGACGGCACGCTGTTTGGTGGTGCTGACCCGCGCCGTGAAGGCGTCGTTATGGGTGATTAGCGGTTTATTGGCGTAGCCAGTTACGCAATTTCACCAGCATTAGTGCACCGTCGCTTAACTCGCGGCGGTCGTGAATAAGCGCCGTTAAACGATCTGGGTAGTCGGTGATAATGGCATCGACACCCAGGTCGATTAAGGTCGACATTCGGGCACTGCTGTTAACCGTCCAGGCGTGTATCTCGTAACCATATAGCCTCGCTAAACGAATTTCCCCTTCAGTGATACGGTTGTGTCTTAACCCGAGCGCATCAAATTCGCGCCTATCTAGCGTTCCAGGAAGAATTAGCTGTGCCAGCAGCGTGACGCGCAGGGCTGGCGCTCGTTCATGAATATGCGTGAGTAAGGACGGCGACATGGTGGCAACGCGCGTAGCTAAAAGCGCATTGGGAAAACCGCACGCAGTGTATCCATCGAAGGCGCTTTGTTGGGTTGCCCAGCAGCGGTAGCGCAGATCACTCTCGGCATTTAAAGTATCTATCACGGCATCGGCTAATGCCTGTTCCTGCCCAGGTGACGGCTTCATATCGATCATTAAGCCTGCCTTACCGCGCACAAGGCTGAGTGCTTCATCTAAGCCCGGTATGGTCTCGTTTTGAAAAGCATCGCCAAACCAGCTGCCAATATCATATTGGCTAAGCTGTTCTCGGGTTAAATCATCAAACTCACGGTTATCACCGGTTAATCTTGCCAAGCTTCGGTCATGGTAAAGCATAACCTGTTGATCTGTGCTCAAGCGGACGTCAATTTCGACATAGTCAGCGCCATCGATTAGCGCCTGATCGACGGCTGCCAGGGTATTTTCAGGCGCCACTATAGAGCTGCCGCGATGAGCAATGACGGCAACATTGTCTCGTATCTCAAAGCTATTGAGTATCCACCAGGCCTGCAGACCCGCAAAAATAAACACGCTAAGCTCAACTGCCCAGGCAAGCTTGCCTGCATTGGCATCTGTTGCTGGGGGCGCGGGACGAGGCTCATGATGAGCCAGCTGCATATAGAGGCATGCAGAAAGCAGCGCATTAGTCGCAATGCCGACAAAGGTAATGGTGAGCGTGAGTAGTACATAGCCAATTAAATACGCCAACATGGCGGGAATAAGTACTGCGCTGTGCTCGGGAAGCCACCACAACATTGGTGTGAAAAGGCGGTCGAACAGCAAAGTAGCCAGGAAAGGTAGGCTAATAATAATCACTAACAGTAGAAGTACAGCCGCACCAATAGAGCGCCGCCAGCCTTGAGTTAGGCTAACACTACGCTTTAATGCCAGCCAAGGGGGACAATTTTCCAGCGCCACTAATGGAAGGGCCAGCAGCCAGCGTAGATAGAGCCACGATGCTGCCCATATCCAAACGGCGATTAGCGGCAGGGCGCATGCAATGAAATACCATAGTGCGGGTGGACGCACACGCTGTAAATAGTAGGGATCTATGCCGCTTAGCCACACGCTATAGAGCCAAGCAAGGGCTGCCATAAAGGGCGCTAGCAGAAGTAGATGCGTACCGACCTGGAGAAAGACCAGGCCCGCTAGGGCAGGCAGCCGGCGGGTGCTTAGCCAGAGTGCCTCAAGCGCGAGACGATAATGGTTGTCTCGCGGCCTGACCGCTACTTGTAGCATGCCGGCTTGCTGCCAGTAAATAATTAGAAACGTGAACCCAAGCCCAACCAGCATGCCGATAAGCCCCAGCGGGCTAAACAGCAGAGCGATCAGTTCATCGTTGGTCACTACGGTGCGATTTAGCTGGGCAACCAAGCCACGTATCACCCAGGTAATAGCGGGCAGCAGCAGGGCCGAAGCGAGCAGAGTGAAAAATAAATGATAGGCGATCAATGGACGCAGATGATCGCGCAATGTGCGTAGTAAGGCAGAGCCAAGGTGGGTCAACGGCTGCATTGTCATTAAATGTTTAGAATGAATTACCAGAGTGGCAGCAACTGCCACGCCTGGCAAGAGGATCGTAGAAGAGCAACGTGGTTAAGCAAGCATTGGTCCGTTATGGCAAAATTCGCTTAAGATAGCGGCAGCTCGCGCTCAGCAAGGATGATGCCATTGTTATCTGCATACAGCCACTGGCCGGGTTTAAGCGTGACCCCAGCAAACGCCACTGGCTCATCGCGCTGGCCTTCACCGTGTTTATTGCTTCTACGCGGATGGCTGCCTAGTGCTTGAACGCCGAGTGGAAGGTTGGCAAGAATATCAACATCGCGTACGCAGCCGTACATCACCACGCCCGCCCAGCCGTTTGCTACCGCTTGTTCTGCTAGCATATCGCCCAGCATGGCGCAGCGATATGATCCACCTGCGTCTACTACTAATACGGCACCGTTGCCGGGTTCGGTAACAGCTTGCTTAACCAGTGAGTTGTCTTCAAAACATTTGATGGTGCGGATAGGGCCATAAAAAGCGTCGAGACCACCAAAATTGGCAAACATGGGGTCAAGCACCGCAACGTCAGGATGTGCGTCGCATAGGTCCGGTGTCACGATTTGAATGGAATGGGGCATCATGCGCTCCTTATGCAAAAGAAAAAAACGCCCCGCTCTGTTACACAGTGGCGGGGCGTTCGGTCATCGACTCAGCCAGTGTGATAAGTCACGCTGGCTGTGATGGTGCGAGCATCGGCGATGGGGCGGTCAGGCTTCTTGCGAGACCGGAATCACGTTTGAGGCGATCTTCTGATACTCCTCAATTTCGTGAAAATTCATGTAACGATAAATCTCGCCAGCCATGGCGTCAAATTCACCCATATAACGTTGGTACTCTTCAACGCTGGGTAGGCGTCCTTCTACTGCGGCAACGGCAGCCAGCTCCGCAGAGGCGAGGTACACGTTAGCACCATCGCCAAGTCGGTTCGGGAAGTTACGTGTAGACGTGGACACCACGGTGCTCTTGGCAGCAACGCGGGCCTGGTTACCCATACACAGTGAACAGCCCGGCATTTCCATCCGCGCACCGGCGCGGCCGTAGATACCGTAGTAGCCTTCTTCGGTCAGCTGATGCTGATCCATTTTAGTCGGTGGTGCCAGCCAAAGGCGAGTTTTTAAACTACCTGCCGGCTGCTTTTCAAGCAATTTTCCGGCCGCACGGAAGTGGCCGATGTTAGTCATGCATGAGCCGATAAAGACCTCATCGATTTTCTGGCCCGCTACGTCAGATAGCAGGCGCGCATCGTCTGGATCATTCGGCGCACATAGAACCGGCTCTTTAATTTCAGCCAGATCAATTTCGATAATTTCAGCGTACTCGGCGTCTTTGTCAGCCCGCATCAGGCTTGGATTGGCAAGCCATGCTTCCATGCCTTCAATACGGCGACTAATCGTGCGCTCATCGCCATAGCCGTTGCCCATCATCCACTTCAGCAGCGTAATGTTGGATTTCAGATATTGTGTGACGCTCTCATCCGAAAGCGTAATCGAACAGCCGGCCGCTGAGCGCTCGGCAGATGCATCGGAAAGCTCAAACGCTTGCTCAACGGTCAAGTCTTCAAGGCCTTCGATTTCTAGCACACGGCCAGAGAAAGCGTTGATCTTATTCGACTTGTCGACGGTCAACAAGCCTTGTTTGATGGCGTAAAGCGGAATGGCGTGAACCAAATCGCGCAGCGTAACGCCTCGCTGGCGCTGGCCTTTAAAGCGAACCAGTACCGATTCCGGCATATCCAGCGGCATAACGCCCGTCGCCGCGGCAAAGGCTACCAAGCCTGAGCCTGCAGGGAAGGAAATGCCGAGCGGGAAGCGCGTATGTGAATCGCCACCGGTGCCGACAGTGTCAGGCAGCAGCATGCGGTTCAGCCAGCTGTGGATAATGCCATCGCCAGGACGCAGCGATACGCCGCCACGGTTCATAATGAAGTCGGGAAGAGTGTGGTGAGTGTCTACATCGACCGGCTTAGGATACGCGGCGGTGTGGCAGAAAGACTGCATGACCAAATCAGCTTGGAAGCCAAGACAAGCAAGATCTTTCAGCTCATCGCGGGTCATCGGGCCAGTCGTATCCTGTGAGCCAACGGTGGTCATCTTCGGCTCGCAATACATGCCCGGACGAACACCTTCCAGACCACACGCTTTACCCACCATTTTCTGCGCTAAGGTAAAGCCTTTGCCAGTATCTTTAGGCTGGTCGGGTAGGCGGAAAACCTCTGACGTTGGCAGCCCCAGTGACTCACGAGCTTTGCCTGTCAAGCCACGGCCAATGATCAGCGGAATACGACCGCCTGCGCGTACTTCATCAAGAATCAGCTGCGTTTTAAGCTCAAACGTGGTGACGACGTCGTCGGTATCGTGCTTGCACACTTTTCCCTGGTAGGGATAAATGTCGATAACATCGTTCATGTGCAGGTTGGCTACGTCCATCTCAACCGGCAGAGCACCGGAATCTTCCATCGTATTGAAGAAGATAGGCGCGATTTTATTGCCAAAGCAGAAGCCGCCAGCGCGCTTATTCGGTGCGTAAGGAATATCGTCACCGAAGAACCATAAAACGGAGTTGGTTGCTGATTTACGTGAAGAGCCGGTGCCTACAACATCGCCCACGTATACGACAGGAAAGCCCTGTGCTTTAACGTCTTCAACCTGCTTTAGCGGGCCCGTTGTGCCAGGCACTGCTGGCTCAATGCCATCACGCTCGTTTTTGAGCATCGCATTGGCGTGTAGCGGAATGTCGGGGCGTGACCAGGCATCTGGAGCCGGTGACAGATCATCTGTGTTCGTCTCACCCGGTACTTTAAACACGCTGAGGGTGATTTTCTCTGCTAATGCAGGTTTAGACAGGAACCATTCAGCCTCTGCCCAGGATTCAATAACGTCTTTTGCAACGCTATTGCCATTTTTGGCCCGCGCTTCAACATCGTGAAAGGCGTCGAACATAAGTAGCGTGTGCTTAAGCTGCTCGCCAGCTTCACGGGCTAGCTCTTCATTATCGAGCAGCTCAACCATAGAAACGATGTTGTAGCCGCCCTGCATGGTGCCGAGTAATTTGACAGCATGCACTTTATCGATCAGCGGAGACGTTGCTTCACCTTTAGCGATAGCGGTTAAAAAGCCCGCTTTGACATAAGCGGCTTCATCAACGCCTGGCGGGATCCGGTTGGTGATCAGCTCGAGGATGAATTCCTCTTCGCCAGCCGGCGGTGTTTTCAGTAGCTCAACTAATGAAGCGACTTGTTCAGCGTTTAGGGGCTTGGGCGGGACGCCCTCAGCGGCACGTTCCTCGACATGCTGGCGGTAAGCTTCAATCACGTTGGGGCCCTCTCATTTGCTTTTTTCATTTTCATGCTAACGGTCTGCACGTTGCAGGGTGTGAGCTGCACAGCGTTCAAAAGTGTGGCCGATAGCATGTGGTACACGCTTGACAAACAGCGCCTGGTTGGATGGCTGAGATTCTACGACAAACTGTCGACAATGTTAAGCTGGCAAGCAGAACAGACACTTGTGCTTTGTGCTGATGTTGCGACGGCAACCCACTAAAAGCATGTTTAATTAACCTTCTCAGCCACTAAATAGGGCAATTTTTGCATTTTTGGTGACAGGCTAGGCGTTTGGCGGGTGTGATTGTGGTTACAGCGCGTTACCATGGGTTGAGCTGCTATAGGCTGTTGATGCGCTAATAAAAGGCATGGAGGATTTTTAATCTCTTTACTATATTAGTCATGAGTCATGCAAGTAAGCGTGCTAAGTAAATCTCTGGGAACTAAGCGCCAAGCGCTTATGTGCTATACCATAATGATACGTGGGGTCGGTGGTTGTGTTATGTCGATACAGTTAAGTGCTTTGCAGGCCGCCCCTCATGGGCTGCGAGCCGATGATCTTCTGCCTGAAAGCCTCAATCAGTTCCTAGCCTGCGCCACGCCTGTCGCGTGGCTGCAATGGGCGATCGAACATCCTGAGACGCTGTTGATTGACCATGCGCAGTGTGAAAAGAAAGCCGCATCGACGGCAATGAGCCTGCTCTATCGCTACGTTGATCAACCTCTGCTGCTGAGCAAAATGTCGCAGCTGGCGCGAGAAGAGCTGCTGCATTTTGAGCAAGTGATTTCGCTGATGGAGTCGAGAGGAGTGGCGTATCAGCATTTAACGGCCTCCCGCTACGCTGAGGGACTTCGGCGGCATATGCGCAGCAATGACCCTGAGCGTTTGATCGATATATTAATTATCGGGGCACTGATTGAAGCACGTAGCTGTGAGCGCTTTGCTTGCTTAATTCCCTATTTAGACGAAGAGCTCGCCAAGTTTTACCGTACGCTAGTGAAGTCAGAAGGTCGTCATTTTGAAGATTATCTAATGCTGGCTCGCCAGCAAACATCGAATGCAATCGATGATCGAATCGCTTTTTTTGTGGCGCGTGAAGCGGAGCTGATTACTTCGCCCGATACGGCTTTTCGTTTTCATAGCGGTGTGCCCGCTTAAGCCGCTACTAGCCTAGGCAGGATGTCTATCATGCGCGATGCTCGTGAGACTGATCAATTAACTCTTTTCGGCCATTTTTCGCTCACTCAAGGCGAGGATGCGTTAACCCATTTCAGCTACGACAAGGTCAAAGCCTTGCTCGTTTATCTGCTGCTGCATCGCCAGCCGGTTAATAGGGCGGCGCTAGCAGAGCTTTTGTGGCCTGACCAAGGGCTGTCCTCCGGTAGAACCAATTTGCGTCATGCGTTGCACTGCTTGCGCCAGTCGCTTGGTGAGAGCGCTGACCAGGTGCTAAGCGTGTCTCGTCAAACGATTGCCTTTCAACTGCCGGCAAACTGGCAGGTGGATTTGCATACCCTGCAGCAGCTGCTTGAGGGGCCGCGAGATTTAGATACCCTTGAGGCACTAATGTGCTGCTATCAAGGCGATCTCATTGAAGAGCTGCAACTGTCTAGCTGTAGTGAGTTTCAGCGCTGGCTAGTGCAGGTACGTAATGAATGGCGCCAGCGCGTGGTTCGCTTTGCTGAGCAAGTGCTGGAGGCTCACGCTGATTTGCCGGGCGCTATTTTAGAAGCACTGGTGAGTCGGTTTTCCGGCTACGGTCCGTTTCACGAACGTTTGGTTCGCCAGTTGGCTGAGCAGAACAAAATGGCCGCTGCTCATGAGCACTACAATAGCTATTTACAGCTATTGGCGCTGTCAGGGCAGCAGCCAGAACCCAGCTTTGTGCAGTTGGCCAGCTTTTGGTCTGACGGCCATCACGATTCGCGCTTGATGAGTCCTCAGGGCGCTTTTTCTCGCGCACTGGCGGTTGACAGTAAACCACTACGTGAAGATGAAATAGAGCTTCGCCAGCTTTCGGTCATGGCTATTCGGCTGCGCTTAAAAGGGGATTGGCAAGACCGTGCGGCGATGCGTAACTGCCTTGCGCTACAGCTAGAACTATTGCGCTGGCTGGAGCAGCAGTGCCGCCATTTAGGCGGTTTCTGGCTGCCGGGCGCGACCGGTGGTTTAGGGTTAGCCTGCTTTGGCACCCATGGCCCTGCACACCAGCTGGCTGAATTAGTCGCGCTTTATGAGCATTGCCGTCAGGCGCTGACGTTAGAAATCGTGCGTCACTGGGCCGGTGAAGGCAGCGTACCGCAATTTGAGCTGGCCGCTGGTTTGCACAGTGGGCGAGTGGTGTATTTGCCCGAGCGCCAATTGGCTGACCCGCTGGGCCAGGTCACGCAAACGTCGCTGGAACTGATGAGTGCGGCTGAAGGCAGTGAGCTGGTTATCTCTCAAGAAGCGAGCCAGCACATGCCGCCAGCACTCGACCTTCAGCCACGGTTAGTATCTCGTTTGATGGCCAGTGATGGCCGCGTGCGATTACGCGCACTGGTGCTGGGGCAAAATGAAGGCGGCCGCGATGCGCTGCCGCCTAGCTTAGTCGGTCGCGAAACCGCACTGCGCACTCTGCGCGATGCGTTAGCCCGGGCCGGTATTGGCCTGCGTCAAAGCGTGCTGGTTCGCGGGCCCTCGGGCATGGGTAAATCTGCGCTCATGGTGGGTTTTCGCCAACTGGAGCTTAGCCGCGATGCGGCTATCTGCTGGCAGCCTACGACGCGTATGTCAGCACTTGATGCCTATGGCGTCGCCCGTACGCTGGTTAGCTGGTATCTAAAGCAGCCGTTAAGTGTAGAGGTCATCCAGGCGCTACAAATAACGCTAGAATTAGAGCCTCTCGATCCTGATCGTCAGCATTTGTTGGAAGAGGCGCTGGGCGTACATAAAGTGCAAGAGATTACTCAGCTGGCGCAAAGCGGTGAAGCCGTAGAGCTAGTTGTCATGCTGCTGCATCGCTTAATTGAGCGCCAGGCAGAAACGCGCACGCTGGTGCTGATGATCGATGATCTTCAGTGGCTAGATGAACCTTCTTTTAAAGTGCTCTCCGGGCTGCAGGCACGTCTGCCTATCAATACCGCTTTTATGCTGGTTGCTAGTCACCATGGGCGTGATGCTCTACCGGTGAAGCTGCATTGGGATCAGAAAATTAGCTTGGGCAATCTTGATGCGCTGCAATCATCGCGGCTGCTGTCACAGCTTTCACGTCGCTACCGAATCCACCTAAGCCCGCGGCTGCGTAATCAAATTATAGAGCGCTGCGATGGCGTGCCGCTTTATATGCAGGAGATTTGTCGTCGTCTAGATATGGACCGTCGAGAAGGGCGCAGCGTCCATTTTGATGAGCTTCCCAAAGGGTTGTTGGGGCTGCTGGCTAGCCGGATTGATCAGCTAGAAGGTGATCGCGAAATTGCCCATGTCTCTGCCGTGCTTGGCAAGCGCTTCAGGCTGGACTTTCTGCTTGAGTGCAGCGGTTGGGATCAAGCGCGCCTTGGCCAGGCGCTTGAGCATATGCGGCTACTAGAAATTGTCGAACCGGTCGAGAATGACAGCGGTGTGCACGAGTATCAGTTTAGCCATCAGCTGCTTCAGGAGGCGGCCTATCTCTCTTGTCCGCGTGATGTGCGTGTCAAGCTACACCAACAGGTAGTCACCTTAATTGAGGAACGCTTTCCGGTGTGGATTAGTCGTCATCCCGGCGATTTTGCAACGCACCTCCGGCGTAGCGGTCACTATGCCCGTGGCGCACGCTATTTTGAATTGGCGTCTCGGGAAGCGCTTAAAGTGAGTGCTAATCGCACTGCGCTGCGTATGGCCGATGCTGGCTTGGCCAGTTTACGCCACGTAGATCACGAAATTGAGCGTGAAGTGAGCCTACTAACAGTGCGTGGCCAAGCGGCGTTTTCATTAGAAGGTCACGGTTCGCCTATCGCCCATGAGAGCTTTGTGCGCGCCCGTGAGCTGCTGCGCGAATCAGGCATTGATAGCTTGGAAGATCCAGAAGACTTAGAGCAGGTATTTTTAGTGAAGTGGGGGCTGTGGGTAGGGCGAAGCCAACGATATGCTCATGCGGACGCGTTTGCATTGGCTTCAACGCTTACTGATATTGCCGCACGCCTTGAAGACCCACGTTATCGCCGTTTGGCGGACTATGCGCGCGCTAACTGTGAGTATTGGGCAGGATGTATTCAGCAGGCGCACGATCATTTAGATGAAATTGATCCCCTCAATGCGCAGATGATGATTGAGTGGCTGCCTTTCTCTGATCATCCGCAGGTGTCGGCCGCCTGCTTTCAAGGCTGGGCGCTTTGTTTGCGCGGCGATTATCAACGCGCCGAGCGCCAAGTGTCTGCCGCCATTCGTTTGGCTGAAAAGATTGCTCATCCGGGTACGTTGGCAATGGCTCTACTCGTCGCCGCGGCGCTTTACCGTCAAATAGGTCATGTGCATTTAGCCGCGCGTCACGCCGAGCGGGCAGCGGCCATGACGGCTACCCCAGACCTGCAGCTGTGGCAAATTTCCGCACAGAGCATTCTTGGCTGGCAGCGAGCGCTGGTGGGAGACGCAGCAGGCTTAGTGCATATTCGCGACAGTTTGGACCAAATGGCTGAGCTTAATGGGCGCGACCGCTATCAGCGGCCGGCATTCTGGTATTCTGACGCCTGTATTGAGCTAGGCGAATTAAGCGCTGCAGACGATTATCTTGAGCAGTGCTTGGTGATTGCCCGTGAGCGTACGACGCTCTTTTTACCTGAGCTTGCCACCCAGCTGGCAAAAGTTCGCGGCTTGCTTGGCTACCCGGCTCATGAGGTGAAGGCGCTTGCACAAATGGCTATTAATCAGTCTCGAGAGCACGGCAATCGTCATCAGGAACTAGCGGCCTTAGAGCTATGGCTGACGCACATTGAACCTAATGATCAGCAGGCTAAAGACAGCTTTAGACGGTTATTGAGCGAGGTCAGCCACAGCGATGCGCCAGTGCTGACGCGCTGGGTCAGCTTATTAGACCGCCGTACGGCTATTCCGGTGGGTGCGGAAGGTTAGTGGCGAGCTTCGCCGCTTTAGCAGGTACTTTGTTCTAACCAGGTCAGTGTGGCGAGTGCCTCATCGCAGTGCTCGCCACAGACGCTGGGGTCAAAGTTAAAGCGCGTGCAAACGCTTGGGCGGCTAGGATCGCCAAATAGGCGACACAGGTTATGCTCATCCAACTGCACGCATCTTACGCCTGCCGGTTTGCCTGCCGGCATGCCGGGAATATAAGAGCTAATTGAAGGCGCGATGCAGCACGCGCCGCACCCCGCACGGCATCCTTCACTCATGGCGTAACACTGGGACTGGGCGTAGACATAGCAATAGCGCCTTTGTTAATACCTTCAAATGCCTGGATTCGCGTTGCTTGTCCGCTTTGCGTGGCAACTTGTTTCGCTAGCCAAACCGCTATATTTTCCACCGTGGTAGGGCCCGGCAATATCGTGCACTGCTGCTGAGGCAGGGTAATGACAAAATCGCCTTGAGCTGCCTGATAGCGGCAGGTAAGGCGCTCGTTATCCTGGGCGGCGATATCAGCCTCTTCGAGTAAGTAGCGGTTATTCAGCCACTCCGACCATTGCTGTTCAAGCTGTGGCTGACGTGCATTTTGCTGCCATATATACAGCCTGGAACGATGCCCGTGAGCAATGCGCTGACAGTTGCCGATATGGCGTTTGAGGCCGTGGCTATAGCCATACGAGGCACCTTCAGTGGCCTCTTCGCTTAGCGTTAGCGTAACGCTATGGACATTGTCAGGCCGACGTTCGGTAAGTATCTGGCTTAAGTGCTCGGCTATACGGGGGGCGGTGATGGCAGGCCAGGGCAGTAAAGTAAATGCTTCCTTAGGGCCGCGGACTTCCATCGTGTAAGGCGCGGTAGCATTAACGCAGATACCTTCCGCGCAGTCCGTAATGCTTACGCCGGGTGCAAGCGTCGGCACTAGCAGAGTGTGATCTAACCCGCTGTCCAGCGTGCGCTTAATCCACGGTTTTACTTCACCAAAGTCAAACAGCATGCCGTCTTCGCCGAGCTCGCCATCGAGTATGGCGTCTACTTGCCAGCTGCAGCCCACCAAACCTTGCGTGGGGCACCAAAGAGAGACGTCGATATGCGTCAGTTGTTGAACGAATAAGGACATTAATCAAAACCTGCTAATTTGTGTATTTGCAGCGATAGGCGCCACTGGGGGTTGGCCATGCAATAGGCCGTCGCTTGGGCAACGGTAGACGCAGTTTTATTCAGTGGCGCAAGGTCCATGGGCTGTAGGTAGAAGTGAGTAAAGCTAAAGCCGCTAAACTGTTCTGGAGGTGCATCCGTCTGAGGGAAAACCAGCTTTAACTCATCCCCTTGCGTAACGGCTAGCGAATTGTTGCCTTTTGGGCTAACGCATAGCCAGTCGATACCAGCCGGTGGCGCTAGAGTGCCGTTGGTTTCTACCGCTACTTCAAAGCGATGGTTGTGTAGGGCTTCTATGAGCGCCTCATCAAGCTGTAATAACGGTTCTCCACCGGTGAATACCACGTAGGGAGTCGCCTTATTATTTAGCTCGGGCCACAGCGATACAATGTGTTCAGCGAGGGCGTTGGCGTCTGCAAACTTTCCGCCATTTAGGCCGTTAGTACCGATAAAATCGGTATCGCAGAACGTGCATTTCGCCGTTGCGCGATCGGCCTCTCGGCCTGACCACAGATTACATCCGCTAAAGCGACAAAATACGCTCGCTCTGCCCGCCTGAGCGCCTTCTCCCTGGAGAGTGTAAAAGGCTTCTTTGACGTGATACATCAGCGCTGACCTGCTGCGACATCTGCGCTGTAGGGTAGTGGGTCCGTCACGCCATTAGCGGCAAAGGCCGTGAGTCGTTCAGTGCAGCTGCCGCAAACGCCACAGGCCCGTTCTCTACCTTCATAGCATGTCCAGGTATGGCGATAATCTAAGCCCATGGCCAAACCGTCGCGCAGAATATCTGCCTTGCTGGCAGAAAGGTAAGGAGCGTGCAGCTTTACAGGTTCGAAATTGGCAATGCCCGCTACGTGGTTCATAGCGTCAACAAATTCAGGGCGGCAGTCGGGGTAAAGAATATGATCGCCACCATGGGCGCCATAGTCGACTCGCCCAGCGCCAATATTAACCGCCTTGGCAATCGCCAACGAGATCAAAATCATATTACGATTGGGCACGACGGTGGAGCGAAGGTTGTTTTCGGCGTAGTCGCCCTGAGGCATGGCCTGGTGTGGATTAGTAAGCGCTGAATTATCGATCAAACCATGAATGGCGCGAATATCGACAACTTGATGAGGTAGCCCAAGCGCGTTACAAACTTGTCGGGCCGTATCGAGCTCGCGGGCATGGCGCTGACCGTAGTCGAAAGACAGCGCATGGACATTGAGCCCTTCACGCAGCGCGCGATGAAGCACGGTGTAAGAATCCATTCCGCCGGAATAGATAACAACGGTCGTGGTGCTGCCAGCAGCCACTGGGGGTGTTGATGACATAAGAAATACTCTTTGTCGGAGAATTTATTGATCGCGGGCCGTGATTAACGGCTGCGGCGTTCCGGGGTCCGGTCCGGAAGGGCAGCATTTTACGCAATCACCGCTAAACTGACCAGTTTTAGCGCATAATTATGCGAAATGCAGGGTTGGCGGGCAGCATTAATACCAACATGCTACGCTAATCGTCCATGCTGTTAGAGGGCAACCAATGGCTACCATTGAGCACAGTGAAATCGTTAATGCATCACCAGAGCGTGTGTTTGAACTGCTGCGCCGTGTGGAAGACTTTGCTGATTATTCAGATTTAATTCGCTCTATAGATACGCTGGGTGAGAACCGCTATCGGTGGCACGTTCGCGCTGTAGGTATGGATTGGGCATTTGATGTGCAGGTCACTGACATTCAGCCCCCGCATGTTCTCGCTTGGGAGTCGTTGGACGGCGTTAAGAACCAGGGCCGCTACCAGCTTAGAGGCGTGCCTGAAGGTACTGAAGTAGCGCTGACGCTGAGCTATGAAATTCGCAATCGGTTAATGGAAAGAGCCGTTAATAAAGCCGCTAAGCCGCTGGTCGGAAAAGTAAGCCGGCAGATTCTTGAGCGCGTAGAGGCAAGGCTGAATGAATAAAGCGCCGAGACATCCGTGGCGATGGGCGCTTGGCTTTGCGTGCTGTGCCATGCTGGCTTATGTGTGGTTATGGTATTCGCCTGATTTGATGGCGATTAAGCAGTGGGCATCACAAGCATCGCATCACCCGGCGGTGATTGTTTCAGTGATGCTGATTATGGCAGCGACCTTAGCGATAGGGTTGCCCGGCAGTATCGGCCTATGGCTGATTGCGCCCTTTTACCCGCCGTTAATGGCCACTATGATGTTGACGCTAAGTAGCGTTGTGGGTGCATTGGGCGCTTATAAAATAGCGGCGAGGGCAGGCAAGCGCTGGAACCCCGGCGGTCTGACGTTAAAAGTCATGCACACGCTAGAGCAACGCAGTGATTTGATGACTCAGACGGCGCTGAGATTATTGCCAGGCTTTCCACACTCGGTGATTAATTTTGCAGCCGGGTTGCGAGGCATTTCGCTAAAAACGTTTCTACTGGCGGCGGCGCTAGGCTTATCCGTGAAATGGAGTGTTTACAGTAGCGCCATTTACGGCGCGTTAGAGGCTATTGAAGAAGAAAATGCGCTGCAGTTTGATGTCGTGCTGCCGCTCATCGCCTTAGCATTATTGCTGCTAATAGGGGCTTGGTTCAGGCGTCGAATCGAAGCAGCGCAAGTTAATCGTTAGAGAATACGTCAATGGGGTTTGTGCAAAGAGGCGTCCAAGTGGTCAACCACCTCAGCCCAGTCGGCATCCTCAGCGACCGCTTCTTGCAGAAACTCTGCTTGCCCTTCATTCCAGCAGGGCGCTTCGGCAAGGGGCATTGTGTCGGGCAGCGGCGCATTACGCTGAATAAAGCGTTCGATTGAATCGGCATCAGATGCAAGGCCTAGCTGCTCGAAGAGCTCGCTGAAATGGTGAACCGGCTTTTCCATGATCTATTGCTCCTGCAAAGGGGACGTTACTCTACACCATAGCGTGAATCTCATCTTAAGCCAGTGTGCAAAACGATCAGTGCGCTATCGTTCACCGACGAGGGGCGTCAAAAAGCGTTGGCGTTGATCGTCTAGAGATAGTGGCTGCGCTAGCAGATGCGCAAGCTTAGTGAACGCCGCTTCGGGCGTCATGTCATCGCCTGAAAGGATGCCTGCATCGCTAAGCCCATGCCCGGCCGCGTAAGCACCCAGGTGGATGCTACCTTGCTGGCACTGGCTAATTGCGGCTAATAGCTTGCCTTCGCCGCTGGCTTTGGCGAGCACGTTCAGCAAGCTAGGGTCGTCAGGCAGATTGCCAGCACCCCATAGCTCCAGTAGCGCGCCCTTAACTCGCGAATCGCTTAGCCATGTGCCGAGTTGCCAGGCTGAAATGCCTGGCCAAAGCGTAATTCGTACGATTTCTCCACGGTCGACCAAACGGTAATCGGGTAATTCAAACCGAGGAGCGCCGCGCTGCTGCAGGCCAAGCCCGCGGCTAGGGTAATAAACGAAATCGTCGCCCACGCGCTCACCAAGTAGTGGATAGTTTGGGCTCGCAAACGCCTTCAGTGCTTGGCTGTGGTGCTTAATGGTGCGGGTGCCGCGCAAAAGCTGTCCCGCAAAGTAAATAGCCACTTCTTGTAATGCGGGATTGGCGGCGAACTGCAACGCACCGTGTAAATTATCCAGTGCGTCACTGCCGGGTGCTTCTAGCGGCAGCATAGAGCCGGTGAGAACCACGGGTCGATCCAAACCTAGGAGCTGGTAAGCAAGGCTAGCAGCTGTCCAGCTCAGCGTATCGGTACCGTGAATAATCACAAAACCTGAGTAGGCCATCAGCCGCTCATTGATATCACTGGCTAGCTGTTGCCAGGTAAGTGGCGTTGCCGCACTTGAGTCAATCAAGGTAGCGTAGCTAATGACCTCATAAGACGGTAGGGCTTGGCGCTGTGCCAGAGATAGTCGGGCCAAGGCTGAGTCCATGCGGGAGGCGAAATCGCCGCTGGGTGCAAGCCCTTGCGCCTCCTGGCGCATGCCTATGGTTCCGCCGGTGTAGATAACTAAAATGCGTTCTTGACGGGGAATGTTGTCTGCAAGACGGGAGTAGGTGGCCATAGCCATCTCCTGTGGCTTTGTAGGAAATCGACGATCAGCCGATGCGACCAACGCCCTGTGTTAGCAGTTCGCCGGTTTGATCGTCTAAGCGATGGTTGCGACCTGCCAGCAGGGCAAAACCGCAGCAAACGCCGATGAGTCCAATCAACAGCCAGGCGATGGTCGATGTGTCGGCACCGGCTTGAAGCAATACTCCGACGCCGAAAGGGCCTAAAGCTGCCAAGGTGTAACCGCCGCCCTGGACGAGGCCCGAAAGCTGCCCGGCTAGACGCGAGTTGGCGGTTCTTAACACTAATAGGCTTAGTGCAAGGCTAAAGCTGCCGCCTTGTCCAATGCCTAATATTGCCGCGCCAGGCCATTTCCACATTAACGGTGCAACCAGTAACATCCATAGGCCGACACCCGTGCACAGCAGGACCAGCAGCAGCGCAGGGCGTTGGTCGCGGCCCATTCGTGCAATCCATGGTGCGCCCAAAGCAGAGGCAAGCTGACACATAATCGAAACGGCCATTGTCCAGCCCGCATCGGCTTCGTTATAGCCGCGATCAACTAGCAGCGTCGGCAGCCAGCCAAAAACAATGTAGGCCATGGAGGACTGTAATCCCATAAACAGCATAACGTGCCAAGTGAGCGGCTGTTTAAGCAGGCGTAATGTGCCACTTTTTGAGCGAGTGGGGGAGGCTGTCAGCACAGAGCGGGGCATTTGAAAATGCCATAAAGCGAGCGCAAAGAGTGCCAGTAGCGACCAGCTCATTAAACTTGCCTGCCAACTGCCAAGCAACTGCGTTAGCGGTACGCTAAGCCCGGCCCCTAAGGCTCCCCCTAGGCACAGCGCCATGGTGTATAAGCCGGTGAGCAGATCTGCGCTATCGGGAAGTTCCCGCTTAACCAACGCAGGAAGTAGCGTGCCGCCAATGCCGATTGCGCTGCCAGCCATTGCCGAGCCGATAAAAAGCGCACCGGGAACGGGTAAGCCGCGCAAAATCAGTCCTGCAGCAAGTAATAGCAGCGCGGCACTAAGCGTACGTTCGCTGCCAATGCGTTTAGCTAGCAAAGGG
The DNA here is from genome assembly GCF_052378675.1 of Halomonas sp. AOP25-F1-15. NCBI lineage: Bacteria > Pseudomonadati > Pseudomonadota > Gammaproteobacteria > Oceanospirillales > Halomonadaceae > Halomonas > Halomonas sp. AOP25-F1-15. The sequence continues at coordinate 182,920 of NZ_JBQSXV010000008.1, forward strand.
GCAAGCGGGGCAGACAGGCCTAGGCATAGCACTGGAAGCGTTGTTAGCAACCCCGCGGCAGTAGCAGAAAGCCCTGCACTTTCTTGCAGGCGAGTTAATAACGGGGCAACCGATGACATGGCGGGGCGTAAATTCAGCCCCACCGCTACCATCAGTAAAATAAACGTAATCGAACGACGATTAGCCATTGACGAGTTACTTGAGGTGAGGGCGCAAGTCCCCGCGAACCGCATCAAGTAACGTAATGAAGTGATAGTCCTGTGCGGTATCCAGGCTGTCCACTTTAACGCTAGTGCGCATACCCTTATCCATGTGCAGCTGATCAAATATTTCTAAGGTCAGCTTGCGTGCAGGCTTATCACCGGGCGCCATAATGCCATCTTCAAGAGTGAAGGTTTCCAGCAGAGTGACCCGAACGCGAGTGCTGTTGCCTTCGCTCAGCACGCGCCGCACGAACAGCCAGCCTTCGCAAGGCAGAGCATGATCATCGTCACGCTGACGTAAAAACAGTGTGCGGTAGCAGGCACCTTCAACGGATGCCTTTTCAGCCATGCTGCGATAGGCCTGCATCACTTGCTTTGCGGAGGCCCGCGCATCTTCGAGACGCTGCACAATGCCTTGATGTTCACGGCTGAGCTGTTCTTGACGTTGAAAGGTCAGCCATTGGCGGTAGTCGGCCATAAGGTGGGATGACGCCATAATCACTCCATGAAAAATTGTTCACGCCAAAAGGCTGGAAAGAGATGCTAAAACAGCTGTTTGGAATATGCAAAGGGTTGACCTTTACATATTCCGACAGTATCAATTAACGACGAGCGCGCCGTTTACGTTCACCGCCACCGGCATTGGCACTTTGGCCTTCGGGTTTACGTTTAGCTCGCGGCTGCCGCTGGTTACGACGGCCGTTTTCGATCGGCTCAGCCTTGATGCTAGGATCAGGCTCAAATCCGGGTTCAATATGCTTTGGCAGCGTCTGTTTGATCAGGCGTTCGATGCTGCCCAGCAATGCGTCTTCGTCGACACATACCAGCGAAATAGCTTCGCCATTGCTGCCAGCGCGCCCCGTACGGCCAATACGGTGGACGTAATCTTCAGCCACGTTGGGTAGGTCAAAATTGACCACGTGAGGCAGTTCGTTAATATCCAGGCCGCGCGCAGCGATATCGGTCGCTACCAACACCTGCAGGTCGCCGCTCTTAAACGCCGTTAGTGCGCGAGTGCGGGCACCTTGGCTTTTATTGCCATGGATAGCCATAGCAGGAATATCTTGTTTGGAGAGCTGCTCGGCTAGGCGGTTAGCGCCATGCTTGGTACGTGTGAAAACAAGTACTTGGAACCAGCCGTTCTGCTGGATTAAATGGGCTAGCAGCTCGCGTTTTTTCTCACGATCGACGCGATAGATAGCTTGCTCAATTTTTTCGGCAGTCGTATTGCGCGGTGCCACTTCAATCAGCGCAGGGTTGTCCAGAAGCTGCTGAGCAAGCGTTTGAATCTCATTAGAAAATGTTGCCGAGAAAAGTAAATTTTGACGTTTTTTAGGCACTAAGCGTAATAGGCGCTTAATGTCGTGAATAAAGCCCATGTCGAGCATACGGTCGGCTTCATCAAGCACTAAAATTTCAACCGCGGACAGGTCAACGTGCCCCTGCTGGTGTAAGTCGAGCAGGCGGCCGGGCGTTGCGATGAGCACATCCAAACCGGCTTTAAGCGCATCGATTTGAGGCTGCTGGCCAACGCCACCAAAGATAATGTGTGAGCGCAGCGAGAGATGCTGGCCGTAGGTGGAAACACTTTCACCTACTTGAGCGGCAAGCTCGCGTGTCGGTGTCAGCACTAGCGCACGCACCTGACGTTTTGCCGGACGTTTGCCGTCGTTAAGTCGTTGCAGCATGGGAAGTGTAAAACCAGCTGTTTTGCCAGTGCCCGTTTGGGCACTGGCTAACATGTCACGACCTTCTAGTACGACAGGGATAGCCTGTCGTTGAATCGGAGTAGGTTCGGTGTAACCTTGCGCTGTGACAGCGCGTAACAAATCGGCGTGCAGGCCAAGATCAGAAAAGCTCATGCGTTCTCCGCAGCCACCTAGTGAGTCAGTACTGGTAAGTAGTGGGTGCCACTAGATGTAATGTTCAAAAAGCGAGGTTGATTCACCAGCGCGGCAGCGAAGTGTGTCAGATAATTCACTGGACAGCGATGGTCGTTGGTTAGCCGTGTGTGACCGTGACAGGTGACATGAAAGCGACAGCGCTGAGAAGCGCTGCGGATTGATGTGCACGGACACATCAGAAAACTTACGTGTCGGTAATAAGCCGGGCAGTGTAACACGGTTATAACTAGGCAGCTTGTTTAGCTGCCTAGTATCCGTGATGACCTGATGTCACAGGTCAGTCGACGTAACCGCCTTGACGTATCTCTTGGGCGATAAGCTCAGCGGCTTGATCCCAGCTACTGCCTAGGGCGCGCACCAGCGCGGGGTAGCCGTCTTCCTCAAGCCTTGTTTGTGCATAGAAGTTTTCCATTACCAGCAGCTCACCCTGGCTATCCAGCAGTTGCCACTGGCCACTCGTCACGGCAAAACCATCGAAGCGGCCTTGGAACTGATCAATATCTAGGCGTAGCGTGAGGGCATCTGACTGTGAGCCTTCGGCACGGACTACCCTGACCGTCGGCAGTGCTTGAGTTAAGCGAGCGCGCAGCCCGCGTTCAAGCTGCCTACCCAGACCCTCGGCCCACTGATGCTCACGCGCGGCGTTCAGCGTAATGTCGTCCAGCTGCATTACGATGCCGTCGACATCTAGGTAATGGGCGAGTCGTGGAGCGCTCAGCCGCAGTGTATTGCTGGGCTGGCCTGATGCAATAACCGCCTGATCGCTCGGCAGCATATAGCGGGCCGGTGGCGAAACGCTACTGGCGCACGCTGACACCAAAAGGCAAATCAGCAGTGCCGGTAGGCACCTCAGCCACGTCAACCAACTTGTCCCTATCAACATATTTGTCTCCTTTAGTCGCGTGGTGCGCGCGGAATGGGATCTTGGGTATCTAAATTATCAAACAGAAGCGCCCTTGGGTTATCGCTCAACGTGCGTGTCAATGGCTGTAAATCACGCATCAAGCGGTCGAGGCGTTCAATAGCCGCCGTAAGATCCTGATAAGCGGGTGAAGACGGGGATAATCCTTGCAGTGTGCTACGCAGCTCTTCAAGAGTGGCGTTGAGGTTGCCGCCTACGGCTTGAGTTTCAGGGTTGCTAAGCAGCTGATTGATAGAGGCACTAACGTCACGCACTTCGTTGAGAACGCTTTCAGAGGCCTGCAGATTACGATCTAGGCCGGTCAACAGGGGCTCTACTTCCAGCGAGTTGAGCTTGTCGAGTAAGTCGGTCACCTGCGCCTGTATTTGTGCAAAACCACCAGCCACCGTTGGAAATACTTTTCGGCCAGAGAACTCTTCGCTCACATAGCTTTCGTTAAGGTCACGCTGGAAGTTTAAGTCGACAAAAAGCGCGCCGGTCAGGAGGCTGCCGCTTTTAAGCGAAGCGCGCAGGCCTAGTGAAAACATGCGATTAAAGCGTCCCTCCCATTCTGCCAAATCAATATCATTATTCTCAATACCCATGCGCTGAGGCTCAATTCTTATCAGCACAGGAATGGCAAAGCGCGACCGTGAATCTGGCTGAGGGGCGGTAAAGTTCCAAGGCACGGCTGCAACGGTACCCATGCGGACACCGCGAAACTCCACCGGTGCTCCCTTCGAAAGGCCGCGCACGGTTTCGTCTACCAGCAGTACATACTCTAAGTAGCGGTTAAACGTGCCTTCTCGTGCGGTGTCTTCATCGGCATACAAAATGAAGTGTGCGTCGGCTTCAACCGGCTGCCCCATGGGAAGCTCTTCGGGGACGCCAAAGGTCACACCTCCGCCAAGTAGCGCTTCAATGGACTCAACGTTAATGCGCACGCCATCGGCGCCTAAGCGAAAATCTACGCCGCTCGTTGTCCAAAAACGCGTGCTGTCGGTGACTAGCTGTGTGTAGGGCTCTTCGATAAATACCTTGTGTTGCATCGTGCGTGACTCAGGCTCAAAGCGATTTTCCTCGATACGGCCGACGGTATAGCCCTGGTAAGACACAGGGTCGCCTACTCTCAGCGAGTTGCCTAGCTGGCTAGTGAGGCTAAGACGTAGGCCCGCTTGGCCGGCAGGTGCGACGGGGGGGATATCACTCACGGGGAATTCGCGACGCGGCGCTTCATCGGTGCCGGGCTCAAGCTGAATGTAGGCGCCCGACAGCACGGTGCCTAGGCCACTGATGCCTTCACGGCCAATACGCGGTTTGACCACCCAAAAGCGGCTATCTTGGCGTAGCATGTCTTCAACTTCAGGCTGAATGCGTGCGGTCATCACTGCATGTGAAAGGTCGTCGGATAGCCTTACGCTCTGCACGCGCCCAATTTCAACATTGCGGCTGCGAATCAGCGTATTGCCTGCTTCGATGCCCTCAGCGCTGTCCATGGTAAGCGTTACCAGGGTGCCGCGACTGGAATAATTGTCGTAAACCAGCCACATACCAATAGCAATAGCGACAATGGGCACGACCCAAATTGGCGATAGTCGCGTTTGGCGCGATGTCTTCGCCTTGTTTAAATCCGTGCCGTCGCTTGGGTCGGTACTTTTTTGGTCGGTATTTGTCGGTGTTTCATTAGCCATCAACAGGTTCCTTGGTGGCCGTTTTACGGCGTAAAAGAGAGCGGCGAGCTGGGAGGGGGGTATCCCAAATTAAGCGTGGATCAAATGTCATGGCGGCCAGCATGGTTAGTACTACTACCGAGCCAAAAGCGAGTGATGCGGGGCCTGGTGTAATCGACATTAAAGATCCTGCGCGGATTAGAGCAACTAAAATAGCCACAACAAAGACGTCGACCATCGACCATCGACCAATAAATTCGGTTAGCCGATAAAGCCGAGTCCGGCTTTGGGCATTCAGCGCATTGCTTCGTTTAACGACCAGACAAAGCCACGTTAACGCACCCAGCTTGCCCATAGGGACAATGACGCTGGCAATAAAGATCACCATAGCGATAGGCCATGAGCCCATTTGGATAAGCTGAACGACCCCGCCAATAATAGTTGAAGGCGTTGAATTGCCTAAACTCGTGGTCGTCATTATGGGGTAGATGTTGGCGGGAATATACATAATGGCTGATGCGCCAAGTAAAGCCCAAGTGCGCTGCAAACTATGAGGCAGGCGCTGGTGCAGCTTCTCATGGCAGCGGGTACAGTGCCCTCGACCACGCCCTGAAAGTCTGTTGATAAGCCCGCAGGTTGGGCAGCCGGTTAATGCTTGGCCAGCGGCGGGCATACCTGTTTGCGTACCGTCGGGAGAGAGCGGCTCACCTTCTAGAGAAAACCACATCCAGTCGGCGTCGATGGATTGCGTGGTCATTAATAATAGCAGCGCAAATGCGCAAAACGCCCAAAACGAAATGCCCAGAGAAACATCGGCTAAGCCAGCTATCTTTATCAGGCTTACCAGGGCGCCAATAATAAATACATCGGCCATCATCCAGGGCGTTAGATGCGATAGTGAGCGTGCAATATCACGGCTAAAGGGTAGGGGGCGGTCGCGTAATAGACCAAACTGAAGCCACAGCACCCCAAGTAAATAAACGGCGGGCAGCACGACAATGGTCATGATGACGGCAATAGCGACTACGGGTTGATGAAAGCTAATAAGCGTAGTCGCGGTTTGCGATAGTTCAATGCGGTTGCTAACGCCGCTGACGCTGAAACTAATAAAGGGAAATGACACCGCTAGAATAAGAGCGGTGAGTGCTGCTAAGGCTAATGCCATGCTGCGCTGTGCTGGGTAGCGATGGCGTTTAACAAGCACGTGCGAACAGCGTGGGCAGGTGGCTTTTTCACCTGAGCTTAATGGCGGCAGTGCCGACACCCAGTCGCACTCATGACAGGCACGCAGACGTCGACGCTGAGTTCTAGTCTCAGGCGGTAAAAGGTCAACAAGTGGTGTGTTAACCGGTAACGAGCGGCGTTTAATGAAGCGTTGTGAGGGCAAAAGCCAAAACTCTCAGTGCGTATTCGTAGCAAAGCTACTAGGATGTGGCGCATTAGGCGGTCAAGCACTTATTTTAGCAATGTCGTTTGGCTAAAATGTCGTCTAAAAAGCGCAAAGAAAAAGCCTTTGATCAGAGCCTCGACGAGTGTCTCGATTGCTTCGCGATGGATCATGGACGACGTAAACAGTGGATGCGCACTGCCTAATGCATTCCAGCTTCATACAATGTCTGTCTGGGTCTGCGTATCTAAACGTAAAACTCATGAAATAGCATTTGAACATGATGCTAGTAAATCGCACTTTGTCATAGCACTTTATAGTAGTGCGTTGATAGAGCAATGCGTTGATAGAAAGCTTAGCCATATTGCTTGAAAATAGCGCCTGAAACTGAACTTGAAAACAGCACCTGAAAAGTGTGCCTGTCATTACGCCCATAAGGAAATGAAATGTTGCTACCAGTGTTAGCGGTTGCGTTCGGATTGGCGTTGCTAGTTTGGAGTGCCGAGAAATTTGTTGAAGGCGCCGCGGCAACGTCGCGCTGGCTCGGGCTTTCGCCTTTGTTGATCGGCATGCTGGTTATAGGTTTTGGTACCTCAGCACCTGAAATGATGGTGTCGGTGCTGGCCGCGATGCAAGGTAATCCAGGCTTGGCGGTGGGCAATGCCTACGGCTCGAATATCGCCAACATTGGCTTGGTGCTGGGCTCTGTGGCACTTATTGCGCCGCTGGCAGTGCACTCCAGCGTTATTCGTAAAGAAATGCCGCTGCTAATGTTATGTACTTTAGTCACTGGATGGATGTTGTTAGACGGCATAGTGACGCGCTGGGAAGCGCTATGCCTGCTGTTAGTACTGGTTGTGTTCATTGTTGTCAGCATCATTCGTTCGCGTAATCAGTCCAACGATGCGCTTGTCGCTGAGGTGACAGAAACCCTTGAAAACAAGCCCATGTCCCGCGGCAAGTCCATCATGTGGACGCTGTTAGGCTTGATTTTGTTGGTGGCAAGCTCGCGATTGCTAGTGTGGGGTGCGGTTGAAATTGCCGTGCGCTTTGGCGTCAGTGACTTGATTATTGGGTTGACCGTTGTGGCCGTCGGCACGTCTTTGCCAGAGCTTGCATCCTCTATTAGTGCTTTGCGCCGCAAAGAGCACGATATGGTGCTGGGTAACATCGTGGGCTCTAACCTGTTTAATAGCTTGGCAGTGGTCGGGATTGCTGGCTTGATCGCGCCCATTGAAACAGGGCGTGAGGTGTTGGTGCGCGATTGGAGCGTTATGACGTGTATGACGCTGCTTATGATTTTATTTGCATTCTCGTGGCGGGGGCGCCCGCGTCGAATTAATCGTTTAGAAGGCGGTATCTTGCTGGCGCTCTTTGTGGCTTACACCGGGTATATGGTGAGTATTGTGGTGATGTCTAGGTAAGGGAAGATTGATATAACAGAAAAAAGGCGGTGCTATGCTGTCCGGTGCGTCAATGCGACTCATCTTGGCCGCGTAGCACCTGTTATATAATGTTTGCCTAAGAGGGCGCTTGAGAAAGGCCATATTAGTGACTAAATAAGCTTAGTGAGTATAGCTAGAAGCCTTTTATCGACTAAGCTTTAGCTAGGCTTGTGTTAGCCCATTAACGGGATGCCGATTCAGGTTTTGGGGGAGTGACATGGAACTAGATCCACTATTGTTATCACGATTGCAGTTTGCGTTTGTGATCTGTTTCCACACTATCTTCCCGGTGTTTACCATCGGCCTCGCTTCCTACATTGCGTTGCTTCAGGGGCTGTTTTTCAAAACGCATAATCCTGCCTGGGATCGTTTGGCTCTGTTCTGGACGAAAGTCTTTGCTGTCGTTTTCGGCATGGGCGTAGTGTCGGGCATCGTAATGTCGTTTCAGTTCGGTACGAACTGGAGTAATTTCTCGATGGCGGCCTCTAACTTTTTAGGCCCCATGCTCAGTTATGAAGTCGTGACAGCCTTTTTCCTAGAAGCTGCTTTCCTGGGGATATTGCTTTTTGGGCGCGGCAAAGTTCCTCAAGGAGTTCACTTGTTTGCGGCCATCATGGTTGCGGTGGGCACCTTTATATCCGCTTTCTGGATACTGTCAGCCAACAGCTGGATGCATACGCCGGCTGGCGTAGAGTTGATTGACAACAGATTTCACATCACTTCCTGGTCTGAGGCAATTTTTAATCCCTCTTTTCCGTACCGCTTTGTCCATATGGCCCTGGCGTCGTTTATTACCGGTGGGTTTGTCGTTGCCGGCGTGAGCGCTTGGTTTTTAGTGCGTGGTCGCGACCCCGAGGCCAATCGTCGTGCGCTATCTATGTGCCTCTGGTTACTGCTGTTTTTAACCCCAGCGCAGGCGGTGGTGGGTGATTTCCACGGTTTAAATACCCTAGAGCACCAGCCGGCTAAAGTCGCCGCTATGGAAGGTCATTGGGAGACTTCCACTAACGTCCCGCTGCTGTTGTTCGCTATTCCTGACCAAGAGGCGCAAGCCAATAATTTTGAGCTCGGTATTCCTAACCTGGCCAGCATTATTTTGACGCACTCGCCTGACGGGGAAATACCCGGCCTCAATGAAGTGGCTGTCGAAGAGCAGCCGCCAGTGATTATTGTGTTCTGGGCTTTCCGGGTCATGGTCGGCATTGGGCTATTAATGATTGGTGTATCGCTGATAGGACTGATGTTGCGTCGCAACGAGCGTATTTATCACCAACGATTATTTTTAAAGGCCTTAACCGGCATGATTTCCCTGCCTTTTATCGCGGTGCTGGCGGGCTGGATAGTGACAGAGTCTGGTCGTGCGCCGTGGTTGGTTTACGGCATGATGACGCATGCAGAGGGTTTAACGCCGTCGCTCACCGGCTCCATGGCATTGTTTTCACTGATTGGTTATATCCTGGTATACGCCGTGGTGTTCTATGCAGGGATTTATTATCTCACGCGGGTCGTTCGCAACGGTATGTTGCCGGAAGACGATCGTGAAACGACAGATATGAATGTCCATCGTCCTATGCGGCCACTATCTGCTGCGAATACCCCTTTTGACGATGATGTTGACCCGGAGAGGAACTGAGCATGGAAATGTTTGATCTGACGTTAATCTGGGCCTTCATCATTGGTTTCGGCATCATGATGTATGTGCTGATGGATGGGTTTGATTTAGGGTTGGGGATTCTCTACCCCTTTGCGCCCGATGAAGATGCTCGCGATGTAATGATGAATTCGGTCGCGCCGATATGGGATGGCAACGAAACGTGGCTAGTGCTGGGTGGTGCTGGCCTGCTAGGCGCATTCCCGTTGGTTTATTCAGTTTTCTTGCCAGCGCTTTATATCGGCGTTTTCTTGATGCTGGCTGGTTTGATATTTCGCGGCATTGCGTTTGAGTTTCGCTTCAAGTCACGGCGTAACCGGCATTGGTGGAACCGTGCTTTTTGCTGGGGATCGGCCATTGCGGCCTTTGCTCAGGGCGCCGTGGTCGGTGCCTATATTCAAGGCTTTCCGGTTGAAGATTTCGTCTATGTTGGCGGTGCATTTGATTGGCTGACGCCTTTCTCTGTGTTGACTGGCCTTGGCTTAATGGCAGGCTATGCATTGCTAGGCGCCACTTGGCTGATACTCAAATCTGAAGGCCACGTTCAAGACTGGGCGTATAAAATCACCCCTATGTTACTCGCGCTAGTGCTGTTCGTATTTGCGGTGATTAGCCTTTGGACACCCTTTGTAAATCCACGTGTTTGGGAGCGTTGGTTTGGTAATATTCAGCTAATTTGGATATTTCCGGCGATGGCGCTGGTGTGTTCCTTTATTGTTTATCGCACGGTGCAAAAGCGTCGCGAACTTGCCCCTTTTCTCGCCACGATTGGTATCTACTTTTTTACTTACTTAGGCCTTATTGTCAGCAAATGGCCGGTTATCGTGCCGCCCAATTACACGCTGTGGGACGCCGCATCCGCTCCAGAGTCTCAGCTGTTCCTGCTGGTAGGGATGGTGTTTGTTATTCCTGTCATCTTGGCTTATACCGCCTGGACGTACTGGGTGTTCCGCGGCAAAGTACGTGTAGGTGAGGGATATCACTGAGCACATGGTAACGAAAGTGGCAGTCTTAACGCCGCGTAGTTGGCTGAAAGAATTGGCTTTAACGCAACGCAACCGCTTGCTCGGTGCGGCGCTTTGCGGAGTGCTGGCGGGTAGCCAAACTATTGTTTTAGTCGTGGGGCTTGCATGGCTTATCGAGCAGTTGGTAGTGCAGGATCGCTCGCCGTTAACACTACTGCCCGTGTTTGGTTTGCTAGCTGGCTGTGTAATGCTGCGAGCCTTGTGCCAGTGGTGCTATGAAACGCTGAGTTTGGAAGCCGGTCTGCGTATTCGTCAGCTAGCCAGAGCGCAGCTATTGGACAAGCTTTCTGCACTAGGCCCTGTATGGCTAACTAGTCAGCATAGCGGTTCTCTAGCCAATCAGGTGGTTGAGCATATCGATGCCCTGGAAGGCTATTTCGCCCGATTTTATCCTCAACTGCTAATTACCCTCTTTCTACCTCTCGTAATATTGATAGTAGTGGGGTGGCTGGATTATTTAGTGGCCATTTTTCTACTTCTCTCAGCGCCGTTAATTCCTCTTTTTATGGCGCTTGTGGGTATGGGGGCTGAGCGTCTTAATCGCGACCAGTTTGTCGCCGTATCCCGACTATCTGCCTATTTTATTGACCGCGTGCGCGGCATGACAACGCTACAGCTATTTGGTCGTACGGGTGCCGTGCAGCAGGATGTTTGGTATGCCACCGACGATTATCGGCGCCTGAGTATGCGCACTTTACGCCTTGCCTTTCTCTCTTCAGCGGTACTTGAATTCTTTGCTTCCGTCGCGATTGCTGTTGTGGCTATGTACGTGGGGTTCGGGCTGCTGGGCTACATTGAATATGGGCCTTCACCATCTTTGACGCTTTTTACGGGCCTAGCCGTACTGTTGTTAGCACCTGAGTTTTTCCAGCCCTTGCGTACGCTTTCACAGCATTACCATGACCGCGCAGCGGCTCTTGGCGCCGCTGAAAGCGTAGTGAATATATTTAATGTACCCGACATGGTGAGTGCCAACGAACATGCGAGGCCATTATCAGGCGCATCGGCTATCGAGCTAACGGCTGCTTGTGCTGCTTATCCCGGGCGTGGCCAGGTAGTAGGGCCTATCGATCTAACCATTCAGCAGGGCGATGCGGTGGTTATTAGCGGCGCATCGGGAAGCGGCAAGTCGACGCTATTAGCTTTGCTCGCAGGCTTTGTTGCACCGAGTGCGGGTACGGTGCGCTGGCAGAGTGCCCGTTATGCCTGGTTGGATCAGCAGCCATGCTTGTTGTACGGCAGCCTGGAGGATAACTTGCGTTTAGCGGCGCCAGACGCTTCCCGTGACGAGATGTTGGCCGCGCTGCAGCGTGCAGGCTTAGGCTCTCTCTTAACTCAGTTGCCTAAAGGCCTGGACACGCTGATTGGCGAGCGTGGAGTGGGCCTGTCAGGCGGGCAGGCGCAGCGCCTGGCTCTCGCTCGTGTATACCTCAGTAATGCCCCGCTAGTGTTATTAGATGAGCCCACGACGAGTTTAGATGTAGAGACCGAGCAGTTTGTATTGACAGCATTGCTAGCGCTAGCCAAAGAGGGGCGTACGCTGGTGATCGCGACCCATCATGCGGCGGTGATTGCATCTGCTCAGCGACATTTTGTGTTTAAAGAGGGCCTGTTGGAAAAGGTCCGCTCATGATTAATATTTATCGTGATTTCCGCCCCTGGTTGCAGCTTTTAATACTGCGACGTCGGCGTTTTTTAGTCGGCTCTCTTCTTGTCTGGATTACTTTAATGGCTGGGCTGGCGCTACTGGGGCTCTCCGGTTGGTTTATTACCGCGAGTGCATTGACCGGTATCGCCTTTGCGTTGGGTATTCCCGCGCGCCTAGACGTTTATGTGCCTGGTGGAGGCATTCGGTTTTTTGCTCTTGTGCGCACCGTTGCCCGTTATGTTGAGAGGCTCTATAACCACAATACGGTACTAACGCTGCTGGCTGATCTGCGTTATCGCGTATTCGGCTATTTAACAGGGTTTGACGATGCTCGCCTGCGCGCAGAGCGGGCGAGTGATTGGCTGAGTCGCTTAACGGCTGATATCGACACCTTGGATAATTTTTATTTACGCATTCTGGTGCCCCCTGTCGTGGCGTTGCTTAGCGTATTGGCGGTGTCGTTGTTCGTGGCTATATGGTTGCCAAGCGTTGCGTTGCTAATGGCGATAACGTTGGGTTTGCTTTGGCTGGTAGTGACATTTTTTGCGGCTACCTGGGGTTTTTCGCAAAGCTATCAGCAGGTCGTTGATCAGCAGCTTCTTCGTCGCTTGACTGTCGATCAGGTGCAGGCCTGCGCAGAGTTAATTAGTTATCAAAGTTCACAATGGCATCGGTCGCTTATTGCCCGTCAGGAGCAGCAGGCATTAAGTAATCAGCGTTCCTTAGGCCGCAGGACAGCTTTGATTAACTGCCTTGTAGGTGCCGTTAGTGGATTAATGGTAATAGGCGTTTTGTGGCTCGCAAGTGTGGCATTTCATCAGCAGTGGGTGACAGGCCCCATTTTAGTTATGGCTGTGCTGATTGCGCTCGGTGCTAATGAGGCGTTTATTGCTTTGCCCGCAAGCTTTATGAAACTCGGTGCTAGCTACGCCGCAGTGCGTCGGCTAAATAAATTAACGGCTGGTCGCGAGCCAATGGGTTCACCCGTTACGCTACCCGTAGGCGTAGGTTTTGACATCACTGCTTATCAGCTTTCTATGACCTATGCGCAGTCATTTGTCCCGGCGTTAAGCGATATTAGCTTTGAATTGCCTGCTGGAAAGCGTGCCGTGATTACCGGCAGCTCCGGAGCGGGAAAGTCCTCACTGGCCAGCCTGCTGATGGGGCGCCTAAGAGCGACGCAGGGTGACATTATGATTGCCGGTGTGCATGCGTGGCATCTATCGCCAGCGAGCCGTGCAAGCAAATTGGCTATGCTCACGCAGCAAGTAGATTTATTTGATGCCTCATTAGCAGAAAATCTGCGTATTGCTAGCCCCGACGCGAGCGATGCAATGCTTCATGAGGTATTAAAGGCTGTTGCTTTGAACGACTGGGTGAACCAACTTCCTGATGGGCTAGATACTGCGGTAGGTGAAAGAGGTCAGCAGCTTTCCGGTGGGCAGGCGCGACGCGTAGCATTAGCGCGCTTGATGCTACGCGATCCTAGCGTGGTCATCCTTGACGAGCCTTTCGCTGGCCTCGATGCACCCACTGCGCAACATGTTGCTTTCTCGTTGGACCTGTGGCTGGTCAATCGAAGCGCTATCTTTTTTATTCATCAGATTGGCTCGTTGGATCTGCTGCCCCGCGTTGAGTACCACTGGCATCTTGACGCCGGTAAGCTGCTTGAAATGGATGAACGCAGTACCTAACACGCGCAATAGTAAGGAGCCCGCAATGCATGATTTTTTACGTGACCTTCCTAAAGTAGAGCTCCACCTGCACATTGAGGGCTCGCTTGAGCCGGAGCTAATGTTTGCTTTGGCGCAGCGTAATGGCATTGATTTGCCTTATGCGACAGTGCAGGAGGCTAAAAATGCTTATCTTTTTAGCAACCTGCAGGAGTTCTTGGCTCTCTATTTTCAGGGTATGAACGTGCTCCGCAAAGAGGAGGACTTTTACGACCTGGCCATGGACTATTTTAAGCGTGCGCGAGGCGAGGGCGTTGTCCATATTGATGTGCATTTTGACCCTCAGGCACATCTTCAGCGCGGCGTGCCGTTAGACGTCGTGATGAGTGGGCTGTTAAAGGCCAAGCAAGAGGCAGAAGAAACGCTGGATCTTACGATAGGTTTGATCATGGCTTTTCTGCGTGATCGCCCTGCAGAAGAGGCGCTTCATGTGCTGGAGCAAGCGGCGCCTTATTGGAAAATGCTGGATGCCATTGGTTTAGATAGTGCTGAGCAAAACAATCCGCCGGCAAAGTTCGTCGATCTATTTAACCGCGCTAAACAGTTAGGCCTTGTGCGCGTGGCGCATGCGGGTGAGGAGGGGCCGGCTGAATATATCAATGAGGCATTGGATATTCTTGATGTTCAGCGCATTGACCATGGAGTGCGTTGCTTAGAAAGCGATGAGGTGGTGGCGCGTTTGCGTCGCGAACAGATTGTTCTTACTGTTTGCCCACTTTCCAATGTCAGTTTGAAAGTGGTTGAAAATCTACGTGATCACCCGCTTCCGAAACTTCTGGCGGAAGGGCTTAAGGTTACTATTAGTTCAGATGATCCTGCCTATTTTGGTGGCGGCATGCTGTCGAATCATATGGCTTGCGCCGAAGCATTCGGGTGGGATAAGTCCGTGTTCCGGCAATTGACCGTTAATGCTATTGATGAAGCCTTCGTTACTAATGATCGGCGTGAGGAATTGCGTGCACGCTTAGCAGCCCTGTAGGTTTGTCTCTTTTAAAACATATAGGCACTGGCCGCTGACATAGGTGCTGTTGAGTCCAATGTGAGGTTTTTGCTAATAAATATGTGTTTCACTGTTGACCCCGATAGGAAATCGGGTAGTATACGCCACACGTCAACGGGGCACGGCTTCGGCGACCAGCTCTTTAACAATTTGATCAGGTAATTCATGTGGGCGCTTGCTGATGTTGGTGACAAATCACCC
>NZ_JBQSXV010000009.1:0-143802 GCF_052378675.1 Halomonas sp. AOP25-F1-15
CTTTTTTTAATTTGCGAGAAAACGTAAACAATATAGCTGCGCGTATTGCCGACCGCCTCGCTGCCAGAAATGCTATGATGCAGCCGTTAAGGGTTATCGCTTCGACTCGAAATAATCCGCCATGTCTATATGCTAAGTTTGAGGTGAAAGGGTGAGTGAGATAGTACCCACTTCGTGGCTAGTTTACTGTCGTCCTGGGTTTGAGCATGATGCGCTGGCCGAGTTGCAACATCACGCAGAACGGCTCGATGTTCCCTGTGAGGCATCTTACGGAGAAGGGTGGGTAAGCCTAACGCGTATCGATGGCGAACCGGTGAATGATTTGCACCGCCAAGCTGCCTTTAAATCACTGATTTTCGCTCGCCAGAGCCTAGCGGCACTGCCTGCGCTGAGCCTATCGCGTGATGATCGTCTTACCGCTATATTGGAGCAGGTCAAGGCCAGTGGCTGGAACTTCGAAGAAATTTGGCATGAAACGCCGGACACTAACGACGGTAAAGCACTGGCAGGGCTAATCAAGGCGCTTAAAAAGCCATTGGAAAGCTTGCTAAAGAAGCGTGGCGCGTTAAGGCGAAGTGCGGGTGCTAGACGGCTACACATTTTTTGGACCGATGGTGATAAAGCGCAGCTGGCAATGAGCTTTCCGGGTAATCGTAGTGAGCTTGTTAACGGTATTCGTCGGCTGCGTTTTCCTTCGCGTGCGCCTAGTCGCTCAACGTTGAAGCTAGAAGAGGCATGGCACGAATTTATCCCTCGCGAAGAGTGGGAGACGCGTCTTGCGCCGCATATGCAGGCCGCTGATTTAGGCGCTGCACCCGGCGGGTGGACTTGGCAGCTCGTACAGCGCGGCATGTACGTGTATGCGATTGATAATGGCCCAATGGATCCTCAACTGATGGGGACAGGGCAGATTGATCATCTTAAAGAAGATGGTTTTACCTGGGAGCCACCACAGCGTTTAGACTGGTTGGTGTGTGATATTGTCGATAAGCCTGTACGCGTGCTGGCGATGGTTGAGCGCTGGCTAATTCGTAAGTGGTGTAAAGAGGCAATCTTTAACCTCAAACTGCCTATGAAAAAGCGCTGGGACGAAGTAACGCGCTGCTTAACGACTTTGGAAGACGCGCTGGAAAAAGCGGGTGTCAGTGCTAAGGTAACGTGTCGTCATCTTTACCATGATCGCGAAGAAGTCACTGTGCATGTAAGGCTCAGAAGCTAGTACCGACGGTCTTTCAAGTTTAATAGCCGGGCTCGTAAATACGGATAGTTTCATCTTCGGTTAGTAGCGGTAAAATACGCTGCATAGCCATTGTGCGCGCATCGCTTGAGTGCCACTCTTTCCAAGCACGGATGTCGCGCCACTTAGTAATCATTAAACGGCGATCGGTATGGCCACGCTCTACGAGGGTTTCGCCACCGACAAAGCCCCTTACGCCTAAAGAGACGCGCATGGCTTCCCGTGCCGCTTGTTCATACTCTTCTTCTAGGCCGGGCATAATGCGCCGTTCGATGATGATTTTAATCATACGCTTTGCTTCCTGCATCGAGGATATCAATGGCTGCTAATACGGGTAACTTACCCAGCTATGATGAGTTGTTAGACACCTCTGGACTCTATTGCCCAGAGCCGATTATGTTGATGCATAATAAAGTACGCGATATGGCGTCAGGTCAGGTTCTTAAAGTGGTGGCTACAGACCCAGCGACAACGCGTGACGTGCCTAAATTCTGTCAGTTTCTGGGCCATGAGCTACTTGGGCAAGATATCTCATCCGAGAGCAGCTACCTTTATTTTATACGCTTAGCATAGCCCCGCTTAAGGCCTTTGAAGCTTGCGAGGCACAGAGCTACTGGCCTCGCTATTAGTGCAACTGTTCAGCGTCTGTATCAATCGCTTGCCACGACCATCATGGCGAGAGCATCCAGCGTCGCCGGATCTTCTTCCAATATGCGGTTAGCAATATGTCGTTGGAAAAAATAAACGGTCTGGTGGCGATCCTGTGCGCTGTATAGGCACTTGTCGCCGAGAAGAATGGGTGTCATTAGCGCTTTTTGTTCGTCGGCTAGCAGCGCGTCAAGACTGCCGTCACTGTAAAGCCGCCAGCCGTAAACGGGTTTCATATGCCAGGGCGAGTTTGGGTGGTTCATACACAAAGCATGTGTACCAAGTGTATCTGGGATTTGCTGAATAAGACTGACGTCGCCTGAAGCCTCATAATCGAAGTATTCCGCTGCCGCCATTAGCTCATGAAACTTGTGATCGGGTGGGGAATCGAAAATTTCTTCCGTTTCAGGATCACGATAGCCAACGAAATAGCCATTTTCTTCACTGTTCAGATCTTGGCAGGCGGCTAAGGTTTCCATCCACGGTACTAGACCGATAATGTTGCCGTCCTCTCTTAACCCCCAGGCTAGAATGGGCATGCCGTAATAAGTGTCAGGGTTCGCAGCGAGCTTATACACCATCTCAATGCCATCTAGCTCAGGTGCTAAACGGACTAAGCACTTTTGCGCCTGCTGACGTTGGCGCACGGTTTCCAGGTCGATGACCTGGGCAGAGCGGGGTGACAGGGATGCGCCCATTGTGTCCCTCCTTGTGCTGCGTGGTCATGACAGTGGCGAAGCAGGCTAGCTTGCTGCATTCTTCACCTCTTATATTCACCAATAGCACAAGTTGCTTATAAGGTTAAGGGTTTGGGCAATTTAATTCGTAGTGCAAGCAGAGAAACGTGCTCTTAACGCGTTATGTTCAGTACTTACCTGTTGAAACTTTTGCCACGGAGCACCTGGGTATTGCAGTGAAAGCCAGCGCACTTGATAACGTTGGACTGCTGCTGGCTTGTCGACCTGCTGCGCATCGATTAACCGATTGATCGCAGTAAGCCACTCATGCGCCGTGTTTGCTAAATCCTCAAGCAGCTGTGGGTTCCAGGGGGTTAAACAGCGTGTGGGAGTATCGCTTTGCTGCGTTAATAGCGTATTTTCTTCGGCTAAGCGTTGAGTGGCGAGTAATAACGCCCGCAAAATTTCAGCCGTCAGTGGCCGCTCTTGCAGCGTTTTTAGATGGTTTTCAAGGGCTGATGAGTCTTGCTGCCAGTCGAGGTCAAACTGGTGCTCGGTCATTTCCTGTAAATAATCGATAGCCTCGAGATGGCCTGCGATAACCGCTTTATCGACATTGGCTAAAGGCTGGCTTGAGCGCGAAAAGCTTTTTATCCACTCGCTGGAATCAAAGATAGCGTTCCAGCTTACGGCGGATAGCTGTGCCGTTTTTGTTGCCGTTAACTGCTGTAGTCGTTCTTGATCTTCAGGGTTTAACTGGTCGGCAACGTCGCTATGCGAACAGACGCTTAGCCGCTGCCATAGCGTTCGTTCATATAGCCACTGCTGGCTGGGAGGCGCTACGCGGCCAAGCTGATTATTACGTGCCGCGATTAGCGAGGTGATTTGGCATTCACGCAGCGCGTAAACGTTGAGTATGCTGTCCCGCGTTTCAGGAATATCAATAAGGCGATCTTTGCGATCAGGAAACGCGCCAATATTTGCCGGAGCTGCTCTATCTATATCGGTCTTATCTATATCTGCCCGTGCAAGATCAGTTGCAAGCTGCTGATGATAGGCTCGCCACTGCTTTTCAGCGGGGCTGTCGCCACAGCCAGCCAGCAGGGCGCTTAGCGCGAGCGTGACACAAGCATGCGCCCATCGAACCATGATTACTCCCGAACGCTGATGTGCTGTAGGCGCCAGCCGAGCAGGAGTGCGGCAGTGCTTAAACCAGCAATGAGGCCGATCCAGTAACCGTGAACCCCTAACGGCGCAACCATATTACCTACACCATAAGTGCCTAACCAATGGCCGCCCCCTAGGCCGACAATCCAATAAGAGAGCACCGTAATGACCATAACGATACGCGTATCCTTGTAGCCTCTTAGAGCGCCTGCCAACGTAACCTGAAGAGAGTCGGATAGCTGAAAAATAGCGGCCAATGCAATGATCGATAGCGCGAGGGCCTGTATCTCGTTATTCGACGTATAGAGTGAGATAACGGGTACCGCCGTGAACCAGAGTAGCGTGCTGTTAATAATCGCGATGATCACACTAATGATAACCCCGTTCCAGGCGACTTTTCTGGCAAGCGCCCAGCGCTGCTGCCCCAGCGTGTTACCAACGCGCACGGTTAACGCCATGCTCAGCGACATAGGCAGCATAAACAGAATAGTAGTGAAACTCAGCGCTATTTGATGGGCGCCCACGGTAACTTCACCAAAGCTTGCAATGAATAGCGCAATAAATGTGAATAGCGTTACCTCAACAAAAATAGCCACGCCAATGGGGACGCCCACGACGATGAGTTCGCGAATGCCTGCCCACTGTGGGAGCGTTAGCCCTTGCCAGATAGCCACACTTTTATACGTACGCCCGTGGCGCGTGTAATAAGCCATCGCTAACGCCATCGTCCACATTGAGAACGCCGTCGCTACACCACAGCCAAAGGCGCCTAGCGCGGGTATTTGCTGCAAGATGTCAGGTGTCCAGGAGCCAAATAGCTCAACTAACCCATCGCCACCGTAAATCAGGACATAGTTGGCGGGAATGTTGACGCTCAAGCCTACCAGGCTAATCCACAGTGCCGGGCGAGAATGGTTCATACCATCTGAGAATGCCCTCAGCGCTTGAAAGAGCGCAATTCCAGGCATGCCAAATGCCACGGCAGAGAGATAGGCTGCAGATTCGCGGGCGACGGCGGGTGGCACGTCCATTAATTCAAATATGGGCATCACGACTGACCAAAGCAGCAACGCCGCGACGATGCCTAGCAGTAGGGCGACCCAAAGACCCTGGTGTACTGCTGGGCGAATGGCCGTTTGACGCTGGCCACCGAGTAAATGAGCCACAATCGGCGTCAACCCCATCAAGGTGCCGGTCATAAATAGCATTAGCGGCATCCATAGACTGGAGCCAACCGAGACCGCCGCGAGTGACGTAGCATTATGTCGTCCAGTCATCATGACATCGACAACGCTCATCCCCGCCTGAGCCAACTGAGCACCACAAATGGGCAGTGCCAAAAAGATCAAGGCGCGCGTTTCCGGCCAGTACACTGATTTAACGTGTCGAGTGAAATCGCCCAATGGTTGGCTCCTAGTTGGCGAGTTAAGCTATAAAAAGGCGATAGATTAGCAGGGATCACTAAGCCTTGCCGCCTAGTATTTAGCTGGTGTTCATCCGGCGGGTATAATGCAGCAAATTAAACGACAAATGAGGTCAATGTGAGTTACGCCGAGGAGCGCTGGACCCTTGAAGATATTACCGCGCTATTTGATGGTGTTTTTGGCCAGCGCTATCAAACACGCCTGATTCGAGGAGACGATGAGCCTCTTTATCGCCCCGCGAATAATGAAACACCTTATCACCAGGTGATTTTTGCGCGCGGCTATTTTGCCAGTGCGCTGCATGAAATCCAGGCAACTCTTTAAAGGTTGACGCACTAAGAAACTCATGTTCGTATGGTGTACATCTTGATGAGACACCATGGACATGAAAGCCACCCTCAATAAATTATTCAGGTCAAAAGCTAGGGTCATTCATTTAAGTCATTTTCATAAAGGCCGATTGGTGTGGTCAAGGGGGGAAGATGACAGTGAATATGAATACCACTTTTCTTGTTTGGAGGGCGTCGGCTATTTTCCTAAAATGCCGGTTATTCTTCAGTCTGATGGGTTACCTTGGGATATAGGAAACGCTTATTTGCTGGGACAGCTTGAAAAGCCTAGTCTCTCGAATATGAAAACGCTCACCGCTCGAGCGACTCATTTGAAATACTACCTGCAATATCTTGAAGACACTGGGCAACACTTTCTTGACCTGCCAAAGAAATACTATGAGCGTGCGCCGCAAAAATTCAGCGTTTTTATGAAACATGCTATAAATAATCATGAATTCAGCGCTGAACATATCAATAATATTCTTTCCACCGTTGCTCACTTTTATACAAACATTCGTTATGAGTCACTTGTAACAGAGGCTGGTCTGGAGAATGAGCCTTTCACGCCTATCAGAAAGACAGTTTTGACGACTAATCGCTTCGGTTTGGTTCGCAGTATCCAGACTGTTACGAATGACCTTCGAATTAAGAGTAGTAGACGTCCGACTCCTTCACTTGGGAAACTCAGGGACGGTGGAAGCTTACGTCCTTTAACCCCAGAAGAGCAGAGGGTTATTGGCGAAGGATTTAGGAAAAATTACGCATCTATAGAGCTTGAATTAATGATTCGGGTTGCTCTCGAAACAGGTGCCAGACAACAAACTGTATGCACTTTGAGTATTGGTTGCATTAAACAGGCGCTTGAGGAGCTGGAGACATCCCCCTCAATGGATAATGTCGTTATAAATGCGGGTCAACGATACAAGGCAGATACGAAAGGAGGGCGTCTAAATAGGCTGATCCTTCGACGCGAGCTTATTAATGATTTAATGACATATATTGATTGTGAGCGTGCGGAAAAGAGACGGAGTCGAGAGAACAGTTTCTATTCTGCAACAGATGAAAACTATGTATTTTTAACTCGTGATGGGAATCCGTATTTAACAGCTCAGCGAGAAGTTGTTGATCGCCAAGATCCAATGGCTGCATGGAATATTAATGTGCCGTTGATGGTTCCCAAGAATGGTCAGTCTCTTAGAAATGAGTTAGGGCGATTTATTGCGCGTATTCAAAAGGATGAGCCTGATTTTAGCGATTTTTCATTTCATGATCTCAGGGCTACCATGGGTATGAACGTTGTGCGGGCGTTGAGGGGAAAAGGTTACCCTGATTCTAAGATATTTGACCATGTCAGGCAGCGTTTAAATCACAGTGATATTAAAACTACAGAATTGTATTTGAATTTCGATGCAGAGCTATCTGAGCTTAATGACATCCAAGAGGAGTTTGGCTCGATAATTTATCCGGGGGGCAGTGATGAGTAAGTCATTCAGTACTCGACCTACGATCGAAGTGGACCCTCGAAATCCACCTGAGCTTTATGCGCCCCAAGCTGTTGTTGTGAAAGGAGTTAGAGCTGACGGTTTATTCTATAAGGTAGATATCGGCAGGATCTGTTATTTAGAACGAGATGAAGACCCCGGAAATTCGTCTGGAGGTAAACACCACTCATCTGGGTTGGTTAGTACTGATTCTCTATCATCAGAGAGAGTATCTTGGTTAAGGAATTATTTGGATTGCGCCTTTCGCAAGGGGTGGCGTGATGAAACTTTACGTGGAAGATTGCATTATATTCGATATTTCTTTAAGTTTTGCGATTTTAATGAGGGAGCGAAGCCAACTACGCTATCTGATTTGGTGAATGAATATAAACGTTATCATATGAATCTTGCCCAACGAGCGCGTATGAGTGGAGCGTCGGCACTGGGGATAACAGCATTAAATGGGCGTTTAAATTCTGCTAGAAGCTTTATTCAGTGGGGGGGGCAGCTGTCGAGTAGTGAAATTCTTAAATACATTCCTAAGCACCGGTATAGAAAATCCAAAATAGAACCAGAGGCTAGAACTATCAACCTTAAAGATGGACAGGATTACTTGCGCGCATGTGCTGTCTACTTTAGTCAATTTTCTGATGCTATTCTAGGTAATAAATATCCTATTCGAGTGACACCACCAAATACTACTGAAAAAGACCTTTATTGGCATTCGCCAAGAGGGACTACTTTAAAAAGTTTACCTAATTGTTTTGATGTAAATGGCAATCCACTACCTAAGAAAGAAGTTGAGCATATAATCTCCAAGAATTTCAAAAGCAAAAGCAAAAGTATTGGTCTTGGAAAAAGGGGGTTCTATGACAGGACTCTGGTTTTCAATAGAAATGAATGGAGAGGAGGAAAACTGACATTCCAAAAGATTTATGCCTACAATTTGAGTGTTTTTTGTTTTTTTCAAGTTTTTCTAGGGTTTACAGCGGCGAATGTTCAGACTGCTCTTGACCTAAAAATATCAGATATAGATTTAAGTTTGATTGGTTCTGGTTCATTCGCAAGAAAGCATAAGTTTCGTGCAGGCAGATCCGTAGAGTTTTCTGCTTCAAGTAAACTGAAGAGAGAACTACTAAGATACCTAAAGCTAAGAGAATGGGTTGAAAGTTTAGAACTTTCTGGTGATGTTGATGATTATCTGTTTGTAAAAATTGGCGAGGACCAGTCTTTAAAACGTTTGGAAAGAAGTAGTGGTACTTGGCTTATAAGGCAGTCGCCGCTATTTAGAAATATTTTAATGGTTTCGTCAAGAGATGTAAGGCAGCTATCCGCTGAATATTTTATAAGAAAATCACAAGGGAAAATTTCCTTGGTGGCGAAAAAATTAAATAATTCGATTGCTACAGTTGCAAGGTCTTACACATCTGTTGATTTAGAATCTCAAGCTATTGAGATGAATAGCTTTCATGAAGCGGTGACTTATAAAATTAGAATGTTTAATCGAGAAACAGCAGAGCCTATTTCGGTAAAATTCGCGAATGATTGCAGGTCTGAAAGAATAGCTACTGGGTCTTGCTCTAACTTGGGTGGACACACACCGTTAAGGCGAGAAGGTTTTAATGCTGAAGCTCCAGAGCCTGCTTGTGGAACGTTTGAAAGCTGCCTTTTTTGTGAATATTTTGCAATTCATGTAGATTTTGAAGATATCCATAAAATTTTAAGCCTTCGGGAGGCGTTGCGTATAACTTCCTTGATTAGAAATGATCCAGAGCATTTTGAAGCCGTTGTACAACCAGCACTTTTCAGAATTGAAGAGATTGTAGCATTTGTGTCAGAAAAGGACGGATTCTCGAAAGAAGTGCTTTGCAAAGCGGAAGAGGAAGTTGAAAATGGCAAGTATAATTTACACTGGGACAGGCAGATAAAAGCTCTATCAGCCCGTTACAATGAGCTGTTGATAGAGAGTTAATTATGGAATATTTAATGTCGCGAGGCCCCACTGCTAGGGAGGTAGTTCCACCTAAGGAAGTACTAAGTCCAACACTCGATGATGAAATGGTAGTTACCATTTCTAAGGAGGGTAGTCCTCTTTCGAGATTTAAAGATGATATTTGGGATTACAGTGCAACAAGTACGTCAATGAAAACAATAAATTTTAGGACGAAAATTGAGAGTGTCCTCTATGGCAATGGAGAGAATGAGTTCGAAAATGAAACTCTCTCCAATGCAGTAAAGTTTCTTAAAGCTATTGCAATTCATTGGATTGGTGTCGTCGGCGGATGCTCAATGTCAAAGCTTAATGGCGATTTGGTGGCAATAGCAAATTTGATCAGTTATTGCGTTGATAACAGTGTTCAGTTTAAAAATTTATTTTCCACGCCCAATGCAATTGAATTTTTGATTAGTCGTGGATCGTCAGACAAGCAGATAGGGATATTGCTTGCAAAGGTTCAACGTTTCACAGATACAGCGACTGCACTCGGTAACAGTTGGTTTTGGGGAGAGCTGACGCCATCTGTGGAGTTTTTAAATAGGCTGAAAAGATTTAGAGAGCAGTTCCCGGAAACAGGCGATGCGTTTCAGACGCTTCTTATACCATCGAAAATTTATCAAAACTTACTAAAAAGTACGATTGAGGATTTAGATCTATTTGTTGAGAAAAAAGATGCTATAAATTTTCTTTTCCAGATGCGCACTCTTGCTAGAGACAAGGCAGTTAGTTCGGATAGAAAGCTTGGAGCTAGTCCACTTACAAGTAATCAAGCCGCTCGATTAAGGGTTCAGTGGAATAAATTGGCTCGAGATGATGGGAGGGTGGCCGTCGCTCTGAAGGAGCTTTGTGATGTGGGAATTTCAAAAAGTGAAAGCTGGGCAGGTATCGCAGAGAATTTAGGTCGGTGGCAATTTCGGTGCGCAATTTTGATTGCTGCTTTTACTGGAATGCGGAAGAGTGAGTTGTTGTCTATACCGCTAAATGGCCTAAAAACTCTGAGCACCGATAGTGGAGATATTCCCGTTTTTTGGTCGTCGACAACAAAACTCGAGGATAACGGAGTACCTCGTTTTACGAAATGGGTTACTAGTTCAGTAGTCGAATCTGCATTTGAAGTAGCCAGGATTATTACTAATGGTGCGCTATCCTGGTCTGATGACAGAGCCGTAGTAGATGAAAATGAACAAGACATACCTTTATTCATATCAGTTGAGCATGGAAAAAAGGGAAAGCCTCATCCCAGATTTCGTTATACAGCAACTTCATTCAATGGAGGCTCTTCCTTTGGAGACCTTTACAAGGATGAGCTTCAGATTACTGATCAAGATGTAGAAGAAGTAAGCTGGTTCTTGTATGGAGAAGACGTACCAAACGGTATTAGCGCAGGTGAAACCTGGCCTCTAACATTCCATCAGTTCAGGAGGTCAATGGCAGTTTATGCAGCTGCAAGTGGGCGAGTAACTTATCCTGTATTAAAGACTCAGCTTAAGCATATTAGCATGGTGATGACTGCATATTACTCCAATTCAAGCTCGAGGGCTATAAACATACTAGGGAACGGACTTGAAGTTAAAGGTTTACGTGCCGAGTGGGCTGAGGCGAAGGCACGTGCTGAAGCAGATGACCTCTTCCATTTATTAGAAAGTGGTCTGCCATTGGCTGGTAGTGCAGGAAAAAAGTTAAGATCGCAACAAGCCAAGAAGGAACTACCTAGATTTTTAGAGAGCCGTAAGACAACAAAGCAGGCTGTCAAAAATGGGAAGATTCGTTATCGACCTACCTTGGTAGGTGGATGTATGTCGATGAAACCCTGTAATAAAGGTGCTGGTGTTCTGGCCTCCGCATGTATTAGTTGTGAAGATGCGGTGTTCTTACCAGGATCGAAGATCGCTCTAGAGCAAACGAAGGAGTTTTATGAGATGGAGCTGGCAGGAGACATTCCCAGGCGTGCCCGTCAAGAGTATGAGTTGAATATTAGAAAAATTAATATTTTCTTGCAGAATTTAATTGAATCCACGGAGGTCTCGTGAGTTCTCTCAGCAAAGCAGAGCAACAATATTGGGATGCCCTTGAACGATTAATAAGTGGGAAATCTAAGGTTGTTGATACAAGGTCAACTCGATTTAAGTTCACTAAAGATGCAGTTGGTCGTGAAGCTGGGCGAGGTAAAGGGTACGTACGTTATGAGCGTTATCCATCACTTTGTGATGCTATAGAAAATGCTGAAGCTGTTCGTAAAAAAGGTGGTTTTGAAGCCCTTAGTACTGCCGATAAAATTAAAAAGCAAAAAGAACTCAAGAACAAAGCTAGAGATGAATATAATCAGCTGAAGCAAGAATATGATCTTTTAATGACCGAGTATTTGAATGTCGTTCGGCGTAACTTTGAGCTTGAGACGGGTTTGATTAATGATAATAAGTTCAAGCTTGTTCGTATGATAAATAAAATATAGATGATAGTGTCGCTGAGATTTCGGTTAGAACCTGAAATTTTATTGGTCGTGTTATAAGTGATTTGGTTTTAGTTGGCAAGCGGGTTTTGATTAGGAGTTCATGAATGGTTGTTAGTGATGATGAGTGCTGCCAGTATTTGATAGAAGTATTTGCAGGTATATTCCTCGATCTGAAAATAATAGGGGGTAAAGATGAGCCATTTTATGTAGCTCCTAAAGAAAATGCATATGCAATAATTTATTATAAAAGCAACTACCCGAGAAGCCTACTGCATGAGGTTTCGCATTATTGCTTAGCGGGTGAGAGGCGGCGAAGAATTGATGATTTCGGTTTTTGGTATTCTCCATGCGGAAGAACTGCGGAAGAGCAGTCACGATTCGAGATCGTTGAGGCCAGGCCCCAAGGATTAGAGAAGGCCATGTGCGAAATTGTAGGTTTAAGATTCTCGCCAAGTTTGGATGATTTTTCAGGGAGTCCCCCGTCGGAAGACTTCCTAAAAAACGTGGATGTGGCATATCGAGAGATGATGACAAATCCGCCTCCTACCGCAAAAAAAGCTTTATTCGAACTAAAAAAATATGCAAATGCTAATGGTCCGCTAATGCTTGTCTGAAATTGATTCTCAACATTATCTCATTCCGTTTCATTGGGATGAACTCTTTTTCGGACACGGCATAGGGTCACCTCTTTCATGTTGCACCCTTGGTGGGGGCATTGGGTGTTGTAGATGACAAGATCTGATCTTTCCCAGTATTGGTAGACACTGGCTTTAACGATCATTCAAGCCTCGAAGGCTTGTGGGCTGATCATCCCGGTGGCACTGTGTCGGCGCTGCCGGTTGTAATCTAGTTCAATGCACTTTAATACTTGCCGTCGCATGGCCTCTTTCCCATGGATCGCATCGACCTTGAGGCTATGAAAGGGGCTATCGGCACAGGCATTGTCATAGCAGTGGGCCTTGGCGCTTATATTTGTAAAGCATCAACCGGGGGCATCGCTTGATCGGGAGTCGTCGCTCATCCTGTCCTCCTGATGGCTGCATTATAGCTCGTGCAGTTCTGGAGAGGGATTTTCCTCTCGCTTTCAGTAGCTGACTGCAGGTTAGTACCATCACACTTCATGTCGGCTGTTTGGTTGCAATTATCCTAATTTTTCTCATATTCTCTAAATTCTCTAAGGCGAGGGAAACAATGGCTGAACAAATATTGACCATCAAGGAAGTCGCTGACTTCCTCAAGCTGACGGAGAAGACGGCCTATAGGCTGGCAGCTGAGGGAAAGTTGCCAGGGTTTAAAGTAGGAGGGAGTTGGCGCTTCAAGCAATCCGATATCGATAACTGGATTGAAGAAAGTAAAGCCGGTCAAAAGAAATAGGGAAGCAGACTATGTTGTTGGATAACAAGAATAGCGGCTATGTGGGAACGGAGCTAAAGGCTCAGGCCTATGAAGGGTCGAAGTTGTCCGTGCTGTCTGCGTTATTCACGCTTTATGGTTTTTCCTCCCTCAAGAAAGAGTTCTCAAAATTATCGGACGTTCGGTTATTGCTGACTGACTGGCCGCATTCGAGCCTGCAATCTCTTATAGGCTCGGAAAACGAATTACGGCTTACCAACAAGCTCGATCAGAAGCGTATTGCCCAGGAGTGCGTCAAATGGCTATCCGGCAAGGTTGAGGTCAAAGCGTCTAATGGCCTGAATCAGAGCAACCAAAACCTATTTCATATACAGAATACCGATGAGCCGGATTTTGCGGTGCATGGTAGTGCCACGCTCAGTCCCGTTGGTTTAGGCGAAGTACAGTCCGACCGCTTTCAAATGAATACAGGTATCAGTGATCCTGGAACAAGCCAGCAGCTTATAGGCTGGTTCAATTCGATCTGGGATGACAAAACGGCGGTAAAAGACATCAAAGCCGATTTGATCCGGCAACTGGATTTCATCGCGGCAGATCAGCCAGCAGATTTCATATATTTTTTGACGCTCTACAACATCTTCAAGGATTTCCTGGAAGATATTGATGAAGAAAACATCATCAAAACCAAAACTGGATTCAAAGACACGACTGTCTGGAACAAGCTTTACAAGTTTCAGAAAGATGGTGTGCTGGGGGCCATCGACAAACTTGAAAAGCACAACGGCTGCATCATCGCCGATAGTGTCGGCCTTGGTAAGACTTTTGAAGCCCTTGCCGTTATCAAATACTACGAGCTTCGCAATGACCGTGTACTGGTGCTTTGTCCGAAGAAACTGCGTGATAACTGGACTATGTACACAATCAATGACAAGCGGAACCTGCTTGCCAGTGACCGGTTTAACTATGATGTACTGAATCACACTGATCTCAGCCGCATAAAAGGCTATTCAGGGGAAATCAATCTTGAAACCCTAAACTGGAGTAACTATGACCTTATCGTCATCGATGAGTCCCATAACTTCAGGAATAACCCGAATAAGGCCGAAGGGAAAACCCGCTATGAGCGGCTGCTTGACGACATCATTCGGTCAGGCGTCAAAACTAAAGTCCTGATGCTGTCGGCCACGCCGGTAAATAACCGGATGAATGATCTTAAGAATCAGATCGCGTTCATCACCGAAGGCCAGGACGACGCCTTTCAGGGTGTCGGGATCAAGAACATCGAAAGCACGTTGCGGCTTGCCCAGCGGCAGTTCAACTCGTGGCTCAATGAGCCTGTGGAAAACCGCACAACAGCCACCTTGCTGGACAGCATGAGCTTTGATTACTTCAAGCTACTGGATGTCGTCACGATTGCCCGCTCGCGTAAGCACATCGAGAAATACTACGGCACATCCGACATCGGGAAATTCCCGACGCGGCTGAAGCCGGTCAATATCTATGCGGATATCGACCTGTCCAATGAGTTCCCGCCACTGAAAGAGGTCAACAAGACCATCCGGCGGCTATCGCTGGCCGGTTACTCGCCCCTTAAGTTTGTTCGTAACGACAAGAAGGAAGAGTATGCGCGCCGTTACGATAAGGCTGTAGGCGCGGGTAAGGGCGTATTCAAGCAAATCGACCGTGAAGAAAGCCTGATTCACTTGATGCGGGTGAACCTATTGAAGCGCATGGAAAGCTCGATCCACTCGTTCTTCCTCACCGTCGGAAAGCTGCTTGCTCAGGTCGATGCGCTGCTCGGCAAGCTCGATGAGCATGAGCAAGGTGATATTGATGCCCTGAACATTGAGGATATTCAAGACGTCGAAATGGACAGTCCTGAGTTCGAGCCATTCCTGATCGGCAATAAAACCAAGGTGTTGTTGCAGGATATGGACTTAATCCGTTTCAGGCAGGAGCTCGAAGCGGATCATCTATTACTCGAAAGTATTCTTGTAGACGCTAAGCAGGTTACGGCGGACAGGGACGCCAAATTAGAGAAACTTAAAACGGCTATTGCCCACAAGTCGGAGAATCCGCTAAACCCCGGCAACAAGAAAGTCATCATCTTTACTGCCTTTGCCGATACCGCCCAGTACTTATACGCCCACCTTTCCGGTTGGGCCTCGAAAGAGCTTGGTATCCATAGCGCATTGATAACAGGTGCGGGAACGAACAAGGCGACACTTATTGGGCTTGGTTCGGACCTCAACAACCTTCTGACGGCTTTCTCGCCGGTGTCAAAAGAGCGTGCCAAGATTAATCCTGATGCGACGCAGGAAATCGACCTGCTGATCGCAACGGACTGTATCAGCGAAGGCCAGAACCTACAGGATTGCGACAGCCTCATAAACTACGACATCCACTGGAACCCTGTCAGAATTATCCAGCGTTTTGGCCGTGTTGACCGGCTAGGATCAAAGAACACCCAAATCCAGCTTATCAACTTCTGGCCGAATATGGAGCTAGACGAGTATATCAACTTGGAGGCCAGGGTCTCAGGGCGCATGGTGCTGCTCGATATTTCCGCCACCGGTGAAGAGAACGTCATTGACGAAAACGCCAAGGAGATGAACGACCTTGAGTACCGCCGCAAACAGTTGCAACAGCTCAAAGATACGGTGATTGATCTGGAAGACATGACTGGCGGTGTCTCCATCACCGACTTGACGCTTAATGATTTCCGCATGGACTTGTCGGACTACCTCAAGACTGAAAAGAAGAAGCTTGAGAAAGCGCCTCTTGGACTGTTTGCCGCGATCAAGCTGGATGAAGAGCTGAAGGCGGATGGGCTTGAGCCCGGCGTCGTCTTCTGCCTGAAGAACATCAGGACAGGTCGCGAAGCCGTCCAGGTGGATGATAACTATCCGCTATCACCATATTTCCTCGTCTATGTTACCGATGATGCAGACATCCGGCTTAATTTTACCCAAAGTAAAAAAGTTCTGGATTTGATGAAGCGTCAGGCCTTTATGGCCCATGATGTTGATGAAGTGGCAGCCAAAGAGCTCAACGCGGTCACGAAAAACGGGGCCGACATGGAGCATTATCAGCACTTGCTGGCTGTTGCTGTGGACAGTATTGCCGGTAAGAGCGAAGAAAAAGGTGTCCAAAGTCTGTTCGCCAAAGGCGGAACAGTGCTAACCGCCACCAGTAGTCAGGGCATAGAAGACTTTTCAGTCGTTTCCTATCTCGTACTTCTCGATTAGTCAGGGGAAGGCATGGATATTCATAGCCTCGAAGATTTTCTGGACAGCTTGCAGGTTCCAGCTTCATGCCAGCTTAACAAGCCGGTTTACAAAAAAATGTTCCTTGATATGGGAGCATTGGACGCAACTGACAAAGCCTGTCTGAAGTATGATGTAAGCAAAATCCGCTGGCTGTATACCTTCAAGCCCGGCACGATCAATATTCCGGCATATAAGGATTCCGAACGTGAGTATGAAGAGGTTGCCGTGTTACTGGTCGATCTTAATAGCCGTACACGGATGAAGCGTATCGTCGGTTTTATGCAACGCTCTATTCCATACCCACTGGTGCTGATCTTTACCAACACTATAGAAGATCAGGAATGCCTGAGTATCAGTCTTTCCGATAAGCGGATCAATCAGGCCGATAAGGGAAAATGGGTCGTTGAAGATACCGTCTTTACGGACTGGATAAACATCAAAGAACAAACAGATAAAGAGGTGGCTTTTCTACAAAGCCTATCTATCAACAACCTTTCCTTTAAAAATTTTTGGGAATTCTACAAATCATTCAACGAGCGTGTTATAGCCATAAACTGTGCCGAACACAGTGGCACGTTCAAGTTGGAAGATGCTGGAAAAAAAGAGCCGGTTGATAGACTTGGAAAGCTTAAAGAGCTGGAGCGGCTTGAAGCTAAAAAGATAGAGCTTGCCAATAAGCTGAAGAAAGAAAAGCAGATGGGGCGAAAAATAGACTTCAATACAAAGATTAAACAGATTAAAGACCAGGTGTTCGCTATTAAAGGCAGTCTTTAATCTAACCGAATTTATACGATTTTTGAAAAGGTAGCATGATGGAACAAGTTAAGATTGAGGATGGAAAAAGCCTGGATGTGGTTTCCGAGAATATCGAAAAGCTGAAAGAGCTTTTCCCTGACGCCTTCTCTGAAGGAGGTGTTAACTTCGATACCCTTCGTCAGTTACTTGGTGATGCTTCCGTTCTGGATGAAGGCGAAGAAAAATATGGCCTGAACTGGCATGGAAAGAAGAAGGCCAGACAGATCGCTTTGACACCCTCTACCGGAACGTTGCTGCCGTGCCCCGAAGAAAGCGTGGACTGGGATACGACTCAGAACTTGTTTATCGAGGGCGATAATCTTGAAGTGCTGAAGCTTCTCCAGAAGAGCTATGCCAACAAGATTAAGATGATCTATATCGATCCTCCCTATAATACTGGGAAAGAGTTTATTTATCCTGACAATTTTGCGGAAGGGCTAGATTCGTATCTCTATTACACGGGGCAGAAAACGGAATCTGACGAGTGGTTGGTAAGTAAGAGCGGTCGAGAACGGTATGGCAGAAAGCATACAAACTGGCTTTCAATGATGTACCCGAGATTAAAGCTCGCTAGATCATTCCTCACTGACGACGGCGTAATATTTATTTCTATTAATGAAAAAGAAATAGCTAGTCTAAGAAGTATTTGTGATGACCTGTTTGGAGAAGAGAATTTGTTATGTCAATTTTCTTGGCGAACAGATGGTAATTTTGATAATCAGGCAAAGTTCAAGTATTGCCATGAGTACATTCTTGCCTATGCAAAAAATGAGGAAGCCTTTCCGCATCCTTTAATTGTGGACCCAAATGTTTCAAAGGATAGCAAAATATTTCGTCCCGAGATTAGGAATACGATAGTAAAAAATGGCCCTAAAAATCCGCCAAGTACAATTCGTCTGCCCAAAGGGTTTCCGTGTGCGTTTGATACAGGGACATTATTGAAACGGAACAATGCTTTGCCGCACTATAATAAATCGGTAGAGGTCAGGGATGGTAAATTGTTGGAAGATGTTGAAATCTATAGCGGTTGGAGTTCGAAAGACCTTTTGCTAGATTTTATTAAGAACGGTTGCAAGTCTATTGAGGACTCAAAAGGGCAGATCACAGAGTTTGAGGTTATTTCTTCGGGTGCAGTTGAGGCTGTAAAAAAACGTGGTGAGCCTAGCCATGTAATTTCATCTCTATCCGGACTCGGTGGTCCACAAAAAGCAGCTAGCGAGATTAGTAAGACTGGTGCGATTTTCGATGATTACCCTAAGCCCCTGTCTCTAATTAAATACTTCATAAAAATGAATTCTGGTAATGATTTTATCGTTATGGACTTCTTCTCTGGTTCTGGTACTACTGCTCACGCAGTAATCGAAATGAACTCTGAAGATGGTGGGAATAGAAGGTTTATTGGTATTCAGCTTCCTGAGAGTACTTTAAAATCAGACGATAATGGTAAAACAGTCGAGACGTCAGCCTATAAGGCTGGTTTTAAGACTATTTTTGATGTGGGGCTTTCCAGAATTAGAGGGGCTATTAGTCAACTTACCATAGGCTCTCAAGATATTGATAGTGGCTTTAAGGTTTTTAAACTTTCCAATTCTAATATTCGAGCGTGGAATCCTGACCACTCTGACTTAGAGGAAACTCTACTTTCCCATGAAGAACATCTGATAGAGGGGCGTACTGAACTGGAGGTTCTGTATGAACTGCTCATTAAACGTGGCGTAGACCTCTCTGTCCCGATTGAAAGCCGAGAGGTCGAAGGAAAGAACATCTATTCCATTGGCTATGGGGTTCTTTTTGTCTGTCTGGATGAAGAGATAAGCCGTGAGCAGGTGGAAAATATCGCACAAGGAATTCTGGATTGGCATTCAGAATTGTCGCCTAGTTCCGAGACTCACGTCTTCTTCCGTGACAGTGCGTTCCGCGATGACGTTTCAAAAACCAACATGGCCGCCATTCTTGAACAGAACGGCATTAGCCATGTTCGCAGCTTGTAAGGAGACTTTTTCATGAAGCTGCATTTTGAAGACGATCTGGATTACCAGCAATCCGCTGTTGAGTCGGTAGTAGGTCTGTTCAAAGGACAAGAAATCTCACGGTCCGAGTTTACGGTCACTTATCGGCCTGAGACTGGCCCGCAGGCTTCACTGGGCTTTGATGAAAGTTCCCTGGGTATCGGTAACCGCCTAAAGCTGATTGACGATGAGATTCTGGAGAACCTTAAGGCTATCCAGTTCGCTAACGGCCTTCGTCCGTCGGAGTGCCTGGCAAGTGGCGATTTTACCGTCGAGATGGAGACAGGGACCGGTAAGACCTATGTCTATCTCCGTACGATCTTCGAGCTCAACAAGAATTACGGTTTTTCCAAGTTCGTGATTGTTGTGCCGTCTGTCGCGATCAAGGAAGGTGTTTATAAAACACTCCAGATCACGCAGGAGCATTTTGAAGGGCTCTACCCGAAAGCCAAGGGGTACGAGTACTTCCAATACAACTCATCGAAGCTGGGACAGGTACGCAACTTCGCCACCAGTTCGAACATCCAGATCATGGTCACCACCGTCGGGGCCATTAACAAGAAAGAGGTCAACAACCTCTATAAGGAAAACGAGAACACCGGTGGTGAAAAGCCGATTGATCTGGTACGTGCAACCAATCCCATCATCATCGTCGATGAACCCCAGAGTGTTGACGGGGGCCTAACAGGCAAGGGTAAAGAAGCCCTTAACGCCATGAACCCGCTCTGCACGTTGCGCTATTCAGCAACTCACGTTGATAAGCACCACATGACGTATCGTCTTGATGCCGTGGATGCCTATGAGCGCGGCTTGGTGAAGCAGATCGAGGTTGCCTCTCTGGAAATCGACGGAGGGCATAACAAGCCCTATGTCCGCTTGGTCTCTACACACAACCGGAAGGGATCGATTACGGCCAAGATCGAGATCGATGTCCAGCGTGGCAAGAATATCCGCCGTGAATTCCTGACGGTTGAAGACGGTGACGATCTGGAGCAGATCGCTAACCGGGCGATCTATGAAAATATGCAGATCGGCACGATTACGTGCGGCAAAGACAATGAGTCTATCGAGGTCAAAGGTGACGGATTTGATGAAGTATTAAGGCCGGGTGATGCGATTGGGGGTGTTGATCCGGATGCGGTGAAGCGTATGATGATCCGCCGGACAATCAAGGAGCACCTGGACAAGGAACTGACCTTTGCAGCCAACAAGCATCCAATCAAGGTCCTGAGCCTGTTCTTTATCGATAGTGTTGAGCATTACCGGCAGTACGATGCAGACGGCAATCCGGTTAAAGCTAAGTACGCAAAAATGTTCGAGGAGGAGTATCGGAAGCTGGCGAAGTCAGCCGACTACCAGAGCCTCTTTGCAGAGATCGACCTCGATACGGATGCGGCAGAGGTACATGAAGGCTACTTCTCCATCGATAAGAAAGGCAAGTCTGTCGATACTGCCGAAAACAATCAGTCCAACAGAGATAACGCCGAGCGTGCCTATAACCTGATTATGAAGGACAAGGAAAAGCTCCTCTCCTTTGATACCAAGCTGAAGTTCATCTTCTCCCACTCGGCGTTAAAAGAAGGCTGGGACAACCCCAACGTCTTCCAGATTTGTACCCTCCGCGACATGGGCAGCGAGCGGGAGAGGCGGCAAACGCTGGGACGCGGCTTGCGCCTGTGCGTTAACCAGGAAGGCCTGCGCCTTCGCGGTAACGACATAAATACATTGACCGTCATTGCCACGGAAAACTATGAACAGTTTGCCGAGAACCTCCAGAAAGAGATCGAGGAGGACACCGGCATCCGCTTCGGTATTGTCGAGCAGCACCAGTTTGCCACGATCAAGACCGTAGATGACAAAGGCCAGATTTCCAATCTCGGGGTCGAGCAATCAGAGAAGATATGGAAGTTCCTCAAAGACGAAGGCTTCGTCGATGCCAAGGGGAAGGTCCAGGATACCTTGAGAACCGCCATCAAAGACGGTTCGTTTGCCCTGCCCGACGAGATCAAGCATGAGCTTGCTGATCAATATGGCGATGAGCAGGCTGAGGCCATTGCTGTCGATGTACAGGCCATGCTTCGTAAGCTTGCCGGTAAGCTGGACATCAAGAATGCCGATGACCGCCACGTTATTCGAACCCGCGAGGCGGTTCTTCAGAGTGAGGAATTCAAGACACTATGGGAACGGATCAAGTATAAGACTACCTATCGCGTAGATTTCGACAACGACAAGCTGATAGCCGATTGCGCCAAGGCCATTCGTGATTGCCCGCCGATCACGAAGACTCGGGCGCAATTCCGGAAAGCAGATATAGCCATAGGGAAAGGAGGCGTTACAGCCGACGAGACTTCGGCATCCGGTTACACCACTGTCCACGAGGATGACATCGAGCTGCCTGACATCATTACCGACTTGCAGGACAAGACCCAGCTTACCCGAAAGAGCATTGTCCAAATACTTCGTGACAGCATGAGGCTAGAAGACTTCAAACGGAATCCGCAGCAATTTATTGATTACTGCTCCGAGGCTATCAACCGAACCAAACGTTTGGCTCTCGTGGACGGGATCAAGTACCGGAAGATCGGTGAGGAGCACTTCTACGCTCAGGAACTATTCCAGCAGGAAGAGCTGAAAGGCTACCTGAAGAACACGCTGGAAACGCAGAAGTCTATCTACACCCATGTGGTTTATGACTCTGCAGGTATCGAGAAGACCTTCGCGGAGGATTTGGAGAAGAACGAAAAGGTCAATGTGTACGCCAAGCTGCCGTCCTGGTTCAAAGTGCCGACCCCTCTCGGAACCTACAACCCGGACTGGGCCGTCGTTGTAGATGATGAGGGTGAAGAAAAACTATACTTTGTTGTCGAGACCAAGGGCAGTACATGGTGGGATGATTTGCGTCACGCTGAAGGCGCGAAAATCAAATGTGGCGAGAAGCATTTTGAGGAGATCGCCTCCGGCATCGAAGCACCGGCCAGGTATATTAAGGCCACAGATGTTGATGGAATGATGGATTATACATCCTGACCGGGTGGCGGATTGCTAATGGAAAATAGATATGGCCGATAGTGATAATCAGAGTCCGCGAATTCACGAAGTAGCGCCCAGAGAGAACGTGGGGAGAGATACTATTGCTAGGTATCAGGCCCAGTTCAGGGGCGCTGCGTTTGAGTGCCTATCGCTGCTTGAAGATGAAGAACTTGATCGTGTCTATTGCGACTATCAGGATGACTTTGTGTCGCGTCTTAACCTGAATGGCGACCACATCTATAACTTCTACCAGGTAAAGACCAAAAAGAAGCTTAACGATCAGTGGTCTGTTAATGATATTCTCGGGATGAGAAAATCAGCACGAAAGGCCGACCCGTCTAAAATTGCATCCAGCTATCTCGGAAAGCTCCTTGTCCACACGATTAAATTTAACAACTCTTGTGGGCGGGTGGTGTTTCTTACGAATATCCATTTCGATGATGATGTCGAGAATCTGCGAGAAGCAATCGATAACGGAAGTGAAAATAATCACTATAAGCTGCTGCTCGAAAATTTTAATGAGTCTCTGTGCCCTGATAGTCCTATCACTGATGAAATCGTCATCGAGCGTGTAAAGAAACTTCAGCTTAAGTCGAACACCCCTTATCTTAACCCTGAAGATAATACGTTTTTTGCCTTGGCGCGGGACACTATTTACAAGTATAGCGAGATTGATCTTCAGCATTCGGAGTGTGAGGGAATAATCAACAATCTCGTTTCTCTTGTTGAAAGAAAGTCGTTTGGGAAATTGATTGAGGACCTTGATGAATCCGAACTAGATGAAGCTGCTGGGATAGGGCTTCTGGAGATGCTGGATATTCTCAGCATCTCGAAGGAAGCATATCGACACCTGAAATCCAGTGGCGACCTCCGGGCTATTAAGAACGCATCAATTATTCATAGAATAATGAGTAAAGCCGGTGCAAGCGAACGAATGATTGAATATGTATCGGATTGTAAAGTTCGTTGGGATATCTGGTTCAGGGACAAACGGCATACAATTCCTGAGTTCGATCTGAATTTTATATTGGATGAGATTGAGGCCAATGCATTCGGTTGGACTAATTCTAAAGAATCAATCAAAGAATTAAAGGGAAGAATTCGTGGTGTTTTTAGCAGCCTTGAAGACGAGGGATTGGCTACAACACTGAATGAAGATTTATTGCTCGGTGCAGTTTTCTCGACCTTAGTGAGAGGGAGCGCCTGATGAATTTTGATGAGTTTTTCACTGAAGCCGAACGGAGCAACATACATCTCTCTTTTGAAGATGTCGGTATCGCAGGGCAACATCGTCTTAGCAATGAGGCTCTCTTTCATTTGCCTTTATTGGCAATGACGATTCTCTTGTTATCAAAGTCTCGGAGAAAACCAAAGTCCGAAGAGATAGGACAACTTGTCGGAGAGTGTTTCGAGAGGACGTTTTCCGGGTTTAAAGGGTCATCCCAGCATTTGGGGTGGTCAGCGAATTTGAGAATGCGAACTGTCAAAGCTCTTACCTTCTTGGAGTTGGCTAACCTTGTAGAAGTGGATCGCGGAGACTCTAGGATCAAAATTAAAGAGCTGGGTAAGAAAATTATTTCCAAGGCGGTTGATTCTGACTCAGATTTGGGGTTTACGCTTAAGTTAATGGAAAGAAATTATTTTGATTTGCAAATAGAAAAACAAATCTCAATGGAACTGTGATGAGACTTTTAGATTTAAAGATAATGTCATCCGGTCAAAACGGCTGGGAATCGGAGCTTCTTGAGTTTGGCGATGATATTACCCAGCTATACGGTCCGAACGGGAGCGGAAAAACGCCCGTTATTCATTCCATAGCTTATGCTCTAGGTTATCCGGTCAGGTATCGTGATGATATAATCGCGAAATGTGGCTCTGTTATATTGAGAGCGGAGCACGAAGATAAAATCCTGACTTTTGAGAGAGAGCTTTCGAAGAGTTTTCATCTCAAATGTAAGTCCACCGGTCAAGATAAAGCTCATGTGTTTTATAATGAGCGAGATGCCTCTGACTTTTTTCTCAGAGAACTTGGTATATCTACTGTTGCGCTGACATCAAACCAGAACGAGCCTTCATATCCTTATGTGTCCTCGTTTTTACCTCTATTCTATATTGACCAGGACACAGGCTATACCAGCGCATATAAAGCACCATCGAGTTTTATAAAAGATCAGTATTCGGAGATGGTACGGCTTGCGCTGGGAGTTCCTGCTAAGCATTCTTTCGAAAACAAACGATTTCTAATAGAGAGGAAGAATGAGCTCGACGCTGTAAACGTTGAAGTCGTTAATAAAGAAAAATTCATTCAGCGATTGGAAGAACAAAGAGGAGCGGCTCAGTCGACCAGCACAGAAATCGATATAGAGCTGAAAAGCTTAACCGCTCAACTTGATAACTTACGCGACAGCTATGACGCTACCAGTGACGCTGGATATATACTAAAGCGAATGGTGCGTGAGAAGCAGAACGAAAAACTGAAGCTGGATGCAAATATTCGCGATTTGGAAAGCAGGATTTTCGGATTCAAGAAAATCCAGAGTGAAATTGAGATCGAAATCAATACACTTTCCCTGAACGAAGAATCCAGGCGTATGTTCACCTCATTTGAGGATATCTGTTCTGCACAAGGGTGTGGGCTTTTTCTCGGTAGTTCCGAGTCTTACGGTAAAAACCTCTTGTATCTACGGGACCAGATCAAGGACCTTGATAGAAATACAAGTTTCCAGGAAATTAGGCTCGAAGAATATAGAGAGGCTTTTAGGAAGCTTGATGCAGAGGTCGAGTCGATTAGGAGAAGTCTTCAGAAACAAAAGAATGAACCTGAAACAACTTCGTTAATAGCTGCCATAAGCGCGATAACCCAGTCCATTATTGATTTTCAGGGGAAGAAGGATCTTATTGAGCGAATTGAATCAGAAAAGCGGGACTATGTTGGTTTGCTGAATATACGTAGCGCTCTTCAGAACGATATAGCTTCACTTCAGCCCGGAACCGGGTCTGGTGACTTGAGGGTTCTCGAATTCAGGACCTCTTATCGGAAAAAGGTTGTTGAATGGCTGGATGTTCTTAGTACCAAAAATGTTTCAAGAGATATTTCCATTGATGCTGATTTTGGCGTTTTGTTTGGAACAGAAAAACTTTCCCAGTTTAGTGGCAGTACTTTGTTGAGAGTTGTTTTGGCGCTAAGAGCCGCATTTTTTGAGCTCTTCATTTCAAGCGAACGAAATTCGGTAGAATTTCTTATTCTGGACACGCCTCGCCAGCATGATATTGAAACTAAGGATTTTGCCGCCTTCATCTCGAAATTAAAGAGTATATGTAAAGGGAAAAGAGCTCAGATTATATTCTCTACAACGGAATACCATTATGAATCTGCTAAAAATGATAAGGAATGGCTGCCCACATTCGATGGTTTCGAGCAACCAATGTTTTTAGGGTAGCTAGATGTAGGATATATATTCGATTCAGCCAAATGCAGTCATCGCCCGGCTGCATGACTAGTTTGCTTCCTCAGACGCATAGTTTCGTAAGGTGCACACCTGCTGTGAGTTGGTCCTGGTTCTCGTGACCGAGCTTCTTGGACTTTAGTGGTCGGGCTAGATACATGAAAATGTACAAAAGAAGTTTTTTTTCGCTGTTTTGTACATTTTTGACGATATTTTATGGTTTACAAGACAGTATTTTTAATGCTTCTTAATCAAACGGTTATTGATGTACATATATGGCTATGAGGTTGCTAGAAATGAGCCATTGGTGTATTGCTGGCTCGCAGCGGCGCCTGCAAGAAGATTACGGCTACTGGTACTGTCCTGATGGACGTAATGCCGAGCAGCAGGCATTGTTCGAGCGGGCTGAAATTGCGCCACAGGCGCTCGAATCAATATTTACTCATGCCTGCGGCCGCCCGTTTAATATCAGTGTCGATAATCTCGGTGGCGATGTTGAGGTCGATAGAAGTGCATTTACGGCGCGCGTTGTATCTCGCGCGCAAGGCTACTTGAAAGAAGGGCTGCCTGTACGCGCTAACGCTTTCCTGGTGGCCATTAACTGCTTTTACTCTCACCAGAAAGCGCTAGCGGACGCCATCGCCGAAGGGCAGGCTGTGTTAGATCAATTAGACGTGACGGCCAGCGCTTAATCGTCGTCTGTTAGGCGCTGATGCATCGACAGCATGACCTCGAGCTCATGTTCTGGCCGCATCGGTTCCAGACCCAGTTCGCTAAAGGTTTCCCGGCGCTGGCGATGCCATTCGCTAGGAGTGATCGATGGGTAGAGTGCCGAGGCGGGGGCAAGCTCAACAAAAGGGTCTAGCCCATAGGTGTCGAATAGACGCGCAAGCGCCGCTTCGTCTTCTCCGTTGTCACTGGTATATAGCGTGGCGGAAAAGTGATCGGTCTCTAGCTCGCGAATCACCTCAAGCGGGCTTACGCCGAGGCTTTCCAGTTCTTCCATGCTGTAGGCGCCCAAGGCATTCGTGTCTTCTTTAATCCAGCTGTCATCCGGCTGAATCAACGTTTGCTTTACACGACCATCGGGTAGTGACCAAGCAATGGCTAGCGGTAGGCCATCGTCTTCACCTGTTTCAATGGCTATAAATCCTGGATAATCAGACACGCTATTACTCCTCTAGGGGCGTCGTAGGAAGGCGGAAAAATCGCTGTGCGGTTTGGGTCGTGGCTGCGCCTAATGCTGCATCGCTGATGCCGTACCACTGGGCAATCTCGCGCGCTATCCACGGCAGCAGTGCGGGCTCATGTCGACGGCCTTTTAATTTCGCCGGCAGATTGCGGGGCAGCAAGTAGGGGCAGTCCGTTTCCACCATCAACCGTGTCAGCGGTATATCGCTAACCAACGAGCGCAGGTGATGTCCGCGTCGCTCATCGCAGATCCAGCCGGTTAAACCTATATGTAAGTCTAGGTCGAGATAGCCAAAAAGCGTATCGCGATCGGCCGTAAAGCAGTGCACCACCGCTTGGCTGATGTCGTCTCGCCATGCATGCAATATTTCGCGCATCCGTTGACCCGCATCCCGCTCATGTAAAAAGAGCGGTAAACCGCTTTCAACGGCGAGTGCCAACTGAGCCTCAAAGGCACGCACCTGCTGCTGAGGCGTCGAAAAATTACGATTGAAATCCAGCCCGCACTCACCCACTGCGACCACTTCTGGCATGGCATGTAACGCCGCCATCGAGCGCGACAGGTCGTCATTCCAGTGACTGGCATCATGGGGATGTACGCCTGCCGTCGCGTATAACCCAGAATATTGTTTGGCGAGTGCAACGGCCTGTTCAGCATGGGCGAGATCAGTGCCGGTCACGATCATAGTCGTTACCTGCGCCGCCTGGGCACGCTCGATCACTGCCTCAAGATCGCGACCAAAGCTTTCATGAGTCAGGTTTGCACCAATATCTATTAAAGGAGCGCTAGGGCGAAACTGTAGTGCTTCGGGTAAAAACGCATCAGTGTCAGCAGTAGCCAAACGTTGCTCCTTAGCCAGATAGAAAACCTCCATTGTAACGGTATGCGCGTACATCGACTAATGCTCTGTTGATAGTGGTCAGTGCGCACGAATGGCACGAATTGCAAAAAACTTGGCTTGTTAGGTAAACAGCAACGGGGTATTTGCGGCTAGGATGAAGTGAGGGTATTACCGGCGATTCTGCGGCCATTGATTTAATAACAACAATAGAGAGTCTAATAACCATGCCAATATCTCACCGCTTTGCTGTCTCCACGCTCGCCATTGGTATTCTACTGGCTAGCAGTGCCTCCCTGGCTGTTGCTGCTGAAGGTGTTTCTGATAATGAAATACGGATCGGCTATTTAGCCGATATGTCAGGCGTTTACCGCGACCCTATTGGCCCGCTAGGCGAAGATGCCATCATGATGGCGATTGAAGATATCGGCGGAAGCGTTAACGGCGCCAATATCGTGGTATTTAGTGCCGATGATCGCAATAGCCCAGACGTTGGCTCAAGCGTAGTGCGTGAATGGATCGACGAACGTAATGTCGATATGGTCACCGGGCTGGTGGCATCATCTGTCACGCTCGCTGCGGTAGGTTTATTAGAAGAAGCCGACAAGCTTGGGCTGGTCAATGGT
Source organism: Halomonas sp. AOP25-F1-15 (assembly GCF_052378675.1). NCBI lineage: Bacteria > Pseudomonadati > Pseudomonadota > Gammaproteobacteria > Oceanospirillales > Halomonadaceae > Halomonas > Halomonas sp. AOP25-F1-15. Next base: position 27,973 of record NZ_JBQSXV010000009.1, read on the forward strand.
GCCGTGTCGTCAGCTATTACTAACGAACACTGCTCGCCTAATCATATTCATTGGGTATACGACACATGGGCGATGTCCAATGGCACTGCAAAAGCCATTACCGACGAGGGCCATAAAAACTGGTACCTGCTGAGTGCCGATTACTCGTTTGGCCATGCGCTAGAGGCTGATGTCACAAGAGTCGTCACAGAAAATGGCGGCACCATTGTGGGCAGCGCTCGGCACCCGTTCCCCAATAGTGATTTCTCTTCTTTTATGCTCCAGGCTCAGGCCTCGGGTGCGGATGTTATTGCGTTAAACAACGCTGGCGGCGACACGATTAACGCCGTGCAGACAGCGGGGGAGTTCGGCATTACCCAGGCAGGCCAGATTTTAGCCGGAATGGTGCTGTTTAGTACCGATGTGCGCAGTATTGGGCTAGAGAATGCACAGGGCTTACAGTTTACCAAAGCGTGGTATTACGATTTAAACGACGAGACACGCGCCTGGGCTGAACGCTTTCGCGAACGCACGGGCAGTATGCCAACGATGGTTCATGCAGGGCTTTACTCCAGCACTCGCCATTATCTTGAGGCCATTGCAGCAACGGGCACGGACGATACACAAACCGTGCGTCAGCAAATGGCTGATACGCCCATCAACGACATCTTTGCTACCAATGGCTACATCCGTGAGGATGGCCGCATGGTGCATGACATGTATCTAGTCGAAGTTAAGACGCCTGAAGAGTCGCAGGATGAGGATGATCTTTTCCATATCATTCGTACCATTCCTGCAGAAGAAGCCTTCCGGCCGCTTTCAGAAAGTGTTTGCCCACTGGTCACGAGCTAAAGCGTTGCCCATTAACGGCCACCCACTTGAGGATTTAGCATGTCTGAACCGTCTATTATTCAGCAAAATAGTATTGGGGCCGCTTTAAGTCGCAGCGCTCGAAAGTATCCGCATCAGTTGGCACTGGTATTTGGTGAACGTGAGTGGCGCTATCTTGAGCTCAGTCAAGCCGCCAATCGGGTGGCTAATGGCTTGCTGGCAGCAGGCCTCGTACCAGGTGATAGATTGGCCGTTTATGGCAAAAACTCTGACGCATATGTGATTGCTTGGTTGGCAGCTACCAAGGCAGGTTTAGTGCATGTGCCTATTAACTTTGCGCTAAGCAGCGAGGAGTTGCGCTACATTCTTGAACAGTCGGGTGCCATGGGCTTGCTGAGTGATATAAGTCTTGCTAGCAAAGTGAATGCCGCGACAGAGGGGTTGAATTTGGCCCTGATGGGAACGCTACACGCTGAGCAGGAGAGTACTGCCGGCAGTTTTGATGTGCTAAGGCATGCGAGATCAGCAGCACTTAGCCAAGAGCCAGACGCTGCAGTCGATGGCGCCAGTCTCGCTCAACTACTTTATACCTCGGGCACCACCGCGGCGCCCAAAGCCGCCATGATGACGCATCAAGCATTAATGGCCGAATACATGGCCTGCATGGTCGAGCTGGATATTAAGAGCAATGACGCCATGCTCGCCGCGTTGCCGCTTTACCATTCAGCGCAAATGCACGTTTTTCTAATGCCCGCGCTGTTATTGGGCGCTACCGTCTATTTGCTTGAAGCGCCGCTTCCTGAGCTATGTTTAAGCGCCATGTCTAACCACAAGGTCGCATCTTTTTTTGCCCCGCCAACGGTCTGGATCAGCTTGCTACGCCATGCTGAATTTGACCGCTTTGACTTAAGTGCCCTCAACAAAGCGTATTACGGTGCCTCGATTATGCCGGTGCCGGTACTGGAGGAGCTGCAGCAGCGCATACCGGGCGTAGGGCTATACAACTGCTATGGGCAGAGCGAAATTGCCCCGTTAGCCACCGTTCTGCGTCCTGAAGAGCATGCCGCGAGGCCTGCTTCCGCCGGGCGGCCCATATTGACGGTGGAGACGCGCATCGTCGACCTAGACATGAATGACGTACCTTCCGGCGAGCATGGAGAGATTGTCCATCGCTCACCGCAGCTTATGAAGGGATACTGGGATAAAGCGGCGATGACCGAAGAAGCATTTCAAGGCGGCTGGTTCCACTCGGGGGACGTGGGTTACTTCGACGAAGCGGGGTACTTATACGTTGTCGATCGCATTAAAGATGTGATTAATACTGGGGGCATACTGGTCGCTAGCCGTGAGGTAGAGGAAGGGCTGTTTAAGCACCCGGCGGTCTCTGAAGTGGCGGTGATCGGTCAGCCCGACGAGAAGTGGATCGAAGCCATCACTGCAGTGGTGGTGTTGAAAGAGGGCCAGTTGGTCAGCGAGGAAGCGCTGATTCATCACGCCAAAACGTTAATGGCGCCTTATAAAGTGCCTAAGCACATTGTCTTTACCGATGCGTTACCCAAGAGCACCGCTGGAAAAATCCTCAAGCGCCATCTACGTCAAGAGCTTAAGCCATGAGCGTGGACCAGGAAGCAAGCGCGCTGTTCTACAGCATGATTAAGCGCTGTCTCACGAAAGAAGTGGCACCGTTTTACGATCAGTGGGAGGCCTCAGGCGAAATCCCCCGTTCGTTGTGGCATGCGTTAGGCGCTGCAGGCTTGTTGGGTATTGATCTAGATGAACAAAACGGTGGGTCAGAGGCCGATATTGGGATTACCCAGCTCGTGCTGGAAGAGCTTTCTCGCCAAGGATTTGGTGGCTTAGCCAGCGCTTATAATATTCACGCCAATATCGTCATGCCTTATGTGCAAACGCTAGGGACGGCCTCACAGCGCGAGCAGTGGCTGCCAGCCATGGCCCGTGGCGAAATTCTCGGCGCCATTGCCATGACCGAGCCCCATGCCGGTAGCGATCTGGCATCAATGAACACTCGCGCGAAACGCACTAATGAAGGCTGGGAGTTAAGCGGCAGCAAAATTTTTATCACCAACGGGCAGTTTGCCGACGTGGTGATTGTGTGTGCCAAGACGGATCCTAGCGCTGGCGCAAAAGGCGTTTCTCTGTTTTTAGTCGATACTCATTTGTCGGGCTTTGCACGGGGCAAGCCGATCAAAAAAATCGGCCAGCACGCCAGCGACACCGCCGAGCTTAGCTTTGATCATATTCAGTTGCCTCATGATGCTTTGCTGGGCGAAGAGGGCGCCGGTTTTCGCTACTTAATGCAGGAGCTGCCGCGCGAACGTCTCGGCGTTGGCGCTCAGGCCTTGGGCGCAGTAGAAGGCGCGTTAGCGCTTACCTTAGCGTATGTGGAGCAGCGCCAAGCATTCGGGCAACGCGTGGCTGATTTTCAAAATACTCGTTTTGTCCTGGCTGATATAAAGGCCCAGCTAGACGTCGCACGCGCCTACTTCGAGCACTGCCTCGAAAAATACCGCCAAAGGACGATGAGCAGCACCGATGCCGCGATTTTAAAACTGCAGCTAAGTGAGCTGCAGTGCCGAGCGGTGGACCGTTGCCTGCAGCTGTTTGGCGGCTACGGTTATACGGAGGAATATCCTATATCACGCTTTTATCGAGACGCACGAGTGCAGACTATTTATGCCGGTAGCTCAGAGATCATGAAAGAGGTCATTGCACGCTCGCTGCTTGGCAAAGTGGATTCATCGAGTCGCTAATAAAGCGTTGCTAAGAATCAGTTAGTTAAGACATGAGGAAATATCTATGCGGTTGGATGATGTCGTGATCTTAGCGGGTGCGCGCACCGCTATTGGCAGTTTTGGCGGGTCGCTCTCAAGCATGGCGCCGTTTGAATTGGGGGCGATAACCGCGAAAGAGGCATTACGGGGCTCTGGTGTTGAGGCTGGTGATATTGACCATTCTGTTTTCGGCCACATTATTACCACAGGCCCTCAAGATGCCTATTTGGCGCGGCATATTGCGCTGAACGCTGGCGTGCCCAAGGAAGCCGGTGCCTTCAACGTTAACCGACTGTGTGGATCGGGTGTTCAGGCCGTGGTGTCTGCCGCACAGCAGATCGTTTTAGGCGATAGTCGTTTGGCGTTAGCGGGAGGTGCTGAATCCATGTCTCGCGGGGCCTATTTGTTACCGCCTCCGGCGCGCAACGGTGTGCGTATGGGCGATATGGGCATCCAGGACTTAACCTTGGGCATACTTAGCGATCCTTTTGGTAGCGGCCATATGGGATGCACCGCAGAAAACATCGCTAAAAAGTATGGATTTACCCGTGAACAGTTGGATCAATTTGCTCTTGAAAGCCACCAAAAGGCGGCTTGGGCAATAGCGGAAGGTCGCTTTGATGCTCAAATTGTACCGATAGAAATAAGCCAAGGTAAGCAGACGGTGCGTTTCTGTCAGGATGAACACGTGCGCGAAGGTCTCCAGCTAGGCGATTTAACGCGGCTGAAGTCGGCCTTTCAAAAGGACGGTGTGGTGACCGCAGGCAACGCGTCAGGCATTAATGACGGCGCGGCAACGCTTGTCCTTGCTCACAGAGATGAAGCGAAACGGCGCGGACTGGTGCCCCGGGCACGCCTGCGGGTAGCTACGATGGCGGGTGTTGAGCCATCGCTTATGGGCTTAGGGCCGATTCCCGCGGTTAAGCGCTGCCTGCAGCAGGCAAGCCTTAGTATTCATGATATTGATGTGATTGAATCAAACGAGGCCTTTGCTGCTCAAGCAATGGCGGTAGCGCAGACGCTAGGCTTTCCACTGGAAAAGCTCAACCCTAACGGTGGGGCGGTTGCGCTAGGCCATCCAGTGGGCGCGACGGGGGCTATTTTGATTCTCAAAGCGCTGCATGAATTAGAGCGTATTAACGGTCGCTACGGCTTGATCACGCTGTGTATTGGCGGCGGTCAAGGTATTGCGCTGCTTATTGAGCGCTGCTAAAGAAGCTCGCCGCAACAAGAACAAGCGAAAAGGAGTTTTAATGTCCACGATCACACCAAAAATGTTACCGGCAACGGCGTCGGCCACCAATCCATCTCTAATGATTGGCGACTTGCTGGACGCGGGTGTTCGCATGGCCGGCGATAATCAAATCGTATATCGAGACCAAAGCCGCCACGATTACGGGCGTTTTCGCGAGCGAGTCCATCAACTGGCCCACGTGCTGACTGCTCAGGGTGTTAAAGCGGGTGATGTGGTGGCCGTGTTAGATTGGGATAGCCATCGTTATCTGGAGTGTTTTTTTGCGATTCCAATGATTGGCGCAGTGCTGCATACGGTCAATGTACGCTTGGCGCCGGAGCAAGTTCTTTACACCATGGAGCACGCCGAAGACGCTTTTGTTATCCTGCATGAAGAGTTCATATCGCTGATTGAGCCGCTGGCCGATAAACTTCCCTTAGTACGTGGCTACCTGCTGTGCCAAGACGCGTCACAGGCTCTTAATACCACTCTTCCTGTTGTTGGTGAGTTCGAATCGCTGTTAAGTGAGCAGCCCACTGACTATGCATTCCCTCGCTTTGATGAAAACGCCGTGGCGACCTTGTTTTACACGACGGGCACCACGGGCAACCCTAAAGGGGTTTTCTTTACCCATCGCCAATTGGTATTACATACCTTAAGCGAGGCGAGTGCGTTCCAAGCGCCAGGTTTTGAGCTGTTGAATCGAGACAAGGTATATATGCCTATTACACCCATGTTTCACGTGCATGCCTGGGGCGTGCCTTATACGGCTACGCTGATGGGGGCTACCCAGGTCTACCCAGGGCGATATGAGCCAGAAATGCTGGTGAAACTGCTGGTCAGCGAAAAGGTCGATTTTTCACACTGTGTACCGACGCTATTAAACATGGTGGTTAGCGCTGAGGCGGTTGCCTCAAAACAGATTGATCTCACTGGTTGGAAGGTGCTGGTGGGTGGCAGTGCGCTAACGCAATCGTTGGCAAGCAAGGCCTGGGAACTTGGGATTGATACGCGCAGCGCCTATGGCATGTCGGAAACCTGTCCACTGCTGACCGCCGGAATTTTGCCCCAGGATATCGCCACCGCCGATTTTGCGACCCAACTGCCCTGGCGCTGTAAAGCGGGGCTGCCCATTCCTTTGGTTAGGCTGCAGGTTGTTGATTCCAACGATGAGCCACTACAGCAGGATGGTAAAAGCATCGGCGAAGTGCGCGTCCAGGCGCCTTGGTTGACTCAAGCCTATTTTAAAGAAGAGGCGCGCAGCACCGAGCTATGGCGCGATGGTTGGCTTCACACCGGGGATGTAGGCTCTCTCGATGAACGTGGCTTTCTAACCATTAGCGATCGTATCAAGGATGTTATTAAAACGGGGGGCGAGTGGCTCTCATCGTTAGAGCTTGAAAGTTATATCAGCCAGTGTCCTGGGATTGCCGAGGTGGCCGTGATCGGCGTCGCCGATGACAAGTGGGGAGAACGTCCGGCTGCATTGGCTGTAGCCGTCGACGCTAACAACCCGCCGACGGTGGCAGATGTACAGGCATTTCTAGAGCAGTTTGTCACCCAGGGAAAACTCAGACGCTGGGCCATTCCGAGCATGATCCGTTTCGTCGATGAAATCCCCAAGACCAGCGTGGGTAAGCTGGATAAAAAACGTATTCGTAGCGAAGTCTAGAGTGTCTAAAGTACCTGTCGCGCGGTCAGTGAAGGTTGCCCGCCGTGCGAGCTTTGCGGTAAGCGGCGGGCGAATTGCCTGTCCAGGTTTTAAACGCGCGGCTAAAGCAGGCCAAGTCTTCAAAGCTTAATGCTTCGGCAATACTGATGAGTGGCTTTTGACTGCAGGTAAGCGCCTGAACGGCGTAGTCGCGCCGGTACTCATCCTTAACGGCCTGAAAGTGAGTGCCTTCCTGCTTCAAATGCCGAGCTAATGTGCGCGCCGACATGTGTAGGGCGTCGGCGACGCTGTGCACCGTGCCGGCATTGATAAGATCGCGCGCTAGGTGCTCACGTACACGGTGCGCCAGTAGGCGGTCTGCAAATGAGACGTAAAACCAATCTGCCGGGGCGCGCTTTAAAAAGGCGCCCAGGTGTTTTTTGGTTTGGCGTATAGGATGTTCAAGCCATCCTCGATCAATATAAATCGCGGTTTGAGGCTGCTCAAAGCGAACCGTACCTGGGTGGAAGTACAGATAATCAGCACTGTGTGGCGGCAGGATGTAGGCACACTCCATTAAAATCGGCGGTATTTTACGTGCAATCATCCATGATGCTATACCGTGAAAGAGCTTGAGCATCAGCTCATGAATTAAGGTTCTGCTCCCCGCCAAGGGCGCGTGCTCGACCAGGGCCATGCGGGCTAGATCTCCTTCCAGCGTAAACACGTAGCCAAAGTCATCAAGCAAAATGCGGAAGAACTGCGTGTAGCGATGCAGCGCCACCTGTAGATTGGGCGCATCCAGCATCGTTAAGCACAGCAGCTTTAATGTGCCGCCGCGCAGCGGGCGGGCAAAAAAGCCGGGCGTTTCGTCGTCTAGTTCATGCACCAATAAGCGGTAAAGCTCGGCAAACTGCTCAACCGTTACTCGGCCATGTGGTGCTGCGAGTAAAAAGGGCGAGATCCCTGCCCGTTCAAGATAGCGAGTAGGCGGGGTTACGGTGATCGGTAAGCCTTTAAATAGCTCATTTACAAAATGCATCGAGACGGTAACCGTCACTGGCGGGCTGCCTATAGAAAAAGTCTTATCGACGAATTGTTGTTGTACATTGGCAAAACGTTACCACGCTGCCAGTTTTCGCTCCATAGGTTCCACCCCCTCGGCGCGCGCATGCGTTACACTGTGCGCCTTATGATTAAGGAGGACTCCGCGTGGCCCTGTTACGACTCGAACAGCTGCAACTCGCCTATGGCACCCATGTACTGCTCAATCGCGCCGATCTGACGGTTGAAAAAGGCGAACGCCTCGCGCTGGTCGGTCGCAATGGCACCGGCAAGTCCACCCTACTAAAACTGGTAGCGGGCGATATTTTACCCGACGATGGTTCCATCTGGCGTGCCCCCGGTCTCAAGATCGGTGTGCTTGCACAGGAGTTGCCGGAGTCATCCGGCCTCACTATTTTCGATATGGTCGCCCAAGGGTTGCCCGAAGCCGGTGAACTGCTCTCTGAGTATGATCATCTTATCAATGATCCTGACCCTGATATGGATCGCATGGCGACGCTGCAAACGCGCCTGGAAGCTATTGACGGCTGGTCGTATCACCAGCGTATTGATACCGTATTAACCCGTTTGGGCTTACCGCCTGAGGCGCAAATGAGCGCGCTTTCCGGTGGCTGGCGTCGGCGCGTGGCGCTTGCACGCGCGTTAGTCGCTGAGCCTGATTTGCTGCTGCTCGATGAGCCGACCAACCATCTGGACTTAGACACTATTGCTTGGCTAGAAGAACAGCTGCTGTCGTTTAACGGCGCTGTGCTGCTGATTACCCATGACCGGGCGTTTTTATCTAAGTTGGCGACCAGTATTCTGGAGCTAGACCGTGGTCAACTGGGTCGTTACCCCGGTAAGTACGTCGAGTATCAAGCCCGTAAGCAGCACGAGCTTGAAGTTGAAGCGCGTGAAAATGCCGAGTTTGATAAAAAGTTAGCGCAAGAGGAAGTCTGGATTCGCCAGGGCGTCAAAGCACGGCGTACGCGCAATGAAGGCCGTGTGCGGGCTTTAGAGGCCATGCGCAATGAGCGCAGTCAGCGTCGTGAGCGCCAAGGCAATGCTAACCTGACGGTAGACCGTGGAGAGCGCACCGGCAAGCGCATCGTGGAGCTGAAAGGCGTCACTCAGCGGTTTGGCGATGACGTTGTGCTGCGTGGCATGAATCTCGAAATACTGCGTGGTGACCGAATCGGTTTCTTAGGGCGCAACGGGGCGGGTAAAACCACGCTGCTGAAAATATTGTTGGGCGAGCTTGAGCCAACCGAGGGTAGCGTTCAGATGGGCACCAATCTGAAGGTGGCCTATTTTGACCAGCTGCGCGCCGGGCTTGAACTGGACAAAACGGTTTACGACAACGTTGCTCAGGGCAGTGACCGGGTGAGCGTTGGTGGTAAAGATCGCCATGTGATGAGCTACCTTCAGGACTTCTTGTTCACGCCTGAGCGGGTACGCCAGCCGGTGAAAGCACTTTCCGGTGGTGAATCTAATCGACTTCTGCTCGCCAAGCTATTTACCCAGCCGGCCAACGTATTAGTGCTCGATGAGCCTACCAACGACCTCGACATGGAAACCCTTGAGCTGCTTGAAGAGCTGCTACTTGATTTCGATGGCACGCTGCTGCTGGTATCCCACGACCGAACCTTTATGGATAACGTTGTCACCAGCATGCTGGCCTTTGAAGGCGAGGGCGTGGTGCGTGAATATGTGGGCGGCTACACCGACTGGATTCGTCAGGGCGGTAAGTTGCCGCCGGCGCCTTGGGAAGGGGCAGCGCGGCAGCGTACTGAACCGACCTCAGAGGCGCCCAAAAAAGCGCCTGAAATCTCGGCGGCACCTGCCAAAAAAAGCGTCAAGCTCTCTTACAATTTGCAGCGTGAGTTAGATACGTTGCCCGCTGACATTGAACGTTTTGAGGGCGAGGTAGAAACGTTAGAAAATGCGATAGGTGACCCAGCGTTTTATCAGCAGGACGCCGACACCGTCGCAGCTAAGTTGCAGCAGCTCGAAGCCGTGCAAAAGCAGTTAGAAACAGCGATGGAGCGCTGGATGGAGCTGGAGGCAATGGCCGCAGGAGAGTAAGCCCGATAAATTAAAAGGCGCCTTATGGGCGCCTTTTTTGTTCTTGATAAAGCGGGCTCGATTACTCGTCGGTTTTCTCACCTTTCTTGCCGACGCGAACGGCTAAGACATCGCACTGGGCGCCATGAAGTACGCCGGTGGAGGTTGAACCCAGCAGCAGAGCAAAGCCATGGCGGCCGTGGGAGCCTACGACAATCAAATCCACGTTATGATCTTCGGCAAAGCGATGGATCTCGGTGTCGGGCATACCCACTACCACATGCTGATGGGTTTCAGGCACGTGAGGAGCGGCAATTTCAGCCAGGCGCTTTTTGGCATGCTCATCCAGCTGGTCTTGAATGCTGGTAAGGTCCATCGGGATATCGCCACCATAGGCAAAGCCAAGCGGTTCAAGCGTGTGCATGATGGATATTTTAGCCCGGTCATTACGCTCTGCAATGACGACGGCGCGCTCAAGAATTTTGTGCGAGTCTTTGGTTAGGTCAACGGCAACTAAAATGTGGTGATAGCTCATGGCGTATCTCCTTGGCAGTGGGTTACAAAGGTACTCTTTGTACGATGATGATGGCCTTTACTTTAGATGGCGTAGCGTTACTTAACAACGACCTATGTCATGGTTTTTTAGGTTAGCTTAGTCAGTGTGGCTTATGTTGAAGGAAATGTAGAGATGGAATGGTTAATTATTGTCGGTATTGTGCTGTTTGTCATTGCGCCCGTGATGTGGTTGAAGCCCAGCCCGCAGCAAAAGCGTCACTCATTGCTTCGCTCGCAGATCACGCGTCAAGGCGTCACTATTAAGATGGAAAAGCCTCCGCTTCACCATTTTAAAGGCACGATGCCAGCTTATCGCTGGCACTATCCGCAAGACGATCCTGGGCCGGATTTTCTGCTGGTAAGAGACAGCAATGCAAGCGAAGCATTAGCGCCTTTCCATGCCGGTTGGCGCTGGCGAATAGCGCCGCTACGCCCGTTACCTGATAGCGCTACGGTGCATTTGAAAACGTTGCTGGAGCGCTTGCCACAGGATGCGCTGGTGGTGCAGTCGACCCAATATACGTTGACGCTATGGTGGTGGGAGTCACAAACGGCGGAACGATTTACGACTTATGTGCCGGTGTTTGAGCACTTAAGAGATGCGCTGCGTGGCTATGCGGATCGACCCATTACCAGGCCGCTCGGTTTTAAAGAGCAGCCTGGCAGTAGGGAGGCGAAGCCTTAGGACGCGGGCTTGTCTTGAAGAGTCTCTTATTGAGAGCTGTCGCCTTCAGTATCATTTTCTTCAGGGCAGTTTTCTTCAGAGCCATCCTGATCGCGCGCTTGTATCGCCAGTCCGTTTGACTCAATCAGGGTCAGCCACTCATCCAGCTGCTGAAGATTTTCATCCGTTAGGCCTTGTAATATCTCTTTGCGGGCTTCTTTAGCAACACTGTCAATTTTTTCCAGTAGTGGCATAGCGGCAGGCGTTAAATAGATACGCTTGCTGCGACGGTCATTGTCGCAGGCACGCCGCTCAACTAATCCTTGTTCTTCAAGCTGGCCCAGCGTGCGCACCAGTGAAGGCGCCTCCACGCCAATAACCCGAGCAAGATCACACTGGGGGTGTCCCTCTCCCAAGCGCCATAGGTGATAGAGCGTTACCCAGCGGGTTTGCGTTAAGCCCAGCGGGGCAAGTCGCCGATCTAGGATTGAGCGCCACAGATGTGGCAAACGGGCAAGGCGAAAACCAATAGATGAAGCCATAAGCAACTAGCTACCAATAAGTGTGTATAGGCGAATTGTCATAAGCTACGCCGCTGAATGCAAGGTGCTGAATCAATCAATCTGTTTATTCGTCCTTAGTATTGTTAGAACTTCCGGGCACGAAACGTCTTAGATTCAAGCCACTTAGACCGTTGGGGCGTATTTGTGCATCGGCTTTAGAGGCGGTTTGACTATCCTCTGAGACTTCAAAACGTATTAGACCAAGGCGCTGCCCGCTGCCTGTCATAATATCAACGCGCCAATCACCGGTAGGGTCATCGGGGAAGTTTTGCTTATGACTCCAAGCGCGATAACCCTCTTCGCGCCCGCCGTTAATATTCAGCTTCACCACATCCATGGGCTGACCGTTGTGATGCCAAGCATGGGTAATGGTTTCACTTAATCCCCTTGGTGCGCGTATGGCCGTATAAACATAAAGCCCGTTTTCACTAATTGTCTGAGGCGTTAATGCTATTGAACCTTCGGGCAGTCGCTGTTCAATATTGAACGAGGGCGACAGTGCACTGCTGGTCATCCATAAACTGGCAGGCGGTACCCATATGCGGCCTACCCAAGCGCCATAGGCCAGCACTAATGTTAGTGCAAAAAATAGGCACCAGCGTTGAAGCGAACGTCGCTTCAATAAATGCCAAAAACTAGGTAGCGCCACCACGATGGTAATGCTGAGTGCTAGCAGCAAGCTCTGACCGGTGGTCAGGTGCACCATGATAGGCAGTGTAACCAGCAGCACTAGAAACACGCACATAGCATGAAACATAAAGTAAAGGCTGCGCCAGCGTTCAGCTACTTTGAAATATAGCGGATCAATAATAGACAACAAGGCCATGCCGCCAACTAATACTGCAAACAGTGTTTGCCCGCTATTCCAAACCGTTGTGACTAAAATAAACGGCAGCGTAAAGAAAAGCGTTTCTTGGTGAATCATTTGCGCAATAAACGTCGCCACGCCCCGCGGTGGCGTCGGGTGACCCCGGTGAGATAGCCAGCGGCTGATCAATCCTTCTGATAGTAGCAGTGTCCAGGCGAACAGCAGCCCAAGCGCTAAGGCCGCGCCTAGCCACTGTTGACGATCGACTAGAAAAAAGCTTCCCAGGCCTGCGGCGAATGCCATCGGGGGCCATAACCAGCTCCAAGGCTTTATGCGTACGACTATACTTTCAATACGCCGCTGAGCCGAAGCAATGCGAGAAGGTGTGAGCAGTGTGCCCATACAAGGTAACCTGGATGATGAAAGATGTGTGATTCTAACAGTCTGCCGGGCTTGGCGCTGATCTACTGCGAATCTCGGCCTGGATTAATTGATTTATTAGCCGAAAGTCAGGGCTTGACGTGCTTAGGCATCTCAACCAAGCTAAGGCAATCAAACGGCCGTATGAAAGTCGTCTAAAAGTGTGGCGGGTTCTCTTTTCAGAGCCAGCCCGAAAAGCGGAGAGAACGCGGATGATCTACCAAGGCAATGCCATCACGGTGACACGTCGTGACACCCCTAGCGGTAATGATATCGCAATGCTCACTTTCGATTTGAAAGATGAGTCCGTCAATAAGCTTTCTAGCGCTGTTGTTGCAGAACTCGCTGACGCGGTGAAGGCTATTCAGGTTGAAAACAGCTTGAAAGGCTTGGTCATCGCCAGTGGTAAAGACGCGTTTATCGTAGGCGCCGATATCACCGAGTTTCATACGCTTTTCGATAAAGGCGAAGAATACCTCGTCGAGATGAACCTTAAGGTTCACGACATTTTTAACGCGATTGAAGACCTGCCTTTCCCGACAGTCACGGCGGTCAATGGGCTGGCGCTTGGCGGCGGTTGTGAGGTTCTGCTGACCACCGATTTTCGTGTGATGAGTGAAACTGCCAAGATCGGCCTTCCAGAAACCAAGCTAGGCATACTCCCCGGCTGGGGAGGCTGCGTTCGTTTGCCTCGCTTGATCGGCGCAGACAATGCCATTGAGTGGATTGCAGGTGGCACCGAAAACCGCGCCGATGCGGCACTTAAAGTAGGTGCTGTCGACGCGGTCGTCGCCGCAGAACAGTTAGAAGAGGCGGCGCTCGACATTCTAGACCGCGCTAATAGCGGCGAGCTGGATTACCAAGCGCGCCGTCTGGAAAAAACCAGCCCGCTGAAGCTTAATCCCATTGAGCAGATGATGGCGTTTGAAACCGCCAAGGGGTTTGTTGCCGGAAAAGCTGGGCCGCATTATCCCGCGCCGGTTGAAGCCATCAAAGTCATTCAGAAAGGCGCGGGTGAAGAGCGTGGCCGTGCCCAGGCAATTGAAGCCAAGGCATTCGCTAAGCTTGCGCTGAGCAGCGTGGCGTTCAATTTGGTGGGCCTATTCCTGAATGACCAAGTGGTTAAAAAGAAAGCCAGCCGTTATGAGAAACAGGCACAGCCAGTGAAACAAACGGCTGTGCTGGGTGCCGGTATTATGGGCGGCGGTATCGCTTACCAGAGTGCGTCTAAGGGCACGCCAATCCTGATGAAAGACATCAAGGATGAAGCGATTGAGCTTGGCTTGAAAGAAGCGCGCAAGCTATTTACCAAGCAGGTCGAGCGTAAAAAGCTTTCCACCGAGCAGATGGCTGAAAAGCTGAGCAATATTCGCCCAACGCTCTCCTATGGTGATTTTGGTAACGTTGATCTCGTTGTCGAAGCGGTAGTTGAAAACCCCAAGGTAAAAGGCGCGGTGCTAGCTGAAGTTGAAGATGCGGTGAGCGAAAACACCATTCTTACTTCTAACACATCAACGATTTCCATTAATCGACTGGCAGAGAATCTTAAGCGTCCAGAAAACTTCTGCGGTATGCACTTTTTTAACCCCGTTCACCGCATGCCGCTGGTGGAAGTGATTCGTGGTGAAAAGACATCTGATGCCGCCGTTGCAGCCACCGTGGCCTATGCGCGCGCGATGGGAAAAACGCCGATTGTGGTTAACGACTGCCCCGGTTTCTTAGTTAACCGCGTGCTGTTTCCGTATTTCGGCGGCTTTAGTTTTCTGGTCGAGCAGGGCGCTGACTTCCAGCATGTTGATAAAGTGATGGAGAAGTTCGGCTGGCCTATGGGCCCCGCTTATTTGCTCGACGTGGTGGGCTTAGACACCGCCGTACATGCTAATGAGGTAATGGCGGAAGGTTTCCCTGATCGCATGGCGCGTGAGGGTAAAACCGCTATTCAGGTCATGTATGACAATGACCGCCTTGGTCAAAAGAACGACAAAGGTTTTTACGCTTACGAGGAAGACAAAAAAGGTAAGCCTAAGAAAGTAACCGATGAAGCCGCTTACGCTCTGATTAAAGAGGTGGTGAAAGAGCATAAAGAATTTTCTGACGAAGACATCATTGCGCGCATGATGGTGCCGCTGTGCTTGGAAACCGTGCGCTGTTTGGAAGATGGCATTGTAGCGACGCCAGCAGAAGCGGATATGGCGTTGATCTATGGCATCGGCTTCCCTCCCTTCCGCGGTGGTGCGCTGCGCTATATTGACGCGATGGGCGTAGCAGCGTTCGTCACATTGGCAGAAGGCTTAGCCGATGAGCTGGGGCCGCTGTACGCGCCCACCGACAAGCTGCGTCAGATGGCGAAAAACGGCGAGTTATTCTATTCCAGCGATAAGCCGGCCAACCAAGCCTAACCACCACGCATAGGAGATAAAAGATGAGTTTGAGTCCGAGAGATATTGTGGTGGTTGACGGTGTCCGTACCGCCATGGCAAAAGCCAAGCATGGTGCTTTTCGCAACGTTCGCGCTGAGAATCTATCCGCAGCGGCGATGCAGGCGCTGTTTACCCGCAACCCCAATCTAGATCCATCAGAAGTAGACGACGTGATCTGGGGCTGCGTGAACCAAACGCTTGAGCAGTCCATGAACATCGCTCGTAACGCGGCGATTATGACTGGCATACCCCGCTCGGTCCCCGCGCAGACGGTGAACCGTTTGTGTGGTTCTTCAATGACGGCCCTACACATTGCCGCTGCGAATATTAAAGCGGGCATGGGTGATTTCTTTATCATCGGCGGCGTTGAACACATGGAGCATGTGCCCATGGCACACGGCGTTGACGTGAACCCGGCGGCCAGTAAGTACGCGGCCAAAGCGGCCATGATGATGGGGTTAACCGCCGAACTGCTGGGCAAAATGCACGGCGTTTCGCGTGAAGAGCAGGATAAGTTTGGCGTGCGCTCTCATCAGCGCGCCCAGGCAGCGATGGAAAAGGGCTATTTTGATAATGAGATTATCGGCGTAGAAGGCCACGACCAGCGCGGCTTTAAAGTGATGGTGACGCGCGATGAAGTTATTCGTGGCGACTCGACCCTTGAATCTATGGCGAACCTGAAGCCTGTATTCGATCCGCGTAACGGCACCGTCACGGCGGGCACCTCATCGGCGTTGTCGGTCGGGGCTTCAGCGATGGCAGTCATGAGCTATGAGCGTGCACAGGCACTTGGTTTAACGCCCATCGCACGGGTGCTATCAACCGGTGTGGCTGGTTGTGATGCATCGATCATGGGCTATGGCCCGGTGCCCGCATCGAAGAAGGCGCTTAAAACAGCGGGTCTGTCGTCCGCGGATATTGACACCGTTGAGCTTAACGAGGCATTTGCTGCTCAAGGCATCCCGGTACTGAAAGATTTAGGTTTCCTAGATGCGCTAGACGATAAGGTCAATCTTAACGGCGGCGCTATTGCGCTAGGGCATCCGCTGGGCTGCTCGGGGTCGCGTATCTGCACTACGCTACTTAACGTCATGCAGCAGCGCGATACGACGTTAGGCTTGGCGACCATGTGTATCGGCATGGGGCAGGGCGTTGCCACAGTGTTTGAACGCTTGAAG
The DNA here is from genome assembly GCF_052378675.1 of Halomonas sp. AOP25-F1-15. Classification (NCBI taxonomy): domain Bacteria; kingdom Pseudomonadati; phylum Pseudomonadota; class Gammaproteobacteria; order Oceanospirillales; family Halomonadaceae; genus Halomonas; species Halomonas sp. AOP25-F1-15. The sequence continues at coordinate 44,176 of NZ_JBQSXV010000009.1, forward strand.
TAATCGATTGTATTTAAGTAATAAACGGCGCTTCTGAGTGCCGTTTTTTTTGCAAAAAAAATGCCCATATACCTGTCTTCAAACTAACGTAAACTGTCAAAATTAAAGCCAGGAGTAACAGGCGTTGAAAGCGACGATTTACCACAACCCAGCGTGCGGCACCTCCCGTAATGCGCTAGCAATGCTCGAAGCCTCAGGCGAGGCGCTCGAGGTGGTCGAGTATCTCAAGACCCCGCTTAGCCGTGAACGGCTAGTCGAGCTGATCTTGATGATGGCGATTGCCCCTCGAGAGCTGCTGCGCCGTAAGGAGCCCTTCTATGATGAGCTCAACCTTGATGATCTAGCGTTAAGCGATGATCAGCTGATAGACGCCATGATCGCGCACCCAATCTTGATCAATCGTCCGATTGTCGTTACGGACAAAGGCGCCCAGCTGTGTCGGCCTGCAGAGCGTGTACTCGATTTATTAGCCAACCAGGTGGCAATATCGACTAAAGAAGACGGTGGGATTATGCGCGTAGAGTAAAGGCACTTATGAATCGCTCAGCCTATCGTGTCGATGGTTGTTCGATACGCGCTGAAAGCGCAAAGCTTGCTCATCGGGCTAAACAAAGCACTCTCTGATCGAGGTCATTTCATGTTGGCGCTAGCCATTTTTGTCGTCACTCTAGTGTTAGTGATCTGGCAACCGAAAGGTTTAGGTATTGGTTGGAGCGCGCTGGGCGGTGCTTTAGTGGCGCTGTTAATGGGCGTCGTGCAGCTGGGGGATGTCGCGATAGTGTGGGGGATTGTCTGGGATGCTACCTTCACCTTTGTGGCATTAATCATCATTTCGCTGCTTCTAGACGAGGCGGGATTTTTTGCCTGGGCGGCGTTGCATGTTGCGCGCTGGGGCAATGGGCGAGGACATCTTCTCTTCCCACTGGTCGTTATACTAGGCGCCATCATTGCAGCCTTCTTCGCTAACGATGGCGCGGCTTTACTGCTAACTCCCATTGTGATCGCTATTTTGTTACGCCTTAACTTTGAGCCGCCCGCGGCATTCGCCTTCATTATCGCAACGGGGTTTGTCGCCGATACCACAAGCCTGCCGCTGGTGATCTCCAATCTTGTGAATATTGTCAGTGCCAACTACTTTAATATCGGTTTTGACCGCTATGCTGCAGTCATGGTGCCGGTCAATCTAGTGTCGCTGGCGGCAACGCTGATCGTTCTCTGGATCGTATTTGGTCGCCGCATTCCTACACGCTATAGTGTCGAAAATCTTGACGCGCCGGTTTCGGCCATCAAAGATCCCCTCGTATTTCGCGCAGCATTCCCATTGCTAGCGGTACTGCTTATTGCCTATTTTGTGACTGCCCCGTTAGGGATCCCAATCGCGTTTGTGACGGGAACAGGCGCCATTCTGTTGATGGCTATTGCCGGGCGTTGGTGGCAAGTAGGCCGAGGTGCCGTCGTTTCTGTAACGGGAGCACTACGCGGTGCCCCTTGGCAGATAGTGCTGTTCTCAATTGGGATGTATCTCGTTGTCTACGGGCTGGGTAGTGCAGGGCTGACGAATTATGGCGCTTTGGCGCTTGAATGGCTGGCGCAGCAGGGCGACTTTATCGCCACGTTAGGTACTGGCTTCCTTTCCGCCATTGTGGCCTCGGTAATGAACAATATGCCTTCGACACTAGTGGGCGCGCTGGCTATTGAGCAGGCGAAATTGCCAGCGGGAACTCAGGAGTTAATGATCTACGCTAACGTAATCGGTAATGATCTGGGGCCAAAATTCACCCCCATTGGTAGTCTCGCGACTCTGCTATGGCTACATGTGCTAGCGGGCAAGGGATACAAAATTGGTTGGGGCCAGTACATGAAAATTGGCTTATTGATTACGCCGCCAGTACTACTGGCGGCCTTGGTCGCCCTGGCTTTGTGGTTGCCGATATTGCCCGCCGCGTAAGCATATAGTGCTTACTATGGCGAGGCTGCTAGAGTGAAGACACTACTTAAATGTTTTAACATGGTGAGAGTCTTAACGCTGAGAGCTGATCATGCCTAGTAAGACATCTATCAACATTTTTTACGACGCGCAGTGCCCGCTTTGCCGTAAAGAGCGGCGCCGCTATGAGCGCTGGCTAGGGCACGAGGCGGATGATATCGGCTGGCTTGATGTCAGCGAAAATGAGCAGGCGCTGCGAGATAAGGGCGTTGAGCCTGCCATGGCGCTGCGCTCGCTGCATATTGAAACGGCGCAGGGCGAGCTGATAGAAGGTATTGATGCCTACCGAGTACTAATGAGGCGTATTTCATTATTGGTGCCTGTCGCCTGGGTTCTTGGCCTACCAGGAATAAAACCGGGCGTTCGCGCACTTTACGATAGGTGGGTAAAACGCCGCCTACAAAAACAGGGCCGCTGGCCCACTTAAGCACTAGCATAGGATGCCTGGCAATGCAGCGAAGTTCGCTATGGATGTGGGCGGTAGGGATAGGGGGGAGTCTGTTGTTAGCAGGCTGTGCCGGCGGGCAACGTCCTGCACCTTCGCCCATTCAGCCTGACAGTGAGGCGCCGCTAACGGCCCCGCAGCCCATCCCGGTAACGGGCATGAATGCGATGCCCGTTACCGGGATGGCAAGTGACTGGGTGCCGCCTCTGTTTATTAGCCCAGAAGAGGAAGCGTCCTATTACGTTAGCCGTTTAGCGGATAGGCGCTTTGTGACCAGCTATGGTGGCTATGATAACCGGCGGCCTTTTTATATTGCCGCCGAGCGTTTGGGCGAAATAGGCCTTCCAGCGATTCCTTTGCTGTTTACTCGTTTGAATACTGCCGACCAATATGAGCTGGCGCTGGCACTCTATGCTCTGCAACTCGCTACGCAGGATCCGCAGCTTATGGTCCGAACCAGTGGTGAATATATTCAGCTGGGAGTGGTGTTAGACCCGGCGTATAACGCTGACAACATTGCTATCGCCCAGCAGTGGTGGCAACGTCACGCGATGCAGCTTGATCGTTAACGCGCCACCATTATTAAGATAATTCAGGAGAGAACGATGGCCTTTGCACTTTCAACCATGCAGGTTACTAGCGTAGCTTTTGCTAATCACCAAGCGGTTCCTTCCAGATACTCCGGTGAAGGTGAAGATATTTCTCCTGCGCTAGCCTGGCAAGGTGCACCTGAAGGAACCAAAGGGTTTGCAGTGATATGCCATGATCCGGACGCTCCTTTGGTTAAAGAAGGCAGCTACGGCTTTATTCACTGGGTGCTCTATAACTTGCCTGGCGATATTCAAGAATTAACTGAGAACACGGCCGTGGGCACCTCGGGCGTGAATGATCGTGGTAATAGCAGCTACTGTGGTCCGATGCCGCCAGAAGGGCATGGCAAACATCTCTACTATTTCTGGGTGCTAGCGTTAGACCATCAAACGTCGCTTCCAGCAGGGCTGACCCAAGCTGAGTTGCTCAATGAGATAGAGCCGCACCTGCTGGGTATGAATCGCTTGGTAGGTACTTACCAGCGCGGTTGATTCGCTAGCGGCTGGACATTTTACGCAACCCGTGTAGGCTCCATCGCTTTCTGAACCCCTATATACGAGTGCTTGTACGCGTTCTCGTGTTTGTTGAGTGATGGAGTCGTCTGATGAGTGATCTTCCTAACTGTCCTGCCTGTGCCTCTGAATTTAGCTACGATGACGGGCTTCAATACGTGTGCCCAGAGTGCGGTCACGAGTGGTCAAAGGTAGCAGAAGAAGAGGGCGCTGATGACGCATCCGGCGTGCGTGATGCGAATGGCAATCCGTTGGTCGATGGCGATAGCGTAACGGTCATTAAGGATTTAAAGGTAAAAGGTAGCTCACTGGTCGTTAAAGTAGGCACCAAAGTCAAAAGCATCCGCCTGGTAGAGGGGGATCATGACATCGATTGTAAAATTGATGGCATCGGCCCGATGAAGTTGAAATCTGAGTTTGTCAAAAAAGCCTGAGCTCACTGCTACCAAGTATTATTAATAAAATAGTCCATTGATTTCAATGGGCTATTTTTTTATTCCCAAGCTCTCTGGTAGCCATGCGCAGCATTGCTGTCCGGTGGTTATATGCAAATCCCAGGGGGAGAGTAAAATAAACCAATAGCTTTTTTAAATGATAATGATTGTTGTTTTTGATGCTATCAGCGCCGAACGTGCTTATATTTCGCGCAAATTGCTAACCATTTTGCTCAAGGGCTTCACATCAAATTTATACAGGACTAAAATGGTCCTCAATTGACGTGGCGTTCATTTGATCGACTGCGTTTTATGTATATGAAGGGGAGTGACATGCTCAAGCTTTCTCGGCTGACAGACTATGCCGCTGTGGTGATGGCGCAAATTGCCCGTCACTCTCAGGCATCGCATGCAGCGGCAGAGTTAGCGGACGCTGTGCAGTTGCCACACCCGACTGTGAGCAAAACGCTCAAAATGCTGGTGCGCGCTGGCTTGCTTGTTTCCCAGCGAGGATCGCAAGGCGGCTATCGCCTAGCGCGACCGGCGTCGCAGATTAGCGCTGCTGACATTATTGCGGCCATTGAAGGCCCTGTCGCCATGACCGAATGCAGTCAGGCAGAAGGCGATTGCGAACTTGTGGCTACCTGCGGTGTGGCAGACAACTGGCAGCGAGTTTCACTGGCAATGCGAACGTTGCTAGAAAGCGTAACGCTCGCGCACCTGGCGGATACAGCGCCGATAAAACTGCCGGTGCAACTGCCTATTCAAACGATCAGCCTGTCGACAGCGTCGGCTTCCTAGCGACGTAAAACAGGCCTTACTCATTTTGACGGCGAGCCGAACTCGCCACCCAACTGCCCGGAGGGTATCACCATGGCAAGCGAAGAAATGGAACAGTTGGTTCGTCGCGAATACAAAGATGGTTTTGTAACGGATATTGAGAGCGACACCCTGCCACCTGGCCTTGATGAAAATACCATCGCCTTTATTTCGAATAAAAAGGGTGAGCCGGAATGGATGCTGGAGTGGCGTCTTGATGCCTATCGCCAGTGGTTGAAGATGAAAGCTCCTTCCTGGGCACATCTTGATTATCCGCCGATTGATTACCAGTCGATCTCCTATTTCAGTGCGCCAAAACGGCCTGAAGATGGCCCGCAAAGTTTGGATGAAGTAGATCCTAAACTGCTCGAAACCTATGAAAAGCTGGGTATTCCGCTGCATGAGCGCGCGGCCCTTGCTGGCGTTGCGGTAGACGCGGTGTTTGACTCCGTTTCTGTCACCACAACGTTTAAGAAAGAGCTTGGCGAAGCAGGCGTTATTTTCTGCTCGATTTCAGAGGCTATCCGCGACTATCCAGAGCTGATCAAGCAATACTTGGGTACGGTCGTTCCCGTGGCGGACAACTATTTTGCGGCGCTGAACTCCGCGGTGTTTACCGATGGCTCCTTTGTGTTTGTTCCTGAAGGCGTCACCTGCCCGATGGAGCTGTCTACCTACTTCCGTATTAACGCGGCCAACACCGGCCAGTTTGAGCGCACCCTGATTATTTGTGAAAGCCGCGCTCAAGTATCGTATTTAGAAGGTTGCACCGCGCCGATGCGCGATGAAAACCAGCTTCACGCGGCAGTCGTAGAGCTTGTTGCGCTGGATGATGCTTATATCAAATATTCCACCGTGCAGAACTGGTATCCCGGCGATGAAAATGGCGTAGGCGGTATTTATAACTTTGTCACTAAGCGCGGCGATTGCCGTGGCGATCGTTCACGGATTAGCTGGACGCAAGTCGAGACCGGCTCAGCGATTACCTGGAAATATCCTTCCTGCATGCTTCGCGGCAAAGACAGTATCGGCGAGTTTTACTCCGTGGCGGTGACTAACGGTCGCCAGCAGGCGGATACCGGCACCAAGATGGTTCACATTGGCGAAGGCAGTCGTTCTTACATCGTTTCTAAAGGCATTTCGGCGGGTAAGAGCAATCAATCCTATCGTGGACTGGTTAAAATTGGGCCGCGTGCCAAAGGCGCGCGCAACTTTACCCAGTGTGATTCCTTGCTGATCGGTGATAAGTGCGGAGCACACACTTTTCCTTACCAGGAAATTGGCAACAGCACGGCGACCATTGAGCACGAAGCGACCACATCGAAAATTGGCGAAGATCAGCTGTTCTACTGCAAGAGCCGCGGTATTTCAGAAGAAGATGCGGTGAGCATGATCGTCAATGGTTTCTGTAAAGACGTTTTCCAAGAGCTGCCCATGGAGTTCGCTGTAGAAGCCGAAGCGCTGCTCAACGTGACCCTGGAAGGCGCGGTTGGCTAAGCAGTTCGCTGTTCATCCTATTTAATTTATCAGTGTCGCCGCGGCGGCTCGCCAGAATCAAAAGGTAATCAACATGTTGCAAGTGAAAGATTTACACGTCACCGTCGAAGACAAAGAAATTCTTAAAGGCCTTACCCTGACCATCAATGCGGGTGAAGTGCACGCTATCATGGGGCCGAACGGCGCGGGTAAATCGACACTGTCGGCAGTCATCGCCGGTAAAGACGGCTACGAAGTTACCCAGGGTACGATTACCTTTGAAGGCAAAGATGTGCTGGAAATGGAAATTGAGGAGCGTGCCCAAGCCGGCTTGCTGCTGGGTTTCCAATATCCGGTTGAGATTCCAGGGGTTAAAAATATCTACCTGCTGAAGTCTGCCCTGAATGCCCAGCGCGTCGCGCGCGGTGAAGGTGAAATGCCGGCACCTGAATTCATGAAGCTGGTGAAAGAGAAGCTAGGCTTTATGAAAATGGATGCAAGTTTCCTGCAGCGCGCCGTTAACGAAGGCTTTTCGGGCGGCGAGAAAAAGCGCAACGAGATCCTGCAAATGCTGGTGCTTCAGCCCAAACTTGCCATGCTGGATGAAATAGATTCAGGACTGGATATCGATGCGATGAAGGTTGTCGCCGACGGCGTCAATAGCCTGCGTGCTGCTGATCGCGCCATTTTGCTGGTCACGCATTATCAGCGCCTGCTGGATTACATCGTGCCAGACAAAGTTCACGTTTTGGTCGATGGTCGTATCGTGAAAACCGGCGACGCTGAGCTGGCCAAGCAGCTTGAGAGCAACGGCTATGAAGGTATCGAGGAGTCTGTGGCATGAGCGATACGCAAAACTTTTTAGATACGCTGAAGGCGCGTAGCTCTCGCTATAAGGCGGAGCCGACGTGGATTGCTGCTCGTCGCCAGGCCGGTGCTGCGCGCTTTGAAGCGCTCGGCTTTCCTACTCGCCGTGACGAGGAGTGGAAGTATACGGATGTACGCTCAATTGCACAGGGCAGCTTTGCGCTTGCCGATAATGCCGAGTTCTCCCAGGCTGCTGCCGCTGCGCTGACACTGCCGATTGATGCTTACCGCTTGACCTTCGTCGATGGTGTTTTTTCATCAGCGCTGTCGGATGTTGAATCACTGCCCTCAAGCGTTCAAGTGCTGCCGCTTTCTAGGGCGCTAGAGGAAAATCACGAAGCGGTAGGTGGCCCGCTTGGCCGTCTCACCGGCGTAGATTTTTCACCCTTTGCTGCGCTGAACACAGCGTTTATGGAAGAGGGCGCCGTGGTACGTATTGCGCCCGGAACGATCGTTGAGAAGCCGATTCTTCTGCAGTTCCTGTCCCGTGCAGGTAAGCCTGTGATGAGCCATCCTCGTGTGCTGGTTACAGCCGGTGGCCGTAGCGAAGCGACGTTGATTGAGCACTATGCAGGCGAAAATGACGCGGCTAACTTCACGAACGTGGTGGCCGAGCTCATGCTTGATCGGGGCGCGATACTGGCGCATTACAAGCTGCAAGAAGCGCCGTTGGGCGACCTGCATGTGGCGAGTATTCACGTCGAGCAGGCGCGCGATACGCGCTATACCTCTTACAACCTGAGCCTAGGCGGTGCGCTGGTGCGTAACGACCTCATCAGTGATCTGAATGGTGAAGGGGCAGAAACCAATTTCTATGGTTTGTTCTTTGGGCAGGGCCGTCAGCACGTCGATAACCATACCAAGGTTAACCATAATGCGCCGCTCACGTTCTCTAATGAGAACTACAAGGGTATTTTGGACGACCGCGCCCATGGCGTATTTAACGGCAAAGTGTATGTGAAGCGCGATAGCCAAAAAATTGAAGGCTTTCAGAGCAATAAAAACCTGCTGTTATCTGATCGTGCTCATGTTGATGCCAAGCCTGAGCTGGAGATCTACGCCGACGACGTTAAGTGCTCTCACGGCACCACCACGGGCCAGTTGGATGAAGATGCTATTTACGCACTGCGCACGCGTGGTATTGATGAAGCAACGGCCCGTGGGCTGCTAACACTCGCGTTTGCTGGTGAAGTGCTGGACAAAGTTACCTTGGATGCGATTGCAGAGCGCGTTGAGCTAGCCGTTGCCGGTAAGCTACCAGAGCGCTTCAACCTTGCTGGGCTTGTTGAAGCAGCCGTCGCACTTAACGACTAGCTCAACCACTCGCTTAACCACCCGCTCTCAAGGGCTATACCAGGAGTGATTGATGCCACATACCGTTACTGAGCCTACGCGTGTGAAAGCGCCGTTTGATGTTATGCGACTGCGTCAGGATTTCCCGATCCTGGCGCGTGAGGTGCATGGCAAGCCGCTGATCTACCTGGATAACGCGGCGACGAGTCAGACGCCTCAGTCGGTGATTGACGTATTTAGCGATTACTACTCACGCTATAACGCCAATATTCACCGCGGACTGCATACCCTGGCCGATGAGGCGACGGCGGCGTTTGAAGGCACTCGTCACCGGGTAAAGGAGTTTCTTAACGCGGAAGATGCGCGTCAGGTTATCTTTACTCGCGGCACGACCGAGGCGATCAATTTAGTCGTTCAAAGCTGGGGGCGTCAGCACCTTGCCTCTGGCGATGAAGTGCTGATCTCAATGTTGGAGCATCATTCTAATATTGTGCCCTGGCAGCTGTTGGCCGCTGAGATTGGTTTTACCATTAAGGTCATTCCCGTTGAAGCCAATGGCGCGCTGGATATGGCAGCCTACCGCGCACTGCTCAGTGAGCGCACCCAGCTTGTTGCGGTCAATCACGTGTCTAATGCGTTTGGGACCATTAATCCCGTGCAGGAAATGGCCGCATTAGCGCATCAGTATGGCGCGCTCATTTTAATTGACGGTGCCCAGGCAGCGCCTCATCAAGTCGTCGATGTGCAGGCGATCGATGCCGATTTCTATGCGTTTTCGGGCCACAAAGTCTATGGGCCAACTGGCGTAGGCGTATTGTACGGTAAGCAGGCGCTCCTGGAAGCCATGCCTCCTTGGCAGGGCGGTGGTGAGATGATTCAATCCGTCTCGTTTGATGCGGGTACCACCTTTGCCGCTATTCCGCATAAATTTGAAGCGGGTACGCCGGCTATTGCTGAAGTCATCGCCCTTGGCAAGGCGCTGGAGTGGGTTGAGAGCGTTGGCATCACGGCCATTGGCGCGTGGGAAGGGCAACTTCTCGATCACGCTACGCAAGCAGTTAGCTGTATCGATGGGCTGCGTATTTTAGGCACTGCGCCTCAAAAAGCCGGCGTGCTTTCGTTTGTAGTCGACGGCGCACACTCCCAAGATATTGGCCTGCTGATTGACCAGCTGGGTGTCGCTATTCGTACGGGGCATCACTGTGCGCAGCCGTTGCTCGCCCATTTTGGCGTTGACGCTACCTGTCGTGCATCATTTGCTGCGTATAATACGCTCGAAGAAGTGGATCACTTTATTGAAGCACTCAACCGTGTCATTGGTATGGTGCGTTAAGGCCAGTTCTTTAAGGATAGTTATGGATCTTGAGCAAGTCGCGAGTCTCGAACGAGGCCAACAGCTACCGCTACAGCGTGATGTGGATGCTATTGCCATACCGTTTGGTAAAACGGAAACGCTGGCCGAAGATAGCATTGTGAGCGTAATGCAAGCGAAAGGCAGCTCGGTGAGCGTCGGTTTTGAGGGGCGTCTCTATCTGGTCGAAGGGCGCAATTTAGACGCCTTAGGTCTTGAGGCATTGCCGCGCCCGACGCTGCCAGAAACAGCGTCTGAGGAAGAGATCGAGCAATTTGTGTGGGATCAGCTGCGCACCTGTTTCGACCCCGAAATTCCCGTTAATATCGTTGATTTAGGGCTGGTTTATGGATGCCGTATTGATCGGCTAATCAGTGGCGAACGCATTGCCACTATCCGCATGACGTTGACTGCTCCCGGCTGTGGTATGGGGGATGTGATTGCGGCAGACGCGAGAAATAAAATTCTTGGCGCACCGCAGATTAGCAAAGTGCACACTGAGATTGTCTTCAGCCCTCCTTGGAGCCGTGACATGATGAGTGACGAGGCCAAGCTTGAACTCGGCATGTTTTAATTTCGGCTGGGGCGCTGGATGTATAACGCGGTTTTGAAAGGGATTAAGCGCTTATTGATGTCGCTAGGAGCGCTTTTGCTGCTGGCGGCGTTGCTGTTTATAGCCGGTAATTTATGGGTAGTCGCCACCACCGCCGCTTATATTGAGCAGCAGCCCTTGCAGTGCCGTGCCGACAAAGTGGGCATTGTGTTTGGTACGTCTCACTGGACGCGCAGCGGCGTGCGTAACCCTCATTTTCATGCGCGCATGCGCACCGCTGCCGCGTTAATTGAACAGTCTCAGGTTGAGCACCTGCTGTTGTCAGGTGATAATCGCACCAAGGCCTATAATGAGCCGCGAGCAATGTGGCGCGATCTTCATCGGCGCGGCGTCGCGGCCGAACGGCTTACCATGGATTTTGCAGGCTTTAGTACCTATGACACGCTGGCGCGTGCGCGAGATGTGTTTCAGTTAGATGAAGCGTTATTGATTACCCAAAGCTGGCATCTACCGAGGGCCGTGTTTATTGGTCGTGCACTTGGGATGGATGTGGCTGGGTGTGTGGCCGATGATCCAACGGCAGGGGTTGAATGGGGTTTGAAGGTGCGTGAGTGGGCGGCGCGTGTGGCCACCCTAGGAGATCTTTATATTTGGAACAGGCAGCCGTATTTTCTGGGATCGCCGGAGCCCATTAGATTGCCAAAGAGGACGCTAATAGACCTCATCGCGCCCTCGCTAGACAAGCGCTTAATTAGCCCTAGTCCCAAACCTTAGCGGTGCGTTTTCCGCTTTTGCAGCGCATACAACTCGCGAATCAGTTTACGACATCCTTGCATGGCCTCATCAACCACGGGTTCGATTGGGTCAGGTAGCGGATGGGTAAAGAGTGAGGAGAGCGCCTGCATCAATACTCGCTCTTGCTCTAATAGCTCATTGATCAATACCTGACTATCGTTGCCAACAAAGCTCTTCAGGCGGCTCCAGAGCCACAGAAAATCATCGCGTTCAACGTCCGCATCACGCGGCAGCATTTTTAAATGCGCACGGGCAAGATCCTGCAGTTTGCGCATTTGCTTTAGCCGCGCAGTATAGTGCGGCTTTAAAGCATCGCGCAGTGATGGGCGCAGGCGTTCGATATTATCTTGGAAATAATCAATGCTATCGGCCAGCGCTTCCAATACGCTGTCCATCGCCACTTGGCGATTATCGAGAAACATGAGCGTCTACCTCCTTCGGTGACGCCGATTGTGGGGGTGGCAGCGATGATTTGCCACCCCAAAACGGATTATTTTTGAATTTCCACCTTAGCCTTTAGGCTTTGGGGGGGCTTTACGTGCTGGAACTGCATTTTTTTCAATATGCTCAATGATCATTCCCGCAATATCTTTGCCGGTAGCGTTCTCAATACCCTGCAATCCGGGCGAAGAGTTAACTTCCATAATCACCGGGCCGTGGTTTGAACGCAGTAAGTCAACGCCCGCCACTCGCAGCCCCATGGCTTTTGCGGCGCGGATAGCGGTCGAGCGTTCTTCCGGGGTAATCCGAATGACGCTGGCGGTGCCGCCGCGGTGCAGGTTAGAACGAAACTCGCCTTCCGCCGCTTGGCGTTTCATGGTCGCTACGACTTTATCGCCGATCACGAAGCAGCGAATGTCTGCGCCGCGTGCTTCCTTGATGTACTCCTGCACCATGATATTAGCTTTCATGCCCATGAAAGCTTGAATGACCGATTCAGCGGCTTGGTTGGTTTCAGCGAGTACCACGCCAATGCCCTGGGTGCCTTCGAGCAATTTAATCACCAGCGGCGCGCCTTTCACCATGGTGATTAAGTCAGGAATGTCATCAGGTGAGTGCGCAAAGCCAGTAATTGGCAAGCCCAGCCCTTTACGCGACAACAGCTGAAGTGAGCGCAGCTTATCGCGCGAGCGAGTAATCGAGACGTTATCGTTAATAACGTAAGTGCCCATCATTTCAAACTGGCGTAGCACCGCGCAGCCGTAAAAGGTCACCGATGAACCGATGCGAGGTATCACCGCATCAAACGGTTCGATCTCTTCGCCTTTATAGTGAATAGAAGGGTGATGCGAGGTAATGCTCATATAGCAGCGTAGCGTGTCCACTACGCGTGCGGTATGCCCACGCTGCTCTGCGGCTTCAATGAGACGGCGGGTCGAATACAGATTGCGATTGCGCGAAAGCAGGGCGATATGCATGTAAAAACTCCGGGCTAAAGGCGACTAAAAAAATTTAGGGCTCACCGTGCAAAAACGCGGCGCCAGGTGCAACTAACAGGCGGCGCATGGCGCGGCGTCCTAGCAGCATGGGGTGGCGCATATTGCTGCGGTCAGTCAGGGTTAGTTCAACGGGGAAATTCAAATCGCCCATTTGCATAGGCGTGCGAATAACATAGCGCCATTCGCTATGACCGTTGGAACTGGTGATCCGGCGTCTATCGTGCAGATGTAACTGATAGCGGTGAGCAGGCGTTGTTGGCCCGCCACTATGGGTTATAAAGCTGACCCACAGCTGGCCATGCTCATCTTCATGAGTCTCAATTTCTTCTGCATGCAGGGCGGACGTGCGTGCCCCTGTATCTGCTTTGCAGCATAGATGAAGGCCTAGTTCCGGCAGCGTCACCATTTCACGGCGACCAATGACCGCCTTAGCCTGATAGGGTAATTCCTTCACGGCTCACTCCTTGAAAATATAACAGACTGCATCAAATCAAGCGTTCCTGTGTGGCGTCATGATGGCTAAGCGACGTTGAATAGCAGAGCTCGCTGGCGCATCTCGCAACGCCATCATGACAGGCAAACGCAGCCGCGGTATTAGTGCAATGTCTCGCACTACCGCCGCAAAGTCAGTACGTTCGTCTTCCGCTAGGCGCTGCAGAAAAAGTGGCAGGCGCTGGGCGTCTTCAAGATGCTGCCAGCCACGGCCAGCGATTGCTGCCAGCACATCCGGTCCACAGGCGGCGATATCGCTCAATATGCTCGAGTACCAATTACCAGCTTCAGGCGCACTAGCCGTGCCCACGGCACGCAAACAGGCACACAGTGTTTCTATATCACCCATTTGGGCGGCTGTTTCACCGCGTCTGTGTAACGCAGAAACTAACGTGTCTGGAAATGCCCTATGCTCTAAACAGTAGCACAGGGTGTGAATAACGGCGGTAGGCAGTGACTCAAATAGTTGTGCTAGCGATGCGCTCTCATTTGCTTGCATACGAACAATATAATCAGCGATTCCCTGCAGTCCCAATGACTGCCAGTCAATCATTTGTTGACCGCTAAAATAAGCCTCAACGGGTTCGAAATGTTGGCTTGCAGATAGCCCCATATCGCTCGTGGCGCGCGCATTAAGCATTGCTTGAAAGGTGATGTTAGGCGTGAAGGCGAGGGGATTATCCTTCATTAAATGATCCACGTCTGCAGTTTCTTCACGACCTACTTGCGATACATTACGACCTAATGTCTCCAGCAGTCGATTTAAAAATGCATCGCGCTGAGCGGGTGCCAGCAGGCCTCGCTCATCCAGCGGCAGGGCTAAAAACCAAATCGCAGGCTCAGGCATATCGCCCAGGCGAAATACAATGGCCACTCGCGCCTGTCCTTGCCAAGGTTCCGCCCACGCTATTTCGCCCCGCTCAAATACGGCGAGTGATTCCCGTGGGCAGGGAATAACACGGCGGCCCATATGATAGAGGGAGACCTCCGCACCGCTACGGGTAAAAAACTCATCAAGCGTTTTAATTGGTTGCATGACATCCTTCCGCTTTGCAAGACCGCACTCTACCTTGCTGATGTAACACTGTCAGCCGTAGCGGGTAATAAAAGGTAGTGGGTAATAAAGCATAGCGTTAATGACAGGGCGGTTAAAAATTAAACAACAAGGTGAAAGGTGCATGAGCGTTGAGGATGCGACACCTTTCCATAGTTTATCCACAGGCTCGTGCACGTTTTCTGTGGGTCTATGAGCCATGCCAAAAAGCGATGACCTGTGGTAAGCAAGCGTTTGAGTTGGGATAATTGCTAGATAAACACTTTTACCACCTAACCAAGGTATTTATGAGCACTTACCAGACGCTACAAACAGCGCTTCTTGAACTTGAAGCATCGATGAAAGCCGCTGACTTATGGCGTATGCCAACACCGGATGCTGACGCGCTGGCCAGCCAGCAGCCTTTTTGCATCGATACAATGTCGCTTCCTCAATGGATACGGTTCGTGTTTGTTGCGCGCTTGAATACGTTAATTGAAACAGGTGCTGCTATGCCGGCTAAATGCGAAGTGGCACCAGCGGTGGCGGCCTATTTGCTGCAGGAGAAAGTGCCTGCCCATCATTTAGTGCTGGTTGTTCGGGCAGTAGAAACGGTTGACCAGATAGTGACTGACAGCTGATTTTGGCTGGCTAGACCTTGAAACGCACAAAGCCTGCCGAAAGGCAGGCTTTGTGGACTACACAAGCATCATCAATTGACTGCACTCATACTGAATTAACGTTCGATATGCTGGTATTCACCGGCATCGGCAGTCACGCTGCTAACTACCAAAATGGCAATGAAGGAGGCGATGAAACCAGGGATAATCTCGTAAACGCCGGGGCCACCCATGAACTCCCCACTCCAGCCCAGCGAAATCCAGATCATCACGGTAAGAGCACCGACTATCATCCCCGCAATAGCACCGGCGCCATTGGTGCGCGACCACATCAGCGAGAGAATAATCAGCGGGCCAAATGCTGCGCCAAATCCTGCCCAAGCATTGCTCACTAATCCTAGCACTTGTGAGTCCGGGTCAGACGCAATAACGGCCGCTACCAAACCCACTAGAACGACACTAATACGGCCTACGCCAACCGTTTGTTTCTCCGTTGCCTGCTTATTCAAAAACAGACGGTAGAAGTCTTCGGTGAGTGATGACGACGCCACCAGAAGCTGGCTAGAGATGGTGCTCATGATAGCGGCAAGCAGCGCTGCATAGAGAAAGCCGGTTACCAGCGGATGGAACAGCAGGTTCGCCAGAATGATAAAGATCGTCTCCGGATCCTGGACGTCCATGCCATTGCGAATTGCATAGGCGCGGCCGAAGATACCTAGAGAAACGGCGCCGATCAGCGAGATGGCCATCCAGCTCATGCCAATGTTTCGAGCAGTCGGTACATCTTTCAGCGTTCGAATCGCCATGAAGCGCACGATAATATGCGGCTGCCCGAAATATCCCAGGCCCCATGTTACCGCAGACAGCCAGCCGATGAAGGTCAGTCCTTCGGTCCAAGACAGCAGGGTTGGGTCGACCTCGTTCAGTGTCTGTGACGCTTGGCTGAAGCCGCCGCCGCCTTCACCAAAGAGGACAACGGCTGGCATGATTACCAGTGCCAGCATCATGATGCAGCCCTGTACGAAGTCTGTCAGGCTTACGGCCAAGAACCCGCCGACGACGGTATAAGCCAGTACCACGCCTAGTGTGATAATGATGCCAACAGTGTAATCGCTTAGGCTGCCAATGCTGACAATGCCGGAAAACGCGCTTTCGAACAGTTTACCGCCGGCGACTAGGCCTGACGCAGTATAAACCGCGAAGAAAACGACGATAACGACAGCGGAAACCGTTCTTAACGACAGCGCCCGCGTTGGGAATCGATTTGCCAGGAAGGCTGGAATGGTGATTGCATTACCGTAGTGAACAGTCTGTTCACGCAGACGAGGTGCAACCAAAACCCAGTTGAAGAAGGCACCCACGAACAGGCCGATACCGATCCAGGCCGAGCCCAGTCCGGATACGAACATTGCGCCGGGCAACCCCAGCAGCAGCCAGCCGCTCATGTCGGAAGCGCCGGCCGACAACGCCGCCACCTGTGGGCTAAGTGTTCGGCCGCCCAAAATATAATCTTCAGACGTGGACGTGGATGTGCGCATAGCATAAAGCCCAATGCCGATCATAAGCGCAAAGTAAGCGGAAAGGCTGATCCAAACTCCAATAGCCATAAAACGTCTCCCTATTCTTAGTTCTGAGGCCGGATATAGCTCCGACAGGTTATTAGTATTGTATGAGCTGTTTACTCATCACCAAGCGCCAATAGCGACGCGTTCCCTCCTAAAGCTGCAGTATTATTGGTAATCGTTTTCTCGGTCACAAAGCGCTGCAGGTAGTGGGGCCCACCGGCTTTGGGGCCTGTGCCCGATAGCCCTTGGCCACCAAATGGCTGAACACCCACGACGGCACCGATGATATTACGATTAATATAAACATTGCCGACGCGCATTTTCTGCGCTATTTCAGCGGCAAAAGACTCGTTTCGACTATGTACACCAAACGTTAAGCCATAGTTGCGGCCATTGATATCGTTAATGACTTTATCAATCTCGCTGGCTTTGTAACGCACAATATGTAGCACCGGCCCGAACTGCTCACGAGTAAGTGCATCAATGCTATCGATAGTGAACGCTACCGGCGCGACGAAAGTACCTTCTTGAGTATGCTCGGCAGCCATCGGCGTTTCCGCCACCAGGCGATTTTCAGCCTTTAGCTTTTCGATATGTTCCAGCAAACTTTTACGCGCATCTTCATCGATAACGGGGCCGACATCGGTACCCAAGTCACGAGGGTCGCCAATGCGCAGCTCGTTCATTGCACCTTTAAGGATTTCAATCACTCGGTCAGCGACGTCATCCTGAAGATAGAGCACGCGCAACGCGGAGCAGCGCTGCCCGGCACTTTGAAACGCGGATTGCACCACATCAACCACAACCTGCTCAGGCAGGGCAGTGGAGTCGACAATCATCGCATTCATGCCGCCAGTTTCAGCAATCAGCGTCGCCAACGGGGCATTTTCACGTGCCGCAAGGGCGCGGTTGATAATGTGAGCAGTGTCGGTGCCGCCGGTAAATACCACGCCAGTAATCCGTGGGTCGGAGGTCAACACGCTGCCTACGGTGGGGCCATCGCCGGGTAAAAGCTGCACAACGTCGCGGGGCATGCCGGCTTCGTAAAGCAGTTCAATGACACGATGCGCGATAATCGAGGTTTGTTCCGCCGGTTTGGCTAGGACGGTATTACCCGATACTGCGGCCGCCACCACCTGACCGCAGAAGATCGCGACGGGGAAGTTCCAGGGACTGATAGCTGCGAATACGCCTTTGCCGCCGATGATTAGACGATTGGATTCACCGGTGGGGCCAGGTAGTACGGTGACTTCGCCGAAATCTTCTTCAGCGCGCATAGCATAAAAGCGACAGAAATCGACGGCTTCTTTGATCTCATCGACGCCGTCGGTAAGCAGCTTACCGCCTTCCCGAGAGCACAGAGTCATTAACTCCGGCATATGCTCTTCCATCAAATCGCCGAGGCGCCGCACAATGGCCGCGCGCTCAGCCACGGGCGTTGCATCCCAGCGGGGGAATGCTGCCCAGGCAGCGTCAAGGGCCTGGGTGGCCTGCTCTTTGCTAGTCCACTGTATACTGCCCACCGTTTGTCGGCGATCAAAAGGGCTGGTAACGCTATGGGTAAGGGTTGCATCATCGGCAACATCAAAGGCGAGCAGCGGCTTAGCCGGATACTGCTTGTCCATAAACGTAGCCATCTGTTCCATCAGCGGGTAGTAGTGACTGCGGATGTTGAGATTCACACCACGAGAGTTGAGCCGCTTGGGGCCGTAAATATCTTTAGGCAGCGGAATATTCATGTTGATCAAACTTTTTTGCTGACGCAGCGTTTCGATAGGATGCTGGCACAGCCACTCAACCGGAACATCAGGGTCCACTAGTTGATGGACAAACGACGAGTTAGCGCCGTTCTCAAGTAGGCGGCGCACCAAGTAAGGCAGCAGATCTTTATGTGCGCCTACCGGGGCGTAAATACGGCAGTAGGTGCCTTCAGGCGCCCGTTCCAGAGCGGCATCGTAGAGGGCTTCGCCCATTCCGTGCAGGCGTTGAAACTCAAACGGGCGGCTGTCGTCGTTGGCGAACTCTAAAATAGTCGTCACAGTGTGAGCGTTGTGAGTCGCGAACTGCGGGAAAATACGCCCGCGGGTATCGTTAGAAAGCAGGAACTGAGCGCAGGCGAGGTACGCTACATCGGTGCCTGCTTTACGGGTGAATACCGGGTAGCCGTCGACCCCCAGCTGCTGGGACTCTTTAATTTCGGTATCCCAGTAAGCGCCTTTGACTAGGCGCAGCGGAATTTCATCACCCTGTTGCTCGGCTAGCCGGTTGATATAGTGCAATACCGGCAGCGCACGTTTGGAGTACGCCTGAACCACCAGGCCGAAGTGCCCCCAGCCTTTGACCGCTTCACTTTCATAAACCGCGCGGAAAACTTCCATTGAAAGCTCTAGGCGATCCACTTCTTCGGCGTCGATAGTGACCGCCACTTCTAGCTCACGGGCTCTGCTAACCAGTTGGATAACGGTGTCGACGAGCTCGATGAGCACCTGCTCACGGCGGCCAAATTCATAGCGCGGATGTAGCGCCGAAAGCTTAATAGACACCGAGGGTGCCGGCGTTTTATCACCTAAGGATTTACAGGTTTTGCCGACTTGTTCGATTGCACGAGCGTAATCATCCAAATAGCGTTTGGCATCATCGCGTGTGCGCGCAGCTTCGCCCAGCATGTCGTAAGAATAGGTATAGCCTTTATTGAACAGCGGTTTTGAGCGCTTAAGGGCTTCATTGATATCCCGGCCCAGCACGAACTGTTTACCCATAATTTTCATCGCTTCGTACATTGCGCGGCGAATAACCGGCTCGCCCATGCGATTAACCATGCGATTGATGAAGCTGGCGGGCTGGCCCTCTTTAGGATGATCCATTTTGAGAACACGGCCGGTCATCAATAAGCCCCAGGTAGAGGCATTGACCATCCAAGAATCGCTTTTGCCCACGTGGGCTTGCCAGTCGGCAGGGCCCAGCTTGTCTTCAATCAATGCATCCGCCGTCGCCTTGTCGGGGATCCGCAGCATGGCTTCCGCTAGACACATCAGCATTAGCCCTTCGTGAGTGTCCAGGCTGTATTGCTGCAGTAGCTCATCAATGGTGTCGACGGCTGTATCCATCTTCCGGACATCTTGAACCAGCGCCGCCGTGTTGGCTTCAATGCGGGCAAAGTCATCGTGGCCCGTATCCAGCACCTTGATCAGTTCGCTGACGTAGGCGCTTTCATCCACTAAATAGTGATCGCTAACGCGAGCCATGAGTGTGTCGAGATCAGTTTGCCAGATGGCTGGGTCACGCATTTTCTTAGCATTGAGCATTGAAGCCCCCGGAAGTCTGAACAGAACGAATGGGTAACAGGGCATTAGGCCCAAGCGAATAAGCGAATGTAGAGCGCGACCACGTTGGGTGCATGCTGGTTTCAAGGTAAAACGTGTCAATTCCCCGGCAAGCGCTGAGTCTTTAAGACTTTAGTAGAGTTTTTAATGTCCTGCTAGTGGCCCTGATGGGGGATTTGACGAGCTAACATTCACTGGCGCCATATCGCTCTGGCGCAACTTGCGTGGCGACAATCCATAACTGCTGCGAAACGCATGTGAAAGCGCACTTTGATTGGCAAAACCTGTTTGCATCGCGATATCTGTAAGAGGAAGCCTACTTTGTAAAATCAGCTCACGCGCCGCATGCAACCGCTGCCGTTTAACGTATTGCCAGGGAGAGAGTCCCGTTTGCGCACGAAAACAATCGGAGAAATGCGCTTCGCTTAAACATGCAATCTGCGCTAAATCGGCAACGCGCATGTCATCGGCGAGATGCTGGCGGATGAAGCGATCAATGCGTGTCAGGTTTAAGCGCTTCGGGCTGGTATGAGTGTCTTTGCCCAGTCGCGCCTTAAGTGCGCCCAGCATTGTCGCCGCTAAGCGATCTTGCTGAAAAGAATTAGCCGAAGTATCAAACTCTTGAGCAAGCTCGCTTTGCATAAAGGCGAGGTAGTGACGTAGCGCGTTATCTAAGCCAAAAAAGCGCGGTGCATCAAATAGCGCCACCAGCTCACGGTTTTCTCCGGTCAATGCGGGGGCATCTTCTGGGAGGTCAAAGATTAGCTGTCGATTATGGCCGTAACCTGAATAGTAGTGCTCGTGGTGCGCCGGAACAATACAGCCTGAAAATGCATTGACGCGGCCGCCGAGCCCTTCGATTTCAAACTCCGATGAGCCACACAGCGTAATCACGATCTGATGAAAGTCGTGCGTGTGGTGATGCGTAGCGCTGGCTAGCGGAATCTGACGAATCGTGCTGGGCATAATCGGGCTCCTGAGCCGCCATAGCTCTTTTAAACAGTCTTTTTTGAACAGTCTCTACTGCTGACGGAGGGCTGTATGAGCGGACAAATGATCGCGCAGAGCCTTGAGCTCTTCTTGGCCCTCTTGGTTAAGCAGTGGCTTGCCCTGGGCAATCATCCAGCGCCTTCCATGCCGCTCCATTAAGTGTTCGCCGCGTCGCCGGATGCTTTCCAAATATTCATTATGGCGGATTGGATAGCCGATCGTAGCATTCCACTCTGTTTCGCTTACTTGGCTGTTAAGCGCCTTATCGAACAAAGCGATCAAATCTTTTGGCTCAGTGCGGTAGCGCGGCGTGCTTGACGACATTAACACGAGAATGACCGCGCCAATCACCAGTAGGCACACCGCGAACACTAATAAATACAGCGCCATTTTCTGAGCTCCTATCTATGCGAGTAGGCTTTATGCGACTAGGCGTAGCCGGTCAATAAATCGTCACTTAACTATACGCTTGGTGGTCTTTACACGGAAAATTTACTTTTTTGCGAACTTTTCCTTCACAGCGTGTCTGAGTTAGTACAGGCAACATCGCGATAGCAGTCGCTAAAGTTGTTCTGGCTCTATATGTTTTGATCCCTTGCTTCCGTTACTCTTCGAGTAACGGTTTTTTTTGTCTATGTTCTGTGCCTCCCGACATTTTATAGCGGGTTAGTGGCATCGAATGCTCAGCAATGCCACCAGGATATCACGCCGGGTGACGATTCCCACCAACCGCTGCTGCTCGACCACCGGATACACTTTTGGCTTGGCACCAAGCATTTCTTGCGCCAGGTCGGTAATGCTTTTATTAGGCGAGACGCTGAGTACTTCATGGCGCATTAGCTCTTTGACCAGCGGTGCTTCGTGGTCATGATAAATACTGTCGAGCACTCGCCCTAGAACGTCCTGTTCTGAGATAAAGCCTATTAGCCGATCGGCTGCGTCAACCACCGGTGCACCGGGTAAACGGTGCAGTGCTAACCCTTTGGCTAACGTAGTAATTGAAGCGTCTGGTGTTACTCGGTAGCAATCCCGAGACATAATGTCGCGAACGGTACTGGGATGTGCTGCTTTCATCGTTGCTTTTTTTATAGTTGTTTTGTTCATAGATAAGGTATGCATGGTGGTTGTACTCATCGTAGCCACTCCTTTTTCATCGCGTGCAGCGCCACTGCTGTTAAAGGGCAATCCTTCGTGCTTGGCCTTAATGTATCATCGGCTCTATTGACTGTAGTTGAAACTGTAGCTGAATTAGCTTTTTATGCGCCGGTGGAAGGCTGGTGCTATTCAACGTTTTGAGCAGTGAATTTTATAAACTGTCACGGCTCTCATCATGAAAGAATTATTATTTAACTCTGAAAGGACCCTCTGATGGATGCACGTGAGTATTTAAACCGGAAAGGGGTAGGCGTTGAGCGGGACCCTGATCGCCCCAACACTTTGGAAGAAAAAGCCTGGGAACGCGCGCGCGGTGCCGGTGATCAGCGGCCTAAATCCGGGACGCCCCATGATTGGGAAGATTGGGAGCGCCACCATGATGATCTTGCGGAAGGTGCCGAGACGTTAGAGCAGAAAATTGACAAAGATGCGCATCGATTTTCTCAAGAGCCGGCGGCACAGGTTCGCGCTCGCCCAGCCTCTGCTGACGTTGAACACTTCACGCCACCACTAGTCGCCGCCAGGGAGCAGCCGCAGAACCCAATATCTGAACAGGTAGCCCCGCCAATCGCGGGTTTAGCGCTGGCCTATCAAGCGCTGGCGATTTTGCTGCCGCCCTTAGCGGTAGGCTTAACTCAAGGTGGCGCTAAACGTGTCGCTATTGCGGTGCTGTTAACAGTGGCGGGCTGGCTGCCCGGCGTTGCCTATGCATTTTGGTGGCTGCAGCGACGTTAACCTTTTTGTATGAGGCATGTTTACTGCTTGGCAGGCCGACGTAGTTGGGTATAATCCGCGTAAACTTATTTCAATAATGGGGTTTACGATGGGGTATTTGGTTGGCGTTACAGCGCTTTGGGCTTTTTCCTTTTCGCTAATAGGTGTTTATCTGGCAGGGCAGGTCGATAGCTACTTTGCGGTGCTGCTAAGGGTATCGCTGGCAATGCTGATATTTCTGCCCTTTTTACGTCCAAGCTTGTTACGAGGTAAACAGCGTTTGGCGCTAATGGCGTTAGGTGCCGTGCAGCTGGGAGTGATGTATACCTTCTTCTACCAGTCTTTTTTACTGCTATCAGTGCCGGAAGTGCTGCTGTTCACCATCTTTACACCTATTTATATCGCGCTGCTTGATGACTTACTGTTTGGCCGCTTTACGCCGATTTATATTGTGACGGCGCTGCTCGCGGTTATTGGAGCGGGCGTTATCCGCTATGACGGTATCGATAGCGGTTTTTGGACGGGCTTTTTAGTTGTGCAAGGGGCCAATCTTTGCTTTGCCTTGGGTCAAGTGGGCTATCGGCGTTTAGCGGCTGATTTGCCGCCTACGCTCGCATGGCACAATGTGTTTGGCTGGTTTTTTATTGGTGCGATGATTGTGGCACTACCGGCGTACTTACTCTTTGGCAACAGCGCGGCACTGCCAAGCACACCGGTGCAGTGGGGCGTGTTGGCTTGGTTGGGCCTTGTCGCTTCTGGCGTGGGTTACTTTGCTTGGAATCAAGGCGCCACTAAGGTAGATGCGGGCACCCTAGCCATTATGAACAATGCGCTAGTGCCCGCGGGACTCATTGTTAACCTAGTGATTTGGAACCGCGATGCGGATATTCCGCGCTTGGTGATAGGTGCGCTGATTATGGCCGCATCACTTTGGTTAAACCACTGGTGGTGCCAGCGTCGGCAGACAGCGCCGGCCAGCTAATTGTCAAACAAGGCTTAAGCCTATTTGCCCGGCAAGTAAGGTGTCTTCATAATGGCGACTTATGCTAGCGAGAGTCGGCCCATGAGCAACGCGTTACTACCAGACACTATGCCTACTGCAGGCGGCCCATCAGACAAACCCTTTAAGACGATTGGGCTGATTGGTCGTTTAGGTAGCGATAAAGTGGTCGACTCCCTTCAGCGGCTGGTGACGTACCTTGTCGCGCATGGCTACAGCGTGCTGGTAGAAGACCGCACAGCCACTGCCTTGCCCAAGCATGGCCAACCAGAAGCTAGCCGTCGCGTATTGGGAGAGCTATGTGATCTGGTCATTGTTGTCGGTGGCGATGGCAGCTTACTGGGTGCGGCGCGCACACTGTGCCGAAGCGGCACGCTTATTTTGGGCGTTAACCGTGGGCGGTTGGGGTTTCTAACCGATATTTCTCCGGACGAATTGGAAACCCGCGTTGGTGAAGTGCTGGCAGGCGAGTTTGAGATTGAGCAGCGCTTTCTACTCGATGCGGTGCTTTATCGTAACGGGATCGCTGTCGGTAATGGCGATGCTTTGAATGAAGTCGTACTTCATCCGGGTAAAGCGGTACGCATGATTGAGTTTGAGCTGTTTATTGATGGCCAGTTTGTTTATAGCCAGCGCAGCGACGGCTTAATTGTTGCCACGCCAACCGGCTCAACGGCCTATGCGCTATCGGGCGGCGGGCCGATCATGCATCCAAAGCTTGATGTGGTGACGCTGGTGCCGATGTTTCCTCATACGCTGTCGAGTCGGCCCATTGTTATTGATGCTGCTAGCGAAATTCGCATTCACATTGGCGAAACGAACCAGACCTATCCGCATATTAGCTGCGACGGCCAGACTCGGGCGGTGGCCAAGCCCAACGATGTGCTGGTCATTACACGCAAGCCTGAGCGAGTGCAGCTGGTACACCCTATCGGCCATAATTTCTACGAAGTACTGCGCAGCAAATTAGGCTGGAGCCATCGGTTGGGGGATTAAGCATGCAGCGTCAAACGCAGGGCAAGCCCCCGTTAGAAGGCTACGACCTGATTGGTGATGTGCATGGGTGCGGCGTTACGCTTGCCTCGTTACTAGAAAAACTGGGCTATCATCAAAGCCGCGGCGTTTATCGCCACCCGCGCCGAAAAGTTGTTTTCTTAGGTGATTTGATTGATCGCGGGCCGCGTATTCGCCTAGCGGTGACTATCGCCCGCCGGATGGTGGAGCAGGGCGAGGCATATATTGTGATGGGTAATCACGAATATAATGCCTTAGCATATACTCACCCAGGGCCTGCGGGCAGTCATAAACGGTGGCTGCGCGAGCATACGCCCAGGCATAACCGTATTATTCAAGATACCCTGGCGCAGTACAGCGATTACACCAATGAGTGGGACGATACGCTGGCGTGGTTTAAAACTATTCCGCTATGCCTAGAGTTAGAAGGCATCCGCGTGGTGCATGCTTGCTGGGACCAGCAGCTGATTGCCGAGCTTAAACAACGCCGTCCTGACTGCTGTATGGATACGCAATTTTTAGTGGAATCAACGGATCCCTCTACCCAGGCGTTTCGTATTTTAGATCGCTTGACCCGAGGCCCGCATGTCTCGTTACCTGACGGCATTGCAATACACTCAGGTGACGGATTTACTCGGCAAAGTTTTCGCGCCCATTTTTGGGCTCAGGCGCCGCAGCAGTGGGGGGATGTCGTCTTTCAGCCGGATAACTTACCCGGCGATCTCGAAACTCGCGAACTATCAGCCCAGGAGCGCCGGCAACTTAGTTATTATGGTCCTGAGCAGCCTCCGTTATTTATTGGGCATTATTGGTGCGAGGGTATACCAGCATTGCCTGCCCACAATATCGCCTGTTTAGACTATAGCGCGGTTAAATATGGGCGTTTGGTAGCTTACCGCTGGAGTGGAGAGGCGACGTTAAGTGCCGATCACTTTGCTTGGGTCAAGGTGCCTAGAGAGGAGCGGATGCTTCCCAAGCCATGGGAAATAGATTTCGATTAGTGCCTTTTTTTAAAATTTACATATCTTTACATAATTTTTGCAAATCAGATGAACTAACCCTGCTGTCGGCTATCAGAGTAAGTGTTCCCTTGAATGATCCCTTGCTTTTATTCTCCGGCGGTCCTTACCGCCGGTTTTTTTTGCCTGTCTGTTGGCTTTCCAGCGCGTTAGTTACCATCGTTGCAATGAACACCTACCCGCTGCGGTCAATATGCCGCGAGCGCTTTGATTAGAGGGATGTTATGCATCCAGTGATGCTTTTACCCGATCACGCGGATACCAGCGAACTGCGCCAAGCATTATGGCGCCATCGTATTGGTCACCGGATTACCGACGAGGCCGACGGCCAGCTATTATGGATCGCCGACCCTCGCCAGCAGGGTGAACTCACCGCGCTTGTCGAACAGTGGAAACAGGGTGAACCTCTAGCGCTTCAACAAACGACTAAGCACCCGCGTTCTATGGCCCATTCTTTTGCATCGCTGCGCCAAGTGCCGGTTACCTCGCTGATGATTGTTTTTAGCCTGGTGGTGTTTGCCCTGATCGAAGTGTTGGGCAATCAGCTAATCGTTGCCTTAACTATTGTGCCCGTTGGCATTTCTGGTGGTGAGCTGTCGTTTGGTAACCTGTCGCAAATGCTTGCCTCAGGACAAGTTTGGCGATTGCTATCGCCGGCCTTTCTACATTTTGGCTTGATGCATCTCATCTTTAACTTGATGTGGGTATGGTACTTCGGTCGTCAGGTTGAAGCCTTGCAAGGCAGCCGTACCATGCTGTTGCTGCTTATTGTTGCCGGTATCGGTGCGAACATCGCTCAATATATGACCGGTACCGTGCTGTTTGGCGGTATGTCAGGCGTGGTGTATGCCTTGTTAGCGCATGTTTGGCTAATGTCGCGGCGAGTACCCCAAAGCGGCTTTTTTGTGCCCCAAATGTTAGTGGTATTTATGCTGGGTTGGATGGTATTTACCATGACAGGGGTAGCAGGCAGCGTTGGCTTTGGCAATGTCGCTAATGAAGCGCATTTGGGCGGGCTACTCGTGGGCCTTGTCACAGGCTGGTATTATTCATCCCGCCGTTTGAAAAATAGTTAAGAGGCCTGCAATGAGCGAAATGACCTTCGATAAAATGATTAATCAAATGACCCCGGCGATCTATGAGAGCCTGAAACAGGCGGTGTCGCTGCGCAAGTGGCCCGATGGCCGCCGTCTAACGCCAGAACAGACCGATCTGTGCTTGGAAGCCGTGATGCGTTTTGAGGCTGAAAATAACGTGCCGGAAGAGAATCGGGTGGGGTATTTAGAGCAGCGCACCTGCGGTGCGGCGGCGACGGGCGCAGGCGTAACGCCAGAAATGGCTGGCTTGGCTCGGGATGCAACGCGTGATTGAAGCGGCAGTGCAAGGCTGTTTAAGTAAAATGGCGGTCGCGGTACCAGGCCACCAAGATGACCAAGTGGTCTACCATTTACGTGCCGGTGAGCACCGCGTTGCGCTTAATGAGCGCATTGGTGAGCTGATCAGCCTACGTTGGACAGGCGCCATTGCATGTACTCACTGCGGTCGAGCCACGAAAAAAAGTTTTGCTCAGGGCCACTGTTATCCGTGCTTCAAACGATTAGCGCAGTGCGATACTTGTATTATGAAGCCGGAAACCTGCCACTTTTTTCAAGGCACATGTCGCGAGCCCGAATGGGGCGAGCGCCATTGTTTTCAGCCTCATACGGTGTATTTGGCCAACTCTTCCGGCCTCAAGGTAGGCATCACGCGCAAAACACAGATGCCTACCCGTTGGTTAGACCAAGGCGCGATTCAGGCGCTGCCTATTCTTGAAGTGGATACTCGCCAGCAGTCAGGGTTCGTCGAAATGCTGTTCAAAGAGCAGGTTTCAGACCGCACTAACTGGCGCGCTATGCTTAAAGGTGATATCGACGTAATGGATTTAAGCGCCGAGCGTGACCGTTTGCTTAGCCTGTTGTCTGATGGCTTGAGCCAGCTACGTGATACTCATGGCGTGGACGCTATTCGCACGTTAGACCAGCCAGCGCATCATTTTCACTACCCGGTTAGTGTTTTCCCACAAAAAGTTGCGTCGCATAACTTTGATAAGCAGCCGCTGGTGGAAGGCGTGCTACAGGGGGTTAAAGGACAGTATTTGATACTCGATAGCGGCGTGATTAACCTGCGTAAATTCACGGGTTATGAGGTTCAAGTGAGTTAGGTCGCTACGCTAACCTGTATAGCCAAGCACTTGTTTTAGCCGCTCAGCATGCGTGGCTACCCAGCAGGGGTCAATCGCGCCCCAATCTCGAATCTGGTAGCGGCCAATGTTATGGCGTTGGCCCTCATCTTTAGTAAAGACACACTCAATATCCAGTTCGGCAAGCGATGCTATCGTGTCCTGAGCAGTGCGTCGCGGCATGCCGGTGGCCTCTATTATGGCAGGTACACTGGCAATGCCCTGTTTGATCAAATGGGCCACGTATAAACGTCTATAAAAGCTTGATTTAGTTTTACTAAGGTCGGGCATGGGGCTTCCTTGGTAGCAAACGTATTGGCGTTGCTAGCTAGCTTAAATGAATAAATCCCCTTGCGCCCGTGGTGGACGAAAATCGCGCGTGTTTAAGCCCTGCTCCGTGCGATCCTGCAGCTTCCATTGGCGGCTGGCGCGAGCGAAGCGTTGCGCGATCAAATCTGCAAAGACGCCTTCACCGCGAAAGCGTTTACCGAACTGAGCGTCGTATATCTTCCCGCCCCGGCATTGGCGCATTAGGCTCATGACTTTAGCGGCCCGCTCTGGGTAGTGTGTTTCCAACCATGCTTCAAACAGCGGTGCGACTTCATAGGGCAGGCGCAGCAACATCCAGGCCGCGGTGCGTGCACCGGCGCGGCTGGCCGCTTCCAATAGTTTTTCGATTTCGTGATCAGTAAGCCCTGGTATCACCGGCGAAATCAACGTTCCCACTGGAATGCCCGCCGTATTCAGTTCACGTATCGCTCTCAAACGTGCCTGGGGCGACGCCGCACGTGGCTCTAAGGTGCGTTTTAAGTTGGCATCTAGGCTAGTTAAACTGACAAAAACACGTACTAAACGGTGCTCGGCCATCTCGGCCAATAGCTCTAAATCACGCAGCACTAAGGTGCTTTTAGTCACAATTGTGACGGGGTGGCGGCATGCTAATAGTAGTTCCAACAACCGGCGGGTGGTTTGTTGGGTAGCTTCTAAGGGTTGATAACAGTCTGTATTGCCAGAAAGATTAATTGGCCTGCACACATAGTTGGGGTGGCAAAGCTCCTCCGATAATTGCTCAACCAAACCGCTGCGGGCAATCAGCTTGGTTTCAAAATCTAACCCAGGCGATAGGTCCCAGTAGGCATGGGAAGGTCGTGCATAGCAGTAAACACAGCCATGCTCGCAGCCACGATAAGGGTTTAACGAGCGATCAAAGGGTAAGTCCGGCGATTTATTCCACGACAGCGCACTCTTGCTCACTTCTTCCCGCACTTCCGTGGCAATGGTCGTGGAGGTTTCCTCGCGCCACCAGCCGTCGTCGTCTGCAATGCTTTGGGTTGGCGCGAAGCGATTGTGCGGATCATACGTTGCGCCGCGGCCCTTGTAGGTAGTTGGCTGGAAAGGCTGGCCAAGAGATGCCATGCTTTCACCCCTTTAGTGATTTTATATACAGTAGTTGCGGAGTGAAAAGAAATCAATAGCCAGCTAGTTGCTGAGCGTATGATGCCGGGAACACGACGCTACCCAAGTCGCTATTACGACGTTAAGGTATTTGAATGAACTGACCATTAACGCGTTACTGAGGAAGCATTATGTCGAAAGTAGTCATCGTGACAGGAGGCAGCCGTGGTATTGGGGCAGCGACCTCATTACTGCTAGGCGCTAAAGGCTATGCGGTGTGCGTTAACTATCTTACTAACCAAGAGCGAGCACGTGAAGTGGTTGATTCCATTATACGTGGCGGGGGCAGGGCCTTTGCTTATCAAGCCGATGTCAGCAAGGAAGCCGATGTCATCCGCTTGTTTGATGCGGCAGAGGCTCACTTTGGCAGTGTGACCCACTTGGTTAACAATGCGGGTATTTTGTTTACGCAATCCAGGTTTGTTGATATTGACTTTGAACGCTTCAAACAGGTGATGGGTAGTAACGTGGACAGCTGTTTTCTGTGTTGCAGAGAAGCTATCCGACGCTTTGGGCAAGGCAGTGCGATCGTCAATGTCTCTTCGCGTGCCTCACAAACAGGCTCGCCCTTTGAGTACGTTGACTACGCCGTCTCGAAAGGAGGCATGGACACGCTGACTAAAGGCTTATCTTTAGAAGTTGCCGCCTTGGGTATTCGTGTCAACGCCGTTCGCCCTGGATCTATCTACACTGATATGCATGCCGATGGGGGCGAGCCAGGTCGTGTTGACCGTTTAGCACCGCAGATTCCTATGCAGCGTGGCGGTACCGCTGAGGAGGTGGCGAATAGCATCGCATGGTTGCTTTCGGAGGAAGCTTCTTATGTGACGGGATCATTTATTGATGTGGCGGGCGGGCGGTAACACTCCCGCACTGGCTACAGTATTATATAGTGTGGATTAGCCCGCATCTCAACAACCGGGAGGCTCATGTGAAAATCTTCGTTCCGCTAACGATTACTTCAATTTTGTTCATTTCGGGCTGTGCAAATTCAGCCCAAAATCAAGTTGATGCTCAAGCATCTGCCGCGACACTTCCAGAATCTATTATGCATAGCTATGAGTGCGAGAGCGGTGAAACGATAGCCGCCGCCTACCCCTCAGCAGACACGGCGAGAGTGCAGTACAAAGGCCGAAGCTACAGTATGCAAATTGCAGTTTCTGGCAGCGGTGCGCGTTATGTGAGTGACGATTTAGAGTGGTGGACAAAAGGCTCTGGCTCAGGGTCTGAGAGTATACTGCTCAGCCATCTGGCTGACGGCACTTCTGGTGACATTATCGAGCATTGTGCCGTGCCCTGAATCCGTCTAGCAATTCATTATGTTACAAACCACCAGCGCCAGCTTGCCGCACATATAATGCCAACGGCAATTGATGCTAAAGGACTTTTTAAGATAATAGCGACAGCACCTGCCATTAAAGCGGCAAACCGGGTTCCTCCGTCACCATGCACAATGATGGGGGTGATGATGGCAATAAGCACCGAGCTAGACATGGCATCAATAAACAGGCGAATGTTAGGGCTTAATGGTATACGGGCCATAATGAGGAGCCCCAAAATTCGAGACCCGTAGCCTATAGCTACCATCATCATGATGGCTAATAGCGATTGCCATAATGGTGATGAGCTCACAAAATACCCGCCTTATACCAGCGTTTGGGAAGTAATATGGCGACCATTCCTCCTGTCAGTGCGCCGACCAGTACATGTAGATAGGGCGGTAGCCACCAATAGGCTAGCAGCGCACTGAGGGCTGCTGCTAACCATGGAAGAATCATTACTAGCTTTGGGTTACCACCTATCACGATCACAAGCAGAAAACATAGCATGATCACGTCAAGACCAAAGCGTTCAGGTTGATGGATACCACCGCCAAATGCCAAGCCGATACCCGTACCTATTACCCAGGCAGTCCATAACGCGATACCTCCTCCTAGGAGAATGCCAATATTGCGCTCTCCGCGCTGATATTCGCCCAGTGCCATGGCCCAATTGGAATCCGTTAACATGAAAATGACGCCAAATTGCTGCAGTAGAGGTAATGGTTTGAGCCAAGGATAAAGCGATGCACTCATTAATAGGTGTCGGGTATGAATGGCCATGGTCGTCATTGCTAGGGCCAGAAGGGGCAGCGGCGTTGTCCATAGTTCAAGTGCCGCAAACTGTGAGGGAGCAGCAAATACAAACATGCTCATTAATATCGCTTCCCAATGAGTGATGCCTGCATGGATAGCTGCTACGCCGAAGGCTAGGCCAAAGGCCACCGTGAAAGTGGCCAAAGGCAGCATCATGAGAATACCTCGCCATGTACCCGCCATATCCAATTTTATTTTATTTTCTCTTTTATTCATAAGCTTACTAGGCATCTTTTGATAGTGAATAATAAAAACAAACAGTCGTGCTTGTTTTTATTATTCTTCGCGTTTAGATTTAACAGCACACATACACCGCTAGGCAATGTGTTATTAAAAATAATGAAATAATATAACACTAAAAAAAGCCGATTAATTCGGTCAGGAGACTGATATATGAACTTCAAGCGCAATGTAATAACACTGGCGGTAACAGCTTTAGCTTTACCTGTAACAGCTAGTTCTACTCAAGCTTCAACTTCATTTATTGCCAATTCGTTTTATGATCAACAACACCCTTTCTCTCGTTACGGCTATATCGAATGGGCAGAGATGGTTAAAGAACTGTCTAACGGGGAGCTTCAACCCGAGGTGTATACCGGGACTGTACTGCTAGCACCTCGTGCTAATTTGCAGGGCATTCAGGATAATATCGTTCAGGTGGCGCATCATGCTGCTATTTTTACTCCGTCTGAAATGCCAGTAGCGAATGCCGTTCAGGAGCTGGGCTTTAACTACGATGATCCGTTAGTCAGCATACTGGCCGTTACCGATTTCAGCCTTAACAACCCCATTCAACTAGCCGAATGGGAAGGCCTGAATATCGTTTATCTCGGCGCCTACAGCACCCCGCCTTATGTCATGTTCTGCCGCGAACCGGTTCGAAACCTTGAAGAATTACGCGGTAAACGGATCCGCACTGCGGGCTCAACGGTGTCTGCCTGGGTCGAACAAGCCGGCGGCACGCCTGTCAATGTTCCTTCGAGTGAAATGTATAGTGGCCTTGATCGAGGCTCGCTGGATTGTGCAACCAACGCGGCTAATGACTTGATTGATCGCTCCCTATGGGAAGTGGCTGAGCACACCACGCTGCTGCCCACCGGCATGTACTGGTCCGGCCCTCAGTGGGGCTTCAACGAAGATTTCTGGTCAAGCCTTAATGACGAGCAGCGTGATGTGTTCAAAGAAGCTACCGCTCATGCAATGACGCGTATGGTTGTGCAGTATATTAATGCGTCAGAGGCAGCTATCGAAGAAGCGATCAAGCTTGGCAATAACATCTATGAGCCGGAAGAAGATCTAATGGCATCTGTGGTGGCTTTCCGTGATGAGGCATTGGCAAATGTTTACGATAAGGCCCGTGATCAATACGGTGTGGAAGATCCAGAAGCGCTAATTGATGATTTCCTCGCCACTTACGAAAAGTGGGAAAGTTTACTCAGCGACGTTGATCGTAATGATGAAGGGGCGCTTGCCGAGCTAGCTATGCAAGAAATTTATAATAAGCTACCCGCTGACTACGGCATTTATTAATTTTGGCCGTCATTGGCTGCCCTAATGGGCAGCCAATGCTAATACGATAAAAGGGTGCGCTATATGACTAAACGACAAAATCAGGAAGAGCGCTCACGTCATACCCAGGCTCGCGTTATACAAGCGACTATTGAATGCATTCTTGAAAATGGTATCCGTGCTACATCGACTGTTGACATCGCTCGTCAAGCTGGCGTTTCTCGCGGTGCTCTCGTACATCACTACCCATCCAAAACGCTGTTAATGCAGTCGGCGCTTGAAGACCTGCTAAGCAGAGAGGTTGAGAGCGTTCGAATCATGGCTAATGGCATCAAAGAGGGTGCCTTGGATTTTGATAGTCTATTAAAAGCCTTGCATGAGCACTTCAAGGGCGACCTGTATATGGTGACGCTAGAATATCTTACCAATGCGCGAACTGACCCTAACTTAATGAAAGTTCTAGCTCCATTAGGGATCAAATTCAACACGTCACTTGAATATATATGGGAGCAGTTAGTCGCTAGTGCTGAGCACACTTCTCATCAAAATCGTGTCGCCTTGAACGCCACTTTATGCATGATGAGAGGGATGGGTGCACAGAGCATTTGGCGTGATGATCCTGAGCTTTATCGTGATATGTTGCTGTTTTGGAAGGAAACTCTTATGAAGCTTGGTTTCTCGACTACAGATTCCGAGAGGGGCAGAACAGCATGATCGCGAACAGTATTGAACGCTTATCCCAGTGGGTCGCTAAGAGCACGTTGGTACTCGCTGCCTTCTTTTTAGTACTAATGGCACTGCATGTCTCACTTGATGTCGGATTGCGCTATTTCTTTGGAAAATCGTTTGCCGGCACGCTGGAGTTCGTCTCTTTCTACTATATGGTCGCGGTGATTTTCCTGCCAATTGCTTACGTTGAATTAAAGCGCGAGCATATTAGCGTTGATGTTTTTGTGGGCAGGTGTTCGCCTACTATACAGCTAGCGTTTTACCTCTTCGCCGGTGCTCTGGGCCTTGTGTATTTTGGCATGCTTTGTTACCAGAGCTATCTCGATGCAGTTCGTGCCACGGTTCGTATGGAAACTGCCATGGCCAACTTCACGTTCTATTTGTGGCCTAGTCGTTGGGCATTACCCGTTGGTTTTGCCGCCATGTGTCTGGCCATTCTCGCCAATATGATAAAGGCAGTGCAGCAACGCCAAGCGCTGTAGGAGCTAATCAATGACTAACATCGAGATAGGTGTGGCGGGTATCGCCATCGCCTTGGCCCTGATCGCCCTGCGGGTGCCAATCGGCATTGCCCTTGGCCTAGTATCGATTATCGGTATAGGCGAAATGACCAGTATGCGCGTGGCATGGGGGATGATTTCTGCCACTCCTTTCGATTTTGCAGGCACTTGGGAGTTAACCGCCGCGCCTATGTTTTTATTCATGGGCTATTTGTGTACCACTACCAATATGACGCAAGGCTTATTTCAGGCCATGCGTCTTTACCTAGCGCGTCTTCCGGGAGGCTTGGCCGTTTCCAGCGTGATGGCCTCTGCCTTTTTTGCGGCTGCGTCTGGCTCTAGTGTAGCGACATCAGCGGCCATGTCGCGCATCGCTGTACCTGAGATGCTTAAGCATAATTACGATAAGGGGCTGGCAACTGGCACCGTAGCTGCTTCTGGGACACTGGGTTCGCTGATTCCACCAAGCGTATTGCTGGTGCTTTATGGTGTTTATGCCCAAGTGTCAGTCGGCCAGCTGTTTATGGCAGGCTTCATCCCAGGCGTAGTTTCTGCGCTGTTATATATCGGCATGATTATGGTGAGGACCAAGCTGAATCCGAAGCTCGCGGGTGATACTGATATTCGCTCGACGTGGAATGAAAAATGGGAGGCATTCAAACATATTTGGCCACTGCCATTGCTCATTGGCTCCGTGCTTGGGGGGATCTTCCTGGGAGTCTTTTCACCTACCGAAGCTGGAGCGGTAGGAACTACCATTGCCGCATTAATTGCCTTGGCTCGACGTACCCTGACCCTTGAAGCTGTTCGTGAAGCCGTTACGCAAACCGCAGTCAGCACGGCGAGCATTTTCATTATCTTGATTGGGTCGCTCTTTTTCACCCGTTTCTTGGCCATGAGCGGTGTACCTGCTGCATTCGCTGAGTTGATTCTGGGTGTCAGTACTGAAACATGGTGGATCATTCTGGCGGTAGCGCTGATCTATCTTGTGCTCGGAATGTTTATCGACTCAATTGGTCTGCTGCTTCTAACGCTGCCGCTGATACTCCCTTTGGTCGAAGGTGCAGACCTTAATTTGATTTGGTTTGGCATTATCGTGGTTAAGCTCCTGGAAATCGGGCTAGTGACTCCGCCCATCGGCCTTAACGTTTA
The DNA here is from genome assembly GCF_052378675.1 of Halomonas sp. AOP25-F1-15. NCBI lineage: Bacteria > Pseudomonadati > Pseudomonadota > Gammaproteobacteria > Oceanospirillales > Halomonadaceae > Halomonas > Halomonas sp. AOP25-F1-15. Next base: position 79,361 of record NZ_JBQSXV010000009.1, read on the forward strand.
TGTCATCAAGGGTGCCCTGGGCAACAGCGTTACGCTTAGCGAAGTTTTTAAGGGCGTGAGCTGGTTTATCGTCATGGACATCGTCGCACTATTACTCATCGTATTGATTCCCGCGCTTTCGCTTTATCTTCCGCAGAAAATGTTCTGACGCTTTCTCAATAAGGAACACACATGACAGCAATTCGTTTTATCAACGCCAACGTTATCGATTCACGCAACGGTAAAGTGCTCCCTAATCATCAGGTGCGTATTAAAGATGGCCGCATCGACGCGGTAAGCGCAACGCCGCTTGAAGGCGACGACGATCAGGTGATCGATGTCAAAGGTCGCTATTTGATGCCGGGCTTGGTGGACTCCCACGTACACGTAACCGCTATCACGCCCAACTTTGCGCTCCTAGGCACGCTTTCGCCGTTTTACGTGGGCGCCAAGTCTAGTGAGCTGCTTGAAGCCATGCTGATGCGCGGCTTTACCACTGTGCGTGATGCAGGTGGCGCGGATTACGGCCTTGCCAAAGCGGTAGACGAAGGGACGCTGGCCGGGCCACGCATCATGTACGCTGGGCGAGCTCTCTCGCAAACCGGTGGCCACGGGGATATGCGTGGGCCAGGCCAGCAAACCTTTGAAGGCTGCTTCTGCTGCGCAGGTCTGGGCCGTGTATGTGACGGTGTCAGTGAAGTACGACATGCCGCACGCGATGAGATTCGCAAGGGCGCTACTCAGATTAAGATCATGGCGTCAGGTGGCGTATCATCGCCAACGGATCGTATCGATAGCACGCAGTTCTCACTTGAAGAAATTGATGCCATTGTAGAAGAGGCGATTGCTGCCAATATTCATACCATGGCACATGCTTATACTGCGCGTGCTATTAATCGACTGCTGCCTCGCGGCGTTAAAACCATCGAGCACGGTAACCTTATGGACGAAGAGAGCTGCCGCCTGTTCCTCGAACATGATGCTTATTTGACGCCGACGCTGTGTACTTACGATGCGCTAGCGAAAGAAGGCGTTGAAGCAGGGATGGCCGAAGAGCTGCAGCGAAAAGTATTTGAAGTGCTTGAGGCCGGCGGCAAAGCCCTTGAAATGGCCCAGCGCTTTGGGGTGAAAATGCTCTACGGTTCTGACCTTTTGGGTCGTATGCAGCGCCATCAGCTCAATGAGTTCCACCTTCGCAAAGCGGTGGTACCTGCCGATGAGCTGATCCGTGCGGCCACCAGTCACGCGGCCGATGCCTACGGCCATACGGGCGATTTTGGTGAAATCATTCCTGGCGCCCGTGGTGACGTGATTATCCTTAAAGATAACCCCCTGGACGATATCACTGTGCTTACTGAGCCGGATGAGCAACTGATGCTTATCATGAAAGGGGGCGTGGCGTATAAAAATACGCTTTAAGCATTAGGCTTAAACATCCAGTAGTAATTTTTATCTGACTGCACCGGCGCCGGAACTCTATAGTTCCGGCGTCTGCGTCTCTGGACATGGCTAAATTAAACGCTTATATGAGTACCGGCAATCACCGAGTGGTCCTGCTCGCGTCAACCAGTGGCGCTTGGCTAAGCAAAGCATTGTAATAACCCAACGTGTAAATGCCGACCGCCATGACCAATTCTTCGTGTTATTAATAGACATTATCGACTATTTCGAATCTTATTTTAGTAATATCGACTAATTGCTGTTTTTCGACTGCCAAATATAAGAGGCGTGTGGATAGATATGACTTACGTAAGCGCTGTCACCCTTAACGCGCACGGTGTAAAGCTTGAGCCATTAGCGCACGATCACGAAGCTGGCCTGCGCGCCGCTGCCGCCGATGGCGAGTTGTGGAAGCTACGCGTCACATCGGTGCCTTCGCCCGATGAAACAAGCGCCTTTATTGAAACCGCCTTGAAAGACCGTGAGGCAGGCCACCGCTTTGCTTTTGCTGTCATGGATGAGGCCTGCGGTACCGTGCTGGGCACGACGAGCTATCACGACATCTTACCTGAGGTAAAACGGGTAGAGATTGGCCACACCTGGTATGCCAAACGCGCGCAGCGTACCCATATTAATACCACCTGCAAGCTGCTGCTGTTAACACATGCTTTCGATACGTTGGGTTGTAACGTGGTTGGCTGGCGCACCGACAACTTCAACTACGCAAGCCAACGTGCCATTGAGCGCCTGGGGGCTAAAAAGGATGGTGTCATACGCGGCCACAAGCTGCGCCGAGATGGCACTATTCGCGACACCGTGATGTATAGCCTGCACAGGGGAGAGTGGCCAGAAGTGCAGGCACATCTCAACTATTTGTTAAGCCGGCCACGTAGCTAATCAATAGGGCTCTGGCTCGACTGCTCCTACATGGAGGTAGGACGCTGATCGCAGCCCTTAATCATATGCGCTACAGGCAAAGCGAGAAAGCACGCGAATTTTGGATAGGCAGCCAGAATTTGCTTTGCTAGCAATAGAATCAATGAGGTAGATTTGATCTAAGCGGCTAGATAACCTCAATCAACGCGACAGCACGTTCATTGAGGTTATGCAGCCGGTATATAATCACTGTTATGCAATACGGGGTAAGAAATGAACAAAGGAGTATTGACGTTTTTCTGTGGAAAAATGGGAGCAGGGAAAACTACAAAGTCTTGTGAGATCTCCCAAGAGCGAAACGCCGTACTGCTCTCAGAAGACGAGTGGCTTCCATCCATTTATCCGAATAGCATAAATACCTTAGATGATTACATTGAATATTCTGGCCGTCTTAAGCCTCAAATGAAAAAACTGGTTCAATCGATCTTGGTGTCTGGAACCAGCGTGGTAATGGATTTTCCGGCAAATACAATTTCACAACGAAAGTGGTTTAAAACCATATTTTCAGAGATCCAGGCTCCACATGAATTAATTTACATCGACCAGCCAAATGAGATTTGCTTGGGACAAATCGAAAAAAGGCGGATAGAACAGCCAGAGAGAGCGGCAACTGATACGGAAGAGATGTTTGAGCTGGTTACCAAGTACTTTGTTGCACCCACATCTGATGAAGGGTTCAACACAACCGTAATTGCGGCAAATGCATAACAATCGCAGGCACTGCGACGTCTTTTCGTTGCGGCTTCGCCGCCACTACAAAGCCGCGCGTGCTGCGGGCGTTAGCTCTATAGGGGAAGTTTAATGTTTATAAATGAAGTCAGATTGACTGGAAGGCATGTGACTCTAGAGCCCTTGTCTAAAAGTCATATCGAACCGTTAAAAGAAGCAGTTCTTGATGGTGAGCCTTGGAAAATATGGTATGCAAATGTTCCTGGACCTGACGAAATGGAAGATTATGTATTATCAGCAATAGAAGAAGCGAAGACAGGCAATATAGCTTACGCTGTGCGATCAAAAGAGCATGATAAAATTGTAGGAACAACAAGATATTACAACGTTGATCCGGTTAATATGCGAGCAATGTTAGGCTACACATGGTACTCGAGCTTAGTTCGAAGGACTTCCGTAAATACTGAGTGCAAATTAATCCTGCTAAGAAACCTATTTGAAGCATCATCGGCGATAGCGGTGGAGTTCCACACCCACTTCTTCAATCAACAGTCTCGAACTGCGATAGAAAGATTAGGTGCAAAGCAGGATGGAGTACTTCGAAGCCATCAGATAATGCGTGATGGCTCACTCAGAGATACCATAGTTTATTCAATAATTTCAAGTGAATGGCCTGCTGTAAAGATTAACTTGGAGAGTAAGTTAAGCTAACAAGTGGCTGTACGCGGCCGCTGGCCGCCAGACGTTCGCAAGCTCACACCGCTGTGCTGCCTGTATCGGCTCAGCCCTGCTTATTCAAACAAGCCCCGGCTGTTAGGTCAGGGCTTTTGCTTACTGCTTGTTGCGACAACTAAAACTTTCTAGCCCTTCTTCTTATTTATCTTCTTACCACTTTCAGCTTGGGCATTCTCCTCGGAACCGCCACCCGGAAAATGCGCCCGCACCAACTCCAATAACCCCTGAGTAGAAGCATCAAAATCCGCAGCGTTAGTATCGATACGTTCGCTGATCTCACCGGCGATGCGTTTACCCAGCTGAACACCCCACTGATCGAACGAGTTGATGTTCCAGATCACGCCTTGCACGAACACTTTGTGCTCGTAAAGCGCAATCAGTGCGCCCAGGTTGCGGGGCGTGAGTTCATCTAGTAGCAGCGTACTGGAAGGGCGGTTACCGGGGCAGCTGAATGGATCTTGCTGGCTATCTCCCTGGCTGCCTTCCATGAAAGCATTGGCCTGGGCGAGCATGTTGGTAAGTAGGGCGAAGTGGTGGTCTTCCATGCCCGGTTCAGGTTTGAGTGAAGCGATAAAATCAATCGGCACATAGCGCGTGCCCTGGTGCAGCAGCTGGAAGAACGCATGCTGGCCGTTTGAGCCGGTTTGCCCCCAGACAATCGGGCCGGTTTTGTAGTTGACCGGGTGGCCGAATATATCCACAGACTTGCCGTTTGACTCCATATCCAACTGCTGCAAAAAAGAGGGCAGCTGATTTAGCGCCTGGTCGTAGGGGACGATGGCCTGGGTTTCTGCGCCGATAAAATTGATGTACCAAATGCCGATCAGTGCCATCAGTACCGGCATATTTTCCGATAGAGGCGCATGGATAAAGTGATTATCCATCTCGTGAGCGCCTTCCAATAGCTCGATAAACCCCTCAAAGCCGATGGAAAGCGCTATCGGTAGTCCAATCGACGACCACATGGAGTAACGCCCGCCGACCCAGGCCCAGAATTCGAATACGTTCTCTTCGCGAATGCCGAATTCCATGGCTGCTTTGCGGTTGGTAGAGGCCGCCACAAAGTGGGCGCCTATATCGGCATCGTCACCGGCGTTTTCCAGGAACCAGCGCCGTGCGGTTTTGGCATTGAGCAGCGTTTCCTGGGTCGAGAAGGTCTTGGTGGAAACAATGAACAGCGTTGTGGCAGGGTCAAGCCGTGAAAGCACCTTCTGTATATGAGTGCCGTCCACGTTAGAGACAAAGTGAAAGTGCATTTCGGGGTGGCGATATTTAAGCAGCGCGCGCACGGCCATATTAGGGCCAAGGTCCGAGCCGCCAATCCCGATATTAACCACGTCCTTGATCGGTTTGCCGCTGTAGCCTTTCCATTCGCCGCTACGGACCGTTTCTGAGAATTGCTTGATCTGCTCGCGAGTCCGCGTGATCTCCGGCATCACGTCTTCGCCATCGACATACACCGGGTCATCGCTGAGATTACGCAGCGCGGTATGCAGTACCGGGCGATTTTCGGTGACGTTGATAATGTCACCAGAGAACATCTGCGCGCGGCGTTGAACTAGCGCGGAGTGGTCTGCCAGTTCAATCAGCTTAGCGAGTACTTCATCAGAGACGTGATTTTTGGAGTAATCAAGAAATAGGCCGCCCACGCGTAAACTCATTTTCTCAAAACGCTGGGGGTCATGGGTGAAGTAGTCACGAATGCGGTCGTTCGTTGTTTTGTCGCGTAGGCGATCTAGCGCCTGCCAGGTAACACTGCGAGTCAGCTGAAACATTGAGCGATCCGTTTGTTATAAGAGGCTGTTAAAAGCGGAATGGCTTATATCGACGTTATGTAAAAATACTACATAAAAAAGCGCATAAAGGGGAGCGTGTTGAAGCTTTTAAAGCAATTATCTGCGTAAAAGTACGTGTTTTTAGCGATAGGCAGGTTTACTTGCCTGCCTATCGTCTATTGTTTCGGAGCGTTTAGCTGGCGACAGCGACCTGGGCGGCGCCGCGTTTGATAAACGCATAGCTTAAACCTGTCACCAGCGAGCCCGCGACAATGGCGCCAAGGTAAAGCAGTGCAGGGGTGATGGCATTGGGAATGAGCAGTACAAAGATACCGCCGTGAGGCGCCATTAACTTTGCGCCCACTAGCATCGAAAGGGCACCGGTTAACGCGCCCCCTGCAATACAGGCGGGGATGACCCGCAGCGGATCTTTCGCCGCAAACGGAATGGCCCCCTCACTGATAAAGCAAAGGCCAAGCACGAATGATGCTTTGCCCGCTTCGCGTTCCGGCGCAGAAAACTTGTTACGTGCCACAAAGCTGGCAATACCCATACCAATGGCTGGCACCATACCCGCCGCCATAATCGCCGCCATAGGGCCGTACGTTTCGGAGGCGAGCAAACCCACGCCAAAGGTGTAGGCGGCTTTGTTAACTGGGCCGCCCAGGTCGAAGCACATCATCGCGCCCAACAGAATACCCAGCAGTACTGCGTTGGTGGAGCCCATGGACTCCAGGAAACTGGTCAGGGCATTGAGCAGCGCAGCAACCGGCTCGCCAATCACGTAGATCATGGTCAGACCAGTGACCAAACTGGCCACTAGCGGAATAATCAGAATCGGCTTCAAAGATTCAACGCTAGAAGGCAGTTTGACGTAGCGAGTAACCGCCAGTGCCACATAGCCCGCCAGGAAACCTGCCAAAATACCGCCGATAAAGCCGGAGCCGATATTGGCCGCCAGCATACCGCCAATCATACCCGGGGCGATGCCGGGGCGGTCGGCGATGGAGTAGGCGATATAGCCTGCCAGAACGGGAATCATCAGTGCAAAGGCGGTACCGCCACCGATCTGCATGAGCGCGGCGGCCAGCGTGCCTTCCTGCTCAAAGGCCTCAATGCCAAATACAAAGGAGAGCGCAATCAGCAGGCCGCCTGCCACCACCATCGGCAGCATAAAGGAAACGCCGGTGAGCAGGTGCTTGTAAACGCCTTTCTCTTTGACGCTCTTATTGGCTGTGCCCGCATTGCTGTTGCCGCTCTCTATGGCGGCCTCGCTGAGCGCGGCTTCAAGGGTGGGGCGCGGCTTTTTAAGCGCGTTGCCGGTCGACGTGCGGTAGATGCGTTTGCCTGCAAACCGAGAAGGATCAACGTCAATGTCACAGGCCAGTACGACGGTGTCGGCGCCAGCAATCTCATCTTCAGTTAATATATCTTGTGCACCTACCGAGCCTTGGGTTTCAACGCGAATGGCGTGGCCCATGGCTTTGCCCGCCTCTGCTAGCGCTTCAGCGGCCATAAAGGTATGGGCAACGCCGGTCGGGCAGGCGGTAACGGCAACGATTCTCTTGCCGCCGTCGCTACTTGCAGCAGCCGGTGCGCTAGACGTTACGGGGGCGCTATAAATAGGCGCTTCCCGCTTCGCTTGAGCAAGAAAGCCGCTAGGGTCGGGTAGGGCGCTCGCAATCGGTGCCTGAAATAGGCGCTTGCCCTCGAACCGTTCTGGCGCGGGCACGTGATCGGCGGCTACCACAATTAAATCAGCATTGGCGATCTGCTCAGCGCTAGCAGCGTGTAAGGGGGCTATTTCACCGTGCATTTCCACGTGAGCCGACCAGCCTTGACGCTGGGCTGCTTGCTCCAGGCGCTTGGCAGCGAGGAAGGTCGTCGCCATGCCGCTGGGGCAGGCGGTAATCAGAATGACATTCATAGCGTGGCTCTCTCGGTAATGGCGTCGTCAAGACGCTGTATCCGGGTATGTTGTTGGAGTGAGTCGAAATCAGCCGCGTGAGGGTCGCCCACGCCTACGTGGCGCACGGCTTCAGCAGAAAGCGCGGTGGCGAAGCGCAGGGTTTGTTCAGCGTCGTGCTGGCTGAGCAGGCCATGCAGCATGCCAGCTACCAACGTATCGCCGGCACACACCGTGTTGGTGGCGGTGACGCTAGGCGGCGTAGCGTGCCAGCTACCTTGAGCGTTGACCCATAGCACTCCCTCGCTGCCCGCTGAGATAAGCGCATGTGCGATGCCACTTTCGTGCAGTCGCCGGGCGGCACCCAGGCGTGCCTGAGTACCATCGATGCGCTCACCGGCCCATTCAGCGAGCTCTGTTTCATTCGGTTTGACGCCTGCGGGAGCTGACGCAATCGCTTTATTCAGGGCGGGCCCGCTGGTGTCGACCCAGAGCGGAATGCCGCTGGCGTTTAGGTGGTCAAGCAGTTGGCTGAAATCGTCCAGCGAACAGCCTGGGGGCAGGCTGCCCGCCATCACGACCGCGTGTGGCGGCGTGGCGCTGGTAAGCTCGGTATCCAGCGCTGCGATCAGCGCTTTCAGGTGAGCGGCATCAATCGGCATGCCGGGGCTGTTAATGTCGGTGACGCGGCCGCTGTGTTCGGCCAGTTTGGCATTAATGCGAGTGCTACCGGGAACGCGCACAAAGGCATCGACCAATCCCGTCTGCTGAAGAGCCAGCGTAAAGGGGGCATCGTTCTCGCTGCCTAAAAAGCCACTGACCGTTACCTGATGGCCAAGCCTAGCCAGCACTCGGGCGACGTTGACGCCTTTTCCTGCCGCTTCTAGCTGCGCACTGGTGGGGCGATTCACGCTGCCCAGTACTAAAGCGTCAAGGTTAAACGCTAAATCCAGCGCCGGGTTCAGGGTGATACACAGCACGCGAGCCATTAACGCGCCTCCAGGGCGTCGCGCACCTCATCACTGGTTGCTTTGCTTAGCGCAAGCTGAGCACTGGCCTGGGCATCGGCAAGGTCAAACTCACGCAGGCGTGCCTTCACTAAGGGGATCTGCCGCGCATTTACCGACAGCTCGTCCACGCCCAAACCGACCAACACCGGAATAGCCGCGGCATCTGAGGCCAGCTCACCGCAGACGCCCACCCATTTGCCCTGGGTATGCGCGGCGGCCACGGTCATTTGGATCAGGCGCAGTACCGCAGGATGCAGGCCATCGGCCTGTGCCGAGAGCTCTGGATGGCCACGGTCAATTGCCAGGGTGTACTGGGTTAAGTCGTTGGTACCTATCGAGAAGAAGTCCACCTCGGTGGCCAGACTAGGCGCCAAAAGCGCACTGGAGGGAACTTCGATCATCACCCCAAGCTGCACGTCGGTGGCGCGCTGAGCGGAGGGAATCTCTTGCAGTAGTCGGTCATAAACGCTCTTAACGGCACGGAACTCGGCAATGTCTTTGACCATTGGCAGCATGATGCGCAGCGGATGATTTTTATCTTTCGAGCCTACCGCTGGCGCTGCTGCCATTAGTAACGCACGTAGCTGGGTTTCGAGCACCTCGGGCTGGGTGAGCGCTAAACGAATACCACGAAGACCCAGAAACGGATTGTCCTCTTGAGGCACCGGCCAGTAGGGCAGGGGCTTGTCGCCTCCCACATCCAAAGTGCGCGCTACCAGCGGGCGCTCGCCCAGCGCTTCAACCGCTTGGCGATACTCGCCAATTTGCGTCGCTAAATCCGGTGCGCTGGCGTGGGCCATAAACAAAAATTCGGTACGCAGCAGGCCAACGCCTTCGGCGCCGCGCTCTACTGCATCGGCGGCGTGGGCGGTATTACCAAGGTTCGCGGCAACTTCGACACGGTGACCATCCCGGGTTTGGCCAAGGTCAAAGCGGGTTTCCCAGGCATCGGCTTCCCGCTGCTGATGATCGAGCAGCTGCTGTTCGGCGCGCTGTAAACGCTCCTCAGATGGCTGTGAGGTTACACGGCCACGCTCGCCGTCCAGGATCATCATGCTAGCGTTGTTAAGTGCCATCACCGCTTGTCCGGCGCCGACCACCGCTGGAATGCCCAGCGCGCGTGCCAAAATAGCGCTATGCGCCGTGGCGCCGCCACGCACGGTCAGCAGGCCACGCACGCGGGAAGTATCTAAGCGAGCGACATCGGACGGGCCAATATCGTCCATCACTAGAATGTAAGGATGATTAGGGGGCTCAGGGAGTTGCACGTCGCAGAGTACGCCAAGCACCCGACGGCCAACGTCGCGCAGATCAGCAGCGCGTTCGGCAAGCAGGCGGTCAGCGAGCATTTCCTGCGCGTGGGCAGCGGTTTCAATCGCCTCCCACCAGCCTGCTTGCGCAGAGCGGCCTTCACGAATGGCATCCGTCGCCGCGTGATGAAGTTCGGGGTCGTCGAGCATCTCTTCGTGCATTGAGAGAATATCCGCTACCTCGCCCCCCTGTGCATTACGCACCAGTGTCTGTAGCTGCGCGGCGCCTTCTTGAATGGCGCTGTTTAACCGGGTGATCTGCTGGTCTGAGTCGTCCGCATGCTGAGGGTAATCAAACTGCAGCGGGCGGATAACAAACACAGGGGCGATGGCTAAGCCGGGCGAGGCCGCCACTCCTGCATGAGGCGTATCCGCACTCAGCGGAACCACGTTTGCCGTTGCTACCTTGGGCATTTGGGCGCTATCGCGGCCACCTTCAAAGGGCGTCACTTTTTCGCCCAGACCGGCTTCTATCGTTTCGGCCAGATGCTCAATCGCCTGCTGCGCACCGTCGCCTTGGGCGGAGAGCACCAGCCACTGGCCGCGCCGGGCCCCTAAGCCAATCACTTTGGTTAGGCTCGCTGCGGAAACCGGCGTGGCGCTGCCTTCTTCCAAGCGCACATTAATCGGCATGGACTGAGCGCGAGCCACCTGCACCAACTGCTTCGCGGGGCGGGCGTGTAAGCCGTGAGGATTAAGCACCCGCACGCGGCGGGTGTGTGTATTGGCGGTTTCCCCGGCCAGCAGTGCCAGCAACTGATCACTGGTACGTGTGAGGAGGATGTCGCTGACGCCGCTGTCGACAAGTGCCATTAATTGCTCTAGCAGTGGGCGGTGGGCATCGCCATGTGCCGCTAAACAGAACAGCGCATGCACGGGGTGACCCGCGCTTTTCAGGGTGTGCTCAGCCGGTGTGGCGATACCTAGGGCAGGCTGGTTGACGCCGTGTGAACTGCTGGACAGCCATAAACCCTTGCCTAACCAGATAGGCTGAGCGTCCGCGACGGCGGCGATAAAGGTATTATCAACACAGCCACTTTGGCGCAAGCGAGCGGCAGCAGCCAAGGCTAGTTCTTGTGGGTCGCGAGCGGGAAAATTGACACATAGCGTGTCAGCATCAAGCCGCGGTTCAAGCGCTGGCTTTGAAAGCAATTGTGCAATATCCGCGGCAGAGGTAGCGCTGGCAAGCTGCTCAGCCACGCCTTCGCGGTCGAGTACATGGGTTAGCTGGCGCAGAATATCCAGATGCTCGTCGTTGTGTGCCGAGATAGCGACCAGCACATGCACGTTCTGGCCGTCGTGCCACTCAATGCCCTGGGGAAACTGCAGTACGCGAACGCCGGTGCGTTTTACATGCTGGCGGCTTTCTGGCGTACCGTGGGGTATCGCAATCGCATTGCCCAGAAACGTTGATGACTGTGCTTCACGAGCATGCAGGCCGTCGCGGTACTCAGCCTCAACGAATCCGGCGTCTACCAGCGCTTCAGCGGCGCTGTCCAAGGCGGTTTGCCAGCTATCCGCGTGGCGGCCTAGCAAGATGTCATCGGGGCCGAGTGTCAACATAGTATTCTCCTGTAAACGTGCCCTGGCTGCCCTGAATACTGCAGGTTAGCACTGCCCATGAGCGCAGAGACGTGTACATAAACTGATCGTTATCGTGGCATGTCGCCTAGCTGGATTAACCGTGTCATGCCTGTCGTTTCATCGAAGTATAGTGCTATGCTGAATCGATTCACTTAATGACACAAGGTTTGATCTTCTAGACTTTGGTCTTGCATGCGCTAACTTGCTGATAAACTGCCCGGTCACGCCAAGGGGAACCCTCATGACACTCGCCGATATTGCTCGACTAGCTGGCGTTTCACGCACTACCGCTAGCTATGTGGTGAATGGCCAGGCCGAGCAGCGACGTATCAGTGCCGCCACGATTGAAAAAGTGATGGCGGTGGTGCGTCATCATCGCTACCACATTGACCCTCAGGCGGCAGCGCTGCGCCGAGGCGCGAGCCGCTTGCTGGGGCTTATCGTTCCGGATTTGGAGAACATCAGTTATGCCCGCCTCGCCAAGCGCTTAGAGCGTGGTGCACGGGAGAAGGGCTATCAGCTGTTGATCGTCAGTTCAGATGATTGTGCCGAGAGTGAGCGAACGCTGGCACTGTCACTGCGTGCCCAGCGCTGTGAGGTATTGATAACCGCTAGCTGCTTGCCTAGTGATGACACCTTCTACACCGACCTGATGGAAAAGGGCTGGTGCGTAGTGGGCATGGACCGGGGTTTAAATCCAGCGCTGTTTGCCAGCGTCGTGAGCAATGATCAGGAAGCAGCGACGTTACTGACTCGCTCAGTGATCAGCAAAGTAACCAAGCGCGTGGCGTGGCTTGACGCGATGCCTGATTTATCCATCAGCAGTGAGCGGCGCTCAGGCTTTCAGGATGCTCTGGCGGGCACTGGCATTGAGTCGATTGTGCTGAGTGGTACGAGTTACGAGCGTAGCGAAGGCGCGCACTTAGCCACACAGCTGCTGGATCAGCATGGCAGTGTGGATGCGTTGGTGACGGCGTCCTATGCTTTACTGGAGGGAGTGTTTGATGTGTTCTTGGAGCGCGGTGGATTGCCGGAAGATATTCATTTAGCCACTTTTGGCGACCACCGGCTGCTGGATTTTCTCCCTCAGCCGGTCAACTCGGCGCTGCAGGACTATGACCGCATTGCCGAGTTGACCCTCACCTGTGCGTTATCGGCGGCTAGTGGCGACTATCTCAGCGGACGGCAAGTGGTGGCGCGTCACCTGCGTACCCGCTCTGTATAGTGTTGCGCTACGCATAGTGCTTAAACGGTTCTCGCTTGAGCCCAGGCGTTGGCATCCGGAATCGACATATCGTAGCTTTCGTTCAAGTAAGGCGAGGAAAGCAAAAAGTCTGCGGTGGCTGCGTTGCAGGCGACCGGCACATTCCATAATGCGGCCAAACGCAGCAACGCTTTGACATCCGGGTCGTGTGGTTGCGGCGAGAAGGGGTCCCAAAAAAAGATCAGTATATCCAGGCGCTGTTCCGCGATACGCGCACCAATCTGCTGGTCGCCGCCCAGCGGCCCACTCATGAGTCCTTCTACGCTTAACCCTAAAGCTGTCTTTAAGCGCCCGGCAGTGGTGCCGGTGCCCAAAAGGGTGTGCTGGCTAAGCGTGTCTTTCCAGCGAGTCGCCCATTCGAGCATTTCACCTTTCTTACCATCGTGAGCAATCAGGGCAATTCGTTTACGCGCTTGTAGTGTACGAATAGTCTGGCGGGGCGGCTGCGCATCACTCATGGCATCACTCTCTTTTGAATTTTTAGTATTGGACTACAATAGTGTTTATATAGTAATTTTACTACATATCGAGTTTTCATAAGCCTTTTAAGGCAATTAAGTAGCTATTGGCAGCTTTTTTGAGGTTTAAATACGTATTTTTGGTAATTTTTTTACAGCATGCCTTACTTTTCACCACCGATTTATTGAGGAGCTATCATGACAATAAGAGTTGCGATTAATGGATTTGGCCGTATCGGCCGCAATGTACTGCGCGCCCTTTACGAAAATAGCTACCGCGATCGCATTCAGGTTGTCGCCATTAATGATCTTGGCGATCCGTCGTTAAATTCACACCTGTTGCGTCACGATACCGTTCATGGCCACTTTCCTTTTAAAGTAGAGCATGATGCCGAGAGCATCACTGTCGATGGTGATCGTATCGCGATCTCCTCTGAGCGTGACCCGGCGAATCTGCCATGGGAAGCCATGAAAATTGATTTAGTCATGGAGTGTACGGGATTATTTGCCAAGCGTGAGGCGGCGGCCAAGCATATTACCGCCGGCGCCAAGCGAGTACTGATTTCCTCGCCCAGCCCCGATGCCGACGCGACCATCGTGTATGGCGTGAACGACCATGTTTTAACGGCTGATCACAAAGTGGTCTCCAACGCTTCCTGCACGACTAACTGCCTAGCGCCGGTTGCGAAAGCATTGAACGATGCCGTGGGGATTGAGAACGGTTTGATGACCACGGTTCATGCCTACACTAATGATCAGAATTTGTCGGATGTTTATCACACCGACCCCTACCGGGCTCGTAGCGCAACCCATTCAATGATCCCAACCAAAACCGGTGCAGCGGCGGCAGTAGGGTTGGTGCTGCCAGAGCTGGCAGGCAAATTGGATGGCCTAGCGGTGCGCGTGCCGGTCATTAACGTTTCGCTGGTAGATCTCACGTTCACCGCGAGCCGCGATACGACGAAGGAAGAGATCAACGCCATTGTTGAGAAAGCCGCCGCTAACTCGCCGGTATTGGCCGTGAACGCTGAGCCGCTGGTCTCTATCGATTTCAACCATGATGCCAACTCCTCGACCTTTGATGCCAATCACACTCGCGTGAATGGCCGTTTGGTCAAAGTGATGGCTTGGTATGACAACGAGTGGGGCTTTTCTAACCGGATGTTGGATACCACGCTTGCGATGCAGGCAACGGCCTAATCGTTATTGTTAGGCTTTGAATGCTTACGTATTACCCCTAAATAATGCCCTGAGAATCTGCTCAGGGCTTTTTTTTACATTTTTTTAACATCACTGCATCCAAAAGAGGGTCTCGCGGGTATTCCCTATACAGCCGCTATTTGAGGTGGTTGATAACAACCCTTTTAGGAGACTGAAATGACCATTCAAAACCTGACGCGTACTACACTGGCCGCAGCCCTGATTGCATCCTTCAGTCACGCCGCTTTGGCTGAAACGCCAGCGGACGTACAAGTACCAGACGGCAACACCGTAGCGCTTGAAACCGTTGGCGTTGGCGCTATCACTTATATGTGTGAAACCAATGACTCTGGTGACATGGCTTGGGTTTTCAAAGGCCCACACGCTGCACTTAATGACACCGACGGCACTCAAGTAGGTAGCTATTATGGTCCCCCAGCTACTTGGGAAGCGCTGGATGGTTCTAAAATCACCGGTACTCAGCTAGCCACCGCTGCCAACGGTGATGGCAACATTCCTCTTCAGTTAGTAGAAGCCAACCCAGCTGAAGGCGAAGGCGCGATGATGGACGTTAGCTACATTCAGCGCTTGAACACCGAAGGCGGCGTGGCACCTGACGTCACTTGTGATGCAGATCACGACGGCGCAACTGCAGTAGTTACTTATCAAGCCGATTACATCTTCTGGACTGCTAATTAAGTTTAGCAAAGCTAGAGTTCAGTAAGGCTAAGGGGTCGTATCGCGACCCCTTAGCCGCTATGCTGTCTGGACGTGCGACGAGTGGGATCGACGCGTCATCAGGGAGCGAAGGTGTGTCCGATATAGCTAATGAATTTGATCATGATGCCGCATTAATTAAGTGTGCTCGCGGCGATCATGACGCTTTGCATCAACTCTATGCTCATGAAGGTGCAAGACTTTTAGGCGTAGTTTTTAGAATCGTCAAAGATCGCGGCATGGCTGAAGATATTGTCCACGATGCCTGTCTTAATATTTGGCAGCGCGCCGGAAGTTATGATCCTGATAAAGGATCCGCGCGAGCATGGATATTTAGCGTAGCGCGTCACCTGGCATTAAATGCCATCCGCTATCGTGATCGTGAAATTACCTTTGATAGCAACGATCCGACCGAATTAGCCCACGATGAGCATTTCCAACTCGCCTCTGTTGCAGAAGAAGCCTTTGATTGGCAGACCGGTCAACAAATGGATCACTGTTTAAAACAACTTGAGCCGGAGCGACGTAACTGCGTACTCCATGCCTATGTTGATGGCCTCAGTCACGCTGAAATTTCCGCCCATACGGGCGCGCCGCTTGGTACCGTGAAAGCTTGGATTAAACGCAGCTTGCTGCGTCTAAGGGAGTGTATGGCATGACTCGTCCCAGCCAAAATGAATACGAAGACGACTATGCCTTGGCGGGTGAATACGTGCTGGGCACGCTGTCGTTAGCGCAACGCCAAGCATTTGAAGCACGGCTACCCAATGAGCCTGAATTGCAAAAAGCCGTTATGGTATGGGAAGAGCGTTTCTTGCCCTATACCGCTATTACGACGCCAGTAACGCCTTCTGACTATTTGTGGCCTCGCATTGAGCGCAGCATGACGGCATCAAAAAAACCGTCAATCGCTGCTCGTCCGCTGGCTTCTTCACCACGGCGTCCTTTTTTACGCAGCCTGCCACTTTGGCGCGGCGCTGCAGGGCTTGGGTTAGCTGCTGCACTGGTTATGGGCGTGCTGCTGACAAACCAAGTAAATTCGCCAACCACTCCCGAGTACATGGTGGTGCTGCTAGCCCCGCAAACTCAGTCGGCTGGCTGGGTGGTGCAGGCATCATCACGCCAAGAAATAGAGCTAATTCCTCTCGGTACCTTTACAGTGCCTGAAGGCAAAGCGCTTCAGTTCTGGACCAAAGCAGATGAATGGCAAGCACCGGTCTCGCTTGGTTTAGTCGAACCCGGCAAGCCGATTCGGCTACGCCTGGATGAGCTGCCACCACTGCAAGATAATCAGCTGTTTGAGCTAACGCTTGAAGATGAAAAGGGCTCATCTACCGGACTTCCAACCGGGCCTATCGAATTCATCGGCCGCTCGGTCGAGATTTAGTCTGTATCTATGTGCCTGTTAAAAGAATGTTAAGTCGATTTTTAACAGGCGCATGATAGTTATCCGGTAACCAGCAGAGAAGAGTAAATATATGTGAACGGCTAACGTCGCCAAAACATCGGGGTCATTAGTACCACTACGGTGAGTATTTCTAATCGGCCCATCAGCATGCCAATGCACAGCAGCCATTTTGCGGCGTCAGGCAGCGGGGCAAAGTTACCAGCAGGGCCAATGATGTCACCAAGCCCGGGGCCCACGTTGGTTACCGCCGTGGCGGCACCTGAAAGGGCGGTTACTAAGTCCAGCCCCAGCGCGGATAAGCAAAGTGCCAACACGGCAATGGTAATGAAAAAGAAGAACGAGAAAGCCACCACGCTGCGCGAAATATCGTTCGTCACCGGCTGTTGATTATAGCGAGTGGTGAAGATCCCGTTAGCATGGATTAAGTAGCGTAGCTGATTGCGCAGCATCAAAGTGGCAATTTGAAAGCGGAAGATTTTCATCCCTCCGCTGGTCGAGCCGCTACAGCCACCGATAAACGTAAGATAGAAGAAGGCTACCACCGGTAGGGCGCCCCAAAGAGTGTAGTCATCTGAGGCGTAGCCAGTGGTGGTCACTACTGACACAATATTAAACGTCACGTGAGTGACCGCTTCAAAAGGGGCGCTGCCGTGAGTCACGCGCCATGCGCTCAAAATAACGATCGCCACCAGCAGTAGTTTAAGCAGGCCACGCACCTGCTGGTCTTGCCATAAAGCACTGCCTGAACCGCGGATGAAGCGGATATAAAGTACAAAGGGCAGCGCACCGCTGAGCATGAATAAACTGGCCATCCACAGCAGCCACGGCCGGTCGGCGTAGGCGCCAAAAGAGGCATCAGAATTAGCAAACCCGCCAGTCGAAAGTGATGACATGCTGTGCACGATGGCGTCCAGCGGCGTCATTCCGCCAAACCAATAGCTAACGCTAGCGATAAGGGTGAGGCTGACATAAATCGTTAGCGTCGCTTTGGCAATTCCACCCGTGCGGGGCATCACTTTATCGGACCAGTCGGATGACTCGGTATGAAAAAGGCGCATACCGCCTACCTTCAAAAACGGTAAAATCGCAATGCCCATCACAATAATGCCGATGCCCCCTATCCACTGCATCAGGCCGCGCCAAAGCTTCAAACCATCGGAAAAATGTTCAATGCCGACCAGAATGGTCGACCCGGTGGTAGTGATTGCCGAGACTGATTCAAACACCGCATTTGTGAGCGTTAACTGAGGTGCGCCAAGCACTAGCGGTAGGCTGGCAAAGCCGCTAATACTGACCCAGCTGGCGGCAGTGAGAATAAACATCTGCCACGGCTTTAGCTCCAACGATACGCGGTACGTCAATAGCCAAATCAGCGCCGCAGCGCCTAGTATGATCAGTACCGAAATACCAAAGGCCATGGCATCGGGATCATTCTCTATGAGCAATAAGACAAGCGGCACCAGCATAAACAGCGCTAGCACCACCCACAGAATCGAAATGATTTTAAAAACAGGTGCCCAGTGCCGGTACACATCCCTGCTACGATAAAACCACGGTGTCATCGATGTCATATACCCAGCTCGCCATTTAGTACCCTTAAGCATGCGCTAAGAGATCATGGCCTTCCATAAAAAGTCTGTAAAAATGTAAGGCTATTAACAGATAACGTGGGGCTGGCAGGTGTTGATTGTCAGTCACTGTGTTTTTTGTAGTAAAATTACATGAATTATTGCGTACAATGCCTGCTTTACGGTAAATTTTAGGTAATCTAACTACAAGTAGCTGTTTAGATATTAATAGGAGCAACGATGAGCCAGTCTAGTGCTTCACAAAGTATTCCCCTCGGTGACCCCGATCACGCCATTGATCTGGCGCTGTTCGGGGCGCTGGGCGACCTTGCCATGCGCAAGCTGTTCCCTGCCTTATACCATCTAGACCGCGAAGGCTTGATGCCTGAAAGCACCCGCATTATGGGGCTGGCTCGCCAGGAGCACGATGTTGCTGAGTTTCGCGAGCTGGTTAACCTCGCGCTACAGAAACGACTTAAAAAAGATGAGCAGGACGATGAGAGCCTAAAGCGTTTTCTTAATCGCCTGGATTATCGGCAGCTGGATTTCACCAAGGTTGATGGTTTTGAAGCAATCCGTCAGTGGCGGGAGGGTTCGTCGCAGCCGATGGTGGTTTATCTTTCGGTAGCGGCGCGTATTTACGGCGATATCTGTCGCAATCTTCAGGCCAGTAACAGTGTGAGCGAAAACTCACGGATCATCGTTGAAAAGCCTATTGGATACGATCTGCAGTCGTCGATTGAGATTAACGACGCCATTGGCGACGTTTTTCCCGAGTCGCGGATTTACCGCATCGATCACTATTTAGGTAAAGAAACCGTACAGAATCTGATTGCACTTCGCTTTGCCAATCCTCTGTTTGGCACCCAGTGGAATCAGAATAATATCTCTCACGTCGAGATTACGGTGGCAGAAAAAGTCGGCATTGAGGGGCGCTGGGGCTACTTTGATGAGGCAGGACAGCTGCGCGATATGGTGCAAAACCATTTGCTGCAACTGCTGTGCTTAATCGCCATGGACCCGCCGTCCAATTTGGATGCCGATGCGATTCGGGATGAGAAGGTGAAGGTGCTGAAAGCGCTTAAACCCTTTGTTGGCGAAGCGCTTGGGCGTGACGTTGTGCGCGGCCAATATATCGCCGGTAACACCGACGGCAAGTCAGTGCCCGGATATTTGGAAGAAGAGGATGCCAATACACAAAGCCAGACAGAAACCTTTGTAGCCATGAAAACGGAAGTGGCTAATTGGCGTTGGGCTGGGGTGCCTTTCTATCTGCGTACGGGTAAGCGTATGCCGGAGAAACTCTCACAAATTGTCATTCACTTTCGCCAGCAGCCGCACTATATCTTTGATCCAGACCAGCGCGGTATCGCATCAAACAAGCTCATTATTCGCCTGCAGCCCGAAGAAGGCATCGCTCTGCAAGTGCTGACCAAAGACAGTGGCCTAGATAAGGGCATGCGCCTACGTCCCGGGCCTTTGCATCTTGATTTCAATAGCGCCTTTCCCAAATCGCGGATTCCCGACGCCTACGAGCGTCTACTATTAGAAGTCATGAAAGGGCAGCAATATCTGTTTGTGCGTCGCGATGAGATTGAGCATTCGTGGCGTTGGTGTGATCAGCTCATCGACGGTTGGAAAAAACGTGAAACACCGCCTCGCCGCTACCCCGCGGGTTCGTGGGGGCCAGTCGCTTCTATTGCGATGATTACCCAAGACGGCCGCAGCTGGTACGAGGATTATTGATATGAGTCAAGCACGCCAACAGCTGGCTGAGCAGCTTGCAGAGGCCGTTTCTCAAGCCCTGCACGAAGACTTAACGCATCACGAGCGGGCCTTGCTGGTGGTGTCGGGTGGCTCCACGCCGTTGCCTTTTTTTACGGCACTGGCGGCGAAGCCACTGCCGTGGGCGCGCGTAGACATCACGCTTGCCGATGAGCGCTGGGTAGACGAACACAGCAGCGACAGCAACGCCAAGTTAGTGCGTGAGCACTTGTTGCAAGGCAACGCCGCGGCCGCCACTTTTTTACCGTTAACCTGTGATGCAGAGACCCCAGAGGAGGGCGTGGAGCATGTTGCTAAGCAGGTTGCTTTGCTTGCTTGGCCAGCTAGCGCGGTGATTTTAGGCATGGGCGGCGATGGCCATACGGCCTCGCTATTCCCCGACAGCCCTGAGCTTACGCTAGCGTTGGCGACAGACGAGCCGCTGGTAGCGGTAAGGACGCCAAGCCAGTTGCAGCCACGAATTACCTTTTCAGCGGATCGCTTACATCAAGCGCGCCGTCATTTCTTGCACATTACCGGTGAAGATAAGCGAGCCGTGCTGGCGAAGGCCTTAAATGGCGATGATGTTCGCCAGCTGCCTATCCGAGCCTTTTTGTCTTGTCCACTAGCGATTTACTGGGCGCCTTAACGCTTCGCGCTTAGCCATCCATCGGCCGGGCAATAACAGATTTTTTTGGAGACTCGCACATGACCATTGAAAAACAATTACCGTCAACCCGCACCGCTGAGCTTGATAGCATCTGCCTAAAAGCCGAAGTTATTCCGGTGATTACCGTTGAGCGCTTGGAAGACGCCGTGCCGCTTGGGCGTGCTTTGGTCGAAGGCGGTTTGACCGTACTTGAAGTCACGTTACGTACCGACTGCGCGCTAGAAGCGGTTAAACGCATGCGCGAAGCATTACCGGGTGCCAGCATTGGCGTTGGCACGGTGCTAACACCGGCGCAGTATCGCCAAGCCGAGCAGGTGGGGGCTGACTTTATCGTGACGCCGGGCGCGACAGAAGCGCTGTATCGTTATGGCATTGAAAGCGCAGTGCCAATGTTGCCGGGTGTGTCGACAGTGTCTGAACTAATGACCGGCTGGCAGTACGGCTATCGCCGGTTTAAGTTCTTCCCGGCAGAATCTAGCGGTGGCGCTAAAGCGATCAAAGCGTTTGGCGCCCCTATTCCCGAAGCACGTTTTTGTCCCACCGGTGGTATCACGGTAGATAACGCCGATGACTACCTGTCGCTGCCCAACGTAATGTGTGTCGGTGGCTCCTGGCTAACGCCGAAAGCCATGGTAGAGGCGGAAGACTGGGATGGTATTCGTGAGCTGGCCCGTCAAGCGGCCGAGCGTTTTCACCACTAATCAGGCTGCCTCGGCGGGTAGCCGCTAGCGAAGCAACACGCGCCCTAACTGTTTTAAATAACTGTTAGGGTTTTTTTATGGCTTCGTGACGCCTGTTGATCGCTTTGACGCGGATTTAAGACCAAAGACTTATTACTAAGTTATATTTAGCTCGTCTAAAATGATAGCCGATATGTCTGACATTTTGAGTGCGCATCGATTGTGACGTGCGCATCACTGATAACGATGATGAGGTGAGCCCTATGCACGCGTTGACCCTGGCGTCTTTTCTGTTCTTTACAGGATTTGTCGCCTTTATCACTTGGCGAATCACCCGCCGAGATGACCACTCGAGTACCAACGGCTACTTTCTAGCGGGGCGTACCCTAACGTTTCCACTGATCGCCGGTTCATTGCTGATGACCAACCTCTCTACCGAGCAAATGGTAGGGCTCAACGGTGCGGCCTTCACCGATGGCTTGAGCGTCATGGCTTGGGAAGTCGTGGCGGTTATCGCGCTGGTGGCATTAGCACTGTTTTTCCTGCCACGCTTTTTGAAAAGCGGTATAGCAACGCTGCCGCAGCTGCTTGAAATTCGTTTTGATAAAGATACACAGCTGATTACCAACATTATTTTCCTGCTTGCTTATGCTGTTATTCTACTGCCAATCATCCTTTATTCGGGGGCGATAGGGCTGCAGGGCATGCTTGATCTGCAGGGGTTAACCGGCATTGAGTCTTCCACGACGCTGCTTTGGTTAACGGTCTGGATCGTCGGCATCATCGGGGCCGTGTATGCACTGTTTGGCGGGCTGCGCACAGTCGCAGTCTCTGACACTCTTAACGGGGTCGGTCTATTAATTGGTGGTTTTGTCATCGTCTATTACGGTCTGCAGGCTGTGAGCGGTGGCACAGGCATTATGGAAGGCTGGAGCATTCTTAAAGAGAGTGACCCTGACAAGCTTAATTCGATTGGCGGCGGTGATCAGCAGGTGCCGTTCTTCACGCTGTTTACCGGCGTATTCCTGATTAACTTGTTCTATTGGAGCACCAACCAGCAGATTATTCAGCGTACCTTTGCCGCGAAAAACCTGGCTGAAGGCCAGAAAGGCGTTTTGCTCACCGGCTTATTTAAGCTTCTAGGTCCGCTTTATCTGGTACTTCCAGGGATTATTGCTTATCACCTTTATGCCGATCAGGGCGTGCGTGCTGATGAAGCCTATGGGCACTTGGTGTTTAACGTATTGCCGCCTTACTTAACAGGTTTTTTCGCCGCGGTAATGGTAGGGGCGATTTTGTCATCGTTTAACTCGGCACTTAACAGCACGACGACTATTTTCAGCTTAGGCATCTATAAAGGTGTGTTTAACAAAGAGGCCACTGAAGCGCAGATCGTAAAATCGGGCAAGGTGTTTGGTTGGATCATGGCGGTTCTTACCATGATCATTGCGCCGCTGCTTGCAGGTCAAGAGAGTCTGTTTGGCTATCTGCAGAAGATGAATGCGATCTATTTTATTCCCATTCTGGCCGTCGTGCTGGTGGGGTTACTGACGAAACGCGTTCCTCCCATGGCGGCTAAAATCGCGCTGGTGGGTGGCTGCTTGCTGATTGCTGCCGGCTACTTTGTACCGCCCTTTAACTTGCTGCCACAGGTCATGAACGAGTTCCACTTTGTGGCGTTGGTGTTTGTGCTATTGGTGGTGACGATGCTAATTATTGGTAAGCTGCGTCCCCGTGAGACTGACTGGGTACAGGAGCATACCGGTGATGTTGACCTAACGCCGTGGAAAGGCGCGGTACCCGCTGGTATCGTTTTGGTGGTGTTAGTGATCGTGATGTATATAAGCTTTGCGGGTTAATGGTGGTATCGAGTAACTAGAAAATCAGATACTTCAGCCGCAACATCAAGGCCCCGCTAGCATATGCTGGCGGGGCCTTCGCGTTATATCAGGCGTAGCGGCAGCTCAGCCAAACCGGCAATGCCGGTGTCTACCGCGTAAAGTGAACCAGCGGTCGGTTCCTGGGCAAGCTGTGCGGCACTAAAGCCTTCCTGGGCCGTGGTGATGTATAGCGTTGTAAGGTTAGGACCTGCAAACGCGGGGCAGGAGGGCTGGCTGACGGGAAGCTCAACGCGAGCAATGATCTGACCCTCATGATCAAGGCGAACCACCTGGCCTGCCCCCCAAAGCGCGAGCCACAGGCAGCCTTCGCTGTCCATTACGGCGCCGTCTGGGTTGCCCAGTACAGATGAGAAATCAGCCCAGGGCACTGGCTCACCCGTTGGCCATCCATCGCGATCTAGCGCCCAGCGCATCACTACGCCGGCAGCGGTGTCGGTAAACCAGGCGAACTCGCCGTTTTCAGAGAAGCAAATGGCGTTGGGAACTGTCAGGTTCGAGCGTAAAAGTGTGAGCTGGCCGCGATGCAGGCGATAAAGACTGCCTGCGCCTTTTTCGGCAGCCTTACCCATGCTGGAAAGCCACAGGCTGCCATGGCGATCAACCCGCGCATCGTTGCTGCGGGTAAGTGGGTTATCGGCTTCGAAGTCACAAAATGTTTCTACGCTGCCGCTGCTAGGGTCGAAGCGGCTTAAGCGATTTTCACCCACTAACAGCAGTCCGCCTTCTTCAAGGGGAGTGGCTAGCGATACCCTATGATCAAGCGGATAATAGCCGCTATCCCCGCTGCGAGGGGATAGCCAGTGCAGCTGTTTTCCAAGAATATCGCACCAATAAAGGCGCTTATTTTTAGCGTCCCACTGCGGACCTTCACCTAATGTGCAGCGGCAATCAACCGCTAACTCTGCCTGCCACGTTGCAACATGCATGCCTGCGCCCATTGTTGTTAGCTCCCCTTATTGTTCTCCTGCCAACCACGCATCGGCAAGGGCTTGCGCCTGTTGCCCCACCTGGGAAGCGCTTTGGCCAGGCTTGTATAGCGCGCTGCCCAGGCCTGCACCGTCAACGCCAGCGGCGCGCCATTGGGCAAAATTATCGATGCCTACTCCGCCTACCGCATATAGCAGAGTGCCTGCCGGTAGCACGGCGCGAACGGCTTTCATGCCCTCTAAACCTACCTGAACGGCGGGGAATAGCTTAAGCCCCGTGGCGCCTGCTTCTAACGCATCGAAGGCTTCGGAGGGCGTGACAATGCCCGGCCAGCTTGCCATGCCAAGCCGATGGGTTTCTTCGATGACCGCTGGCTGGCAGTTAGGCGATACAATCAAGCGCCCCCCAGCGGCGTGGACGTCGCGCACTTGTGCCGGCGTCAGCACCGTGCCTGCGCCAATCACCGCGCGATCGCCAAATGCATCGATCAATCGGCGGATGCTTTCCAGCGGGCTGGGGGAGTTGAGCGGCACTTCGATTTGCGTAATGCCCGCCGCCAGCACCGCTGCCGCGATATCAACGACTTCATCGGGAGTTACACCGCGTAAAATACCAATCAGAGGCAGCGTCATAGCCAATCTCTCCTTACGTTAATTGTTGCAACCTTAAGTATGCCGATAGTGGTCCAAGCGATTCGCGCGTGCATCAAGTCTTCAGCGCTTGATGCGCAAGGCGTAAACCTGCGAGTACGGCCGTATCGCCATCCACATACTGTGTTTGATAGCCGATAGCATTCAGGGCCAGCGTATAGCGCTGACAAAGCACCTGATTGCCAATCAGAGTAATGGGCTCAGACGCCGGACATGCGTGACAAGCGCCTGAAAGCTCCAGTCCGATAGTCAGTCCTGAAAGCCTTGCCGCGAGTATTGCCGAGCGCGCCTTGCCTAGTGGTAAGGTGCCGTCGAGTAAGTCTTGCGCGCGTAGGCCAAAAAGGCGGCTGCTAAAGGTGGCTGGCGCTTTATGGATCTCGCTGACTGCCGCTATAAACGCGTCGCGGCAAGCCGAATCGTTTAAGTCGTCGCTACCAATAGAGTGCTGTAGAACCGATTGGCGTGCCAGCAGCTGATACGTTTCGCCGGTTAAATAGGTAGTAAATTGCGTGACGGCACCGGATGCCAGCATCGCCCATTTGGCGTGAGTACCGGGCAGGCATGCAAGGCCCGAAAAGCTGGCGTTATCGGCCACCAGGCCCGCCAGTTGGGTTTCTTCGCCGCGCATGACATCAAAATGAGCGGATGCGCTGCGAGTTTGACTCAAGCCAGGCAGCAGATGCACGCGCAGCCGGTCGTTAGACAGCGTAGGGATCACAGCGCCCTGGCTAAGCTGATCAAGGCGCGTGGGCACCGGCAAATAAGCGGCTTCCCGCCACCCTTGTCGAGCCCCGGCCATACCGCACACCATTACGTTGATCTGGCCGCTGTCGGGCAGCCAGTCAGCTACCAGTCGGTGCAGCTCTGCTTCGTACTCATCGGCCTTTAACGACAGCATGCCTTTTTCACTACTGGCATGGGCAATCACGTGGTCGTGCTTATCCAGCCCCCAGGCGCGCAGGTTACTGGAGCCCCAGTCCACGGCAATCCAAGCTAACTGAGGCGCTATTTCTGCAGCGGTTGTTTTCATTTAATTAACCTCATGCTCACCACTCTGCAATAGAGCCGTCTTCGTGCGTCCACACCGGGTTGCGCCAGCGATGGCCAACCTTGGAGCGCTCCTCAACGAACTCTTCGTTGATTTCCACGCCAAGCCCTGGACCTTGGGGAATCGCGCAGAAACCGTCTTCAATGGCGAGAGCTGATTTATCAACCAGGTAGTCGAGTACATCGTTGCCCTGGTTGTAATGA
The DNA here is from genome assembly GCF_052378675.1 of Halomonas sp. AOP25-F1-15. Classification (NCBI taxonomy): domain Bacteria; kingdom Pseudomonadati; phylum Pseudomonadota; class Gammaproteobacteria; order Oceanospirillales; family Halomonadaceae; genus Halomonas; species Halomonas sp. AOP25-F1-15. The sequence continues at coordinate 105,163 of NZ_JBQSXV010000009.1, forward strand.
ATGCCCATGCTTTGTTCTTGAATAAAAGCGTTGTGGCTCACCGCGTCCAGCTGGAGCGAGGCGGCTAATGTCAGCGGGCCAAGCGGGCAGTGTGGCGCTAGCGCCACATCGTAGGCGGATGCCAGGGCGGCAATTTTAAGACCTTCGCTGATGCCACCACAGTGCGAGATATCGGGCTGAATGATATCAATCATGCCATCAGCGAGCAGGTCGCGAAACTGAAAACGCGTGTGCAGGCGCTCACCCGTCGCCAGCGGATAACCCAAACCTCCTGCAATATCTTTCAAGCAGGGCAGGTGTTCCGGGGCAACCGGTTCTTCCACAAACATCGGGTGGAAGGGCTCTAATTCGCGTAGCAGCGCTTTGGCCATTGGCCGATGTACGCGGCCGTGAAAGTCGATACCAATGCCTACATCAGGGCCCACGGCATTGCGGGCTTCTGCGACCCGGGCCACGGCTTCGTCGACCTTGCGGTGCGAGTCAACAATCTGCATCTCTGGTGTGCCGTTCATTTTGAACGCGGTAAAGCCTTTTTCGACCAGCGCTTTAGCACCCGCACCTACATCGCTTGGGCGATCGCCACCGGTCCAGGCGTACATGCGCATCTTGTCGCGCACGGCACCACCGAGTAGCTGGTGAACAGGCACACCCAGATTGCGACCTTTAAGATCCCATAGCGCCTGGTCGATCCCCGCGATCGCACTCATTAGAATCGGGCCGCCGCGATAAAAACCAGCGCGATACATCATGTTCCAGAGATGTTCGATGCGGTGTGGGTCTTGGCCAATCAGATAGTCAGAAAGCTCATGCACGGCGGCTTCAACCGTGGCGGCGCGACCTTCTACGACGGGTTCGCCCCACCCGTAGCAGCCTTCGTCAGTCTCGATCTTCAGAAATAACCAGCGCGGCGGAACCTGCCAGGTCTTGAGACGGGTGATTTTCATATTCAATCTTCCTCTTAATGATTAACTGACGATGCCAAGATCGATAGCCGTACGGCGAAGGACTTCGCGCGCTGCGGACTCTGCGGCGTTGATGTCTCGGTTGCGTATCGCTTCAAGCACCTGGCGATGGCGTGAAAGGCTGTCGTCTAAGGTACCTGTGCGGTCTTGCGAGCCCCAAACAAGGGCCATGATAGAAGGGCGCAGCAGATGCCCCATTTGCCGCCAGACGAGATTGTGAGTAGCCCGGTAGGTCGCATCGTGAAAGGCGACGTCGTACTCGGCATGCTGGCCACGTAAATCAGTGCTGGCAGCGGTTTTTTCCATACCGGCAAAGGCGCTTTCAAGGCGTTCAAGATCTTCAGGTAGGGCTGCCTGAGCCGCTAGCCCAGCCACCATGGGTTCGGCTGAGTAGCGAAAGGCATAGATGGCGCGTACTAACTGCGGGTCAATGTTGACCAGGCCTGTCATCCACTTGCTCATTAGCGGATCGAGCAGGTGCCAGTCACCCATTTCGCGAACCAACGTGCCACGGCCTGCCGTGCGCTCTAATAGCCCCGCCGAGGTGAGAGTGGCTAGTGCGTTGCGCACCTGATTACGGCTAACCGCAAAGTGCCTAGCGATATCCAGTTCGCGGGGAAAGGCGTCGCCCGGCTGCCAACGGCCTGCTAGCAATGCCTGCGCCAGTAGGCGTGCTAAATGTTCGGCACCACCTGGGTGGGGCGGCAGGGTGTCCAGCGTCATGGCGCGTCTCGTTAATAACCGTATTTAGCCCAGTTTATTAAATGTCTGACATTTCCACAACCAAACGGCTTTAGACATAAGTCCTAGTTGACTGGGCGCTAGGCACCACGGGGAAGAGCGCGTAAGAGCATGGGTGTTAGCAACAGTAAAACGGCGCACCTGATGCAGGTGCGCCGATAGGTTAATGCTTGGATAGGGATGCTAGATAATATCCGCCCGGGTGGGTAGCGCTGCATAGGAGCCTGGCCGGGTCACGGCAAAGGCACCACAGCGGCATGCGGTATCGACTGCTTGGGCAAGAAAGTTGCTATCGCGCTGCCAGTTTTCGTGAATGCCGTGAGCGGAGAGTTCAGCCAGCAGACCACCGATAAAGGCGTCGCCCCCGGCGGTAGTGTCAATGGCGACAACGTTGGGTGGCGCAATGCGCTGATCAATATCGATGCCCTTGAGTACGACGTCGTTGGGACCATCGGTGATCAAAACAATTTTCACTCCCGCCGCTAGCCGTTGGGCTAGCCACGCTTCAGCGTCATGATCGGCACGCAGGTAGTCAAGCTCTTCCTGGGAGAGCTTGAGTAGCTCGGCGCTGTCGAGCAGCTGTGTGACAAGGCTGATATCCGCCGACCCCTCAGGCCACAGGTTGTGGCGTAAGTTGGCGTCTACGCTGACCAAACAGCCTGCCCGCTTAGCCATGGTGGCTATCGCAAGGGTGACGGCGGCGATGTCGGGGTCGGTAAGGCTGTTACTGCAGAGATGCAAAATGGCGGGGTTCTCGAAAATGCCCGCGGGTAGGTGCTCAAGGCGGTAAAGCAAGTCCGCGGCGGGCGGGCGGTAAAAATCAAACGTGCGCTCGCCAGCCTCATCACGGGAAACAAAAGCCAGCGCCGTGCGTGCTTGCTTTGTGAATACTACGCCGCCCGTGTCTACGCCGTGGCTATTAAGCTCTCTCACCAGAAAATGGCCAAACGTATCATCGCCCAGCATGCCTAAAAACTGGCTGGGCACACCTAAACGTGCGCAGGCGACGGCGACATTAGCGGGGGCACCACCGGCATAGGGTGTGAAGGTTTCCTGGGAAGCCGTTGAAACCCCTAAGCGATTGGAGAGCATATCAACGAGCGCTTCTCCAAATGCGATGACTGGCGTCATAAGCTGCCTCTTATTGAATTTGTTAGAAAACTTCTTCGTTATATAGCGCTTCTGCGGCGCCCAGCAGACCTGTCCAGGGGGCGGTAACCACCCATATGGGGATATCCGCATTATAAGCACCTATGCGGCCTTTGTTCGCAAAGGCTGTACGTAGCTCGCTTTTCGGCAGCCATTCCAGCAGCCGTGGAAGAATGCCGCCACACAGATAAACCCCGCCGCGCGCGCCCATGGTTAACGCGGCATCGCCACTAACATCGCCTAAAATCTTAAGAAAACGCAGCAGGGCAGCGGTGGAAAGGCTATCACCTTCATTGGCAGCTGCTGTGACGTCGGCAGGGGTCGTCAGGCGCGGCTCGACACCTTCAATAACGCAGTAGGCTTGATAAAGCTCTAATAAGCCCTGACCGCAAAGTAGGCGCTCAACGCTAATACGCGAACGGCGTTGCTTAAAAATATCTAAAATCGCGCGTTCTGTATCGTCAGTGGGGGCGAAGGTAATGTGACCGCCCTCTGTTGGCAGAGGAATCCAGGCATGTTGACCGGGAAACACGCCAGCAACGCCTAACCCTGTGCCTGGCCCGATGACTAAGCGGGTTGAATGCGCTTGGGGGTTCCCAGGCTGGATCTCTACCAAATCACCTGCCGCCACGTGGGGCACGCCCAGCGCCTGAGCAGTGAAGTCGTTAATGACTTTAAATAGCGATAAGTTCAGCGCTTGCTGAACGTCACCTTTCATAAAGTCCCAGTGGTTGTTCGTCATTTTGACCCGCTCAGCGTGAACCGGGCAGGCGAAGGCTAAGCATGCTTCTTGAGGTGCGCCTGCAGCGCTAACGCCTACGCGATTCAGGTAGTCTTGAATCGCGTCTACTACGCCGGGGTAATCGGCGCAGGGCAGGTTTAAAATATCGCGTGGGGCCATTTCACCCGGCGGCACCAGCGCAAAGCGTGCGTTGGTGCCGCCGATGTCGCCGATTAATGCCGGTCGCATCAAGCATCCTCTTGTGAAATGTGCTCCTGCTGGCGAGCGAGATCATCGGCTTCAAACCCACCAAATACCCCGGCGCCTTCTTCGCCGCGCATGGCCAAATGGCGGAAGCCGCCAAACAACTCACGACCCATGCCTACGTGGTAATGATCTAAATTGGCGACCACCAGCTCACGTTTCGCCCAGATAGCGGGATCAACCTTTGCTTCTAACGTGCCTGCATTCGCATCTAAGCGCACGATGTCGCCATCGCGCAGCTTGGCCAGCGGGCCGCCATCCAAGGCTTCAGGGCTAATGTGAATAGCGGCAGGTACTTTGCCCGATGCGCCTGACATTCGTCCGTCGGTCACCAACGCTACTTTGTGGCCGCGGTCTTGCAGCACGCCTAAGAACGGCGTCAGTTTATGAAGCTCTGGCATGCCGTTGGCTTTGGGGCCTTGGAAACGTACTACGGCAATAACGTCACGATCCAGTTCGCCTGACTCAAATGCACCTTTCAAATCGTTTTGGTCTTCAAATATTTTGACCGGTGCTTCTACAATGCGATGCTCTTCTGCCACCGCCGACACTTTGATCACTCCGCGACCCAGGTTGCCTTTCATTACCGTCAGGCCACCAGTGGGTGCGAACGGCGTTGCGACAGGGCGAAGAACGTCTTCGTCAAGGCTCTTCTCAGGGCCTTCGCGCCAGACAATTTTGCCGTTATCAATGAAAGGCTCTTGGGTATAGGCGGTTAAATCGGTGCCGAAGACAGTAGGAATATCGCCATGAATAAGGCCTGCCGCTAACAGTTCGCGGAACAGGTAGCTCATGCCGCCCGCGGCCTGGAAGTGGTTGATATCCGCTTGGCCGTTGGGATAAACCTGCATCAGGCTGGGCGTCACTGCGGAAAGCGCCGTGAAGTCGTCCCAGTTAAGGGTGATTCCAGCAGCAGCGGCCATCGCGATCAGGTGCAGCGTATGGTTGGTCGAGCCGCCCGAGACCAGCAATCCCACCAGGGCGTTAACGATAGCGCGTTCATCAATCTGTTTATAGAACGGACGATAGTTGCCGCCGGGCTCAGTATTGCGAATGGCTTGCTCGGTGGCGTAGCGGGTCAATGCTTCGCGCATGTCGCTGCCAGGATTAACGAACGACGTGCCCGGCAGGTGTAGCCCCATCATTTCCATCATTAGCTGATTGGAGTTTGCGGTGCCGTAAAAGGTGCAGGTGCCGGGGCTATGGTAAGAGTCGGACTCGGCTTCAAGCAGCTCCGCTCGGCCCACTTTACCTTCTGCGTAAAGCTGGCGGATACGCGCCTTCTCTTTGTTGGGCAAGCCGCTGGGCATTGGGCCTGCGGGCACAAACATGGCAGGCAGATGCCCAAAGCGCGCCGCGCTAATAAATAACCCAGGGACAATTTTGTCGCACACGCCTAAATAAAGAGCGGCATCAAACATATTGTGTGACAGGCCAATGGCTGCAGACATCGCAATCACGTCGCGGGAGAACAGCGACAGCTCCATACCTGGCTGGCCCTGGGTAACGCCGTCACACATCGCCGGCACGCCGCCGGCAAATTGAGCGGTCGAGCCCATGTCACGCGCGGCGGCTTTAATAGTTTCAGGAAAAGTTTCAAACGGCTGGTGCGCTGAGAGCATGTCGTTGTAAGACGAAATAATGCCCAGGTTCGCGCTGTTCATCAGCTTAAGCTCGCCCTTATCACGCGGGTTGCAGGCGGCGAAACCGTGAGCCAGATTACCGCAGCTAAGCTCGCCTCGATGCACACCACGCTTGTGCTGGTCAGCCATGCGCTGCTCATAGAGAGCACGACGTTCGGCAGAACGCTCACGAATGCGCTGGGTGACTTCGGCAACAATGGGGTTTAATGGGGCAGGTGTTGAACTCGGCATAGTGACCTCTGCATGATAGAGACGGTGTGTGAGACTTGTAGTTATTTTACATTCTTTGGTGTCGATATAAGAGACTTTACGGCAATAAAAACACTGTTTGTAGTTTTATTACCTCAAATTAGGCCGGAGTACATCGCCAGCAATGGCCTCCATGACGTCATAAAATCCAGACGGAGTGTGAGCGCCGCCCGTGAAATAGCAAGTATAGCACTCGGGCTTTTGCTACCCTTTTATACCTCGCATTTGATTATTGAATGAGCCATCCCTGAGCTGGAGCCCGCATGCATGCCACTGTTAACCGCATTCAGCCCGTTAATTTCTTAGCGGGTGAGGAAACGCGTCGCTATTTAGATACGCTGACTAAGCCTGCCGGCAGCCTGGGTGCGCTGGAAGCGCTGGCGATTCAGCTTAGCGCCATGACGGGCGAGCTAAGGCCCAACGTTGCAGCACCAGCAGTGATTGTCTTTGCGGCAGACCACGGCGTCGCCGCGGAAGGCGTCTCGGCTTTTCCTCAAGCGGTAACCGCGCAGATGGTAGCCAACTTTGTACACGGCGGCGCGGCGATTAATGTCTTCGCCCGGCAGATTGGCGCCCGTGTTGAGATAGTCGATGTTGGTGTGGCAAGCCATCTAACTGAACCCAGCGTGGTCAATGCCAAGGTACGCCATGGCACCGGGAATATGCTGGTGGAAGACGCGATGCAAGCGTATGAGGCCTTGGCCGCGATTGATGCGGGCATTGCGGCCGTTGAACGAGCCCAAAACGCCGGCACCCATTGCCTGATTATTGGCGAAATGGGCATTGCGAATACCACCGCCAGTAGCGCGATGTTAGCGGCCTTGACCGGCGAATCAGTGGCAGGCCTAGTAGGCGCGGGTACGGGGATTAACAGCGTCCAGCAAGCGCATAAAATCACAGTGATTGAGCGTGCTATTGCCGCACGTCGCGCTGACCCTAAGGCACCTTTTGACGTGTTGGCTAAACTGGGTGGGCTGGAAATTGCCGCCATGACGGGGGCTTACTTGGCGGCGGCTGCCCAGCGGCTACCGGCGATTGTCGATGGCTTTATTGCAACCGTTGCCGCGCTGACCGCTTGCCGACTCTGCCCCGCAGTGCGTGGCTATCTCATTTTTGGTCATCGTTCCCAAGAGCCGGGGCACGATATTGCGTTAGCGGCCTTAGCAGCAAAGCCCCTACTGGATATGAACATGCGGCTAGGCGAAGGCAGCGGTGCGGCGCTGGCGTATCCGCTACTACAGGCGGCAACCGCCATGATGCGCGAAATGGCCACGTTTGACGCGGCGGGCGTTAGTGACAAGGCGAAGCCATGATTGCTGACGCCACGCTCGGTGGGGCAGGTTTGATCATGCTGGCCATTATGATTGATTTAATCGTCGGCGATCCGCGCTCGTGGCCGCATCCGGTGGTGTTGATCGGGCGCTTCATTAGCGTATTTGAGCGGCGCTGGAACCGTGGCTCTGCTGCTGCGCGAAGATTTAGCGGATTGCTACTAACGGTCAGCGTGGTGGGCGGCGTATTGGGTGTCAGCTGGCTGTTGCTTTGGGCATTAGCACAGCTGCACCCAGGCTTGGCGCTTATCGCTGAGCTTTTGCTGCTTTCCACCACGCTCGCTATTAAGGGCTTGGGTGATGCGGCGCGCGCCGTTGTCGTGCCGTTGACTAACGGTGATTTACCCGCAGCGCGTCAAGCGCTGAGTATGATTGTGGGGCGCGATACCCACCCGCTAAATGAAGCCGATATTACTCGCGCCACGGTGGAAACCGTGGCAGAAAATACCGTAGACGGCATTGTTGCACCGTTATTTTTTGCTTTCATTGGCGGCGCACCGTTAGCGCTGGCTTACAAGGCGGTGAACACCTTGGATTCGATGGTCGGCTATCGAAACCAGCGCTACAGCGATTTTGGATTTTTTTCTGCCAAGCTAGACGATATCGCCAACTGGCTACCGGCGCGCTTAACGGCGCTGTGTCTGTGGCTTGCAGGCCTGCTATTAAGCACTGCAGGTGTGTTATCTGTGCGCTGGAAAGGTGCGCTGCGCAGTACCTGCCACGATGCGCCGCGCCACCTAAGCCCAAACGCTGGCTGGCCGGAGGCAATGGTTGCCCACTTGCTGGGTGTGCAGTTGGGCGGCACGAGCTTCTACCAAGGCCTAGCATCGCACCGCGCGACGCTAGGCGAACCCATTAACGTGCTGCGGGTTGCACACATCAGCGCCACGGTGCGTTTAATGCACGGTGCGTGGCTGTTGTTTACGCTACTCTTTGTTCTTCTAATGATCGTACCGATAGCGATGAAGATGGCTATCTTCTCGGGGGTAATATGAATGAGCTTGAATGGCCCAGCCACGGCGGCCAAGCCGAGGCACTGTTAGCACATTTCAATTTGCCCGCAGATCATCGCCTGGAAGATTTTAGTGCCAACCTTAACCCCATGGGCCCGCCCGCGTGGGCTCGCGATTGGTTGATGGAGCAACTGGCCGGTGTTGAATGCTACCCAGCACCCGATTACCACGCTGCCCGTCAGGCGATTGCCACACATCATCAGCTTCAGCCCGAACAAGTGCTGTTGACCAACGGCGGAGCCGAGGCAATTTTTCTCGCTGCCGCGCTGCATGCCGGCCAGCGAGCCGCCATCATTACGCCCACCTTTGGCGAGTATGACCGCGCTTGTCGCGCTCATCGGCTTTCTGTCACAGCGTTCCCACTGGCCGCGCCGAACTTTACGCTGGCGTGTGATACGCTTCTAGAGGCGTTAGCCGACCACGATGTGCTGTTCCTTTGTCGACCTAATAATCCGACAGCAACGCTTATAGATACCCCGACCATGCTGAGTTTGTTGGAGCGCACCGCGGCGCTTGGTTGTCGCGTGGTGGTTGATGAAGCGTTTATCGATATGGTTGATGACACCCAGCAAACGGCCTCGCTGGCACCTTTGTTAGCGCGCTTTCCGCATCTGATATTGCTGCACTCAATGACCAAGTTTTATACCTTGCCAGGACTTCGTATGGGCTATCTGCTGGCGGATGAAGCCACCATTAGCGCGGCAGAGGCTCATCAGCCACCCTGGAGTGTTAATCATTTGGCAGCCGAGCTGGTAGCGCCGCTGCTCGCAGACGATGCCTTTGCACGACGCACTCAGCGATGGCTTGCCAGTGAGCATCCGCGCATGGCTCAAGCGCTGGCTCAACTAGGGTTGGACGTCGCGCCCAGTCATGCCTGTTTCTTTTTAATTAGGCCCGGCGCCCAGCATGACATTACCTGTGATGCATTGTTTGAACAGCTGCTGCGCCGCGGTGTGCTGGTACGCCACACGCATAACTTTGCCGGGCTAAACGGTGGCTGGCTGCGCGTGGCGCTGCGCGATGCGCCTGCCAATCAACGGCTGATGAAGGTTTTGCATGATTGTCTTCGTTAGCGGCGGGGCGCGCTCAGGTAAAAGCGCCATTGCTGAGCAGCAAGTACTAGAGGCGGCCGCTGGCAGCCGTTGCTATTACCTGGCCACCGCCAGCGTGTATGACGAGGAGATGGCCGAGCGGGTGGCCCGCCATCGGGAGTCCAGACGCGCGCTGTCACAATCCGTGCAGTGGCAAACCATCGAAGCGCCGCTCGGTATCGATCAAGCGATTGCCGCGCTGCCCGCTAACAGTGTCGTGCTGCTTGATTGCTTAACGCTATGGGCCAGCCAAGTGCTGTATGCCAGTGAGCTGAGTGACGAGGAGGGCTTGACGCTGTTGGGCAATAGTCTTTGTGATGCCCGAGCACGCAGCATGCATTTAGTGATTGTCTCTAACGACATCAATGAATCGCTGCCGCCCACCGATGCCGAGACCTGGCGCTACCTCGCGTTTCTGCAGCGCGCTCACCGCTGGGTGGCGGCAGAGTCGGACTCAGTGATAGAGGTGGTGGCAGGCTGCGCGGTGGAGTGGAAACCAGTCAGCGGATGCTATTTATGAACGGGCGGTCATTATGAAAGATGCCCTATGGGGGCTGGTGTTAGCACTGCAGTTTCTTACCCGCATTCCACTGCCTGTTGCCTGCCCATGGACGCCAGAAACACGTCGCTGGGCAGTGCGCTCCTACCCGCTGGTGGGATTGTTGATTGGCGGCGTACTGGCGCTCGTCGCACTGCTTTTGCAAAACGCTCCGGTACCGATCACCGCGCTGGTCGTGCTAAGCGTGTGGGTGGCGTTATCGGGTGGCCTGCATTTAGACGGAGTGATGGATATCGCTGATGCGCTGGGCAGCAATCAGCCGCTGGCGCGCCGCTGGGAAATCATGAAGGACTCTCAGGTTGGTAGCTTCGGCATATTGGTGCTGGTGTTTTTACTCGCCTGGAAAGGCATTTTACTATGGGCGCTGCTTCACTATCAGGCGCCACTCTGGTGGCTAGTGGCGATGCCCGCGTTAGGCCGCTGGGCCGGCGTTGCCTTGTTGGTGCTGACGCCCTGCGCCCAATCGCAAGGCTTGGCATGGAGCTGGCAGCAGTCGCTTAGTGGTCAGGACGTTGCGCTAGCGCTATTGCCGATGGCGCTGTTAGCCCTGCTAGTGCCTTCCACAGTGTTAATGCTGCTAGCGGTTGCGGTCTTTGTGATGCTCATGCGCGGAGTCATGATGCGATTATTCAACGGCATTAACGGCGATATGGTCGGTGCCACTATTGAAGGAGGAGAGCTTTGGCTACTGATCTTACTGTGGAGCTGGTGGCAGTTCGTCACGGTATCACCGCTTGGAATTTAGAGCGCCGCTATCAAGGCCAGCGCGACATTCCGCTGCTTTTCCCCGATGCGCAGGCGGGGTTGATAACCCTGCGTGAAGCGCTGGCGCTTGAGTCGTTTGATTCCATTTACTCAAGCGACCTACACCGTTGCCAGCAAACGCTGGAATGGTCGCAGGCGGCAGATACGGGCGCGCCGGTGCATCTTGAAGCGCGCCTTCGCGAGCTAGATTTTGGCGACTACGAAGGTAAGGTTTACGACGAGCTGAAAGACTTGCCGCACTATCGTGCTTGGATTGACAGCGTGGGTGAGCTGCAAATCCCCGGCGGCGAGTCTGCCGCCCAGCTGCGTGAGCGCTTGGATGCCTGGCTATCTGACTTGGCGGCTGATGCCCCGGCCAGCGGTCATCGAAAAATTCTGGCCGTGACCCACGGCGGCGTTATTCGTGAACTGCGCAGGCGCTTTGAAACCATCCACTTTTGGGACGCCACGGTACTTCAAGCCGAGGGCAGGCGCTGGCAGCTCTCGTATCACGTTGATGAAAAGGGACAAGGAGAATGGCAATGCAGCTCTTCATCGGCGGTGCCTGCGCTGGCAAGCGCGACGCCGTAGCCGCTCGCTTTCCCGCCGCCACTAGCTGGCGACTCAAAGCCCATAAGCCGCTGAGTGATTGCCGGTCAGCGCTTTCTAGCCACTCGCCGCTTGTAATTAATGGTGTGCTTGATTGGCTCAGCGCAGATTTAGAAACAACCGATAGCGACACGCTGCGCCAGTGCTGGCAGGGCGATATAGAACAGCTCTGCCTGCGCGCTGAAACACTCAGCGCAGCGTTAATTATCATCGCTACTGACGTTGGGCGTGGCATTGTGCCCATGCAGTCTACGCAGCGTCGCCTGCGCGATGTAAATGGTTGGTTCACTCAAGATATGACCGCCCACGCTGAGCGGGTGTGGTATGTCCGCCACGGGCTGGTGGTGGCGATTAAATAAGTGCTTAACCCTTAGTTAAAGGCCTGCTCACGGCACTTTAATTGACCTTCTCTTTCAATTGACCTCCTCATAGCAAGTTGCTAGCTTACGCGCACTCTCAGGTGCTGGCGGTATAAAAGCCGCTAGTGAAACGGGAAGTTGGTGAACGCCTTGCGTGATTCCAACGCTGCCCCCGCAACGGTGATCGAGATAAGAACGGCTAAAACGCCACTGTGCCTTGGCATGGGAAGGTGGTCGTTCAGAAATGAGTGGGCCTTGTTAGGCGCGCCTTTCGCTCGTCAGCCCGGAGACCGGCCCAAGAGTAGCGGTTCAACAGAACCAAACTATACCGAGACGCGGTGGGCGCTCTCAGGGTGATTGACGGCGGTACGATGTGATCATGCAGTGCGACCGTTATTGCCTTGCTATGCCTAGTTATGCCCTGCGCTCGGCCAAAAAAAATACGTTGTGCGGGTGAGCACGACGCGCAAGGGATCTCACATGAACCATCGCTCTAATACCACCGCAACGCTTGCGGCGTTAGCTATGTCTGCGCTACCGCTGGCTGTTCAGGCCCAATCCACGGCGCAAAATACGCCGACAGCGGCTGAGTCACTTAACCCTGTTGTGGTCACCGCAGCACTGGCCCCGCGTACGGCGAATGAAAGCCTTTCGTCGGTAACCGTGATAGACGAAGCGACTTTTCGCCGGCAGGACCCTACCAGCATTACCGATCTTCTCCGCGGCCAGCCGGGCGTTGATGTATCTTCCAATGGCAGCTTCGGCAAAAACAGCAGCGTCTTTATTCGTGGCACCGGTAGCGGCCAAAACGTGCTGTTAATTGATGGTATCCGTTTACGTTCTGCCACTAGCGGCGGTGCAGCGTGGTCGTATCTTGACCCGCGCATGTTTGACCGTGCGGAAATTGTACGTGGCCCGCGCGGCAGCCTTTACGGTGCCGATGCGATTGGTGGCGTCATTCAGCTCTTTACGCCGCAAGGCGATGAAGAGGGGCCGCAGCCGCGTATATCGGTAGGCGGGGGCTCTTTCAATACCCAGCGGCTAAGTGCTGGCGTGAGCGGTCGCGAAGGCGGCACGCGCTATAGCTTTGCCGGCAGTCATTTCAACACCGATGGCCAGCCTGTGCGCAGGAGTGGCGACGACAAAGGTTACGACAATACGTCCGCGCTGGCACGCGTTTCGCATACGTTTGAAAGCGGCGCGGAAATGGGCGTACTGGCGCTTCGTGCGCGCGGTAATAATGAATATGACGGCGGTGAGAACGATTTTGTCCAGCAGGTAGCGGGTGTCTATGGCGAGCTACCGCTGATGGACAACTGGCGGAGTCGACTGACGCTCAGCGAGTCCCGGGATGAAAGCGATAACGTCGCTGATTCAGGGGAGTCTGTCTTTAATACCAAAGTGCGTACCGCGCGCTGGGAAAACACCTTCACAGCAGGTGTGCACGAGCTAATCGCCGGCGCTGAGTACAGCGAAGACAGAGTCAGCGGCACGACGGATTATGATGAAAATAGCCGCAGCAATGCCGCCGTGTTTTCTCAAGCGCTGTTGGATTTCTCGCCGTTTATGTTTCAGGCCAGCCTGCGCTTTGACGATAACGAAGCCTATGGCAATGAAGTAACGGGTAGCCTGGGGTTGGGTTACGACTTAGATGGCCATCATACGTTACGCACGAGCTACGGGACGGCGTTTAATGCGCCTACCTATAACCAGCTATATTTCCCTGGCTTTGGCAATCCTGATTTAGAGTCGGAAACGTCTGAATCAATTGAAGTCGGCGTGCGCGGCCAGTATGCAAACTGGTTCTGGGATGCGGCCATCTATCAAACGGATATCGATAACCTGATCGCAGGGCAGGGTGTTCAGTTCAATGTGCCCACATCACGCATTCGCGGTGCTGAGCTTGCAAGTGGCGTTGAGATTAATGATTGGACGCTGGCCGCCGCATTGACCTATACCGATCCGGAAAATCGCCTGACAGGTAATCGTCTACAAAATCGCGCCACGCAAAGTGTGCGCTTAGATGCTGATCGCGAGCTGGGCGAGTGGTCGTTGGGAGGCTCCTGGGTAGTGCAAAATCATCGCTATCGTGATGCGCAAAATAACGATCGCCTTAGTGGCTATGGGCTTGTTAACCTTCGTGCAGGCTGGCAGTTCACTCCGCTTTGGAGCGCCCGTGTGACGGTTGAAAATGCGCTGGATCAAGACTACATCACCACGCGTTCCTTTGACGGCGCGGACTACATTAACGCAGGCCGAGCAGGATTTTTGAGTGTGCACTTTGGCCAATAGGAAAAATCACCGACTGTGCGGGGCCTTAGGCCTCGCGCTGTTGGTTGCATCGGTAGCGTCGTACGCCGATAACCCTGCGCGCTGCGCAATCGATGACCGTGACCGTGAGGTGTGCCTTCACTCGGCTGCTAAGCGTATTGCTACCCTTTCGCCGGGGGCGACTGAGCTGACGTACGCAGCCGGTGCCGGCGACCAAGTGGTGGCAGTGGTGTCTTACAGCGACTACCCGCCTGATGCTAAAAACGTGGTCTCGGTAGGTAGCCATACCCGCATTGATTTAGAAGCGCTGGTAGGTCTGGCGCCCGATCTAGTGATCGGCTGGGTAACAGGCAACCCGGCAGAGCAGCTTGAAACGCTGAAAGCACTGGGGATGCCGGTGTTTTACATTGAGCCACGCAGTATGGAAGGCGTGGCCAGCGCCATAGAACGCTTGGCACGCTTGGCCGGTACTGAAGCTGCCGGGCAGGCCGTTGCCGATAATTTCCGCGCGACCATGACCGAGCTTGCCGAACGCTACAGCGAGCGCGACCCGGTGCCGACGTTCTACCAGGTGTGGGATGAACCATTGATGAGCGTTAATGATCAGCACCTTATTGGCCAAGTGGTCACAATGTGTGGCGGTGTTAACGTCTTCGGCGGGCAGTCGAGGCTTGTCCCACGCATCGACGATGAAGCCGTGCTTGCCGCTAACCCTGAAGTCATTGTTGCCGGCGGTATGGGAGAGGAAAATCGTCACTGGCTCACGCACTGGGAGCAGTATTCTAGTCTGATGGCCGTGGCTGAAGATAACCTGTTTTTCGTACCGCCATCGCTCATACAGCGCCCCACGCCACGCCTCATGGAGGGCACTCAGCTGCTCTGTGAGAAGCTTGATATCGCCCGTCAAAAGCGCAGGAATACTTAATGCTAACGCGCCTGGGCCTGCCACTGGGCCTATTGCTGCTAGCGGCGCTGGGTGCGCTGCTGGTAGCACTGGGTGTCGGCAGTGCGCAGATTTCCCCCGCACAAATTTGGGCTGTGGTGACGGGCGATGGCGGGCAGGGCGATGCCTTGGCGCGGATCATGGTGCTAGAGCTGCGCTTGCCTCGCGCGCTTTCGGCCTTTGCCGTGGGTGGTTTGCTAGCGGTAGCTGGGGCGTTAATGCAGGTGCTACTGCGAAACCCTCTGGCCGATCCTTATGTGCTTGGGCTTTCTGGTGGTGCCTCGATTGGCGCGCTGGCAGCCATGTTAGCAGGGCTAGGGGGATTAGCCATCTCAAGCTCGGCATTTGGCGGCGCGCTGTTTTCTACCTTTCTGGTATTTGGGCTGGCGCACGGCAGCGGTAGTTGGACACCTTCTCGACTGCTGCTCACGGGGGTGGTCGTCGCGGCGGGGTGGGGCGCGGTGATTACGCTGATGTTGGCCTTAAGCCCGGCCGAACGACTGCCGGGAATGCTCTATTGGCTGATGGGCGATCTTTCCTACGCCCGAACGCCGTGGCCGCCGCTACTGCTGCTATTAGCCATCTGCGTGGTGCTGATTCCGCTTGGGCGCAGCTTAAACGTATTGGCGCGTGGTCCGCAGCAGGCTGCCGCACTGGGCGTTGCGGTCAAGCCGCTTGAGTGGTGTATCTACGTTGCCGCCAGCTTACTGACGGCGGCGGCAGTGACAACCGCCGGTAGTATTGGTTTTGTGGGTTTGGTCGTGCCGCATATGCTGCGTTTGGTGTTGGGTAATGATCAGCGGCTGATACTGCCTGCCTGCGCGTTAGCCGGTGGCACGCTGCTAGTGCTGGCCGACACGCTGGCGCGTACCATGATCGCGCCAGAACAGCTGCCGGTCGGGGTGATCACCGCGCTACTGGGCGTTCCTACCTTTTTGTTTCTGCTCTATCGGAGCCGCTGATGAGCGTACTTTCTACCCATGACCTCATCATCGATGTGCCCGGTAGAGAAAGCGGTACGCCGCTTAATATAACCATTCAGCCCGGTCAGCGTTGGGGTGTATTGGGTCCCAATGGCGCGGGTAAAACGACGCTGCTGCATACGTTGGCGGGGCTGCATGCGCCCCGGTCCGGCGAGGTTGAATTGAATGGACAGCCCATGCGTCAACAACGCCGCCGCTATATTGCACAGCGCTTGGGGCTGATATTTCAGGATCGCCAGGATGGCTTTCCTGCGTCGGTATTAGAGACCGCGCTGATTGGGCGTCATCCGTACCTATCGGCTTGGCAAATGGAGGGCGCCGCGGACTATCAGCGTGCGGAAGAAGCGCTGCAGCGCTTAGACGTGGCGCACTTACGTGACCGCTTGGTCAGCACGCTTTCGGGCGGCGAGCGCCAGCGCGTGGCGATTGCCACCGTGCTAACGCAGGCGCCTAGCGTGTGGCTGGCTGATGAGCCCACCAATCATCTTGATCTTCATCATCAAAGCTCAGTGATGACGCTTATGGCCGAGCAGGCCGCTTCCGGCCATGCGGTAATGATGTGTCTGCACGATCTCAACTTAGCGGCTCGTTGGTGCGACCATGTGCTGCTGCTTTATCCTAATGGCGAGGCCTGTTGGGGCACGCGGGATAGCATGCTGGTGCCTAGCGCATTGGAAAAGCTATATCGTCAGCGGCTAGCGGTGGTTGAGGTGGATGGCGCACCGGTGTTTGTGCCCATCAACGGATAATCTATTTCTAAAATCCTCCGTGATAAACCCCTTCACACCTGATTCTTGGCCTACACTGAATATTGATGCGGGCCACTGCTGGCCCGGTCGGTTAATGAATGATCCTATCGATATTGCATCTGCAAAAACGGGAGGTCGTTATGATCCATCATGTTTGGGGGCTCCTCCATCATCCTGAACGAGAATGGCATAAGATCAGTGGCGAGCATGAAACGGTCACCCATCTTTATGCCCACCACGTTCTTTTGCTTGCCGCTATCCCCGTCATCTGCGCACTGATTGGTACCACTCAGGTTGGCTGGACCTATGGCGGCAGTGACACCTATAAAGTGTCTCTCTCAAACGGCATTGCGTTAGGCGTGGCTTTTTATGCCCTGATACTGCTGGCCGTTGGCATTGTAGGTAGCGTGATCTATTGGATGGCCCGCGATATAGAGCAGCGCCCCAGTCGCCGCGACTGCCTTATCTTTGCGGGCTACATTGCGACCCCGATGTTTATATGCGGGATTTTTGCGCTATATCCGGTTTTCTGGCTCTGTATGCTGGGGATGGTGATTGGGCTGGTGTATTCCGGCTACCTGCTCTACAGAGGGACGCCCAGTTTTCTAGGCATTAGCCATCAGCGTGGATTCATTCTTTCAATCAAAACATTGGGGATCGGTGTCTTGGTGCTAGAAGCACTCCTCGTCGTTACGGTGCTGCTGTGGAGCATGGGCACTGAGCACAGCGTCGTCTGGGAGTTTTTTAGGTAAGTGTTTAAGTCGCAGGCTGTTATTAAACGGCGCTACGAAAACGCATCACCTGGCTGCCGTCGATGGGGTCGGCGAAGATATCAGCATAAACGCCAAACGTCTGACGTAAGCGATAAGGCGTCAGCACGTCTCGAGGTGGGCCGGTGTCAACCAAACGGCCACCCTCCATGACGCCTATTCGGTCGCACTCCATGGCGTGGTTAAGATCGTGAAGAGAAATAATCACCGTGATCGGTAGTTGCCTGACCAGCTCAAGAATCGAAAGCTGATGGCGAATGTCTAAATGGTTCGTCGGCTCATCAAGCAGCAGAATTTTAGGCTGCTGAGCTAGGGCGCGGCCAATATGCACACGCTGGCGTTCGCCGCCTGACAGCGTGTGCCAAAAACGGTCAGCCATATGCTGCATATCCACATCCTTTAGCGCCTGCGCCACAATCAGCTCGTCCTGGTGGGACCAGGGGCGCAGCGCTGACAGAAACGGCGTACGGCCAAGCGCCACGACATCGCGCACCTTGATGCGATCAGTGGTTTCCGCCTGCTGTTCCACTAACGTAACCGATTGGGCGATATCTCGCTGACGCATGGTATTCATCGGCCGATCACCCAGCAGCACACGGCCTTGCTTCGGTTTGCGCAGCCCCGCGAGAAGCCGAAGCAGGGTGGTTTTACCTGAACCGTTGGGGCCAATCAGGCCAAAGGTTTGGCGAGGCGATACCGACAGCGAAACGTCCGTCAGGAGCTGGCTGCCGTGAACGCGCCAGGTGAGTTGTTCGGCGGTGATTTTCATCGTGTCCTCGTCCCGCGTATCAGGATAAGAGCAAAGGCCGGCGCGCCAATAAGCGATGTGATGACGCCAATCGGTAGCACCTGTCCTGTGACCAAAATGCGTGAAAGGATATCTGAAAAAATCAAAAATACAGCGCCCGCCAGCGCCGCGGCAGGCACCAGCCGCGTATGGCGGCTGCCGACAATAAAGCGCATGGCATGCGGAATCACCAGGCCCACAAAGCCGATGGCCCCTACCATAGACACCATGATCGCTGTCACCAGCGCCATCGTGGTAATCAGTAGGCCGCGCACCGGCCGCACGGCAATGCCCATGGAGGCCGCGCTATCGGTGCCGAAGGTAAAGGCATCCAGGGCTCGCCGGTGCCATAGGCAAATAATAAGGCCAAACAGCGCGGCGGGGACTGCCATCCAAACATTGTCCCAGCGCACGCCAGAAAGGTTGCCCAGTAGCCAAAACATGATTCCACGGGCCTGCTCAGCGCTAGCCGATTTAGTAATAATGAAAGCGGTCAGCGCATTAAATAGCTGCGAGCCCGCAATGCCCGCTAAGATAATAGCCCCCGCCGCCTGAATGCCACGCCCGCCGCCGGTGCCGCTGCTCGCCGCATGGGCAAGCAGTATCACTAAGCCGAACGCCAATCCCGCGCCCGCGAAAGCGCCAATCGAAAGCGTTATAACGCCTGCGCCAACGCCCGCCACCGCTACGGCGACCGCGCCGGTTGAAGCCCCGGCCGATATGCCCATGAGATAAGGGTCGGCGAGAGGGTTGCGCAACAGGGCTTGTAGCACCACCCCCGCTAAGGCCAAACCCGTGCCGCAGCAGGCGGCAACAATGGCGCGGCTAAGCCGATAGTTCCAAATAATGCCGGCATCAATGCGATCAACGGCATAGTCAGCCCCGAACAGCTGATTAGCCAGCACTTTGAAAATCGTCTCAATAGGAATAGATGTCTCACCAATCGCGGTGCCCGCCATTAGCGCTATGAACAGCACAAGCGGCGTTAACAATAGCCAGCGCCACCAAAAGCCCTCTGTGGATGATCGCTTTAGTGCGATAGGCATTAGTTAAACGACATGGTCGATAACGCTTGGGCAAGAGACTCAAGGCCATAAATGCTGCGCATGGTGGCACTCATCGCATGGGCATCCATTTCCACAATGCGGCCGTTTTTCACGGCGTTCATTTCGCGAGTAACCGGGTCGCTTTGTAGAAGCTCAAGTTTGGTGGCCAGATCATCGCCTGGGTAGCGGCGCCGGTCCATGCGTGCCACCACGATCACGTCAGGATTAGCACGAGCAATCGACTCCCAGCCTACGGTCGGCCATTCTTCATTAGAGGTAACCACGTTTTGGATACCGAGTTGCTCCATCATATAGCCAGGCGCCCCCAATTGACCGGCAACGATAGGGTCGGCCGCTAAACCGTAAGAGGAAAACCAAAACACGGCCGACAGGTCGTCGGGTAGTGCAAGGCTCGTAGCCAGTCCGATAGCGCGTTTCTCACGGGCCTGCAAATCGGCCACTAACGTATCGCCCGCGCTTTGCACGTCGAAAATAGCCGCCAGTTCGTGAACGCCTTTATAAATTGAGTCGGTGGAGAATGCCGCCACCCGGGTGCCGTCACCGCCGGTCGCGTTGTCTTTGGTATCGCAATCGGCAGGCATGATGTAAGAGGCGATGCCCAGCTCATGAAACTGCTCGCGGGTGGCTACGCTGCCGGTAGGGCCTACGTGCCACTCGTATTGAGCCGCGACGAGATCAGGCCGCTTGTTCACCACAGACTCAAAGCTTGGGTCGTTATCGGCAATACGCTCAATGCGGCTGTTTATATCGCTGAATTCGGGCAGCACGGGATTAAACCAGACTGACGTGCCGCTCACCTTATCGGCAAGCCCCAGGCGATATAGCACCTCGGTCGCAGACTGGCCGACCGTTACCGTACTCTCGGGGGGGGCATCAAACGTGATTTCTACGCCGCAATTAGTCAGCGTAAGCGGATAAGCCGTGCTATCAGCAAAGGCTGCGTGGGCGGGTAAGAAAGCTAACGAAATGCATAAAGGGCGGGCGAGCTTCATGGGACGGTGTTCCAAATGCCGATTGAGGAAAGACTCGACGGACTGCCGAAGACGAGAGAATAAAGCACGCAAGGCCTTTGCGGTTGGTGACGTGCTGGCGTGATAGGCTGGCCTCTATCTAACGCCTTCCACTATACTGGGCGGTCATTGTAGTCACTTTCTTAACGCTTGGCTCTATCGTTATGTTCTTGTCAGGTATGAATAATTTTCACGCGTGAGGCGGTGTCCCTACGCCGTTTAATGTATTAACTTGGCTCCTTTTGCCCATGGTGATGCCTGTGGTTGAGTTTCCCTTTACCGCCGTGGTCGGTCAGACGTCGCTTAAAACAGCGCTGCTGCTGAACGTGATTAATCCGCGTATTGGCGGGGTGCTGATTAGCGGGCCACGCGGTAGCGCGAAATCGACCCTTGCGCGGGCGCTAGCGGCCATTTTGCCTGAGGGCGAGAAGCGAAAACCACCGTTTGTCACCTTGCCGCTTGGCGCCAGCGAAGACCGCCTAACCGGCAGCCTTGATCTGCAAAAGATACTCACTGAGCGTGAAGCCACGTTCCATGAAGGGCTATTGGCCAAAGCCGATGGCGGGATTTTATACGTCGATGAAGTGAATTTACTGGCCGATACGCTGGTCGATTTACTGCTCGATGTCGCGGCCAGCGGTATCAACATCGTCGAACGCGACGGCATTAGCCATTCGCATCCAGCGCGCTTTAGCCTAATCGGCACCATGAACCCCGATGAGGGCGAGCTTCGCCCCCAGTTGCTTGACCGCTTTGGACTGTGCCTTGAGCAGCCGCCTAACGTCAGTATTGAAGCGCGCATCGCCATTGTGCAGCAGCGCGATGCCTTTGATCGCGATCCCGCTGGTTTTATAGCAGGCTTTGCCGACGAACAAGCTGCGCTCGTCAGCCGTGTAGAGCATGCGCGCCGAGGGCTGGCGACGGTAACGGCATCTGCCTGGGTTTACGAGCACATCGCTAAGCGCTGCGAAGCAGCAGGGGTTGAAGGTATGCGCGCCGATGTCACCTGGCACCGCGCTGCGCAGGCCCACGCTGCCTGGCGTGGTGATACGACGATCAGCCAGGAAGATGTCGATAGCGTTGAGCCGTGGGTGCTGGCCCATCGGCGTACGCGCGCTGAAGATAAGTCTGCTGAGCCGCCAACTTCACCGCCGCCATCTTCACCGTCATCGCCTCAAGAATCGGGCCAAGACTCCGGCAGCTCAGCGTCGTCAAGCAATACTGACGAGCACTCAGCTTCACACGGGCAATGGGGCGCTATGCCGCCCATGGCGCAGAACATGCTAGAAAGTCAGCCGCTTACGCTGCCTGCATTATTAGCTCGGCCCTTTGGAAAACACTCGCTGCTTAACGGCAGCACGCGTAAGGGCCTTGCGCTGGGGCAGGGGCGAGCCAATAAGCCGCCAGCGGCAGCATTTCGCCCCGATTGGTTTGGCACTTTGATCGCTAATCGCGGCCAGTGGCCCTGGCGTCAGCTGCGCTATCGCAAGGCGCGAACCGGTCAGCCACTGGTGCATTTGGTATTGCTTGATACCTCCGGCTCGACGCTCGGTAAGCGGCTTTTGGGCCAGACCAAAGGATGGGTCGATAGCCTTACTCGTCAAGCTTATTCAGTTCGTGAGCAAGTGGCGATAGTCGGGTTTGGTAACGACACGCTGACGTGCCTACTGCCACGACAGCGTGCTCCCAAAAGTGTGCAAGCCTTATTGAATGCCACCGATGGCGGCGGCGGCACACCGCTACGTAAAGCGGTTGCTCACGCAGGCCAGTTGATTCGTCAGTGGCAGCGCCGCGACCCCGGCTTACTTATCCGTACCTACCTAATGACCGATGGGCGTACCCGAGAGTCCGTCGCTGGCCTGCCGCCGCTTGGCGACTGCGTGGTCATGGATACCGAACAGTCCTTCGTTAAACGTGGCCAGGCAGCGCGTCTTGCTCAGCAGCTTGGCGCACTCTATTGGACACCGCCCACCCAGGAGCCAGCATGAGCGATAGCAGCCACCTAGACCGTATGCAGCGTAAGAAAGAAGTTATCGACGAGCGAATAGCGCGTGCATCTGAAGAGCGCGGTGTATTGATTTTGCTAAAAGGAAACGGCAAAGGAAAGAGCAGTTCTGCTTTCGGTACGCTGGCGCGTTCGTTAGGTCATGGCCAAAAAGGCGCGGTCATTCAGTTTATTAAAGGCCGCCGTGAGACCGGTGAATATCTGTTTTTTCGCGATCACCCTCAGCTTGACTGGCACATTATGGGCCAGGGCTTTACCTGGGAAACTCAGGATCGACAGCGCGATATCGAAGCCGCCGAAGCCGCCTGGGAAATCGCCCGGGGGCTGTTAGAAGACCCTGCCTACAACGTTATCGTATTGGACGAAATGAGCTACATGTTCAAATACGGCTATTTAGACACCGCGCCTATCGTCGAGGCGCTTTTACGCCGACCCGCCCACCAAAATGTGATTATCACCGGCCGAACCATGGCGCTGCCGCTGCAGGAAATCGCCGATACCATCAGCACCGTACAGGATGACCGTCACGCGTTTCGTAACGGCGTTAAAGCTCAGGCGGGGATCGAGTACTGATGACGACATCTTTGCCAAGCGCTAGCTGCCCGGCACTATTTATCGCCGCACCTTCTTCAGGGCAGGGCAAAACAACCGTCACGGCGGGGCTGGCACGCCTGCTGCGCAACCAGGGCAAAGTGGTCAGAGTCTTTAAAACTGGCCCTGATTATCTGGACCCGCAAATATTGGCGCAAGCATCGGGCCAGCCCGTAGACCAGCTAGATCTGTGGATGGCCGGCGAGGCCTACTGCCGGCAGCGTTTTTATCAAGCGGCGGTGAGTGCCGATATTATTTTGGTGGAAGGCGCCATGGGCCTTTTCGATGGCGAGCCTTCCAGCGCCGATTTGGCTGCGCTGTTCGAGTTGCCGCTGGTGATCGTGATGGACGTTAAAGGCATGGCACAAACGGCGGCCGCCTTGATGTCGGGCCTTGCAGGCTTTCGTGATGACCTTCACATCGCAGGCATGATCGCCAACGCCTGCGGCACGCAGCGACATCGCGAGCTGATTGAGTCAGCGCTACCGCCCTCGATTCCGCTACTTGCCGCATTGCCGCGCGACCCCGCCTTAACGCTTCCCGAACGTCACCTGGGGTTGGTTCAGGCAGACGAGATTCGTGATGATTTGGAAGCGCGCTTTGAAGCGGCCGCCAGCGCATTAGACGCCGCCGGGCTGGCGACGGCGCTGATGAAAATAGCACCCGTAACGTTCACCGCTGCGCAAGGCCATGTGCCGTCAGTGCCATCTTCGCTGGCGGGCCAGACCATTGGTGTGGCTAAAGATGCGGCGTTTAGCTTTATCTACCAGGCCAATTTGGACCTGCTTGAGCAGATGGGCGCGAAGCTATGCTTTTTCTCACCGCTGGCCGACCGCCGTTTGCCTTTGTGCGATGCGCTTTGGCTGCCCGGTGGTTACCCAGAGTTGCATGCGTCAACGTTGGCTGAGAATGCCAGCATGCGCGAGGATATTCAGCGCTTTTATAGCGCAGGCAAGCCCATTCTCGCTGAGTGTGGCGGCATGCTCTACTGTTTGGACACGCTGACCGACTACGACGAAAACACCCATACGATGCTGGGTCTGCTGCCAGGGCAAGGCGCCATGCGCGGACGAAGAGGCTGCCAGGGAATGCAAACCGCCGACTTGGCGGAAGGTGCCCTTCGCGGGCATGCGCATCATCGCTCAATGGCGGAAGGAACGCCTGAGCCCATTGCCCACGGCCGCCGTCAGCGCCACCCCGCGCCGGGTGAGCCGATTTATCGCCAGCGCCAGTTAACCGCATCGTATCTTCACTTTTTCTTTCCTAATAATCCTGCCGCGGTCGCGAGCCTGTTCAGCGGCTCAGCAGCATCAGCGCAGCCTAGCGCCACAGAGGAATTTAACGCATGCAGCTAAATAAAATCCCCGCCACGGTCGTCACCGGTTTTCTCGGCAGCGGTAAAACGACGCTGCTGGCCAATATTCTGCGTCAAGTGACCGGCAAGCGCATTGCGGTGATCGTCAACGAATTTGGCGAGCAGGACATAGATTCGAGCCTGCTGCGTAGCTGCGCGCTCGGTTGCGAAGGCGAACAGCCGATGGACGGCGAGGACGGCAGTATTTACGAGCTGGCCAATGGCTGTATCTGTTGCACGGTGGAAGAAGAATTTTTGCCAGTGATGAAAAAGCTGGTCGCACGGCGTAATGATATCGACCACATTTTAATTGAAACCAGCGGGCTGGCGCTGCCCAAGCCGCTGGTGCAGGCATTTAACTGGCCGGAAGTGCGCAGCCACTGCACCGTAGATGCAATTATTACCGTTATCGATGGGCCTGCCGTGGCCGCCGGCCGTTTTGCCAGCGACGAAGGTAAAGTGGCTGCGCAGCGTTTAGCTGACGAAAGCCTTGATCACGACCCGAGCCTGCGTGAACTGCTTGACGATCAGCTCAGCGCCGCGGATTTAGTCTTGGTCACCAAGACCGACCTGCTAAGCGCAGAGGAAAAGGCCCGCGTGGAGACGCTAGTAAAAGCGCGGGTGCCAGCGTCGGTCAAAATCCTCTTTATCGACCAAACGCTGGCGACCGACACCGCGCAGCTAGAGGCATTAATGGGCATTGGCGCGGCCAGCGAAGAGAACATCGACCGTATCGCCAACCACCACGACAAACATCACGCCGAAGGCGCGCACCACGACCACGCCCACGATCATTTTGATTCTTGCGTGATAACGCTCGGCGAAGTCGATGCCGACGTTCTGGCAGCCCAGCTTCAGCAGCTGCTAGAAACACAAGAAATCTATCGGGCTAAAGGCTTTGCGGCGGTTCCCGGCAAGCCGATGCGCCGAGTAATTCAAGCGGTAGGCGAACGGCTAGACGGCTACTTCGACAGGCTTTGGGGGCAGGATGAGCGCCGCCAAACCCAGCTGGTCATTATTGGTAAAGCGCTTAACCGCGACGATATTCAGGCGGCGCTATCCAGCGCTGAGCGCACGGTCAGCGCTTAATGCATCTTTTCGCTGCCAAGCCTGGGGGCTTTGTTGACGATGAAGGTATCGTCGACCTGCAACAAAGCCCCGCCGAGGTCGTCATTATGTCAGCGGCTGACAGTAACCTGTCGGCGCTGGCTCAGGCGGTTGACCGCCTGGGCGATGATTACCCGTCGGTGAGGCTGGCGAATTGGATGAATCTGGTAAAACCGGCGGCCTTTGATCTCTACGAAGATCGCGTGCTTGAAAAAGCCAGGCTGGTCATCGTTTCGCTGTTAGGCGGCAAGGGCTATTGGCCCTACGGCCATGAGCGCTTGTTGGCCTGGGCTGCGGCGAAACCTGAGCGCCAGCTGATTATGGTGCCCGGCTGCGATGCACCGGACGATGCGCTACTGAACGATTCGAGCGTGAGCTTTGACGCTGCCTACCGCGTGTGGCGCTACCTGCGCGAAGGCGGCGTTGACAATGCCGAGCAGCTGCTGCGCTTTGTGGGTAGCGAGTGTTTAGCCCACGCTCAGCCGTGGCAAGAGCCGAAGGTGATCCCGGCGGCGGTTATCTATGCACCGCAGGCAAGCGGGCGCCAGGCGGTGAGCTTAAGTGAATGGCGTGATCAGCGTGTTGCTGAGCGGCCTGTTTGCTTGCTGCTGTTTTATCGCAGCCATCTGCAGGGCGGCAATACCGCCGTGCCCGACGGCATGATTGATGCGCTTAAAGCCCAAGGGCTTGAGCCGTTAGCCGTGGCCGTAGCATCGCTAAAAGAGGGGCCCTGTATCGTGTTTGCCAATCATCTTATTGAGCAAACCGGTGCCATGCTGGTGATCAATACCACCAGCTTTTCGGTCAACCGTAATACCGACGAAGTCGATGCCCTCAGTAGCGAGCAGGGCAGTGATGACTCGGGCAGCCTGTTTGTCGGCAGTCCCGTGGTGCTCCAGGCCATGATGGCCAGTAGCACAGCTGAGGACTGGCAGGCAATGGCCGCGGGGCTACATAGCCGCGACGTGGCGATGCAGATAGTGCTACCTGAAATGGACGGGCGCATCATCACTCGCGCCGTCGGGTTTAAGGCCGAAGCACACTACAATGCCCGCAGTCAGCTGTCGGTCACGCATCACACACTGCATCCTGAACGCGCAGCGTTTGTCGCCACGCTGGCACGTCGGTTTTGCGACCTGCGGCAAACGCCCAACGCTGAAAAACGTGTCGCGCTGATCATGGCGAATTACCCCAACCGCGATGGGCGTATTGGCAATGGCGTGGGGCTGGATACACCCGCTTCAACGCTAAAACTCATAAACGCGCTGGCTTCATCGGGCTACCCGGTCAACGATATCCCTAGTGATGGCGATGCGTTGATTCGCCTGCTGCAGGGTGCAGTCACCAATGATCACGAAAGCCTCGACCAGCGCGTTTGCTGGCAAAGTATTGGCGTTGATGAGTATTTAAGCTGGTTTCAAACGCTGCCCGCCACGCTCCAAGAAGCCGTGTGGGCACGCTGGGGCGCACCCGCAGATGACACCAAATGCCGGCAGGGGCGGCTGATGATTTCCGGTATTCGCCTGGGTGAAACGTTCGTCGGTATTCAGCCTGAACGTGAGTTTTGTGACGACCCGAACATTGACTTAACGCAGTCGTACCACGATATGCAGTTGGTACCGCCGCATAGCTACTTGGCGTTTTATCTTTGGCTACGCGAGCACTATCACGTTGATGCCGTGGTGCACGTGGGCAAGCACGGCAATTTAGAATGGCTACCGGGCAAAAGCACGGCGCTAAGTGCCGACTGCTGGCCGGATATCGCGCTGGGGCCGCTGCCGCATTTCTACCCGTTTATCGTCAACGACCCCGGTGAAGGTGCCCAGGCTAAGCGTAGAAGCCAAGCGGTGATCATTGATCACCTAATGCCGCCTCTGGCGCGGGCTGAACTGTACGGGCCGATGGCCGAGCTTGAAGCGCTGTGTGATGAGTATTATCAGGCGCTGGATATGGACCCCCGGCGCGAAGCGCTGATTCGTGAGCAGATTTTAAGCCACCTGCGCGCAACCGGTATCGACCAGGAACTTGCCCGCGCTGTTGATAGCAGCTGTGACAGCGAGATTCTCAATGAGCTGGATACGTTCCTTTGCGATATTAAAGAGTCGCAGATACGCCACGGCCTGCACATTCTCGGCACGCTGCCACCCCAGGAGAAGCTAGCGGGTACGCTGGTAGCGCTATTGAGGCTGCCCCGTGGCGAGGCGGCTGCTCAGCGCGGCCTGCTGCATAATCTAGCCGATGACCTGGGGCTATCGAACGAAGCTTCCCCCTTTGACCCGCTGGCGGCCAGCAGTGAACCCTGGAACGGCCCGCGCCCGGCACTATTGGCCAGCCAGCTCAGCGATGCTTGGCGAACCGGTGCGGATACCCGTGAGCGGCTGGAACTATTGGCCGAGCAGCTCATTACCGACTATGTGCTCGCCCAGGGCTGCCTCGTTGAACTCGCCCATGGCTATCCTGCCACCGCGGAGCAGCTGCGCTATGCCCGCGAACATCTGTGGGTCGCTATGCAGCGCGGCGTAAAAATGGAGATTCAGTCGCTGTTGGATGGGCTGGACGGTCTGTTCGTGCCCGCTGGGCCAAGCGGCGCGCCTAGCCGAGGGCGGCTAGACACGCTGCCAACTGGGCGTAACTTCTTTAGCGTGGATAACCGCTCGATTCCCTCTCCGGCAGCCTGGACGCTGGGGCAGAAATCAGCGCAGGCATTCGTAGAGCGCTACCTGCAGGATAACGGCGACTACCCGCGCCGTCTGGGTCTGTCGATTTGGGGCACCGCCACTATGCGTACCGGCGGGGATGACATCGCCCAGGCCTTCGCGCTGATGGGCGTGCGGCCTAAATGGTCGCTGGGCTCGCAGCGGGTGTTCGATTTTGAAGTGATTCCATCGATGCTGCTGAACCGCCCGCGCGTCGACGTCACCTTGCGCGTTTCCGGCTTTTTCCGTGACGCGTTTCCTAACGTCATTCGGCTATTCGATGCCGCGGTGCAAGCCGTTGCCGAGTATCAAGAGCCGGGCGACAGCAATACCATTCGAACGGCCGTGCTCAGCCAGCAGCGCACGCTTGAAGCTCAAGGAATGTCTTCTGAAAGCGCCGCTCAGCAGGCCCGCTACCGTATTTTTGGCAGCAAGCCCGGTGAGTACGGCGCCGGTCTTAATCGGCTGATCGAAAGCCGCGCTTGGAACAGTGCTGACGATTTGGCCGAGGCGTATTTAGACGCAGGCGCCTACGCCTATGGGCAGTTTAAAGAGTCGGGCGTTGGCGCACGCAAGGCGTTTGAACAGCAGCTCAAAGGGCTGGACGCGGTGATGCAAAACCAGGATAACCGCGAGCACGATATTCTTGACTCCAACAGCTATTACGCTTTTCAAGGCGGCATGGCCAATGCCACTCGTGCGCTAAGCGGCAATGCGCCGACCATTTATCACGCGGATCACGCTAACCCGGCCGCCCCCAAGATTCGCACGCTGAAAGAAGAGCTTGCCCGCGTTATTCGCTCGCGTGTGCTGAATCCTAAGTGGATAAATGCGATGCGCGAGCATGGCTACAAAGGCGCGTTTGAAATGGCCGCCACCGTGGACTATCTGTTTGCCTACGACGCCACCACTGATTTAGTCGCGGACTATCAGTACGCCCAGATCAGCGAGGCCTTCGTGCTTGACCCGGCCAGCCAGCAGTTTTTGCGTGAGCATAATCCTGCCGCGCTTGAGGAAATGGCCGAACGGCTGCTTGAAGCGGCCCAGCGCGGCATGTGGCAAGATCCAGGCGAGCAGGGGCAGGCGCTGCAAGACCTGCTGCTGGCAATAGATGAAGCCAAAGAGACCGGCCGCTATGGCCATTAACACGCGCGCAGAGGCGCTCAGCCCGCGTGTCAAAGGCTGGTGCCCCGGCGCGTGGCAGCCTATGCAAACCGGCGATGGCCTGCTGGTAAGAGTTCGCCCGCCCATGGGCGAGCTTTCACTTACCCAGGTGCTGGCCCTATGTGAAGCGGCAGATACGTTTGGTAATGGCTTAATAGAGCTCACCAGCCGAGCCAATATCCAGCTGCGCGGAGTAACCGACGCTAGCTGGCCTGCGCTCATGGATTTTCTGATCGAAAATGGCCTGGTGGATGCCAGCCCAGAGGCCGAGCGCCTGCCGCCCATCATGCTGGCCCCCGGCTGGCAAATAGGCGATGACACGCACACCGGTGCACGTTTGTTGCAAGCAAGGCGCAATGCGCTCGCCATCATGCCAGGCAAGGTCGGCATTGCGATTGATGCAGGAGACGCCTCGGTACTGAGCGACGCTGCGGCAGATTTTCGTATTGAACGTTCAGAATCGGGTGGCTTGATGGTGCGCGCAGAGGGGCACCAGCATGGCACGCCAGTGGACTCGATTGAGGCCGCCGTTGAGCACTTGATCCGCCTGACACATTGGTTTGTGGAAAGCGGCGGAAGCCAGGCAGGGCGCATGCGCCGACACCAGGTAGCGTTGCCCCCGTGGGCACCCGCCAGCGTGCGCCCGGCGCAGCCAGCGGCAAGCCGCGCACTTGGTAAACAGGCCTTTGGGATGATCTATGGGCTGCCGTTTGGCCGTGCGCCGGCCACCGCCTGGCGCAAAGCCGTGACCCCGGCGTCTGTGACTCACCTACGCGTCACACCCTGGCGGCGTTTAGTGGTCAAGCAAGCGCTGACTGAAAGCACAGCATTACCCGCGGTAGAAGGCTTGATCAGCGATAGTAGTGACTCGCGACTATTGATAGATGCTTGCCCCGGCGCGCCTTACTGCGCACAGGCAAGTGTTGCCACGCAGCCATTGGCTGAGCGATTGAGTGGCCTGGTAGAAACGTCTCTTCACGTGTCGGGCTGCGCCAAGGGCTGCGCCCGGCAACAGGCTGCAGCGGTCTGTTTAGTGGGCCATGCTGGAAAATTTAATCTTATCGTCAACGGCCGTGCCGACAGCACGCCGGTTCAGACAGGCCTCAGTGATGCTGAGGTAACTGCATATCTGGAGAATTTGGGTGCCCTATAAGTACGAAACAAGCGGACCGGCGATTTACCGTGAATCTTTTGCGATTATCCGACGCGAAGCAGAACTGAGCCGCTTTTCGCCAGAAGAAGAGCCGGTAGCAGTTCGTATGATTCACGCCGCCGGGCTGGTCGAACTTGCCGCGCATATTCATTTTCAAAACGATGCGGTTAACCGCGCACGCTCAGCATTAGAGCAGGGCGCGCCGATTCTCTGCGATGCGCATATGGTCTCGGAAGGCATTACCCGCAAGCGCTTGCCGGCCAACAACGAGGTGATCTGTACCCTGCGCGATGAACGCGTGCCGGGCATGGCTCAACAGATGGCTAATACCCGCTCGGCGGCGGCGCTTGAACTTTGGCGTCCGCATCTTGAAGGTGCCGTGGTGGCGATTGGCAATGCGCCGACCGCGCTGTTTCATCTTTTAAATATGCTCGAAGACCCTAGCTGCCCGCGCCCATCGGCGGTGATCGGCTGCCCGGTCGGGTTTGTGGGGGCGGCGGAATCAAAGCAGGCGCTGTGGGAGAATTTCGCCATCCCCTGCTGTATCGTGCGCGGCCGCTTAGGCGGCAGCGCGGTGACGGTCGCAGCCCTCAATGCGCTGGCGGATCGTAGCGAATGATCCAGGGAATCCGAACGACCCAGGGAAGCATTGTGGGCGTTGGCCTGGGGCCGGGGAGTCAGGACCTAATGAGCGTGCGGGCCGACCGGTTGATTCGCCAGGCCACGCACATTGCCTATTTTCGTAAGAAGGGCCGTAAAGGCCATGCGCGCAGCATCGTTGAAGGCCTGCTGGCACCGGATGTTATTGAGCTGCCCATGGAATATCCGGTGACCACGGAAATTCCGGTGGATGACCCGCGCTATAACGCCTTGCTGTCGTCTTTTTATGAGCAGAGCGTTGCCCAGCTGATTGAGATGGCCAACGCCGGCTGCGACGTGGTGGTGCTCTGCGAAGGCGATCCGTTCTTCTACGGCTCGTTTATGCATCTCTATACGCGGCTACTTAACCAGGTATCGGTTTCAGTAGTGCCGGGAATTACCGGTATGTCGGCGGCCTGGACCGCTACCGGGCAGCCGATCACCTGGGGCGATGACATTCTGACCGTCCTCATGGCAACGCTCCCTGAGCAAGCACTGGCGGAGCGGATCGCCCAGACCGACGCGCTGGTCGTCATGAAAATCGGCCGCAACCTTAACAAGCTGCGACGGGCGCTGGTAACGGCTGGACGTGAGCATCAGGCGTGGCTAATCGAGTACGCGGCGATGGCGCAGCAGCGCGTGCTGCCGCTAAGCGATCTTGATCCGCTAGCTGAAGGAACTCAGAACGTGCCTTATTTCTCGATTGTGCTGATCCACGGCAACGGCAGGCGCCCATGAGCGGATGGCTAAAAATTGTTGGCTTAGGTCCGGGGGCGGCGAGCATGATCACGCCCGAGGTCTCGGCCGCGCTGTTAGAGGCATCGGATGTGGTGGGCTATGTGCCCTACGTTAATCGGGTCGCGCCACGTGAAGGGCTTATTCGCCATGGTTCAGATAATCGCGAAGAGATTAATCGTGCTGAACAGGCGCTGCAGCTCGCGTTTGAGGGGCATCGCGTGGCAGTGGTTTCCTCCGGCGACCCGGGTGTTTTTGCCATGGCATCCGCCGTGTTTGAGGCGCTAGAGGCAGGCGACTCGCGCTGGCGATCAATAGATATTCAGGTGTTGCCGGGTATTTCCGCCATGCTGGCAGCCAGCGCACGGGCAGGCGCACCGCTCGGCCATGATTTTTGCTGTATTAATTTATCCGACAACCTTAAGCCCTGGTCGCTGATTGAAAAGCGCCTGCGTCTCTCGGCAGAGGCCGATTTCGCCATGGCGTTTTACAACCCGCGTTCCAAGGCAAGGCCGGTGGGGTTTGAGCGCACGTTGAAGGTATTGCGTGAGGTGTGTGAGTCCGAGCGTTTGATCATCTTTGCCCGAGCGGTTTCCACGCCAGATGAGGCGATTAGCGTGACGACCCTGGCCGAAGCAACGCCAGAAATGGCTGATATGCGCACGCTGGTGATTGTCGGCTCTAGCCAAACGCGCCGAATTGACCGAATGAAAACCCCCGGCGCGGATGAAGACCAGGCTCCGCTGGTGTATACCCCAAGGTCAGTATGCTGAGTTAATCCACGTAAGCACGTCATCGACACAATGAACTTCACGACGCGCTGGCAGCATCGGCCGTTCGATCATCATTACGGGTATCTTCAGTTGGCGCGCAGCCGCAAGCTTAGCCGCGGCGCCTTCGCCGCCAGCGTTTTTGCAAACAATACGCTCGATACGCTGCGTTTTTAGCAGCGCTAAATCGCCATCGAGAGTGAACGGGCCTCTGTCTAGCGTGGTGGTAAAATGAGTCAGCGGCGGCGTTTCAGTTGGCGGGTCAATCAGCCGCAGCACGTAGTGATGCTGGGGCTGCGCGCTGAACGCTTTCAGATGTAGACGACCAATCGCTAGCAGCACGCGCTGGGGTGGGCCGGCCAACGCGGCCACGGCATCATCAATGCTCGCCACTGGCTGCCATCGGTCGCCTTGCTTAGGCTGCCAAGCGGGGCGAGTTAAGGCCAGCATAGCCACACCGCTTTGCGCCGCGGCATTCAGCGCGTTGCGGCTCATTTGCGCAGCGAAAGGGTGGGTGGCATCGACGATATGGGTAATACCCGCGTGCTTAATAAACGCGATAAGGCCATCCACGCCGCCAAAGCCCCCCACGCGGGTAGGAAGCGGTTGGGGCTTGGGTGCACTGACGCGGCCTGCGTAGCTAAAGATGGCCGGAAGCCCACGTTCGGCAACGGCGCAGGCCAGGGCGTTGGCTTCACTCGTTCCGCCAAGAATCAGGACGTTTATCATGGCTGAGATTAACAATACTCCCTGGCTGACAGTTTTAGGCTGGGGGGAGAGTGGCACAGAGGGATTGACGGCGGCAAGCCGTCAGCAGCTGGCGGATGCCGAGGTAGTATTCGGTGCGCGCCGCCACTTGCGCCTTTTGCCGCCACTCAATGCGGCGGTTCGCGAGTGGCCGGTGCCGTTTGCCGACGGTATTGCCGAGCTGCTGAACGAGCGGGGCCGCCGAGTCGTGATGCTGGTGTCCGGTGACCCGTTCTGGTTTGGTGCCGGCACAAGCCTGGCGCCTCACCTGCTTGCCAGCGAATGGATGGCCATTCCTTCGCCTTCAACGTTTAGCCTAGCGGCCTCGCATTTGGCTTGGCCGTTAGAGCGTTGCACCTGCCTGGGCCTGCATGCCAAGCCGCTGACCCGCATTCGCCCTTATCTGCATACCGGCAGGCGCTTACTGGTGTTGGTAAGAGACGCCGATGCGGTGGCCGAACTGGCCTCGCTTGTCGTGCGGTTTGGCTTTGCGGAGTCTCAGCTAACCCTGCTTGAATCGTTAGGCGATGATAACCAGCGAATCCGCACGCTGAGTATGAGCGAGACGCTGCCGCCGGATATCACTCATCCGGTAGCGTTGGGCATTCTTGTGGCCGGTGACGGCCCGCCTATTCCACTCACGCCCGGCCTTGCCGACAGCTTTTTTGACCACGATGGGCAAATCACCAAGCAGCCTGTGCGAGCTATGACGCTGGCAGCGCTGGCCCCTAAACCCGGTGATCGGCTGTGGGATATTGGCACCGGCTCAGGCTCCATCGCCATTGAGTGGCTGCTAGCTCACCCTGACAATCAGGCCATTGGTTTTGAACACCACGCTGAGCGGGCCGCACGGGCGCGCAGCAATGCCCAGCATCTTGGCGTTGACTGGCTAGACGTCAAAGAAGGCGATGCGCTGGAAGCGCTGGCGAGTGCACCGCTGCCGCAGGCGGTGTTTATCGGCGGCGGGCTTTCTCAAGCGCTTTTAGAACAGTTATGGCAGCGTCTGCCAGCGGGCGTGCGGGTTGTTGTCAATGCCGTTACGTTGGAATCAGAAGCGCTGCTCGCGCACTGGCATCAGGCGGTGGGTGGCGATCTTTATCGCCTTGAACTGGCCATTGCCGCGCCTATCGGTCAGCGCCGGGGCTGGAAAGCCAGCTACCCGATTGTGCAGTGGCGGGTGGTGCGTTGAAAGGGCTAGCAATGCAGAAGGTACGCCGATGAACACTACGCCGATGCTCATAGCCGGGTTTGGTTTTCGCCGAGAGGCAACGCTGGCATCGCTAGAACAGGCGCTTGAGCAGCTTTGCCAACAATATGGCGATATCGACCGATTGGCCGTTACTCACGCGATGCGCCCGCTGGTGGAAAGCCTCGGCCGCCAGCATTGCTTTGAGGTTGTCGTGGTGGCAGACGAAGACTTAGCCAGCATGGCGACGCTTACCCGCTCAGCTTACAGCCAGCAGGCAAAGAGCACCGGCAGCGTGGCGGAAGCCGTTGCGCTTTTGGCTGCTGGCAGCGGTGCCCAGCTGCTGGGGCCGCGAATTATTTCAGCCGACAGAAAAGCCACGGCCGCAGTGGCAAAGGCACGGGCAACAGGAGTTACTTCATGACGGTTCATTTTATTGGCGCAGGCCCCGGCGCACCGGACCTGCTCACGCTGCGCGGGCGCGATTTAATCGCGGCCTGCCCGGTATGCCTTTACGCAGGGTCACTCGTGCCCGAGCAGATTCTTGAGCACTGCCCAGAAGGCGCGCGCATCGTTAATACGGCGCCGCTGTCGCTGGATGAGATTCTTGATGAAATTCAAGCCGCCCACGCTGTGGGCCAGAATATCGCCCGGCTTCACTCCGGCGATGTGTCGGTGTGGTCGGCCATGGGCGAGCAGCTGCGCCGCCTGCGTGCGCTTGATATTCCTTACAGCGTCACCCCCGGCGTGCCTTCCTTTGCGGCGGCGGCGGCAACGCTGGGCCAAGAGCTAACATTGCCAGGAGTGGCGCAATCATTAGTGCTAACACGCACGCCGGGCCGTGCCAGCGCGATGCCCAGCAGTGAAAGCCTCGCTAACTTCGCTAATACCGGCGCTACGCTGGCTATTCACCTTTCCGTGCATAATCTGGCGCAGGTCGTTAATGATTTAACGCCGTTTTACGGCCCGCAGTGCCCGGTCGCTATCGTTTGGCGGGCGAGCTGGCCCGATGAGCGAGTGGTTCGAGGCCGTCTTTCCAGCATTGAAGCGTTAGCCGCAGGCGCCTTGCAGCGCACGGCGCTGATTCTGGTAGGGCCGGTGCTGGAAAACGACGATTTTCAGGAAAGCAGCCTATACGCGGTAGGTTACGACCGCCGCTTTCGACCGCAGTCTGCGGATTCACCGTTTGCGGGCAGCATGGGTGATGACGAGGGCCGCGCATGATCGCGCTCTCGCTGATTGGTATCGGTACTGGCAACCCCGATCACGTTACCTTAGCCGCGGTGCGGGCGCTCAACAGCGCCGATGTGATTTTGCTGCCGCGCAAGGGCGAGGCGAAAGCAGACCTGCTCGACTTGCGTCGGCTGCTGTGTGAACAGCTGCTTGATAGCGCTACACAGGCCAACATCGTGGAGTTCGATTTACCCACACGCGATGCCAAGTGTGCGTACCTCAACGCGGTAGACGAGTGGCATAGCGCCATTGCGCGGGTGTGGGCACAGCTCATGGATAAGCATTTACCCAACGGCGGCCGGGTTGGCATGTTGGTGTGGGGCGATCCTTCGCTTTATGACAGCAGCCTGCGTATTGCCAAGCG
Organism: Halomonas sp. AOP25-F1-15; assembly: GCF_052378675.1. NCBI lineage: Bacteria > Pseudomonadati > Pseudomonadota > Gammaproteobacteria > Oceanospirillales > Halomonadaceae > Halomonas > Halomonas sp. AOP25-F1-15. The sequence goes on from NZ_JBQSXV010000009.1 coordinate 140,922, forward strand.
CCTGACTGATAGTGGTCGCGCTGTTGAGGTCAAGGTAGTGCCCGGCATCACCAGCCTGCAAGTGCTCACCGCCGAGCACAAAATTCCCCTCAACGCGCTCGCCGAGCCAGTTCAAATAACCACCGGCCGCCGCCTGCGCGAACGCGGCTGGCCAATCGATGCCGCCACGGTAGCCGTCATGCTAGATAGCGGCGGGGCGTTTGCCACGTTGCCGCAAGAAGATACTTACATCTGGTGGGGAGCTTACCTGGGGATGGACAAGCAATGCTTGATCAAAGGCCCGCTAAGCGAAGTAAACGATGAGATTATTGAGCGCCGCGCTGCGCTGCGTGAAGCACATGGCTGGATTATGGATATCTATCTGTTAGCCAAACACCCGCTACTGTAACGCTGGTATTAAGTTGGAATGTTTTTCCATAAAATGGCTCTACTTAGTTATCTGATATTCAATATTTAAGGAGTAAGCCATGAGCTTTTACGTTTACCTATCCGGCGAGATCCACACCGACTGGCGCGATGAAATCCAGCGTGGCGCAGAAGCCGCAGGCTTGGATATAGTCTTTACCGCCCCGGTCACCGACCACGACGCCAGCGACGCCGCAGGCGACCACCTGGGCGAGCAGAGCAATCAGTTTTGGCGCGACCACCAGTCGTCTAAGGTCAACGCTATACGTACTCGCACTTTGATTGAGCAAAGCGATTTAGTCGTGGTGCGTTTTGGCGACAAGTACAAACAGTGGAATGCCGCCTTTGATGCAGGCTACTGTGCCGCACTCGCTAAGCCTTACATGACGCTGCACAGCGACGACATCGTTCACCCGCTGAAAGAGGTGGATGCGGGTGCGCAAGCCTGGTGCATTACTACAGATCAAGTGGTTGAAACCCTCAAGTACGTGCTGAAAGCATAAGCCTGCAAAACATTCTGCAGGCCCTCAGCGGCCTGTAGAATTTCCGACTTTGAATCGTTGATTTAATGAGCGCACGCTTTGGCGCGTCAAAGATCTTGCCCCAAGAATCATCATTTCCAATAGCTTGATAATACTTATAATATAACTACAACGTAATTATGAGTTGTCTTACCTTTGACTGGGATCCACGTAAGAATGCCGCTAATCGTAAAAAGCATGACGTCTTTCAAGAGGTCAGAACTGCTTTTACTGATGAATTCGGCCGTCTGATATCAGATCCTGATCATTCTGAAGAGGAGGACCGCTTCATACTGCTCGGGACGAGCATTCATTCGCGCTTGTTGGTGGTGTGCCACTGCATTAGAGACGGTGAGACCATTCGCATTATTTCAGCGCGCAAGGCAGATAAACGAGAGAGAAAAGCCTACGAAGGATATAGATATGCGTGATCATTATGATTTTTCAGAGTCTGTTAAAAACCCATACGCCAAAAAGCTTAAAAAGCAGGTCACGATCCGCCTGGATGAAGACACCATTTCGTATTTCAAACATCTCGCTGAAGAAAAAGACCTGCCTTATCAAAGCTTGATTAATCTTTACCTGCGCGACTGCGCACAGTCACATAAAGACCTTAAGCTGGAATGGCAATAAACGGTGCGGCGCTGGCCTAGCCTTATATTACCCTACTCAGCGAAGAAGCTCGCTTAAAGCAGATGATGCCAAGGCCCAGGCCATGCGTACGACTACCGATCCAGTCGTCGAAAATCTGCGCTATGTCCTCAAAGCATAAATCCAAAGCTCCTCCCACAAACATAGCCACTGCACTAGTGGTGTTGAATAAGTGTTGTGGGAGGGCGCTTTGGCGCGCGATATATTCCGCCACAATAATCAGCCTCTGTAATGCGGGTAACGCCTTGGGAAGGCACGAGCTAAAAATGGACCCGCGAAGGGCAGCACCCGCAGCCCCGCTCAGCCACATGCCCACATCGTCAACTCCCCACCGCGCAGGCGTTGCGGCTCAGGGCGCAACGGTAACTTCACCCAAACCAACAGCCACCTAAGACCTATAGATACCCCTCACGATCAAGTTTTCAGGTGACCGAAGCAAAATTTATCAATAAAGTATGATTGAATAGAGCAAAACGAGCGGACACGCGAATTTTTGATATATAGCCGAATGTCGCGCCTGTGCTATATAAAACAGATGTTTAGAGTTGTTTTTGGATGCTGGATGATGTTAATAAATGCGCGAGCATATTCAAGAATGTTATGTGGCGGGCTATATAATCACTGTTAGGCCTCATGTCTAGAATTCTCTTCGTCTTTGTAGTTGGGTTGCTGCTGATTGCTGCGGTGAGCGGAGCCTATTACGCATATGTCGGGCTTGAATTGCCGCTCTCAACAGATGGTCAAGACTGGGGCGAGTTCGGAGACTACTTTGGCGGCGTTGCTGGAGCACTACTAGCTTTTCTAAGCATTCTTCTACTTGTCTACACCATTCACTTGCAGAGCGAGCAACTATCGGCCGCTCAGCACGAGATGCTTAAGCGCGATCTGCTTGCACACGTAACAAAAGCAGATGATGAAATTGGCCACTGGCTCCAACGCAGACTCGCCGCACACAATCTCGCTGGAGAGACCGTTGAGTTTGGAGATGTTGTCTGGGGGCTTCTCGAGCCTAGCTACATCAACGCAAAAGAGTTTAAGCTCGCCACTGTGCGCCTGCACAAACTGACTTGCCTCTACTGTGAGGCACTTGCATTGTATCGGGCTAACATCGACCCATACTTCATCTTCAAATACCACAGGCAAAAGGCGCAATCACTCCTCGATTTCCTTAAAGAGCATCAAGGACTTCTGGGACAAATGGCCGGGCCATCTTTACAGTTTTGTCAGATGCACTTGGATGGCCGCAATGAGGCCTAACAGTTCATTCAAGCCGACGCCGCTTCGCGGCGCGGCTTAATTCAGGC
>NZ_JBQSXV010000010.1:0-114988 GCF_052378675.1 Halomonas sp. AOP25-F1-15
GCCGCTAACCCCGAACGGTAAGGTCGACCGTAAGGCCCTACCCGAGCCGGACTTTGCCAGTGGTACGCAGTATGAATCGCCTCAAGGCGAGGTAGAAGAAGCGCTGGCGGAGATCTGGTCAGAGATACTTGGCGTTGAGCAGGTGGGCCGACACAACAACTTCTTTGAGCTGGGAGGGGATTCGATTCTCAGTCTTCAGATCGTCTCTTGGTTGCAACGGGCTGGTTGGACGGTCACTCCTCGGCAAGTCTTTGAGCATCAGAGCATAGCCCAGTTAGCGCTGAATGCGACCAGTGCACAGGAGGAAGCGCAAAGGCGTGAGATTGAGTTCTATGAATTAGCAGATTATCTGAGCGGTGAGCAGATCGAAGCCCTAGGCTTAGACCAAGGCAATATCGAAGATGTTTACCCCCTGTCGCCCACACAAGAGGGGATGTTCTTCCACTCTCTTGAAGCGGAAGAGCCGGGGCTCTACGTCAATCAATTGAACGTAGACGTCAGTGGCTTGGATGCTGATAGGCTAGTAAGGGCTTGGCAAACTATGGTCGAGCGCCACGCCACGTTAAGAACGGGTTTCTTATGGCAAGCGGGTATGGTGCGCCCACTACAGCTCGTCTTTACGCAAGTGGAACCGGAAATAGTACTGTTGGATTGGCGCGATAAGAAAGATGGGCTTGAAGAGTCCCTTGCCACCTATGCTGAGCAAGTGCTCAAGCACCAAATTGACTGGCTGACACCACCATTAGCCTGGTTACATTTGATTCGGCTTGATGATGACCGCTATCAACTGATATGGACTCGGCACCATATTTTGTCCGACGGCTGGTCTGAAGCCCGTCTAATTAACGAGTGGCTGGCCAGCTACGCAGAAGAACCTTTGGCGCCGGCTGGGAGGCCCTACGGTGACTACATTCGCTGGTTGCAGCGTCAGGATGCCGACTCGACCAAAAAATTCTGGACATCAGAATTGGAAGGGCTGGAGGGGCCGACGCTGCTGGCCGAGTCGAGCCGTCAAGAGAGTGATGCCCAGGGCTTCGCCAAACGCTATACCCGTCTAGGACGGCAAGATACCGAGCTCCTAAAAGCTGCTGCCCAGCGACAGCGAGTGACTCTAAATACTTTAATACAGGCTGCCTGGGGGGTGCTACTGCAGCGCCACTGTCATCAGGAGCGGGTGATGTTTGGCGCGACGGTATCCGGCCGCCCACCGAGCCTGCAAGGTGCTGAGGAGATGGTAGGTCTGTTTATTAACACCATCCCTGTGGTGTTGGCGGCGCGGCCTGAGCAGAGTGTTGGGGCTTACTTGCAGAGCGTGCAGGCGAGCAATCTGGGCATTCGTGAGTATGAACATGCCGCGTTAGCAGATATTCAACGCTGGTCTGGGTCATCGGGTCGCGCCTTGTTCGACAGTATCATTGTATTTGAGAACTTCCCCGTCGATAGAACAATGCGTGATCAGCAGCGGCATGGTCTGCGCTTTGGTGAGGTTGCCGGGGAAGGCATAACTGGCTACTCGATGGATCTGCAGGTGGTGATCGATGATGAGCTGGAGATCGAGTACTGCTATAGCCGACGGGACTTCCCAGAGCCGTTCATTGATGAACTGAAATGCGCTATGGAGCTGCTCATTCGTCAGATGGCGGAGTCGCCGGATCGGCCTGTGGGTGGGCTGGAATGGATTGAATCAGCTCGATGGGATGCGCTGAGTGAATTAGGCCAGAGTGGCCGCAGTGGCTTCTCCCGCATGCCAGTGCATCGCCGCATCGCTGCGCATGCTGTTACACGGCCAGATAATATTGTGCTCCGCATGGGTGACCAGGCTTTAAGCCATGTGCAGCTCAACGCTCAGGCTAATCGCCTTGCTCACTATCTGCGCGAGCAAGGCGTGGGGCCAGATGTGCGGGTCGGCGTGGCATTGGAGCGTTCCCCCCAAGTCATTGTCACTCTGCTGGCTGTACTGAAGGCGGGCGGTGCTTATGTGCCACTCGATCCGACTTACCCGCCCGAACGTCTGAGTTTTATGATCAAGGATAGTGGTATGGCCCTGCTACTAACGCAGCACGGGGTACTGCCGCGCTTGGCAAAGGTGGAGGGTATCTCTTATGTGGATTGCGAGGCGCTCGATCTAAGCCGTTATGACGATACTGACCCCGATGTGACCGTGCACGAAGAGTCGCTGGCTTACGTGATCTATACCTCGGGCTCTACCGGTACACCTAAAGGCGTTACGGTGGCTCATGGCCCGCTGGCGATGCATTGCCAGGCGATCAGCGAGCTCTATGATATGGAACCAGACTCCTGCGAGTTACACTTCATGTCATTCTCATTCGATGGTGCCCATGAGCGCTGGCTAACAGCCTTATGCTCGGGGATGAGCCTAGCAATTCGGGAAGAAGAGCTATGGACAGCGGAACAAGCCTATACGGCCTTGCAACACTATCGGGCAGCGAACGTGGCCTTCCCGCCGGCCTATTTGAATCAAGTCGCTGACTGGGCAGAAGGGCGTGATGATACGCCACCGGTGGAGCTTTACGTTTTCGGTGGTGAAGCGATGCCCAAGACAGCCTATGACAAGGCGCGCCGCACACTGCGGCCGCGCTGGTTCATTAATGGCTATGGCCCCACCGAAACAGTGGTGACGCCACTGCTGTGGAAGACACCCGCTGAGGAGACCTTTGACTGTGCCTATGCACCGATTGGTCGCCCCGTTGGCGAGCGGTCGCTCTACGTGTTGGACGACAACCTACAGCCGGTACCCAAGGGCGTTGTGGGTGAGTTGTATATCGGAGGTTATGGTTTGGCGCGGGGCTACCTTGGGCGCACCGGCTTGACCGCTGAGCGCTTTGTGGCCGATCCCTTCGACACCTTGGGTGGGCGCCTCTACCGCACTGGAGATCTGGTGCGCTGGCGGGAAGATGGCAATATGGAGTATATGGGGCGTGCAGATCACCAAGTGAAGGTGCGTGGCTTCCGTATTGAACTGGGTGAGATTGAAGCACGTGCCCGTGAAATACCTGGCGTGAGTGACGTCGCCATCGTTACCCATGAAACCTCGAATGGACATCAATTGGTTGCTTATCTGGTAGCTGATGAGGAGGCGGATAACGATCGATTAGTGCGCCGTGCACGGCGACATTTCGAAGCGCATCTGCCCGACTACATGGTGCCAGCACATATGATGGTACTGACAGCCCTGCCACGTATGGTCAATGGTAAACTGGATCAGTCGGCGCTACCTGAACCGCGGCTGGATGAAAACCGCGAGCACGTGGTTCCCTCTACATCGGAAGCCCGCCAGCTTGCCGAGATTTGGCAGGAAGTATTGGGTATAGAGCGGGTCGGAGAAACGGATAACTTCTTCGAGCTGGGTGGAGACTCCCTACTGAGCCTGAAGGTGTTGAGCCGAGTGCGCGCTCTAAAGGAGACTGCGCTTGATTTCAAACTTCGCGACCTGATGCAGAAGCCAACCATTGCTGGATTGTTAGGGCTGGGCGCAGCTTCGGATGCTTCGCTGGATGGCGTGGTTAAGCTGAATGGCGAAAGTCAGGGTCAGTCACCGCTGTTTTGCGTGCATGCTGGTATGGGCACCCTTTACGACTATCAGCCTTTGGCACGGCGTTTACAGGGAGTATGCACGGTATATGGGCTGCCGTGTCGGATGCTAACCGATCCTCAGCATTGTGATACGTCGCTGGAAGCGATGGCTGATGACTATGCAGCCACTATCCGTCGCCTGCAGCCTCAAGGGCCCTATCGGTTATTGGGGTGGTCCCTAGGTGGTACCGTGGCAGCAATGATTGCGGCACGGCTTGAAAAGCAGGCCCAGGAGGTGATCCTGTTGGCGTTGGTGGATCCCTATATCCCCGGTAGCGGCCAGAAGAGCGAAGATGATTGGCGCCGGGATTTTGCGGCCTATGTGTCGGTAATCTTGCCGGGTATCTCACCTGAGATGGTCGCTAATAGTACTCATGCATCGACCTGTAAGGAGCCAAGCGAAACGGAGCTTGCCACTATGCTAGAACGTTTGCTGGCGTTGGATGCGGCCCGCGGACGGGCAGGTTATGCCGCTCTGGGTGGTGAGGAATTGGCACGGATCTTCTGTGTGGCACGCCATCTGAAGCGACTCTCCCTAAAGTCTGGTATGTTGCCGACGTTGAGTTGTGAAGTGGACTGTTGGTGGTCTGAGGGGCGTCCACACGAGGAACGGCAAGCGCTAATGCATCAAGTGGGACAAGTGCCATGTTGGGCTATTGAAACTTCTGAGGATCACTTCTCGATTGTTTCCAGCGATTCGCTATTGCTAAAAGTGATGGGAAAGCTGCAAGAGGATACCCAAACAACGAAGCGCGTAGAGGAGAATTTACCGGCCTAACGGCCGGTTTCTGACAAGTATGCTTACTCTTCCCGGCTGCCTGATGAAGGCAGTCGGGAAGTTAAGTATTTTCTAGCGCATCCTTGAGTGACTCTGCAAAGCGAAGCATGGAGGGGAACCCTCCCCATGGCCAATAATTTCTATTGATACTTACTGATGTATCATCCAACCAATGCTGCCATAGTCCTGACGCTGGTAATGTTGAGTCAGGTAAGTCTTGAGAGTAATTCGAGCGAAGCAGAATTATTTTCCCTTCTAACTGAAATGCCTCTGGGATAGTTAAGGTGCTGAACCCCCAGTCATTCGTGTTGCCTTTCCAGGCATTCTCTAATCCAAGTTGGGTGAGGGTCATATCTTCCAGACTTCCAGGCCCATAGACACGAACATGTCGGTCATCTCGAATTTCTACGATCAACAGAGGATCTATAGGTCTTTCAATCTGTGTGGCTATTAATGATAGCTCAGCGTCTACAGAGTCAATGAATGTTTGAGCTTGCTGTTGCTGGTCGTTCAGTTCCCCCAAATTTATAGTAAGTTGTTCAAGGCTCTGCCAAATATTTAATGCTTTCCCAAACAACCGGGTTTTAATTACATCAGCAATATCGGAAAGCTTATTCTCTAAATTCAAGTGGGCCGGTGGCGATATCAGAATGGCATCAGGTTCCAATGATGCTATATATTCAAAATTGGGCTGAAACCTAAGTCCGAGCTCAAGGGTGTCAGGCAGTAAGTATTCTTGGTTTAATTTTCTATACTGTGCTAAACCCGCCATTGCTATGGGAGGGCGTTGCAAAGCAGCAAGTGTATCTGCAATAGCATAGTCGAAAGTGACGAGTTTTTTGGGTTCTTCAGCGTTAGCAAGTGGCACGACCAGCGGTAAAAATAGCAGTATGACTAAAAAAAATGCTCTGTGGCCTGACGGTGGTAAGTTGCCCATATCGATCATTTATATACTTTCTATTTTGGCTTTTATAAAACAATGGCAGGCGGTGATGCCGCCTGCCATTGCCTCTATTGGTAATGACGTTACCATTGATAACTGATTGAGCCTATGATGCTTCTCGGTTCGCCATAGAAGCATCCATAAGTGCAAGACTCAATATAGGTCTTATCAGTGAGATTGGTGGCATTCACTGCATATACCCAAGATCCAGTTTCATAACTCACTCGCGTATCGACAAGTGTAATCGACGGCACTTCTCCCTCTACCCAAGTCGTCCGGGTTGGGCCTACGTAGCGAACGCCACCTCCTACTTTCAGCCCTGGTAGGCCGAAATCGCCAAAACGGTAGTCGCCCCATAAAGAGAACTGATTATAGGGCGTATTAGCTGTTCTCCTGCCCACCTGATCTGGCGTAACGGGGCTGCTTTTCGTTGTACGCGCATCTGTGTAGGTGTAGGCGGCTACCAAGTTGGCATTGGGGCCTATTGCCGTCTTCGCTTCCAATTCGACACCACGTGAACGTACTTCCCCTATCTGTGTCTGGAAGCTGGTATCCACCGGATCGGTGACGCTGACGTTTTCCTGTGTCAGCTCGTAAGCGGTGGCGGTGAGCATGGTATCCCAGCTATCTGGCTGAAAGCGGACGCCTAATTCATATTGTTCGCCTCGCGTGGGGTCAAACCTATTGCCATTACGGTCAGTACCACTGGTCGGTTCAAACGACTGGCTATAGCTGATAAAGGGCGCCAAACCATTATCGGCAAGATAGACACCCCCCACGCGTCCAGTGAAAGCATTTTCCGTTTCACTGCTCCACTCTGTGGGGCCAAAGTAGGGTGAGCTCTCAGACTCAGTCCAGTCCTGACGTCCACCCAGCATGAGCACCCATTTGTCAGCGATTTTCATCTGATTTTGAGCATACAGGCCAATCTGTTCACTGCGTTGTCTACTAGATGGTCCAGGTATTCGTTCGCTGCTGATTTCCTCAGCGCCATAAATGGGGTCAAACACATCTAGCGGCGGGGCTGACGCACGGAAATGACGCGACACATCATGGCGTTGACGATGATAATCAATACCTATCAGGCTGGTGTTAGCGGTATCACCCATATCCCAATTATACTGTAAAGATGTGTCTGAGGTGAGCGCTCTAGAGTCATCATGGCGATCTAAAGCGGTTCTCATATAGACTCGTTGATCGTTACTTTGGCCAAGACCTATCTGAGGAAAGTCTCGCTCAGATCGGAAGGTGCGGAGGCTATGGCTGAGGTGGAGGCTATTAGAGAAATCGTGCTCAAGTAAATATCCGATCGAGTAACGCTCGTTATCATACTCATCGAAGCCAGGCTCTCCAGCGAATCGCTCCCGAGGAATGTCCCCATTCGGGTTAGAAAGAATGGTGCCGCTGGTGGGTAGTCCATACACATAAGCCGTTTCGTCGCGCTGATATTCACTCAGTAGGGTGAGTGAAGTAGTCTCGCTCGGCTGCCATTTTAAAGCTGGCGCGATATAGGTGCGATCATCCGGTACGTGGTCGACGAAGCTGTCACTGTCCCGATGCAGCATGGTAATACGGTATGACAATACGCCATCTTCATCCAATGAATCGGAGAAGTCCGCAGATATTTGACGTCGGTCGAAACTGCCTGCCTCGATATTAACTTCGCGTAGTGGAGTGCTGGTGGGGCGTTTACTAACAGCGTTAAGAATGCCACCCGGGGCAGCCACGCCATACAAGATTGATGAGGGGCCTTTAAGTACTTCCAGCCGTTCCAGACCATAGAGTTCTTGCTGACCGTCATACACGTTTGCTTGGTATTTGCTGCCATCTCGGTAGGTTGTCGTGTTGCGAAAACCGCGAATTCTTAACCCTTCTGTGGTTCGATCGGCTCCTTCGAACCTGGAGATGCCAGCAGTATAGCCCAGCGCTTCAGTGAAGTTCCGAGCCCCGTAGTTTTTAAACTCCTCACTGCTAACTACCGAGATAGACTGCGGCGTTTCAATAATCGGTGTATCGGTTTTGGTGCCTGTTGCGCTGCGGGTGGCCGCAATACCTTGTACAGGCCCCGTTGCTTCTTCATAAATACGGCTTTCGGTTACTTGCAGGGTAGGCAGTGTGGTGCTTGTGTCGCTGCTTTCATTAGGCTGTAGATCAGTGCCTTGAGCGAGAGCAGCCGGTGCCGCGAATAGCATTGCCGCGCAGGCATTGGCAATGGCCACGGTGATCAGTTGCCTGCGCAGGCCGGTACGAAGTTGCTGCATAGTAATCCCCTTGAATGATATTTATGCGTTAATGATAATTGTTATTATTAGTATTATGTTCTGGGTTTGTACTGTCTTGCAACACTCTGTTGCTCAAAATGGTACGCGTAGTAAGCGGTGTCATATGAATGCCCCATAGGCTGGCAGCCATATCTACTGTGCGGGAGGGCTCGTAAAATGCTGCCGTAGCGCCTTGGCGATATCCCCACGCACCTGACCGGTGGCATCAGGCGTAATGCTGCCCAGGCGTGCGAAGTCGTGCACCATGCCGTGGTATATGGTCAGTTGGGTATCCACATTCGCTTCCTGTAAGCGGTTCACGTAGGCGATGCCTTCGTCGACTAGGAGATCGTGTTCGGCCAGGGCGATGAAGGCAGGTGGTAAGTTTTTGAGATCCGCAGCCTCCAACGGCGCAAAACGCCAGTCGTGACGTTCCTCATCGCTATTTAGGTAGTGGCCAAACATCCACTGCAGGGTGTCTGCTTCCAGCAGGTAGCCTTGTGCGTATCGGCGGTGAGACTCGCTCTCCTGCCAGGCACTGGTACAAGGGTAGAGCAGGATCTGGCAGCGCGGCGGGGGCCAACCATTGTCTCGTGCTGATATGCAAAGAGCTGTGGCGAGGGTGCCGCCAACACTGTCACCACCCACGGCAATGCGTGAGGTATCGAGCCCCATCTCTTCACCATGCTTCAGCAGCCAGCAGTAGGCATCTTCAGCATCGTGAAACGCTGTCGGAAACTTGTGCTCGGGGGCTAGGCGATAGTCGACAGCCAGCACTGTGTAGCCAGTTGCTTGAGCGATGCTTTGGCAGAGCGAATCGTGGGAGTCCAGGCTGCCCAGTAGATAGCCGCCACCATGGAAGTAGAGCAGAGTGGGCGCTAAAGGCTGCTCGCCTTGGTAGCGGCGCAGTTCAAGAGGGTGGCCATCTCGACAGGTGATGCTCAGTGACGTTGCATCGTTAGATATTGGCTCATCAAGCATCTGTGATGATGCCTCGTAGGCAGCGCGTGCTTGTTCTGGTGAGAGAGTGTGGAAAGGTGGGTTGCCGCTATCGGCAACCAGGTCTAAGAAAGCGGCGACATCAGAATGTAAGGGCATAATGGGCGTAAGTCTCGATATTAGGGGCCGCTCCGAGAGAGCGGCCATGCGTCGATAGTGCTTGGTTAGTCCGCGCCTACGAGAGAGGGAGTTGATACGCCGGAATGGACTGTTGGCAGTGCCTCATTCAGTTCTTCGCAAATCTCACTTGTCCGCGCCGCCAAAATCGACAGCAGGGTGTCGCTTAAACCATGGGTGGGTTCGCAGCTGCCTTGCAGGAAAATAGCCGGTTTGAACGCAGGCTTGGTGTAGAGCTGATAGTGGCGGTTGACGGCAAAATCTGGCAGGTAGCCCGCAACGGGGGCCAGCAGCCGTTTATGGGTGTCGCGTACATAGCCGGTGGCTAATACCACTGCGTCGTAACGGGTGGACTCGGTATGGCCGCTCTCCAAATCGCGCACCAGTAGCTCAACGCCTTCAGTAGTTGCTTCGCTGCCAATGACCTCATGGCGGCGGCGGAAGCGGTGACGGACTAGGCCGGTTACTTTTTGCTGATAGAACACATCGTAAATCTCCTGAATCAGCGCCAAGTCAGGGGCTGAGTAGTTGGTGCTTTTGTACTCCTGCAGCAGCGCTTCCCTCTGGCCGGTGGGGTTGTTGAACACGTAGTCGGTGTATTCGGGGTTGAAAATCTCGTTGACGAAGGGGCTATCGTCCGAGGGTTTAAAGGCCCATGCCCGGCTAATAAGGTCCACCTGAATGCCTTCACGGCCGTGCAGATCCAGGAATATCTCAGCGGCGCTCTGGCCCGCACCGATCACGGCGATGCGTTTGGGGGCGTCTTGTTTGGCTAGCTCCCGAAGATAGTGGCTGGAGTGGAAGACCCGTGGGTCTTCTTTTAGCCCAGAGAAGCATTCAGGCACATTGGGCGCGCCGCCTACACTTATCACTAATGAACGGGTGAGTCTTTCCTGCACCGCGCCGTTCTCATCCCGTGAACGAACGCGGAGGTAGGCGACCTCGTCGTTTTCAGTTTCGGGCAGTACTTCAAACACATCCTCTCCATAGGCGCACTGGTGTTCAAAGTGGCTGGCGGTCCAGCTTAGGTAATCATTGAACTCGTGGCGGCTGGGGAAGAAGGTTTGCAGGTTGATAAAGTCCTGCAGGCGGCCTTTGCTGTGAAGATAATTGAGGAAGCTGAAACGGCTGCCTGGGTTACGCGGCGTGACCAGGTCTTTGAGAAAAGAGATCTGCATATGGGCATTTTCCAGCAGCATATGCGGGTGCCAGGCAAAGCTGGGCTGGCGTTCAATAAAGACGGCATCCCGCGCTTGCCCTGCTTGGCGTTGCTCGTCGAGCGCAATGGCCAGGGCAATATTGGAGGGGCCGAAGCCGATGCCGATCAAATCATGAATATGCATAAGAGTCCTCGTGGCTGACGTGTTTATGGGGTGAAGCGTGGGTCGGGTCGTGGCGCTGACCCAAGGTGCGGAGCCAGCGGTATCCAACTGCGCTCGTTAAAAAAGTGTTCGCGTAGCTGCATGCCGAGCATGGCCCGCTTATGGGGGAAATCGAACGCCTTCACATGGGCATAACCGCACTGGGCAAGGTTGCGCAGCATCTTGGCGTTATCCACGCGGGGCTCGATCACCAGGCGTTGGGTGCGGCAGTCGTCCAGGAACAGGTAGTGAGAGATAGAGGGCAGCCAAGCGGCGACATAGGGCCGCCCGCGAAAAGCGGCTTCGCCGATCAGCACGTGCCAGCCACGGTCAAAGTCACCAACGTCGTAATAAGCGCCGATGCGATCCTCCTTGGCCCAGTAGGTCTCGAAATAACCGAAGGGCTCTCCGTTGATACAGCCGATCAGAGGTACAACGCTGGGGTTCTGGAGCGTGCTCTCCAGCCGCTCGCGATGCTGTTCCAAATCACCCTGCTCTTCCCAAAAATGGGCGACGACCGGGTCGTTCATCCAGCGGTTGAAGCGCTCCAGATCAAGTTCCAGGTCAAGCACTCGAAAGCTTAATGTGGCATCCAGCCAGGCAATATGGCGCTGATAGACCGTGCCACTGGGGCGCGGTGGGCGGCGTGGATGTCGCTTTTCGTTCTCCAGGATGGGTTGCTGAGGGTAGGCGTGCATGGAGGGGGAGGTGAGCCAAAGGGTTGGCAACTGCCAAAATAGCTCCGCGTAGGCCCAGAGTTCTCCATGGCGATCTTTAACCGCGATACCGTTGGCACACAGAGTGGGGTGTAAAACCGTGGGGAGCTGCAAACGAAGGGCTACAGTACCTGGGTAAACGTTAAAAGCCCCTTCGATAGCAGCAAGCAGCACCGGTAAGGGCGGTGCCGAGCGCTTCGGCCAACGCAGCGTCAAGGTATGGTTATCGTCCACCAATGACCACTCAAGGTGCTCATGATCACCCTTTACGAGAAGTGACTGTGTGTTGGCATTACCGGTGACTTGATAGGTGTAACCCTCTGGGCGTGAGAGCAGCGGGGCCGCCGCCGTGTGGCTTTCAGAGGATACATGTACCTGTGTTTGTGCCTGGACAGAACTGGACACCGCTTAGCTCCTATCAATAAGAACGAATCACAAAAACGAATCGAAAAAGCGAAGAAAAAACAGCCGTAAAAATCACCCCACCGGAGGGCGGCGGTACTGACTTCTTTATCTAAGGACGAATGAGAATGAGGCTTGTTTACAAGAATGTTGGTTAACTTTTTGCGTGCGCGGTTCGTCATTAGAGATAGGTGTCGGTTTTCAATCGCTTTCCAATCTCTGCCCAACGAGGTGAATGTGCTTTCCTATCTGTTTCGTCGAACCCGCGGGCTGATGACCGCCGCTGCCCTGGCCAGTATTCTTTCGGGGCTTTTCAGCGTGCTGCTGATTGCCCAAATCAATGCAGCGTTGACCAGCGATGCCGCCAGCCGCGCTAGTGCGGCCTGGGCTTTTGCGGTCATTGCCGTGGCCCTGATGGCCTGTCGGATGGTGTCGACGGCGCTGTTTGAGCGGTTGGGGCAGCGGGCGCTGGCCGAGTTACGCCGTTTTGTTGCCCAGTGCGTGGCCGAGACCCCTTTTGCTCATTTCGAGCGTGTGGGCAGTGCGCGGATCCAGTCGGCGCTTACCGAGCACAGCAACAATGTGGCGATCTTGTTCGTTAGCTTGCCGGTTATTTTGACCAATACGGTCATCGTGGTGGGGTGCTTGGGCTACTTGGCGATGCTCTCCTGGCAGGTGTTCTTATTTGCACTGGGGGTGATTGGGCTTGGGGCGGTTGGTTACCACTTGGTGCACTTACGCGCTATTAACTACCTCCAGAGTGCCTCGTCAGAGCAGGATCGCTTGTTTGGTCATTTCCGCGCGCTGACCGATGGGGCAAAAGAGTTGCGCCTGCATCAGCGCAAGAGTCGGGTTTTTATGGATCAGATACTGGGGGAGTCGGTTGAAGGCGTGCGGCGGCTGCGCACCTATGGCATGTCGCTGTTCGTGATCTCGACCAGTTGGGGGCAGTTCCTGATGTACGCCTTCATCGGCCTGGTGCTGTTTGTATTGGCGGGCGATGGGCCTAATCAAACCCAGGTAATGACCGGCTTTGCCCTGGTGTTTGTGTTTATGGTGACGCCCCTGGAAGGGTTGTTGATCAATATTCCGCGGATCAATATGGCGCGGGTAGCCGCTAGCCGAATTGATGACATCACCCGCGAGATGCCCCAGGGGCAGGAGAGGCTGGCGTCATCTCAGACGCCTGATTTTCAACGGCTTGAATTGCACGACGTTACCCACCAGTACTACCACGAGCAGAGCGATGACTTCTTTGAGCTGGGGCCGATTAACCTAAGCTTTACGCCGGGGGAAGTGGTGTTTCTGGTGGGGGGCAACGGCAGCGGCAAGACCACGCTGGCCAAAGTAGTGGTGGGGCTTTATCCGCCGGAAGGTGGCGAGGTGTTGCTCAACGGCGAGCGCGTCGAAGCGGATGGCTGGGATGCCTACCGGCAGCTCTTCTCGGTGGTGTTCTCGGACTTCCATCTCTTTGAGCGCCTGTTGGAAGCGCCGCGGGAAGATCTCGACGAAGAGGGCAACCGACTGCTGGCCAAGCTGCATCTGCAGCACAAGGTGCGGGTTGAGAACGGTGCGTTCACTACTCAGGCGCTCTCCCAGGGGCAGCGTAAGCGCTTGGCGCTGGTAGTGGCCTACCTTGAAGATCGCCCGTTTTTGGTGTTTGACGAGTGGGCGGCAGACCAGGATCCGCTATTCAAAGAGGTGTTCTATTGCGAGGTGTTGCCCGAGCTAAAACGCATGGGCAAAGCGGTACTGGTCATCACCCACGATGACCGCTACTTCCACCTCGCGGATCGATTGGTGAGGCTGGAGAGCGGCAAGCTGTTGGCTGCTGAGTCTGAGACTGCCGAAGAGCCTCTGGCGGAGCCCTCACCGGTCTCTTGATCCCATCATGCGCTCCAACACCTTGTCCTTGAACCAGAAGCGGTGAACCAGCGCCATGGCGATATGGCCGATGACTAATCCGCATAGCAGCCACGAGAGCGGGCCGTGAAGGAGCTCGGCGGGGGCGATCATCCAGGTGATGTCGCGTTTTGCTTCGGGCAGTAGCTCCATACCGTAAAAGCGCAGCGTGCCGCCGCGGCCATACTGACGCAAAATGGCTAAAGCGGGTAGCCACAACAGCAGCCCATAAAAGGTGATATGTACGAGCCGCGCTATGCGGCCACCTAGCCCCGGCGGGCAGGGCGGGCGTTGCTTGCGATTTATCCATGCCCAGCCAAGGCGCGCCAGAGTCACGATCAGGAGCATAAAACCTAACGAGCCGTGAGGCCCGATGCTCGCCAACAACAGCGTGATAGCGTTTTCGCCCATTCCCCGCCAAGCCAGCACCACGGTAAATTGCAGTGTGACCAGTGCGGCGGTGAGCCAGTGCAACGCACGGCTTATGCGCCCGTAGTGGTTGGAGCTGTCTCGCCAGCCAATAGGCGTTTGAGCTGGCATGCTGGTGTGATCACTGTTTAGTGCGGTGCTGTTTGCCATGACTTTAACCATTGGCCTTGCCCATGCGCCAGTAGCCCATGCTGGTGACGTACTGTTTGGGTAGCCCGCACTCGTTAACCAAGTAGCGGCGCAGCTTCATGGCGACCTTGGTTTCAGCGGCGATCCAGGCGTAGAAGGGGGCGCTGTCGTCCAAGATGGCGGGTTCCCAGAGAGGGCCTTCCTCATCGTCGCTTGCATCGTGGGTAGTGGCTGTCGTGGGAAAGCCGCCTAGCGCTTGAATTTCCTTATGCAAATCAATGTCGCGCACTGCCCTCAGCAGCATTTCACCGTGTTGACAGCCGGGCTCGGTATCGCGAGCCAGCCAGCGTAGCCTGGCGGCTTGAGGCAGCGGCTGAACATCGTCGCCGCGAGGTACTTCGAACAGCGCTTCGACCTTGGGTTTAAGGGGCAGCTCATCGAGAGTTTCCAAGATGCCGGCCGCGGCAGGAAGGGCGGTTTCATCGGCGATAATCAGGATACGGCGCACGCCTTGGGGCGGTTTCCATTCGTAACCTAGTTTTGGGCCTTCCGCATTGGCGTCCGGGGCTGTCATCGCCAGGCGGTCGCCTGGTTGGGCTCGCATTGCCCAGCGCGAGGCGGGGCCATTGTCGCCGTGAAGTACGAACTCCACGTCCACCTCGGCTTTTTCTGAGCGTAGGGCGCGAATGGTATAGGTACGCGCAGATGGCCGCTGGGCATCCGGTAGGGCGCGGTAGGCACCGTACCAGTCGTGCTCTTCCAGCTTGGCGATCTCAAACAGCTGGTCGAGACTGCCACCGTCTTCAGGAAAGAACAGCTTGACGCGCTGATCCGGGGCGTAAGTCGCCATTTGGCCAATACCTGGGCCAGTAAAGGTAAACCTTACAAGCGAGGCGCTGACTTGGGTACGGCGGGCGAGTTTGATATCGAAAAGCTGGTAGCTCGGTTTGGCGGCCATAGTGGGCTCCATTATTTATTCATCGATCAAGGTGTCAATTGTAGTGCTAATTATTATCATTTAGAATCATTGTCAATAATTTAACTATTAACCTCCAGAACGATTAAGGCTTGGACAATGACTCTGCTGCCTATCACGTCCTATGTGGCGAACTGCTCGGCGATCACAAAAGGCAGCTCGCTATGCTAGGCGCTGCACAATTTTCCCAACGAGTGGGAGGCATGTCGCCTGCGAAAGCCTGCCTATTGCTTAGCCTGCCGATGGTGGTGCTGTTTTGGGTCGGGCTAGAGGGCCAAGGCGGTTTTGCGCTGGGCCTGCAGGCGTTAGTGGCGCCCTCTTTTGAGAACGTTGACGAGCTGCTGCTCTACTATGCCTGGTGGCCGCGCCTTTCGGTCGCCCTGCTCGCCGGGGGTGGCTTGGGAGTGGCAGGCGTGCTCATGCAGCAGGTCCTGCGCAATCCGTTGGCTTCGCCCACCACCCTGGGGGTGGCATCGGGCGCTAACCTGGCGCTGATGACCGCCACCTTGCTGGCGCCGGGGCTGCTTGTCGCCGGGCGCGAATGGGTCGCCTTATTAGGCGGTGCGCTGGCGGTTGGATTGGTTTTCCTGCTCTCCTGGCGGCGCGGGCTGGCGCCGATCGTGGTGGTGTTGGCGGGTTTGGTGGTCAATCTGTATCTGGGGGCACTCTCCACCGCGTTGTTGCTGTTTAATCACGAGGCGCTCTCGGGGCTGCTGATTTGGGGCGCGGGGTCGCTGGCGCAAAACGGTTGGGACGGGGTGGCGGTGCTCTGGCCACGGCTGGCGATTAGCTGTGTTGCCGCGTGGTTTCTGCTGCGCCCTCTGGCAGTGCTGGAGCTGGATGACGCCAGCGCCAAGAGCTTAGGGGTTTCGCTGACCTATCTGCGCTTTGCTGGAATGGGACTGGCAGTATTTATTACCGGCAGCATTGTCAGCGTGGTGGGCATCATTGGTTTTATTGGCTTGGCAGCGCCCAATATTGTGCGCATGGCCGGTGCGCGCCGCTTAGGGCCGCGGCTAATCTGGTCGGCGCTATTGGGCGCAGTGCTGTTGGCCACCACTGATCTGCTGCTGCAGCAATTCGGTGGCATGATGACGGCCTTTATTCCTACTGGAGCGATTACCGGTGCCCTAGGGGCGCCGCTGTTAATGTGGCTGATTCCTCGCCTGAAACTACAGGGCGACCAGCCACCGAAAGGGGCCGGTGTTTTCGCCCACCGTCACCCTGCGCCGTCACGCTTAGCTACCGGATTACTGCTCGCGTTACTAGGGGCAACGGTTCTTGGCTTGCTGTTTGGCCAGGGCGTAGACGGCTGGTATTGGCTGTCGCCGGATAACTGGAACGTGATGCAGTGGCGCCTGCCGCGAGTGATGGCGGCAGCGGCCAGCGGCTTGATGCTGGCGATTGCCGGGACGATTCTCCAGCGTCTTTCGGCCAACCCCATGGCCAGCCCTGAAGTCTTGGGTATTAGCGGTGGTTGTGCCATTGCGCTGATTCTGGGGATTTTCCTGCTGCCTGCACCCACCAATATGATGCTGATTGGTGTGGGCACCCTAGGCGCTTTCGCGACGCTGCTGGTGTTGGTGGGTATCAACCGCAAGAGCGGTTATCTACCCGAGCGTTTGCTGCTCACCGGGGTGGCGGTCAGTGCGCTGTTTGATGCAGTGCGTAGCGTGATGCTGGCAGGCGGTGACCCGCGTGGCCAGCAGGTGATTGCTTGGCTGGCGGGCTCTACCTATTACGTGGATATCACCAATGCTGTCGTGGTGGGCGGCATTGCGGCCGTATTGGCGCTGGTCACGCTGCCGTTTACCCGCTGGCTGGATATCATGCCCTTGGGTGCACCAACGGCGCGCGCGTTAGGAGTAACGCTTAATCGTGCTCGCTTGGCGCTGTTGCTACTGGTGGCACTGCTCACTGCTTGCGCGACGCTGGTGGTGGGGCCGCTTTCGTTTATTGGCCTGCTGGCGCCACATATGGCGCGCTTAGTCGGCTTCTCACGGGCGGGTCAGCACCTGTTGGGGGCTGCTTTGATCGGTATGCTGTTGATGGTGCTGGCGGACTGGGTAGGCCGTCAGTTGATTTTTCCCTATGAGATACCGGCGGGTTTGGTCGCCTCCTTGATTGGCGGCGCATACTTTATGTGGGGGCTGCGGCGGCTGTAGTGCTTTATCACACGCTAGCCCCACGAGATGCTATTTAGTGCTGGCTAAAGTAGGCTTTCATGACCGCAATGACCTTATCAATATCCGCATCGTTGATATCGCGGTGCACAACGAAGCGCGTGGCGTAAAGCAGCTCAATGAGCACGCCATGCTCTTTAAGCCAAGCGGAAAGTGGCTGGATATGGGCGTCAGGGAAACGTGTGAATACCATGTTGGTAGCCTGGGAAGTGATTTCAACGCCGGGCAGTTTCGCGAGGCCTTCTGCTAGGCGTTCGGCGCGGCGATGATCATGACTTAGATCAGCCACGTGATGGTCCAACGCGTGCTGGCAAGCGGCGGCGATAATGCCTGCTTGGCGCATGCCGCCACCGACCATTTTGCGTAAACGGCGTGCCTTATCGATTAACGCCTGTGAGCCGACCAAGGCTGAGCCCATCGGTGCACCAAGGCCTTTTGAAAAGCATAGAGACACACTGTCGAAAGGCTGGCAGAGCTGCTTCAGTGAGGTGTTCGTAGCGACGGCAGCATTAAACAGTCGTGCGCCGTCTAAGTGTGTCGCCAGCCCGCGTTCACGCGCCAAATTCGTTGCTGCAATGACGTAATCTGCCGATAGCACTTTGCCGGCCATCGTGTTTTCCAAGGCCAGAAGTTTACTGCGCGCAAAGTGAAAATCATCAGCCTTGATGGCCGCGCTTATTTTCTCAAGTGGCAGCGTTCCGTCGGAGGCATTCTCAATCGGCTGGGGTTGAATGCTGCCTAAGACCGCGGCACCCCCGCCTTCATAGCGATAGGTATGGGCTGACTGCCCCACGATATACTCATCGCCGCGTTCGCAGTGCGCCATTAACCCGACGAGATTACTTTGCGTGCCGCTAGGAAATAGCAGGGCGGCCTCTGCCCCAGCCAGCTCGGCTAGAGTTGCTTGAAAGGCGTTGACTGTTGGGTCATCGCCCCACACGTCATCGCCCACCGGAGCCGCCATCATGGCCTCTTTCATAGCGGTCGTTGGGCGTGTCACCGTATCACTGCGTAAATCAATCATGCGCCTCTCCTTTTTTTGTGGTGGCAGTTACTTAGGCATGTTTTCTCAAGCACGTTTTGAAGGATGCATCTATGGTTAACAGCATACTGCAAGTCTCTCCAGCATAGGCAACCCGATGGATCTAAAAAGTGGCTATCCCTATTGGGCGATCAAAAATGGCCTGCTGACAGCGTTTCCCAAGCTTATCCACCATCATGCGTGTGACGTTGTGGTGATTGGCGGCGGTATTACCGGCGCCTTAATCGCTGATGAGCTTAGTCGACACGGCCATCACGTGGTGGTCATTGAGCAGCGTGATGTGGGGTGGGGTAGCTCTGCGGCGAGCACGGCGTTGCTACAATACGAAATAGATACGCACATGACCGATTTGGCCAAACGCTACGGAGAAGCCGATGCAGTACTCGCTTATCGCGCCTGTGCTCAAGCGATTGACGAGATTGAAGCACTGGCGGTGGCGCTAGGCGACGTAGATTTTGAGCGCCAGAAGAGCCTCTACTATGCCAGTCACGAAGGAGATGTGGCAGCCCTCAAAGAGGAGCTGACGCTGCGCCAAAAGCACGGATTTGATGCCACATGGCTGGACAGTGACGCCATTTTAGCGGAATACGGCTTTGAAGCGCCTGGGGCTATTCTTACCCCGCTGGCAGCCAGTATTGATCCTTACCGTATGGCCTATCGGCTATTTAATGCCGTTGTCGAGCGTGGAGGGGAGGTATACGACCGCACGCAAATGGCGTCCATGTCGCCTGACGAGCAGGGCGTGACGTTAACGCTTACTAACGGGGCTACGCTGCGCTGTCAGCACTTAATTATGGCGGCGGGGTATGAGTCACAGGCCTGGCTACCTGAGAAAGTGGCGATCAATCGCAGCAGCTACGCTTTTATCACCGACCCGCTTGCACCTGAGGCGTTAGGGGCATTACGCCACACGATGGTGTGGGAGTCAGCGCGCCCGTACCTTTATATGCGTTGCACCGGTGACGGCCGCTTATTAGTAGGCGGTGATGACGACGATGAAGATATTCCTAAGCGTCGCGATGCTCGGGTTGAGGAGAAAGCCGCGGGCTTGGCGCGTAAGATAGAAGCGCTATGGCCGAGGCTTGATATGAATCCCACCTTCTCATGGGGCGGCACTTTTGCTGAAACGGAGGATGGCCTGCCTTTTTTTGGCCCTCACGAGGTATTTGGCTCGCGCGTACACTTTGCCATGGCATATGGCGGTAATGGCATAAGCTATAGCATGATTGGCGCAACGTTGCTGCGCGCGCTTATAGAGGGTAGAGAACACCCGTTGGAAGCGCTGTTTTCGTTTCAGCGTCTGGCTAAATTAGCTGCGCGGCAAGACGACCCTTAACACACGCTTCAAGATGCGCATGATTGAGCGATATCGATAAGGATGGAAAATGATGGGCCACGCACTTTATTTACGCGCACTGGAGCGCAACGACCTGCGTTTTGTGCATGAGCTAAATAATAACCAGAGCATTATGTCGTACTGGTTTGAAGAGCCTTACGAGTCATTTGACGAGCTAGAGGAGCTTTATAACAAGCATATTCACGACAATGCTGAACGACGATTTGTGGCAGAGGATGGCAATAGTGACGCGATTGGTTTGGTAGAGCTGATTGAGATTGACTACATCCACCGCAGCGGTGAGTTTCAAATTATCATTGCGCCCAATTATCAGGGTAAAGGCTTTGCCCGATCATTAATTCAACAGGCGCTGCACTACTCTTTCACCATCTTAAACCTACATAAGGTGTACCTGATTGTGGCGGTGGAAAACGTCAAAGCAATCCATCTTTACGAAGAGAGCGGGTTTATTGAGGAGGGAAAGCTGGTTCAAGAGTTCTTTATTAACGGAAAATATCGCGATGTAAAACGAATGTATATTCTACAAGATACCTTCCTAGCCCAGCTCGACAGTGCCGACGCTCCAGAAACTAACTGGCTATAAAAAAGCGCCTCGTTCATACGAGGCGCTGGGGGGCTGAAACAGATCTTGAGCAATTGCTTTAGCGCAGGAAATCCTTAATAGCATCAAGGGCAGCTAGCTGCTGCCTCGCGCGCTGTGCCCATACTTCCATGACATCGTCGTTTAATGTTTGAGCTTGGGCGTTTGAATATTGCATGGCGTTCACTCCTTTATTTAAAGGGACATTAGTCAGAGGTGCATGACAGAAATGCATGCAACATTTTGTTATAGAGCCTGTATTGTGCGCAGCAGCATTTTCGCTATTGGTCACGATAGTAAGGACTTTCAGAGGCTTGTGATAGTCAAAACGGTGTAGGTAATCGGCTATTTTATGTAAGCCTGGGCTTACATAAGGTGCGTTAGCGCTATTATATCTTTGAATGGAAAAGGTTTTCATAAAATTAAAAAAGCCGGAAATTATTCCGGCTGCATGGCTTATCTTTTGGTCTTGGGGTAGCAAAAGCAGCTGAATTAACCTAAATAGGCTGTCAGTGCTTCGGCGGCGGCACGATGCCACTGGGCGTTTAAGTTCCAGAACGCTAGAACTTCATTATCGCGCGCAGGGTGTAACGTTAGAAATGTCATTTTGTGGCCCTCCTAGTGGGACAACATCTCTAGTATAGCTGTTTTTTTGCTGCATCGCAGCATTTTTGCGTAAGAAGCATTCCTGACAATCTAGCCGGCACACATTGGCAATCATTGGAGCCACCGCGCTGGCGTGCTATGTTCATCGTCAACTAATAAAAATCACGTAGCTGCTAATGACGAACTCAGCCTTATCCTCTTTCGAACAGCATGACCAGTGGGTCGATGTGCCCGATGGCCGCCTGTTTACGCGCACCTGGCAGCCAAGTAATACACAAATGCCTGAAACCCCCATCGTCTTGCTGCACGACTCTTTAGGTTGCGTTGCGCTATGGCGCAGCTTTCCCGCGGCGCTATGCGTCGCCACCCAGCGTCGCGTGATTGCCTATGATCGCGTTGGTTTTGGCCTATCTGCCGCGCGTAACGATATTCTGTCGTTAAGTTTTATCGATGATGAACCCAGCCAAGGGTTTGCAGCGCTTCGCGATGCTTTGGGCGTAGAGCGTTTTATCGCGATGGGGCACAGCGTGGGTGGCTGTATGGCCGTTCAGTGTGCGGGGGCTTACGCCGATGATTGCGATGGTTTAGTCACTATTTCTGCGCAGGCCTTTAATGAACAGCGCACGCGAAGCGGCATCGTAGAAGCCCAGGCCGCATTTCAGGCACCAGAGCAGCTTGCTAAGCTAACCAAATACCACGGCGATAAAGCCCGCTGGGTGCTCAATGCCTGGACAGAAACATGGCTGAATCCAGCGTTTGAAAACTGGTCATTAGTGCCTGCGCTTGAGCGCGTCAAGTGCCCCAGCTTGATCATTCATGGGGCAAACGATGAGTATGGTTCTCGTCGGCAGCCGGAAAGCATTGCGCGCCATCTGAACGGCCCCGCACATTGCGAAATACTGGCAAATATCCATCATGTACCTCACCGTGAATGTGAAGCCGATGTGGTGAACTTGGTAAGCCAGTTTGTTGAGCAGATTTCGCGCTAAGTTCTGCTCTGAGTGACGAGTAAAAGGGGGAGTCAATGCGCCTGCGTATTTTGTCTGATTTACACTTGGAGTACTTTGATGGATACCGCGAATTGCCTGAGGTTGAGGCTGACGTGGTCATCCTGGCGGGCGATATTCACCGCCAGTGTGAGGGGCTTGCCTGGGCTCGCCGGAGCTTTCCAAACACACCCATTATCTACGTGCCCGGTAATCACGAGTTCTATAATACCTGCCTGCCATTGCTGCGCGAGGGGCTGGCAGAAGAAGCCGAGCGGCTCGAGATTGAGCTACTGGATAGTCGTAGCATTACGCTGAACGGCGTGCGTTTTTACGGCACCACGCTATGGACCGATTTTGCGCTTTACGCCGGTGATCCAACAAAAAATCCGGCTGATACCCTGTCTAAAGCACTACGCTATATGCCTGATTTTCGCATCGTCAAAACCGCGCCAGAGCGCATTTTTACGCCTGAAGAAAGCTGCCAGCTGCATAGTGAAGCGCGTCATTGGCTTGAAGGGGAGCTCGCACAGCCGTTTGATGGCCCCAAGGTGGTGATCAGTCATCATGCACCGCTTCACGACTGCATTCCCGGTCAATATTTAGGCGATGACCTTTCCCCTGCGTTTGCCTCTCATCTTCCTCATTTAATGGGAAAAATGGATGTATGGATTCATGGGCACGTTCATGAGCCGGTCGATATTTTGCGTAACGGCACTCGGATTCTTGCCAATCCCGGTGGTTATCCGGATGAATTCAACCCAGCGCTGTTTAGGCCAGATTGGGTCGTTAATATCTAACTATAATGATCATTGTCAGTTTTGGCCTACTACTTTGGTTTAGATTTCGCGAGTTCTGCTTGCTTCCCCAGCGTGAGGTACTTATCTTCATAGTTGTATGATGTATTACATTAGGCGTTGGGCGGCTCGATGGTACTAGCTCACCCAGGGATCAACGCATTTATAAAAGAGGGTGCAACTTGAAATTTTCAAAAGAAGCAGTAACAAATGCCATTGGCGATGGCCTGCTATCATTTCCTATTACCGATTTTGATAGCCAAGGCCGCTTTGATGAGGCGAGCTATCGTGAGCGTTTAGAGTGGTTTATCAGCCATGAAATCTCAGCCGTTTTCGTAGCTGGCGGCACGGGTGAGTTTTTTAGTCTTTCGCTTGATGAGTACCGTGAGATTGTTCGCGTTGCGGTTGAGGTCATTGATGGCCGACTGCCCGTTATTGCTAGCGCTGGGTTGAGCGTTGAAGCAAGCGTGGCGTTTGCAAAGGCGGCAGAAGAGGCGGGCGCTGATGGCATTCTCTTAATGCCTCCATACCTTACCGAGTGCCCACAGGATGGGTTGGTCGAGTATGCACGCCAAGTGTGTGACTCTACTGAGCTAAACGTGATTTATTACAATCGCGGCAACGGTATTATGACGGCTCCTTCCGTTCAGCGGCTTGCCGATCTTTGCCCCAATCTGATTGGTTTGAAAGATGGCAAAGGTGACATTCAGGCGTTAAACAAAATTATCAAAACGGTTGGCGATCGTCTGTCCTATATCGGCGGTGTTCCTACGGCTGAAATCTTTGCCGAAGCCTATCTCTCTATTGGCGTGAATACTTACTCCTCGGCGGTATTCAACTTCGTTCCTGATATGGCGGTTACCTTCTACAAGGAACTGCGTAAAGGAAATAAAGACGTTGTTAAACAAATTACCAACGACTTTTTCATTCCGTTTGTAGACCTACGTGATCAAAAATCCGGCTATGCCGTCAGCTTGATTAAAGCCGGCGCTGAAATTGTTGGCCGCCCGGCAGGTAGAGTACGTGCTCCGTTAGTTATGCCAACCAAAGACGAGTGTCAACAGCTTGAAAGGCTGATTGAGAAGGCAAAATCTCTTTAAGTGTTAGCTATTGGTCATAGCGAGTAATTGGTTTGTGCAAAAATCATCATGAGAATGATGGCAAGCGTACTAAAAACATCTAATGGAGGCATATTTATGCCGAGCCACGGTACTCCCACGATAACCGAAATGCTGGTTATCCCAGTTGCTGGTCGCGATAGCATGCTGCTCAATATCGGTGGAGCGCATTCGCCTTTTTTTACGCGCAACCTGGTTATTCTTAAGGATAACGCTGGGAACGTGGGGGTCGGTGAAGCGCCAGGTGGTGAAACGATCCAGCAGTCACTTGAACGATCTCGAGAGCGTGTGGTGGGCCAGCCAATCAGTAAGTTGCGCTCTATGATTTCCTCGCTACATAACGTGGGGCTCAGCGCTGACTCCGAGGATTTCGGTAAGGGCTCATGGACCTTCGAGCTGCGTATTAATGCGGTCGCTGCACTTGAGGCCGCACTGCTAGATCTCATGGGTAAATTTCTTGGTGTGCCGGTGGCAGAGCTTCTGGGCAATGGTAAGCAACGTGATAGCGTTGATGTGCTGGGGTATCTATTTTTCATTGGCGACGGCCATAAGACTCCATTAGATTTTCGCCGTGGTTCCGAAGGGCTAAGCCACGATTGGTACCGTCAGCGGGATGAAGTCGCGATGACGCCGCAGCGGATTGTGGAGCTAGCGCAAGCCGCTCATGATCGTTACGGTTTTAAAGACTTCAAGCTTAAGGGCGGCGCGTTACCCGGTGAGCAAGAGATTGAGGCCGTCACCGAGTTACATAATGCTTTTCCAAATGCACGTACCACTATTGATCCTAACGGCGCATGGTCACTTGATGAAGCAATTCGTTTATGTAAAGACCTGCATGGTGTGATCGCCTACGCTGAAGACCCTTGTGGTGCAGAGCAAGGATTTTCCGGGCGAGAAATTCTAGCTGAGTTCCGCCATGCGACGGGCCTGCCTGTTGCTACCAATATGGTTGCTACCAACTGGCGCGAAATGGCCCATGCGCTGATGTTACGTTCAGTTGATATCCCTCTCGCCGACCCGCATTTCTGGACTCTATCGGGGGCGGTGCGTGTTTCTCAGCTCTGCCAAGACCACGGCATGACGTGGGGGTCGCACTCGAATAATCATTTCGATATTTCACTTGCCATGTTTGCTCAAGTCGGTGCTGCGGCTGTAGGGCGCACAACCGCATTGGATACTCATTGGATATGGCAGGAAGGTGATGCGCGCCTAACCCGCAATCCGCCGGAAATCGTCGATGGCAAGATAGCTGTGACCGACGCTCCAGGGCTGGGTGTAGAGGTCGACATGAGCGAAATTGAGAAAGCCAATGCGCTTTATCGTAGCCTGCCCTCAGGTGGACGAAGCGACGCTACAGCCATGCAGTATTTGATTGATGGTTGGGCCTTCGATCCCAACCGACCGGCACTGGTTCGCTAGGCTTTCTCGCACGACCCGATGTACTGGATCCATCTAATAAACAATTGGGCTTTTCAATATCAATAAAAGGTAAACAAATAATGAAAAATTTATTGAGCACGCTAACACTCGCCATAGGTATGGTTGCCGGAGGCCAGGCACTAGCTAACGATTATCCGAATAAGAGTATCGAAGTGATCGTGCCGTTCTCAGCTGGAGGGGGTAATGACACCTTCGTTCGAGCGCTGCAGCCGCTGCTAGAAGAGCAGCTAGGTGAGACGTTGGTCATTCGTAATATTGCAGGTGGCGGCGGTGCCGTTGGTTTGTCCCGGGGTGTAGCCTCTGCTGCTGATGGCTATACGATGATGGCGGCAAGTACCGGTATGCTCTCGCTTGAAGCCATGGGTAATGTTCCTTTTACTCACGAAGATTTTGACTTTATTGCAAAAGTTGTCGAAGAGCCATATTTGCTTGCCGTTAGCAGCGAAAGCCCTTACCAAACTGTCGACAGTTTGATCGAAGCCGCTTCTTCTGGTTCAGTTCGCGTCGGTGTTTCCGGTATCGGCTCGTCAGCGCATATCACCGCTAATGCTATTGCTAACATCACTAGCTCAAATTTTAATTTGATTCCCTATCCTGGAGGCTCTGAAGCTATCTCAGCGGTAATGGGTGGTCACGTTGAGGCCGTGGTGCTTGGTGGTGCTGAACTACGTTCAGGACTTGAAGCTGGCCGCCTAAATGCTCTCGCGACAACCTATGCTGAGCGCAGTGATAATCTGCCTGACGTACCGACTTTTCAAGAGTCTGGCTATGATTTGACGATTAGCGTATGGCGCGGTCTCGTTGGGCCTCAAGGTCTGCCCGACGACGTTAAAGAACAGTGGGTTGCTGCAATTCAGCAAATCGTTGAAGACGGCTCTTATGAAGAAACCGCTAATAACCTGGGAACTGAGCTAGCTCCTCTTTATGGCGATGAACTTGATGTTTTCATCGATGAATCAGCCGCAATTATGCTGGAGGCTGCCGGAGACTTGGCAAAATAATAGCGCTCCTGCGTGCTGCCAGAATTTTTGGCAGCACGACCACTAAAACCGACTTTCATAAAAATCGTCGTTAATATAGTTGCTAGTGTCGCCACTAAGGAGTGGTTGGAGTTTTATTTATGGAACGTGATATTGGAAAGCCACTCTTCAATCTGTTTTTGATGATTACATCGGCAATTGCCTTTGTAGTCGCCTCAGGTATACCCGACTTCGAGATTGTTGGCGATCTTTCTCCTGCCTTTTTCCCTCAGCTTTTATCAGGGCTGATCTTTTTGTTAGCGCTTCCCTGTTTGGTGAAGGACGTTAACGAATGGCGGATGGCTGCAGGTGCGAGATCACAATCGGCTGGTGTTTCGCGCAAACGCAGTATTGCGCAGTGGCTATTTATTATCTTATTGCTCATTGGCTACATTGTGAGCTTTGAGCCTCTTGGCTATATCGCCAGCACTGCGCTTTTTACTTTTGTCTGCGTTGTAGGGCTCGCTTTTGTAAGTGGAGTATGGGCGTCGCTTTCGGCTATCGAGCGTGGGAAGTCGCTAATTGCCACATTGGTCTTCGCCCTCTTACTAACGCTGGGTATCTTCTATGTATTCACCGAGCTTTTTAATATCCCACTCCCCACGTGACCGGATATATCTTTCACCTGAGCTTTAGGAGGCTTTTATTATGTCCGGTTATATAGACGGCCTAGGTATGGTGTTGCAGTGGGGCACATTGCTGGCTATAGCTGGCGGCACTTTGCTCGGTATCATCATGGGATCGCTCCCCGGATTAACATCAGCGATGGCCATTGCTTTACTCTTGCCGGTAACCTTTGGTATGCCGCCTGTGGCTGGAATAGGTATGCTGCTTGGCGCGCTTTGTGGTGCCGGTGCGAGCGGATCCATTCCTGCTATTTTATTAAATATACCTGGTACTCCCTCATCGGTTGCGACTACCTTTGATGGTTTTCCAATGGCGCAGAAGGGCGAAGCAGGTCGTGCGCTTGGTTTGGCAATTGTTGCTTCGTTCTTTGGCGGCGTGGCGAGCATGGTTATTCTTAGTTTGCTGGCCCCGCCAATTGCGGAGTTTGCGCTGCGATTTGGCCCAGCCGAGTATTTTTCCCTAAGTATATTCGGCTTAGTGATTATTGCTTCAGTAGCGGGTAAATCGTTACTTAAAGGACTGATTGCCGGACTGATCGGTTTTTTCATTTCAACTATTGGCACCGATCCGATTACAGGGGTAGGGCGTTTTACCTTCGACGAACTATCGCTATTAACCGGTGTTAATTTACTCCCTGCGTTAATCGGTCTTTTTGCGATCTCTCAAGTGCTCAAAGATGCCTTTGAATATGATCCGTATGAGCGGATGAAAGAAAGTGCGCACCGAATTGATAACGCACGACCGCTCTTTGTTGAGACGCTGAAACACTGGAAGGCTCTATTGATAGGCATCGCATCTGGCTCAGTCGTTGGGCCGATACCAGGAGCGGGCGGTAGCATTGCTTCGCTAGTGGCTTATGATCAAACTCGGCGTTTCTCTAAAACTCCCGAGAAATTTGGAAAGGGCTACGCGCCAGGTGTTGTGTCGGTTGAGAGTGCTAATAACGCACTACTCGGTGGTGCGCTGATTCCTACCTTGGCCTTGGGTATCCCAGGCGAAGCTGCTACCGCCGTACTGCTAGGCGGCTTGATGATTCAAGGCATCACGCCTGGTCCGCTTCTTTTCGCTGATCAAAGCGGTACGATTTATGGCATCTTCTTGGCTTATCTTGTCGCCAACTTCTTCATGCTGTTAATCATGTGCCTGGGTATCAAGTTATTCATTCGTGTACTTATGGTTCCTAGAAAGCAGCTGCTGGCCGCGATTTTAGTGTTCTGTTTCATTGGCGTGTACGGTGTGGATGGAGACGTATTTAATCTTTATTTGATGCTGGGCTTCGGCGTTTTAGGCTATTTCCTTAATCGTTACGATTTTGGGACAGCGCCGGTCATTCTAGGACTCATTCTAGGACCTATCGCTGAATCAAATCTGCGCCGAGGGCTGCAGTCGTTCGAGGGCGATTGGACGCCATTCTTCACGCGACCTATCAGCGTTACCTTCTTAGTTATAGCCGCAGGATTATTGGCTTTGACTCTATGGCAGAACTACCGTAGCAAACATCCGCGCGCTACTTAGATACCGTCTGAAATCCTTTTCAATGTCTAAGATGGCTTGCTGCACGCTATTGATCCACAGCCGTCATGTGTGGCAATTAGGGTGCCGATGTCCACTCGCAGTAGTGGCCTTTTTTTAAGCTGGAGTAAGTTATGGCTAATGTCGATTTTGAAACGCTTCGGAATACTATTGAAAGGTCTTTATTAAAGGCAGGACTAAATCCTGATGCTGCTGCGACTTGCGCGAGAATTCATGCTGAAAGCACTCGCGACGGCGTACCTTCTCATGGCATCGGTCGGATTCCCCGGTTCATTGAATATGTCGGGCGCGGCTGGGTCGATATCGACGCTCAGCCAAGCCTTGTGCAACGAATGGGGGCGATTGAGGTACTTGATGGTGGTTTTGGAATCGGTGTGATTAACGCACTTCATGCGACAGAAAGAGCTATTGCGTTGGCACGTGAGCACGGTATGGGACTGGTCGCGCTACGCGACACAACGCACTGGATGCGTGGAGGAAGCTACGGCTGGCACGCGGTTGAGCAAGGTTTCGCTACGATTATGTGGACTAACACCGAATCCTGCATGCCTGCTTGGGGTGGGGCATCTCAGTCGATTGGCAATAACCCCCTGGTGATGGCTGTGCCGCATAGCACAGGGCCTCTTGTGTTAGATATGGCGATGTCTCAGTTTTCATACGGTAAGCTTCAGACGACTCAATTGAAGGGAGAGCAGTTAACCATCGACGGAGGTTTTGACGAGCATGGGCAGTTGAGTCGTGACCCTGCAGTGATAGCAGCCACGCGTCGTTTACTGCCAACAGGCTATTGGAAAGGCTCTGGATTAGCGGTTCTGCTTGATGCGTTGGCTGCCCTGCTATCTCAAGGGCGCCCTAGCCATGAAATTGATAACGTTCAGCGTGGTAGCGGCGGCGGAAGTAGCCAAATTTTTATGATTTTTGACCCTGAACAACTTGGTGGGCGTGACGCTTGCGATAACATTGTTGAGGGTATCCAGTCTCATCTGGCCGCTACCACGCCTGCTGAGCCGGGTAGCCCCGTACGCTGGCCAGGCGAGTCTACTTCTCGCCAGCGATACGGAGAAGAGCCGGTTGTTATCGACGACATGCTGTGGCGTTCTGTGTGTGAACTCGCGGGTTAGTAGCCAAGGACGTTTAAATTAAGAAGAGCCAGTTGTAAGCAGCTTAATCTTCGGCTGAGTATCAATAGCAGCTTCGCCTTGTTTATTCGGTACTCGTAATCTGATTCCGAAAACGATCGCTCTATTGAGGTCTATAATAAAAGGGGTGTGCGTCATATGTTTCCTAAGATTAAATCAATGAAAGTGGTTCCTGTTGCAGGATACGATGGTTTTTTACTTAATTTGAGCGGCGGGCATGCGCCCTATTTTATCCGCTGTGTGGTTATCCTCGAAGATACGGCAGGCAATAAAGGGGTGGGTGAAATTCCTTCCAGCGCAGGCATCCTGAGTGGGCTAGCCAAGTGCCGTGTGTTAGTGGAAGGCTCACCTATCAATAATGTTAAGCAAACGCTTAATCAAGTACGTCTGATGCTCGCTAAAAATGGGCGTGAAGAGCGAGGCCGTCAAACCTTCGACTTACGGGTTGCGGTGCATGTTATTACCGGTATCGAGTCTGCCCTGTTGGATCTCTATGGCCAGGCGCTCCAGCTGCCCGTGGCAGATTTGCTTGGCCAGTATGGGCGCCAGCGTGACCAAGTCGATGTGCTAGGCTATCTATTCTTGTTAGGCGACCCCGGTAAGACAGACTTACCCTATATTCAGGCAAAGAATCCCCAAGACCGTTGGGATGAAATACGCTACCAGGAAGCGCTGACGCCAGATGCCGTTGTCGATTTAGCCAAAGCAGCCTATGAACGCTACGGCTTTAAAGATTTCAAACTAAAGGGCGGGGTGTTAAGCGGTGAAGACGAAGCCGATTGCATCCGCGCTTTGCACGACGCCTTCCCTGATGCGCGACTGACGCTTGACCCTAACGGCGCTTGGAAGCTTGATGACGCGGTTCGAATTCTAGAGCCGATTAAGCACTTGCTGAGCTATGCAGAAGACCCCTGTGGCCAGGAAGAAAGCTATTCGGGACGCGAAACCATGGCCGAGTTTAAAAAGCGTACTGGTTTAGCAACGGCCACCAACATGATCGCGACTGATTTCAAGCAGCTCCAATACGCCGTTCAATTGAATGCAGTGGATATCCCTTTGGCGGATTGTCACTTTTGGACGATGCAAGGTGCTGTCAAAGTTGGCGAACTGTGCCACGAGTGGGGCATGACGTGGGGGTCACATAGTAACAACCACTTTGATATTTCATTAGCGATGATGACGCACGTTGCCGCGGCTTGCCCTGGTGACATTACGGCGATTGATACTCACTGGATTTGGCAAGATGGCCAGCGTATTACTAAAGCCCCCTTACGTATTAGCGATGGCAAGTTAACGGTTCCAACGACGCCCGGGCTAGGCGTTGTGCTCGATGAAGATAGACTCCAGGCGGCGCACAACCTTTACAATTCGTTAGGTGCCACACAGAGAAATGATTCAATGGCGATGCAGTTTCTGATTCCTGGATGGGAGTTTGATCCTAAACGGCCAGCATTAATGCGCTAGCGATGTATTTAACTAAACCTGTTGCTACATCAGGTTTGCATTATTAAAGGTGTCTAATATGCCGTCGGATAACATGCATTTAAGTTTTCATAAAATTGCTAAACAGGGAAGCTTGTCCGTGCACGTGGCCGATCAATTGGAAGCTTTGATCACTCAAGGCAAGGTCAGCGTGGGGGAAAAGCTACCTACAGAGAACAGCCTTTGCGATTCCTTTGGGGTGAGTCGCACCGTCATCCGTGAGGCAATTACCCATCTTAAATCCCTGGGGCTGGTAGCAACACGACGTGGCGTAGGTACCACGGTGCTGCGTTCTTCTAGTTTAGAAGCACGGCCTGCTGAGCGTATCAATCCGACTACGGTGGAAGATATTTTACATCTTCTGGAGCTGCGTTTGACGCTAGAGCCCGCAGCAGCTGAGCTGGCAGCTTTGCGCCATGATGATGAAGACCGTCAGCGATTAGAGACTCAGCATTTAGCCTTTAGCAATGCATTTGCCCAGAAAAGCCAGGCGCGGGAAGAGGATTATCTTTTTCACTTTGCCATCGCAACGGCAACTAAAAATCCTTTTTTCCAATCTTTTTACAAGCAGTGGAGCCAGAGCGTGATCCCGCGGGCCAAGCTGCTGAGTACCGATATTAACCCGATTTCTTCCGAACGTTACTTGGAAAGGGTTCAAGAAGAGCACTCGTACATTATTGAAGCCATTCTTTCCCGCGATGCCCAAGCCGCCCGTGAAACGATGTTTCAGCACCTTAACCGGGCGCGCAACATGTACGCAAAATATCGCGACCAGTGATATCACTGAACCATATGAGGAGCAACGTATGACGATTCAAGGCGAAATGCTAATCGGCCAAAAGTCAGTAACCGGTACACAGGCCAATATTCAAGCGGTAAACCCCGCAACCGGCGAATCCTTAGAGCCAGTATATGCAGGCGGAAGTCGAACCCACGTTGAGCAAGCTTGCGAACTAGCCGAAGCAGCGTATAACACCTATCGAGAAACATCGCTTGAAGAGCGCGCTACGTTTCTTGAAACCATCGCCAGTGAAATTGAAGCTATCGGCAGCGAATTAATTGAGCGTGCGATGGCGGAATCTGGTCTTCCTCAGGCGCGTCTTGAGGGTGAACGTGGCAGAACCTGCGGCCAACTACGTTTATTCGCCTCCGTTGTACGTGCAGGCGAGTGGTTGGACGTTCGTATTGATCCTGCCATGCCAGATCGCCAGCCGCTTCCGCGCGCTGACTTGCGCCAGCGCCATATAGCACTAGGCCCAGTGGCTGTGTTTGGGGCCAGCAACTTCCCGCTTGCATTTTCGGTTGCCGGTGGCGACACGGCGTCTGCACTAGCCGCGGGCTGCCCAGTGGTCGTAAAAGGTCACTCTGCGCACCCAGGTACCTCTGAGCTGGTTGGGCGGGCGATTCAAAAAGCCGTTAAAGCCTGTGGCTTGCCTGAAGGTGTCTTTTCACTGCTGTTCGGCTCCGGTCGAGAAATCGGTCAGGCGCTGGTCGACGACCCTCGTATTCAGGCGGTGGGTTTCACCGGTTCGCGCAGCGGCGGTACGGCGCTGATGAAAACAGCTCAGGCGCGGCCACAGCCGATTCCGGTTTATGCCGAGATGAGCAGCATTAACCCTGTGTTCTTATTGCCCGCGGCGCTGAAAGCGCGTGGCAAGGCGTTAGGTGAGGCATTTATTGGTTCACTCAATATGGGGGCCGGCCAGTTCTGTACTAGCCCAGGCCTTGTCATCGCGGTGAAAGGTGCTGAGCTGGACGCTTTCATTGAAGCTGCGAAAGGTGCCGTTGAAGTCAGCAGTGCACAGACCATGCTCACTCCAGGCATTCACAGTGCTTATCAAGAGGGTGTTGCTAGCTTGAGCAGTGCGGATAAAGTGCGTGAAGTTGCTCGCGGTAAAGCGGGTGGCGATTACCAATGCCAGACAGGCCTGTTTGCCGCTTCAGCGAGTGACTTCCTTGCTTCAGAAGCGCTGCAGGCTGAAGTGTTTGGTGCCAGCTCTTTAGTGATTGAATGCGCTGATGAAGCCGAAGTGAAACGTGTGGCTGAGCAGCTTGAAGGTCAGCTAACCGTAACGCTGCATATGGATGACGCAGATCTGGATGCCGCCAAAGCGCTGCTGCCCACGCTTGAGCGCAAGGCTGGCCGTATTCTGGCCAATGGCTGGCCAACTGGCGTTGAAGTTTGCCATGCCATGGTACACGGCGGGCCGTTCCCGGCAACGTCTGATTCCCGCACTACGTCAGTAGGCACGGCGGCTATCCACCGTTTCCTACGCCCCGTTTGCTACCAGTCGTTGCCAGCAGGGCTGCTACCCGAGGCGCTAAAAGATGGTAATCCTCTGAGCACTACACGCTTAGTCGACGGTAAGCGCGAGCTGTAAAAATGCTCGAACGATAGGTAAATAGAAAGCAGGTACTCGGTACCTGCTTTTATTGCAGCTCTCGCGATTAACAATAGCTTTCATTTCTCAGCTCTGTGGTCTGAGGTTGAAGCACTTTCCGCAGAAGGGCTTGTGGCGTTGGCAATGACGCCGAGCCATCCCTTTGTTTCACCTGCGGGCGGTACTTTGCCTCTTT
Organism: Halomonas sp. AOP25-F1-15; assembly: GCF_052378675.1. Lineage (NCBI taxonomy): Bacteria > Pseudomonadati > Pseudomonadota > Gammaproteobacteria > Oceanospirillales > Halomonadaceae > Halomonas > Halomonas sp. AOP25-F1-15. Next base: position 33,094 of record NZ_JBQSXV010000010.1, read on the forward strand.
TAGGTACCAACCCCATCGCGTTTTCCTGGCCACGCCCTGGTGGAATGCCCTATACGTTTGATTTTGCCACCAGTGTGGTCGCTCGCAGCGAGATAGAGCTTCATCGGCGCGCTGGTAAGTCGATTCCCCACGGGTGGGCGATCTATGATGAAGGCAACTCCACTACCGATCCGGTGGCCGCACTAGCGGGTGCCATGCTGCCCTTTGGAAGTTAGATGACTCGCTTAGCAGGGCGCTGTTAGCTCGCCGCTTCAATAAACGCTCTCGCTCTTGGGTCTTGCATGTAGGCAACGTTAAGGCGTAACCATGGTGTCGACTGGTGATCAGCAAAGAATAAATGCCCCGGCGATAGCGTGATTTCCCACCGATTAGCCAGTTCAATCAGCGTCTCGGGCGAGGTGTCAGAGGGTGGCCTCGCCCAAATAAACATTCCTCCCGCGGGCTCGGTATAAATTTCCCAACCAGCTTTTTTAAGCATCGTGAGTGCTATCGCCATTTGATTGGATAGCTTGGTTCTTAACCGTTCGGTGAGCTTCCGGTAGCTACCGTTTTGCAGCATGGTAATGACGACCTGCTCAGCAAAGCGTGATGCGGAAATGCTGGTCAACATCTTGATATCTACTAAGCGCTGTATCAGCGTCGGCGGGGAAGCGATAAAGCCTACCCGTAACGAAGAAGAAAGACTTTTCGAAAAGCTGCCAAGGTAGAAAACCCGGTTTAAACCGTCTAACGCTGCTAAGCGCGAGGTGGGTGTATGCTGGAAATCCGCGTAGATATCGTCTTCGATAATTTGAAAATCGTGCTGTTCCGCCAACTGTAATACTCGATGCGCAATGGCGGGGGTTAGAGTGCTGCCGGTAGGGTTATGAAACACGCTGTTGATGTAGAAAAGCTTAGGGCGATGCTCGGCTAATAATTGCTCTAAACGCTCGATATCGGGCCCGTCGGCAAGGCGAGGCACACCTATGACGCGGATGCGCTGCAAGTGCAGCAGCCCGAACAGATTATAATAGCCTGGCGACTCTACAAACATCACGTCACCGGGCTCCAAAAGCATCCTTATTATCAGGTCGAGCGAGTGGCTACCTCCGCCGGTCATCACGATCTGCTGTGCGTCCACACCCACGGCGAGCATACGCAAACGCTCTTGAATCAACTCGCGCAGTGCTAGGGGCCCTTGAGGCGTACTGTATTCGAAAATTCCTGCGCGACTGCTGCGTGCTACGTGGCGAATAGCGTGGGTTAGGTCGTCTCCTTCTCGCCAATGGCTGGGCAGCCAACCACAGCCTAACTTGAGCGTGTGCTCATTGGCATTGAAAAGCCCCCACAAGCCGTTTGTGACCTCTTCCAATGCGTCATTAATGGATGGCTGTGAGACTAACGATGCAGTGCTATCCGCGACATAAAATCCTGAACCACGTCGGGAGCACACCAATCCAGCGGCAACCAAACGTTCATAGGCTTCGATTACCGCATTACGGCTAATGTCATGCGTGGCCGCTAAACGGCGAATAGAGGGTAAACGACGGCCACCTCCCGACCCCTGCGTTTCAATCCAATCTCGAATGCTCGCTTCGACCTGCTGCGCAATGGGCGTACCGCCATGCCGATTGATGGATAGTTCCATGAGTGGTCCTGTGGCTTTAAACGGTTCTTAGAAACGATTCTTAGAAACGGTTATTTAAACTGTTCTTTAAAAGAGTGGAACAGTGCTTGGATAATGGTGATTAAGTGTACCTTACCCAGCGCTGGTAAAAATGCGAGCTTAGCGGTTCACAAAATGATCCGTTAGGAACCGCTCATGAAACGATGTAACGCCATCCGCTTGGCGTTTGCGCTGTGTATGATAACTGCCGGGGTTAATTTACAGGCTCCCCTTTATGATGCGCTAGCGGCTCGCGATGGCTTGGGCGTAGGGGCTACGACCATTGCCTTTGCTTGTTACGTGGCGGGCATTGTGCCGGTATTGCTCGGTTTAAACGATTTGGCAGGCCGAGTGGGGCGCAAGCCATTAATCGTAATTGCCTTGCTGCTAAGCCTGCTCGCAACCGCTATTACTCTGATGGCGCCTAGTTTATTAGGGTTGGGCATTGCTCGCTTTTTACTGGGTGTCGGAATGGGGCTAACGTCAGCGGTAGCGCCCGCTTACATGCAAATGCTTTTTGAAGATCAAAAGAGCGATACCACTAACCGTGCCACGAACGATGCCACGAGCTACGTAACGGCCAGTACGGCGCTTGGGTTTGGTCTAGGGGCTGCCGTTACCAGCCTGTTTATCTTCCACGCGCCCAGCGTATCGCCGCCAAGCCTATGGCTTTACCTGGCGGCGGCCTCGCTGGCGTTGCTGATGATTATCACACTCGATGATTACGCGCCAAATGCGGTTAACAACGCCATGTTGCGCCTTCCAAGCTATCCGCCGGGAACATTGGCGTATGGGCTAGCGATTTTACTAGCCTGGGCAACGGTGGGGTTGGTGATCGCGATACTGCCATCGACATTGCAGAAACACGGCTTATCGGCGTGGAGTGGGTTTGCCATCTTTGGCATTTGCAGCTGCGGCGTGCTTTTCCAACCTTGGGCGAGAAAACTGGCGCCCCGTACCGCAACCGTATTGGGCCTGGTTATTCTACCGCTGGCCTATAGCTTGATTGCTTGGGGTGCGATTCAAGGTTATCTCTTCGTAGTGCTGATCGGCACGGTTGCCGCTAGCAGCGCATGCTATGGATTTATTTATCTCGGGGGATTAAGCGGCGTATTAGAAATTGCCGGTATGTTGTCTACTCAAGCGAGCGCGGGCTATTTTCTGATGGCTTACATGGGTTTCAGTATTCCCGTGATAAGTACGGGAATGCTGATTGATGCGGTGGGCCATACGCTCGCGTTAACGCTGTTTGGGCTCGCATTGGTTGGCGGAGTCGTCGTCACCATTGGTTTGTTGCGAAGGGCGCAGTAGTTAGTGCGTCATCGGTACTTAAACGTCCGTTTTGACCAATAGCCCACAAGAGGGTGCTGCCCAACGGGTATCGGCAGTAAACACGACATCGCATACCACCGGCGCGTAATAACGGCGTACTTCGTTATCAATACGGCCGCGCAGTTCGTCTTGGCTTGCGATTGAGACATCGGCTGTTTCAGGCAGCACTACGTGCACCATGACATACAGCATGCGGCCGGGGCGAACCATGCGCACGCGCACCTCTACGGTATCAATGTCAACGAGGCCACGCGCTACGGCTTGGCGTACAGGCTCTGCGATAGCTTCTTCAGGCGTTTTGTTGAGTAATTCTCTTAATGCTTGGGAAGCCATACGTACCGGCACACCTAAGCACAGAATAACGACGGCAATCACCAACACTGAATCCACATAGGGCAGCACGGTGTACCAGCCCATCTGCTCAAAAAGCACCACTAGGCAAAACGCCATCAAGATCGCGGCAGAGATTAAGCTATTCACCATCCAGTTGAGCTTATCGGCGCTAACCAGCGGGCTATTAACATGACGCTGGCTGCGATGCATCACCCAGGCGGTTAGCGAGCAGACGGCGGTGGCAAAGAGCGCATACAGGACGGCGATTCCCGCCGATATTTCACGGCCACCGGTAAGTAGCGCAGCGACAGCATCCACCAAGGCAAAAATAGAAACGCCTAAAATAAGCAGCCCTTTGCATAGATTTACCAGCGACTCAAAATAGTTATACCCGAACGGATAGGATTCACTATCGGGACGGCTCGCCAGTTTGCTTACCTTAATCGTCACCAGTGCTATGCTGAAATAGATAAGGTTGAACAACCCATCCAGCAAGATCGCCTGAGAGTTAGATGCCAGCGTGGCGGTAATGCCAGCACAGCCGATCAGCAGTGCCATAAAGGCAGAGAACGCTAACGTACTTGATTCTGTCTTCACGAACTTTTTTGCTCCAATACACACAGAGATAATAGAGCCGGTAAGCATAGCAACTTTGCTAGTTACATACCGAATGCTTGTTTAGCGCAGAGGTGGCTCATGCTCAAATGCGGCCTCACATTAACGATCAAGCCGGATCGTAAGTCCTAACATAAGTTCTAACATCTGATGATGTGTTTGTTTGATTCACTTGACGCCCAATAGGAGAGTTAAACGATGCCAATGCTGAGCGTAGGAACGGAGAAAGGCACGCCGGTAGAACTGTATTACGAAGTTCGCGGAGCGGGTAAGCCCGTTGTGCTCATCCATGGATGGCCATTAAGCGGGCGTTCCTGGGAAAAGCAGGTGCCTGCGCTGGTGGAGGCGGGCTATAAGGTGATCACCTATGATCGTCGTGGCTTCGGCTGGTCTACTCAGCCCGACGGTGGTTACGACTACAACACACTCGCGTCAGATCTAAAGAAGCTTATCGAAATCCTTGATCTGAATGATACCACCTTGGTGGGCTTTTCAATGGGCGGCGGCGAAGTGGCGCGCTATCTTTCCTGCTACGGCACAGGGCGTGTCAGTAAGGCTGTGTTTGCGTCGGCGGTGCCACCTTATTTGTATAAGTCAGACGACAACCCGGACGGTGGACTGGACGATGCCACGATCAATCAATTTTTAGACGGGGTAACCGGTGATCGTCTCGCGTTTTTAGACGGGTTTACCAAAGACTTTTTTACCGCGGGTGAGCGTAGCGATTTAGTCAGTGAGCCTAACCGCCTTTATCACCGCGATATTGCTGCCTTTGCCTCACCGCAAGCGACTTATGACTGCATCAAAGCCTTCAGCTACACCGATTTCCGCAAGGACTTGCCTAAGATCGATATTCCTACATTAGTGCTGCACGGCGATTCAGACGGCATCGTGCCATTTGAAGTCAGCGGTAAACGGGCGCAAGAGATGCTGCCCAATGCGACGCTAGAAGTTATCAAAGGCGGGCCCCACGGCGTCAATGCTACCCATCCGGAAGAGTTTAATCAGGCGCTGATTAAGTTTCTGAATAGCTAAAAAAGTGCTTTATAGGCGCTTTCATCGCCACGATCGCCGCCTACTATAGGCGGCGATTCTGCCTTTATGATCTTCTCAGATTATAGAGAGGCGGCAGTCGGGTTTATCGAAAATAACGCGGGCCTATTCTCTGCTTCCTTTTGAATATTGGTATCAAGGGGCGTGTCGTAGGTCTTGAGCAGATAGCCCAGCACCGAATAGAAACCCACCATCGCAATTAGATCGATCACTGCCTTACGCCCAATGGCTGCTGCTAGTGCGGACTCCTGCTCCGGCGCTAGCATGCGTGCGTCAAATAGCGCATCCACGGCTTGGACGATAAGGCCGTCAACGCCTTCTGGAATCCCTCGAATGGCCGTGATCCGCGCCTCCGAGAAACCCAGCGCGAGCGCTCGGCTGACGTGATGCGCCCATTCATAGGCCGCCTCCATACGCAGGCCCGCGCGTAGAATCACCACTTCGGTGAGCTCGGGTCCTAGCGCATTGTCTTTCACTACATGCTGGCGCAGCGGTGCCCACGCCTTAAGCAGGGCCGGGTGGTGGGCCATGGTGCGATAAACATTCAGTGCACCGGCAAAACCTTCGCGATGATCGGCAATATCGCTCGGCCAGTCAGCGTCAGCAATAGGCGGGCAGGGGGATGGCGTCATGAGAGGCTCCGTTCAAGTAGTGCGTTATCGCCGTTATTCTGCGATCGCGGCGTTGATAGCATCGGCAATGCGCTCAATGATTAGATCGATATCGCTGGGCTCAATAATATAAGGCGGCGCCAGCAAAATATGGTCACCGTACGTGCCATCCAGTGTACCGCCCATCGGATAGCTGATCAGGCCCCGTGCCATGGCCTGGCGCTTGATTTTAGCGTGAATCTTTTTAGCCGGATCGAAAGGTGTTTTATACTCTCGGTCGGCGACTATTTCGATACCGCGAAACAAGCCTCTGCCGCGTATATCGCCAACATGAGAGCAGGCCGCGAGAGCCGCTTCAAGGCCGCTCTGCAACCTCGCACCCATAGCATTAACGTTAGCAAGCGTCTCTGGCCGGGCAATGATCTCAACCACTTTATTGGCAGCGGCGGCCGCAACGGGGTGGCCAATGTACGTATGCCCATGTTGAAACTGGCCTGAACCGTTGGCAAAACTTGCGTATATTTTATCTGACAGTATTACCGCGCCGATGGGCTGATAGCCTCCACCCAGGCCTTTGGCGATGGTGACGATATCCGGTATGACGCCGTCTTGTTCGCAGGCAAACACGGTGCCGGTGCGCCCCATGCCGCACATGACTTCATCAAGAATCAGCAGGACGCCGTACTTATCGCAAATGGCGCGAACGCGCTGAAAGTAATCCGCAACCGAGCCGACCGCACCCAGCGTAGCACCCACCACGGGCTCGGCAACAAAGGCCATGACCTCCTCGGGGCCAAGCGCCAGAATCTTGGCTTCGAGCTCGTCTGCAAGCCGAGCGGCGTAAGCTTCCGGTGGCTCATCAATGCCCTTGTCGCGATAAGCATAGCAGGGCGAGACGTGATGAGTTTCTGGCAAAATGGGCTGAAACTGTTGGCGGCGCATCGCGTTGCCGCCCGTGGCTAAAGCACCAATAGTATTGCCGTGATAGCTCTGGCGTCTGGCGATGATGTGTCGCCGCTGGGGCGCGCCAATCTCCACAAAGTATTGCCGCGCCATCTTCAAAGCGGCTTCAATGGCCTCTGAACCCCCTGAGACCAGATAGACATAATTCAGCCCCTCGGGCGCTAAATCGACTAGCTTCTCCGCAAGCGCTTCAGCAGCATCCGTGGTGAAAAAGGCCGTATGCGCATAGCAAAGGTGATCAATCTGCGAGCGCATGGCGGCCAACACTTCTGGGTGAGCATGGCCGACACTGGTAACGGCAGCACCTCCCGACCCATCAAGATAGCGGCGTCCACTGGTATCAGTGATGTAGACGCCCTGCGCCGACGCAGCATGAGGCAGCGTTCCGCCGATGCCGCGATGAAGAATACGTGTCATAGAGTCTGCTCCGTATTACCCTGCCCTGAGTACTCGGCGGTGTGGGCTTTAGATGATAAGTAGATTGGCACAACTCTATAGATTTTAGCAACAAGTGGATCATTATATTTATAATAAAACACTTAGATCATTGTTTTTTTAGATCAGTAACGTTTAAATCATGGGCTGTTTAGCGGCGAGGACCCTATGTCTCAGCGGCCTGGCTACGAATGATGAATCACTGACATGAGCCGGATAAGAGGCAACACGAATGGCGCAAAGCGACCCTCTGAGAGAGCAGATTATTGCTCAGTACGATGCCATGTCAGGGCAGCTCCAGCAGGCCGCTCGCTACGTGCTTGAGTATCCGGACGAAGTGGCGCTGGTGTCCATGCGCGAGCTGGCGCGTCATGCGGCGGTGCAACCCGCGACGATGACACGGCTTGCAAAGTTCTTAGGCATGCAAGGATACGATGAACTTCGGGCACATTATGCCTCGGCGCTGCGCCGGGGAAGCGATGGCTTTGCTGCGCAGGTTCGCCTGCGCGACAGCGAAGATACCGAGCCGCGCAAAAGCGACATTGCCTCTCATATGCTGCATGGGCTGAGCGCCCAAATTGCTAGGCTCAGCGAGCCTGATTCGCTGCAGCGGCTTGAAGCCATCGCTGAGCGGCTGGGGTCGGCGAGGAAGGTATACGTGTTAGGTTTGCGCTCGTGTCATTCTGTTGCATGGCATTTCCATTATGTTATGTCACTGTTAAGCGATCGTTCGATCCATCTGGATGGGCCTGCGGGAACCGGTGGAGACGCGCTCATCCGCGCGACGGCGGATGACGTGGTGCTCGTCGTCTCCATCAAACCCTATGCGACTGAGACGCTAGCGCTTGCGCAGCTGGCTAAAGGCAAGGGACTGGACATTCTTTCGATCACCGACAGCGAAGTTTCACCGCTGGTTGGAATGTCCACGCACACCATTTTTTGCGCCACGGAAAGCTACAGCTTTTTCCATACGCTCACCCCTGCCTTAGCCGTCTCCGAAGTACTGTGCACCTTATTGGCTGAGCATGATCGAGCTAAATCATTAGACGCCTTGCAGCGTGCCGATGATCATTTTGCGCAACTGAAAACGTATGCCACGGCTACCCCTCAATCCAAACCGCGTCGCCCTTAAAAGCGATTGGCCATGTGCGTAGCGCAACGTTCTCGTCCTCTAAGCACTGGCCATCTGCTAAGCGAAAATGCTGCTTGTAGATAGGCGAGGCGACGACGGCTGCGCCTTTTATATCGCCGACGATACCGCGGGCGATCACATTGGCCTTGGAGAACGGATCAAAGTGGTCGAGGGCGTAAAGCTCAGTGGGGCGGCCAGGCAGCGCCGCGGCGTTTGGGTCGACCGGCAAATGGAAAATGGCGACTTGGGCCGGACCGCTTGCGGTTTCAAACCAAGCGGCAACGCCAGAGAAGGCCACTAGATCGGCCTTGGTACAGATTTTTTGCCACGTCTTTGTGTGGTTGAAGCCTGCCGTATCCATCTCGTCTTTCAATGCAGCTACGGTCATGGGGTGCCTCGTTTTATTCAGTGTCAGGGACAGTGCACAGGATCGCTTACGCCGGGCGTAGCTGGCCGCGCTCGGAGGTCATAATGATCGATGGGTCTGGGCGGTCGTCGTTGACGAAGCTGCGGAAGCGCTTGAGCTTCTCTGGGTCGCTGATGGCGTCGGCCCATTCGCACTGGTAGGTATCCACCACGCTTTGCATCTGGCGCTCCAGTTCGTCGTTGATACCTAGGCTGTCGTCCAAAATCACCTCTTTAAGATATGCCAAGCCGCCGTCTAAATTTTCACGCCAGACGGAAGTGCGCTGTAGCCGGTCGGCGGTGCGTACGTAAAACATCAAGAATCGGTCGATAGTGCGGTAGAGCTGTTCATCGTCAAGATCGGTGGCAAACAGTTCGGCATGGCGCGGGCGCATGCCGCCGTTGCCACAGACGTAGAGATTCCAGCCGTTCTCGGTGGCTATGATGCCGATATCTTTGCTCTGTGCTTCAGCGCATTCGCGGGTGCAGCCGGAAACGCCAAACTTGATCTTGTGAGGAGAGCGCAGACCTTTGTAGCGATTCTCTAACCAGATCGCCATGCCGACGCTGTCCTGCACGCCGTAGCGACACCAGGTGCTGCCCACGCAGGATTTGACCGTGCGCAGCGATTTCCCGTAGGCGTGGCCGGTCTCAAAACCTGCGGCAATCAGCTCGCTCCAGATATCCGGCAGGTCTTCCAAGCGTGCACCGAACAAATCGATTCGCTGACCGCCGGTGACTTTTGAGTAGAGGCTGTATTTTTTAGCGACCTCACCCAGGGTAATCAGTTTGTCAGGCGTGATTTCGCCACCGGCTACGCGGGGCACAACCGAGTAGGTGCCGTTCTTTTGCATGTTGGCCATGAACGTATCATTGGTATCCTGCAAAGGAATATGCGCGGCATCCGTAATGGGCTCGTTAAAGCAGGAGGCCAGAATTGAACCTACGGCGGGTTTGCAAATATCGCAGCCTAGGCGGTGAGTATCGGGGTTGCCGTGCTTTTCAATTAAATCAGTAAAGGTTTTGATGCCTTCGACGCGGACAATATCGTAGAGCCCTTGGCGGGTATGGGCGAAGTGTTCGCAAATCGATTTGTCGACATCGACGCCGCGAGCTTCCAGCTCATAGTCGACCACGCTTTTGAGTAGCGCGGTACAGCCACCACAGCCGGTGCTGGCTTTCGTGGCGATTTTTACGCCAGCAAGGTCCTCCGCACCGCCGTCAATAGTGGCGCAAATGTCGGCTTTGCTGACGTTATGGCAGGAGCAAATCATCGCCGTTTCCGGCAGTGCGCCGGGGCCAAGGGCAGGGGCCGCACCGCTCTGGGGAAGAATCAGCGACGCAGGCTCAGCAGGTAGCTCAATGCCGTTTGAATAATACTGCAATAGCGTGTCATAAACGCCGTTGTTGCCTACCAGCATAGCGCCGAGCAGTTTTTTACCGTCGCTGGAAACGACTAGCTTGCGGTATTCCTGTTTGATCGGGTCCAAGTAGCGGAACATTCGAGCGCCGGGGTTCTGGTTGCCGTGGGCGTCCCCAATCGAACCGACATCCACGCCCAGGAGTTTGAGCTTGGTACTCATGTCGGCGCCCGCAAAGAGCGTGTCGCCACCCATTAGCGTAGAAAACGCAGCCTTGGCCATTTGATAGCCGGGCGCAACAAGACCGAAAATACTCTGGTTCCATAGTGCCACCTCGCCAATCGCGAGAATGGCCGGGTCGCTGGTAAGGCACTGATTATCCACCACGATACCGCCACGTTCGCCCATCTCCAGGCCGCAGTCTCGCGCCAGCTGATCGCGAGGCCGAATGCCGGCTGAAAAAACAATCAGGTCGGTTTCAAGGATCTTTTCGTCCTGGAAAACCATGCGATGGCGGCTTGCTTCACCATCTTCAATACGCTGCGTCGCGCGTTCGGTGAGCACCTGAACGCCCAGCGCTTCAATTTTTTCGCGCAGCAGCTCGCCGCCTTCGTTATCCACCTGCATCGGCATTAGGCGCGGCGCGAACTCGATAACTGCGGTGTCTAAGTTCAAACCACGCAGGGCATTGGCTGCTTCTAACCCCAGTAAACCACCCCCGACGACTACGCCGGTGGTGGCCGTTTCAGCAACTGCGCGAATGGCATCAAGATCGTCCAGCGTGCGATATACCAGGCAGCCTTCACGATCATTGCCGGGAATCGGTGGCACAAACGGATAGGAGCCGGTGGCCAGCACGAGGCGGTCGTAGGGGTAGCGGCCCTGGTCGGTAATAACTTCATTAGTCGCGCGATCAATCTCGATCACCGCTTCACCGCTGCGCAGCTCCACGTTGCTAAGGGCGTAGTAATCCGCTTCGCAAAGCGCCAGAGCATCTGCATCGCGGCCGCTAAAGTACTCAGAAAGATGTACTCGGTCGTAGGCTCGGTGGCGCTCTTCGCCAAACACGGTGACCTGATAGCGTTCTAGTGCACCGTTCTCGACTAACTGCTCGACCAGGTGGTGGCCGACCATGCCGTTACCAATAATAATAAGCTGCTGTTGGGTAGACGTTGTTTGCATGGATAAGTTTTTAGCAGGCAAGTTTTTAGCAGACCCGCTTTTAGCAGACCAGTTTTTAGCAGACATGACTAAGCTGCCTCCGGCGTTGTGTGAGGTGAGTTTGCATAAGAGACAGACGAATTTTCAGCAGCCGCGCTACGCAGCACTTCAATATCCGCGGCGCCAAACAGTAGCGCCTGGCGGCAGTCATTAAGATTGCTACCTGCGAGTGCTTGCTCGAAGTACCAAGGGCCCAGCGCGGTATCGCCGTAAAGCACCGCGCCTTCAATCTTCCCGTTGCGTAGCAGCACCCGGCGATAGTCGCCGCGTTCGATGTCGCGGTAGCTCAGCACCTCGTGCTCAGCGCTGGGCTGTGTGGGGCCAAATGCATAAAGCGTAATGCCGCTGATCTTGAGTTTGGTGGCGCTGGGGGCATCCCTGTATCCAGGCGTCGCAATGCCGCATAGCGTGGCGGCGAGCACTTCTACCTGCCGCCAAATCGGCTCCACTAAGCCGTAAGTAGCACCGTTAAACTGGCAGCACTCGCCCAGCGCTGAAATGGCCGGATCACTGGTCGTGAGGTATTCATTGACTAAAACGGCATGCTCCGTCGCTAGGCCCGCGTGATGGCCAAGCGCGGCATTGGGTGTAATACCAGCGGCGATAATCACGCTGGTCGCTTCCAGCTTGCGGCCATCAGCAAGATGGACGCTGGTGACTTGGCCCTGGGCATTGCCCTCTAGCCTTACTAGCTGGGCGCCGGTAACGATATTCAAACCGCGCTGGGTCAGGGTGTTTTGCAGCAGGTGTGAGGCGGTCGTATCCAGCTGCCGGTTCATTAGCCGCTCGCTACGCTGGAGCACGCTAACGTGGATATTATTGCCGCGTTTACGTAGCCCTTCGGCGGCTTCTAATCCCAGCAGACCGCCTCCGATAACCACGCTATTGCCTCCTTGAAGGGCAATGGTCTCAAGCGCGGCGGCGTCCTGTAAGTCGCGAAAGCCATGCACGCCGCCAAGCTCAATGCCTGGAATGTCGGGCATTGCCGGGTGGGAACCGGTGGCTAATACCACGTGATCGTAAGTGAGCGTGCGGCCGCTATCGGTGGTGAGCGTTTGATGGGCGCGATCAAGCGTGTCGACTTTTTCGCCAAGTATTAGCGTGATGCCTTGATCTGCGTACCACGCAGCGTCGCGCAGCATCAGTACGTCGGGTTGCATTTCACCAGCGAGCAGCGGCGAGAGTAAAATACGGTTATACGCAGGGGTCGGCTCTGCACCGATGACCGTGATGCGCTGTGGGCGAGTAGGCTGTTTCACCAACGCCTCAATCAGACGATGACTCGCCATGCCGTTTCCGATAATCACCAGATGGCGAATGGATGAGCACTGGGGTGTGGTTTCCATGGGCGGCTCCTCTGTGTCTTTGCGGCTGCTTGAGCACCAAACAAAAAACGCCCCTGCTACACCTTCTAAGCAGAAGAGGTAGCAGGGGCGCCGTTGCCCGATAGCATTTTTAAAATCTTGATATCTAATTAAAAAGCAATTATCTAGCCAACTGTTTTTAAATTATTTTTTTTGTAATTATGTCAGTTGCTTAGAGGGATTTTTAAGGTGGCTAACTTAGCTGCTCGAATGTAAGCCTGCACGGCAATGGTGCGTTAAGTGCTTGGTATGCACTCCCAGGCATCATTTAGCGTGTACTGAGCGGATTTGAGATGCTCGGTTATGATTTTTTTAATTTATAAGCTTCTGTTTTTAAATATTTAATTTAGAAAATAGCGATGAGCGGACTGTCATTTGCAGTTGTCTAATCAATAAGCGAGATAATAAATGAGTTAATAAGCAGTAAGCGCATTGATAGGCGACGGCAGCGAATAACTCCAAAGCCGTTAGAAAAATAAGTAGCCGTTAAAAATGTGTCACTGTCAGGAAATAGGCAGGTGTTAGTGAATTAGTCTGCACCGACGAAGATACGCTGTGGCAACGACGTCCAGCCCTCTTCTCCCAATGCGTTTATATAGCGCATTAGAGAAAAGGACTGGGCGTTTTTTTATGCGTGGCGTTAATCAGCAACCCGAGGAGTAGCTATGACTCAGGTGAAAACGACATGCCCCTATTGTGGCGTCGGCTGTGGCGTAACGGCAACCGTGAAAGCGGGTACGCTGTGCGCCGTAGAGGGCGATCTTGAGCACCCAGCCAACTACGGACGGCTGTGTGTTAAAGGGTCGGCGTTGCATGAAACGCTGGGTCATCATGGGCGCCTAAACCATCCCCGAGTGGATGGTGTCAACGTTACCTGGGACGTCGCGCTGAGCACCGTCGCGCAGCGCTTAAACTCGCTGCGCTCAGCGCATGGCAATCACAGCGTGGCAGCGTACCTTTCCGGGCAGCTGTTAACCGAAGATTACTACGTGGCTAATAAGCTATTTAAAGGCTTTTTAGGCACCCCTCATTTAGATACCAACTCACGACTTTGTATGGCGTCAGCGGTGGCAGGTTACAAGCGCGCCTTCGGTGCGGATGCGGTTCCCTGTAACTACGAGGATTTGGAAGAGGCCGAGCTAGTAGTGCTGGTGGGGTCCAACCTTGCTTGGAATCACCCGGTGCTTTACCAGCGCATTAAAGTCGCTAAAGAGCGCAACCCGCTGATGCGTCTGGTGGTGATTGACCCGCGAGTGACCGACAGCTGTGAAATCGCCGACCTCTACCTAGGTATTAAACCGGGTAGCGATGCGTATTTGTTTAACGGCTTACTGGCATGGATGGCGCAGCATCGCAGGCTCGATACTGTTTATATTGAGCGCCACACCGAGGGCTTTGACGATGCCTTGGTGGCTGCCCAGCAGTCAGCAGGGCCGGTGGCTGATGTCGCGGTCGCCTGCGATGTGGATCCCGAGCGGCTAGAAACCTTCTTTTACTGGTTTGCCAGCCAGCTGCACGTGGTCACGCTTTATTCTCAAGGCGTTAATCAATCGTCCAGCGGCACCGATAAATGCAACGCGATTATTAACTGCCACCTAGCGGGCGGAAAAATTGGTTTGCCGGGAGCCGGGCCCTTTTCAATTACCGGCCAGCCAAATGCGATGGGCGGGCGCGAAGTCGGCGGGCTTGCCAATCAGCTAGCCGCCCACATGGATTACAACACCCTTGGCGCGATTGATCTGGTCAGCCGCTTTTGGGCAACCGAGAACCTTACGCCAACGTTACCCGCAAGCCCCGGCTATAAAGCCGTTGAGCTATTTGAGGCCATTGAACGCGGCGAGATTAAAGCGCTTTGGATCATGGCCACCAATCCCGTCATTAGCCTTCCCGACGCGGCGCGGGTGCGCGCCGCGCTGGAAAAATGCCCGCTGGTGATTGTATCCGAGTGCGCGGCCCACACCGACCTGCTGCCCTATGCCGATATCGTGCTACCTGCATCAGGCTGGTCGGAAAAAGATGGCACCGTGACCAACTCCGAGCGACGTATTTCACGTCAGCGGGGCATGTTGGCACCCCCGGGTGAGGCACGCCACGACTGGTGGATTATCTGTGAAGTCGCCAAACAGCTGGGGTTTGTTGAGGCGTTTAACTATGCGCATCCCTGGGAAATTTTTGATGAGCACGCAAGGCTGTCAGGGTTTGAGAACGACGCCAGACACGCCACTCCAAAGCGGCTATTTGATATCTCGGGCCTGGTCGGGCTAGGGCGCGCAGGCTACGACGCCTTAGCGCCGATTCAATGGCCGGTCACCAAGGCCGCACCAAATGGCACTGCTCGGCTGTTTGAAGAGGGTGAATTTGCCACTGCGAATGGCCGCGCCAAGCTGCTGGCGATTGTTCCGCAGTGGCCCGAGCAAGCGCTTAGCGCCGCTTACCCGCTGCGTTTAAATACCGGTCGGATTCGCGACCAGTGGCACACCATGACGCGTACTGCTCGCGCGCCGCGCTTAATGAATCACCGCGCGGAGCCCTTTATGGACGTGCACCCCGACGATGCCCACGCCGCCGGTGTTACCGATCAAGGCTTGGCAGTATTAACCGCTGCGAAGGGGGAGTTTCGTGCCCGTGTGCGGATTGCCAATGCCCAGCGGCGTGGCGAGGTGTTTGTGCCCATTCACTGGACCGACTGTTTCACTCAGCAGGCTAGAAGCAGTGCGCTGATCGATAGCATTACGGACCCGCTCTCCGGTCAGCCGGAGTCCAAACACGGTGCTGTAGCGCTGGCCCCGCTAAGGGTGGAGTGGCAGGCCACGCTGCTTATTGCTGATACAGCTGTTGAATCAACGCCGTGGTGCACTAGCGCCTACTGGACACGCATCCCTATGCACGGCTTACAGCGCTGGCAACTTGCCGATATCCAGCCGGTCGGCGACTGGTTAGCACAGCTTAGCGCGTGGTTGCCAGGGCCTGTGTCGGTACTCAGCCAAGATGCCGCCAGCGGGCGACTGCGGGCGGCGAGTGTTGAAAATGGCCAGCTTCGCTGGTGGCTAATGGTCGGCCTGCCCAGCGAGCTGCCGGGGCTGGCGTGGCTTGAATCCCGCTTTAACGAGACGACGCTGAGCGATACCCACCGGCGGCGCTTATTAGCGGGCTGTGACGATGGTGCCGTCGATACCGGCCCGGTGGTGTGCAGCTGTCATCAAGTAGGCCAAACCACGATTACTAACGCCATTCGCGCGGGCGATATCAGTATCGAAGCGCTTGGCGCCAGACTCGCCTGCGGCACTCAGTGCGGCAGCTGTATTCCCGAATTGAAGTCACTTATTGAAGAGGAGCGGCCCCATGCGCGCGCTAAGCAGACCCCTAATACTGAACTGGCTTAACGCCTTTATGCGCATGTTGGCCCGTGGGTGCTCGTCGTCAGCTCGCCCTACTGAGGAGTTACATGTGCCGCTGCGGGGAGGTTTGGGTCAGTGCCGTGCCGGTCAGGTTTACTTAGTCGGCGCGGGAAGCGGCGATGCGGAGCTATTAACGCTCAAGGCTGCTCGGCTGCTCATGCAGGCGGATGCCGTTGTCTATGACCGCTTGGTTGGCGATGACGTGCTGGCACTGATTCCTCACCACACCGAGCGCTACTACGTGGGCAAAGCGCGTGGCCATCACAGCGTTCCTCAGGATGAAATCGGCGCGCTGATGGTCGCACTTGCTCAACAAGGAAAGTCGGTAGTGCGCCTGAAAGGCGGTGACCCAGCGGTGTTTGGGCGCATGGGTGAAGAGCTGGATGCTCTGGCAGCCGCCCAGGTGCCTGCCACTATTGTGCCGGGAATTACCGCCGCCTCAGCCGCTGCTGCCTGCATGGGTATTCCGTTGACCGATCGCGGCCACGCGCAGCAGCTGCGCTTTGTGACCGCCCAGCTATGTCGCGAAGAGGGCACGCCGGATTGGGCGTCGCTGGCACGTAAAGATGAAACCCTGGTGTTTTATATGGGCCTCTCCAAAGTAGCCGCTATTTGCCAAGGCTTACGCCAGGCAGGTCTGCCCGATGAATGGCCGATCATGCTAGTGGCCAACGCCAGCCAGCCGAGCCAGCAGTCGCTCGTGGGCAGCTTAGCCAGCATGCCAGACATGCTGGCTAAGAATCCTCTGCCGTCACCGTGCTTGATTGTGGTGGGTAGCGTGGTACAGCGGGTTGCCACCTCGCCGGCTGGCAAGTCTATCGACGTTTGTGCTGCATCACTTCTCTGACCCTTAAGACCACTCTTCCCATCATGCTCACTGTGCACAATTATCGCTTTTAGAGCGCGCCCCGCTACCGCTATCACGCTGCTGGCGCGTTAATATGTGCTTTGTATCAACGAGCGTCGTCAAAGCGGTCGACCTGGCGCAGGGTGGGGAAAATCTTCACCCATGCGCCAACGACCGCTAATGTGCCTACGCTGCCAATGATGGCTGCCGGTACGGCGCCAAACCATGCCGCCATACTGCCTGCGCGAAACTCACCTAGCTCATTACTGGAGCCAATAAACAGCATATTAACTGCGTTGACGCGCCCGCGCATTTCATCGGGAGTCGCGAGCTGAATCAGGGTGGTACGTACATAAACGCTAATCATATCGGCAGCGCCAGCCACTAACATGGCCACCATCGAAAGCCAAAAAAACGTCGAGAAAGCGAACACCAGATTGGCAATGCCGAAAACAGTGACCGCCACAAACATAACCAGCCCGGCGCGACGCTTGATGCCGCGTATGCCTAAGTACAGCCCCATAAGCAGTGCGCCGACAGCAATAGCGCTTCGCAGTGCGCCTAATCCTTCGGGCCCCACGTGCAGCACCTCTTGTGCATAGATAGGCAGCAGTGCCACCACTCCGCCTAGTAGCACGGCAAACAGATCCAGCGAAATCGCTCCTAAAATAATCGGCTGATAGCGTATGTAGCGAATGCCTGCGGTAAAACGCTTGATGGCGGTACTCTCCAGCGTTTTAGCCGCCTCAACATAGCGAATGGGCACCGGCAGCAGTAGAAATAATGCGGCTATAAAGCATCCTAAGCAGACGCTATACGCCAGGCTGCCACCCCCTAGCCCGTACAGAATGCCGCCTAATAGCGGGCCAAGAATTACCGCCACTTTCATGATAGAGCTGTTTAACGCGATCGCAGAGGCAAGCTGCGCGCGGGGAACGATATTGGGCAGCAGGCTTTGTAAGGCCGGGCCGGTAAAAGCCCGCGCGGCACCGAACAATGCTAATACCGCGTAAAAGCCGCTAACGCTTTGACTTCCATTTAGCGAAAGCGTCAGCAGCAGCGCGCTACACAGGCCCTGAACGACCCAGCTAAGTTGCAAGATACGTTTGCGCGAAAAGCGGTCGACAAAATCGCCGGCAGGCAGTAGCAATAGCACCATGGGTAGAAACTGAGCCAGGCCCACATAGGCCAGGGCCATCGGGTCTCGGGTTATGTCATACACCTGCCAGGCCACCACAATGGCCTGAATCTGCATGGCAAATACCGCCGCTAATCGCGATAGCAAAAAGCTTAAAAAGCCGGACTGGCGATGCAGCGGTACTAATGGTTCCGAAGAGCTGGGCAGTGAATGGGTAGCAGAGGTCATAGCATCATCATGGTAGGCGAAGATTTGGGTGCATGGGTTGAAGTGCGCGGGTGGCTGCCCCATGTTAGTTAACACGCTATCAATAGAAAAGGATGTTAATGATGCAAAATGTAATTCCTAATCCCGGATTCGGTACTTTTCGCCTGGAGGGCGAAACGCTCAAGCAGAGCATTCATGCAGCGCTTGAGGCCGGGTATCGGCACATCGACACGGCGCAGTTTTATGGCAATGAAGCGGAAGTTGGCGAGGCTATTCATGACAGTGACGTGCACCGCAGCGATATTTTCCTCACCACCAAAGTGTGGTTTGACAACTTGGAGCCCTCAAGGCTGAAGGCCAGCGTAGACGAAAGTCTCCAGAAACTGGGCACAGGGTACGTTGACCTGCTGTTGATCCACTGGCCATCACCAGAGGGTGACGTGCCTATGGCCGATTATTTGACGGCTCTGAAAGAAGTCAAAGCGGAGGGTAAAGCCCGCCATATTGGTATTTCTAATTTTACCTGCAATCAGGTGGACGAGGCGGTTAGCATCCTGGGTAAAGATGAAATTCTGACCAATCAGATTGAGGTTCACCCCTTCCTGCAGAACCGTAAGCTAGCAGAGCACTGCGAGCACCTGGGTATTCAGGTGACTGCATTTATGCCGCTGGCGGTAGGTAAGGTGATGGACGATCCGATCCTCAAGCAAATTGCCGACGCGCATAAAGTAACCCCTGCGCAAGTTGCCTTGGCCTGGGTTAATCAGCGTGAGATGATTACCATTCCTTCTTCCACTAAGGCGCGTAATATTCAAAGCAATATTGCCGCTTTTGATTTAGTGTTAAGCGACAGTGAGATGGACGATATTGCTATGTTGGATCGCCAAGAGCGTATTGCTAATCCCGGCTTTGCACCGGCATGGGATGAGTAAGCGGGTGCTTGAACACTAAAAGATAGCCGATGTCTGATGGGATGCCTGTTTTGAACAGGCATCTTTTAACGTAAGGATAAAACGATGAAACAGCGCAAGGTCCAAGACAACGCATTAAAAGCGCAGCTGCGAACGCCCATGTTTAAAATGCAGCAGCAGGCACCGAAAAAAGGCAAAGGAAGCTACTCGCGTAAAGATCAAAAGGGTCTGAGGGGATATCGCCAAGCCGCTTAAGCGAAGTGTTTAAGCTCAGCGTTTTGGCAATATCTCCTCTGGCATCTCCAAAAGCTCTTCTGGCACCTCCAAACCTTACCTCATCGCCAGTCTGGCGCATTGTATTAAGCAGCGGTTTGATGTGTTGTTACCGTGATCTATTTAGCGATAGCCTTCTGCCTGTAGTTGAAACAGCATTGCATAGCGACCCTGTGCTTTTAATAACTCTTCATGTGTGCCGCGCTCAATAATATGGCCTTGATCGATGACTAAAATGAGATCAGCGCTGCGCACGGTTGAGAAGCGGTGGGAGATCAGAATCGTCATTTTCTGCTGACTATGCTCGCGAAAGCGGGCGAATATGTCGGCCTCTGCGGCGGCGTCCATGGCCGCCGTGGGCTCATCTAGCACTAAAATATCGGCGTTTTTGCGCATGTAAGCACGCGATAACGCAATTTTTTGCCACTGCCCGCCAGAGAGCTCCCGCCCATTCTTAAACCAACGACCAAGCTGAGTGTGGTAGCCGCTGGCCATGCGGCCAATAAAGTCATCGGCCATGCCATGGCGCGCGGCCTGCTGCCAGCGCTGTTCGTCGTCAAACGCGCGAGTATCGCCGACTCCAAGATTTTCACCCACCCTGAGCTGATAGCGTACGAAGTCCTGAAAAATGACGCCGGTACGTTCACGTAGCGCCTGGGTACTCCACTCCTGCAGGTCGCTACCATCGAGCAGAATACGCCCTTGCGTGGGGCGATAAAGCCGCGTTAGCAGTTTGATAAGCGTGGTTTTCCCCGACCCGTTTTCACCTACTAAGGCTAGGCTTTGGCCAGGGGCAAGATGCAATGAGATATCGTGTAAAACATCGGCGCCGCCAGGATAAGAGAAACTGACTTGTTCAAAGCGCAGGCCATCTCCGGGGGCAACACCCTGGGTTAGCGTGCCGTTTTCGGGCTCAACCGGCTGCTCCAAATATTCATAAAGATTGGAGAGGTAGAGGTTGTCTTCGTACATGCCGCTGATGGCGGTGAGGCTCGCCGAGAGGGCTGTTTGCCCCTGTTTGAAGACCATTAAATACATGGTCATTTGGCCCAGCGTCAGCGCGCCGATAATTGTTTCAACCACGACCCAGCCGTAGGCAAGGTAAAACGTCAGAGTGCCCAGCAAACCTAACAAAAATCCCCAGCTTTCCCGGCGTAGCGTTAAGCGGCGATCTTCGGCGAATAGCTGGGTGAAAATAGCGCGGTAGCGTTTAAGAAATAATCCTTCAAGGCCAAACAATTTGACCTCTTTAATGCTGTCTTCCCGGGTAAGCAGCGTCTCTAAATAGATCTGCATACGGTTTTGCGGCGAACGCCAGCGAAACAGCCGGAAAGCATCGCCCGAAAACTTAGCTTCCGAGATAAACACCGGCAGTGCGCCCACCACTAAAATCAGTAGCGCCCAGGGGGAAAACTGCACTAACAGGACACTGAAGCTACCAAGCGAGATTGCATTTTGCAGCAGTCCAAAGGTTTTGTTGACCAGCGCCAGCGGGCGCGTAGATGCTTCACGCCGCGCACGCGTCAGCTGGTCGTATAGCTCGGAGTCTTCAAACTGGCTGAGTGACAGCGTACTCGCTTTCGCCAGAATCATGACGTTCACTTTTTGCCCCAGCATGGCACGCAAAAGTGACTGCTGAGCCGAAAGGCCGCGCTGGGCCAGCGCGATTAAACCAATGATGAGCGCCTCTATCCCCACTAGCGTGAGTACCGGCGCAATGGATGCCAGCAGGTTGGGATTTGACGCTGCCTGATGGGCGTCCATAGCACTAACGACGCCATCCACGATCAATTGGCCAATCCATGCCGCTACCGCTGGCAAGATGCCCGCGACCAGCGTGCATAGCGCTAATCCCAACATCATCCAGCGCGAGGTTTGCCATACCAAACCAAGCGCGCGACGGCTATAGCGAAAGACGCCCAAAAAGCCGCTTAGCGGTGAAGTGGCCGCTGAAGAAGAGGGCACAGATGAAGAAGATGAAGGCTGACGTGATGACGGCATAGCTGAAGAGGCAAAACACTGAGTAAAAAAAGTAGTGCCATGATGCGGGGGTTAAGCGTGGATAGCTAGTTCAACCGCCGGTTGCCTGAAACGGCAACGCGACGGAGAGCATGTGAGCAGGAAAGCGATCTACCAGGGTAATACGGCCCCATCGGTGCGCGGCTCGGTGCCACCTTGCAGTACACCGGTTTCAGGATCGCGCAGGATAATTTGACCACGGCCAAAGCTGATTGAATCGGCCACCTTAACGATGTCGTGCCCACGGCGGGCCAGCGCTAAGGCTAAATGGTTGGGGAAATCAGCCTCGACTTCGATGGTTTTGCCTTTGGTCCATTTCCAGCGCGGCATATCGAGCGCTGCCTGAGGATTGAGTTGATCTTCAAGCATGGCCGTCACCACCTGTACATGACCCTGCGGCTGCATATAGCCGCCCATAACGCCAAATGGTCCAACGGCTTTATTATCTTTGGTGATAAAGCCCGGAATTATGGTGTGATAGGTGCGTTTGCCAGGCGCTAGGGCATTAGGATGCTGCGGATCAAGTGAGAACGACCAGCCGCGGTTCTGCAGGCTAATGCCGGTACCCGGTACGACTATTCCAGAGCCAAAGCCTTCAAAATTGCTTTGAATGAAAGACACCATATTGCCTTCATCGTCCGCCGTTGCCAGATAGACGGTGCCGCCCTTTATTGGGTTGCCATGGACAGGGTCAATCGCATTTTTACCAATAAGATCAGCACGCTGTGAAAGATAGTCACTCGATAGCATTTGCTCAACGCTTGGTTTCATCGCCGAGCGCTCAGTAATGTAGTTCAAGCCATCCACATAACCAAGCTTGGTTGCTTCGATACGACGGTGAAGAACTTCTACCTGATCCGCTGGTTCGCTACCTAATGACTCAAGTATGCCTAATGCTTCAAGAACAATTAACCCGCTGCCATTGGGAGGAATTTCCCAAATGTCGTGGCCGCGATATCGGACGCTTATAGGTTTGACCCACTCTGGTTTGAATGCTTGTAAATCTTCTTTACGCAGGAAGCCCCCGTGCTGGCGTGAGAAAGCATCTATTTCATCCGCTAAGCTTCCCTGATAAAACGCAGTGCCATTGCTAGAGGCAATGGCACGTAGCGTCCTAGCCATGTCTGGCGAGCGCCAAATCTCACCTGCCTTTGGCGCATGTCCATTGGGAGTGAAATGCGCAAACCAAGGTGAAAATTCTTTTGTCCCATACTGGCCATAGCGCTTTTCAGCTTTTTCCCAGAGCTGGCTTACCAGAGGTGATACGGCGAAGCCCTGCTCCGCTAACTCTATTGCTGGGGCCAATAGCTGCTCGAAAGGCAGTTTGCCGAATCGCTCTGATAGTGCGGCCCAGGCGCCAGGAGCGCCAGGCACGGTAACCGGGACTAAGCCATGGGCAGGCATTTCATCGTAGCCAAGTGCTTTGATAGCGTCGCATGAAATACTTTTGGGAGCCGGGCCGCTAGCGTTTAGCCCATGCAATTCACCCTTTACCCATACTAAAGCAAACGCATCACTACCAATCCCGTTAGATGTTGGCTCTACTACGGTTAAGGCTGCTGCCGTTGCAATCGCTGCATCAATGGCATTACCACCGTTGCGTAGAATATCGATGCCTACTTGTGCGGCAAGAGACTGAGATGTCGCAACCATGCCACGCTTACCGAAGGTAACCATACGGCGTGAGGCAGAAGGATAATGATGTGGATTAGTTTGCATTAGTCTTCCTAATTAGATGTGGCAGCTAGACGCTGAGCGATTAGACGACGCTGTTTTACATAGCTATAAATACTGTAAACCACGGAAACAACCGCTAGAGTGAGGAGTAGCGCAGATATGGGGCGTGTAAAAAATAGCGTCCAGTCAGTGCTAGTCTGAAAAGCTCGTCTTAAGTTAGTTTCTGCGATAGGGCCCAATACAACGCCCAGAACGAGGGGGGCAAGAGGATAATCCAGTTTCTTTAGGATATAACCCACAGCGCCAATGCAGGCCAGTAAATAAAGATCAGACAAGCGGTTGTTGAGAGTGTAAGTGCCGATTGCACAGCAAGTGAGTACTACCGGCACTATGATGTACTTGGGAACATTCAATAAGCGTAAAAAAACGCGCATCAAAATAATACCAATCAACAGCATAAATACAGATGCTATCGCCATGGCAATAAACATACTGTAAACCAAATCAGGATGATCAAGAATTAGGCGTGGGCCAATGCTGATGCCATGTACCATGATCGCGGCCATCAACACGGCATCAGCGGGTGATCCTGGGATACCTAACGCAATCAGCGGTATAAGGCTGCCGCCTACCGTAGAAGAGTTGCCTGACTCAGAGGCAACTACGCCTTGAGGCTCCCCCTTACCGAACGTTTCAGGATGTTTGGAAGCACGCTTCGCTTGATCATAAGCCAGTAGGTTTGAAATTGAGCTGCCCGCACCGGGAACTGCGCCAATAAACACGCCGAGTAAAGACGAGCGAATGACATTGGCAGGTTTTAATACGATATCTTTTACTGTCTGCCAGAGATGAGGCCGCATATCACCGCTAATTAATGAGCCTGAAGAGTGCTGACCGCTGCTTTTTGTGGGTTCTAATTCCGACAATAGTTGGCTCATAGCGTACATGCCTATTAATACAACGAGGAAGGGTATCCCCGCCGTTAGAATCTCAAAGCCAAACGTAAACCGCTCGCGGCCCATTAATGGGTCGGGCCCGATAGTTGCAATGGCAATACCGATAAGACCTGCAATTAGTCCTCTAATGAGAGAATCTCCCACAAGGCTAGCAATAACGGTCAACGCAAAGATAATAAGCGCGAAGTATTCCCAAGGGCCTAGTTTGACGGCCAGAAGAGCCAGAGGAGGTGCTGCGACAATCAGCACTGCAATAGAAATGATTGAACCTACGAAGGAGGCGAACAACCCCAAAGACAGTGCTTTCCCAGGGTTGCCTTGCCTGGCCATGGGAAAGGCATCAAATGTTGTCGCCACTGATGAAGGCGTTCCCGGAATGCCCAAGAGAGCAGCGCTAAATAACCCTCCACTCAAGCCACCTACGTAAACAGAGAGCATGATCGATATGCCCTGCATGGGGGGCATGGCGAACGTGAGTGGCAACGTGAGGACAATGGCCATTGTGATTGTGAAACCAGGAATTGCAGCGGCAACAATACCTGCAAACGTCGCTACTGCCATTAGCAATAGCGTATAGGGTTCTGTTACGCCCCCTAACGCTATGAGAAAAGCATCAGTCATGAATCACCTTACCATTGGGCACGGGGAAGATAGATATTGAAGACCTCAGAAAATAAATAGTAAGGCCCAGCAGAAAAAAGAGCGGCAACAAAAATAGCAATTAATAACGTAATAGGCTTTTTAGGTGCCAAGTAAAGTTGAGCGATGGCTAGGTATAAAAACGTACTGACAATAAATCCAGCGACAGGCATAAACATCATGTAAATAATAAATAATGCCAAGTTTATGATAACTGCCTTTAATGCAATCAATCTTCTCCAGGCAACATTAAACGATGTGCGAGGGAAGCCCTGTTTAGATATTTCAACAACGGCGGCTACTCCACATAACAAGGCAACGCCAAAAAAAATGATTTGTGGAAAGGTACCTGCACTCATGGGCTCCCAACGAGAGGCCGGCAATGAGCCGGCCTTGAAGGCCATAAATACAGCGCCAAGGGCGATAATGAAATAAGACAGCACCTGCAAAGCAGGTATTAGTGCTGTCTCTGAATTTCTGCGCTCCATGAAAGCCTCCTAAAACGCAACATTAAATTAGTTAAGAAGATGTGCGTTATTTTTAATGAATTCGTCATTGCGCTCTAAATAAGCGGTGTAATCTTCTCGATTCATATAGCGCACAGTACCGCCAACGTTTTCAATATCGGTTTTAAAGCCTTCGCTATTAGCAACATTTTCAAGTGCGCTTTCTAACGTAACAATCACTTCCTCAGGCGTGCCTTTGGGTACAACTATTCCACGCGTGACCAAAAACTCAAGGTCATGGCCCAGCTCTTTCAGCGTGGGCGTATCGGGCAACTCCGCAATGCGCTCGGAGGTAGCTGCCGCTAATACATTCAAATCACCATTCTCAACGAATGCGCGTGCTGAAAAGTAATCTTCGATCGCCACAGTGATATGCCCGCCCGCAAGTGCGCGAAGCCTTTCCCCTGTTCCTTCATAGCCTACATAGCCAAACTCGGTGCCGGTGGATTCTTCAAATTGCACGGCCCACAAATGTGGAATACCACCCAGCGTAACGCCCATGCGGTACTCGCCCGGGCTGGCGGTAACATCTTCAAGCATATCGTCGAGCGTTTCCCAGCCAGTGTCTGCATTTACCACGATGACGGAATTATCACTCGTCATCATTGAAACGATGTCGAAATCATCCCAGTTGAGATCAGTCACGCCTGAATAATGCGCGATGAGTAAGCCTTCATGTATTTGGGAAATAGTATATCCATCGTTATTGCGGCGTGAGGCTTCGCGTAAACCAACAGTGCCGCTTGCGCCAGGCATATTAATAACGGGTACTGCTTGATCTAACTCTTCTTCAAGATGTTTGCTAACTATCCGCATTAGCAAGTCACTGCCTCCACCTGGCCCCCAGGGCACTATAAACTCAACGGGTTTTTCAGGGTACTGGTCAGCTGCGTTAGCAAATGCTGGAATCGAAAATGCAGCCGCTAAAACGGAAGTAGTGAATAGCGATTTAAATGTCATGGGTTGTCCCTTTAATTATGATTAAATTTTGTGAGTTGTGGCGTTAACGTCGACTGGCTGTTTTTGTAAAAAGGAGGTTATCCTTTACGGAATAATAAGCGCCCCATAAATCAAGGCGCCAATGACGACAAAGGCTGGGTGCGTTTTAAAGCGAATCAGGGCTATGGCAGCGACGATTCCGATAATCAGTGTGTGAATGACGCCGCTGGCGTTAATACCTTCAAGCAGAAAACCCAAGGTCAACCATGCCATCATCATAGCGATGACTGGGCGAACCCATTGGCTCATACGCTTCACGCGTGGCGATTCGCGGTGCCGATACAGCAACCCCAATGCGCCAAGCATTAACAGTAAGGAAGGAATGACGGTGGCCGCGATCGAAACGAAAGCGCCTCCAACGCCAGCGACTTCATAACCAACGTAGCCCGCCATTTTGGTCGCGATAGGGCTGGGTAAAGCGTTGCCTAAGGCAAGCGTTTCAGCAAAGGCTTGAGACGTCATCCAGCCGTAGCGGCCGACGACCTCGGCTTCAATTAAAGGAATAATCGCCGGGCCGCCGCCGTAGCCGATAATATTGGGAATAAAAAAAGCTAAGAAGAGATCCCAGTAAATCACGCGGTCTCCTCCGTTTTTTTCTTGCTGGAGGGTCGAAGCAGGGCGGCCAGTAAGATGGCACCAATGACCCAGCCAGGATGAATGCCGAGCCAATAGATGAGTCCAGCAGAAATAATCACCATGGCTATGCTGACTAGCCAGCCAAGCGACGCCTTGGATTTATCAAAAAAGTCCCAGGTTAGCTGCGCCATCATTACCATCACCACTGGAACCACTGCTTGGCCCATGCCTCGAATCCAAGCAACATCGCGATATCGGCTAAAAATGCCTAACATGACTATCATTGCCACTATCATGGGAAAAATGACGGCAATAACTGAGGCAATACAGCCCATTGTGCCGCCTACTCGGTAGCCAATGTAGCCGGGCATTTTGGTGGCGATGGGGCCTGGCAAGGTATTGCCGATCGCTAATACGTCGGCGAATTCTTCATCGGTGAGCCATTGGTAACGGGTGACAACCTCGGCACGTACAAGCGGTATCATGGAAGGGCCACCGCCAAAGCCGAAGATGCCTACGCGGAAAAATGCCCAAAACAATTGCCAGGAGACGGATTGCACTTTCATGCCCCGTATTTTCATAGACAGTGGCCCTGCAGGGCTGACAATGAGATAGAAAGCATATCCGGCCTTATTTATCGTTCGTAGGTTAAAAAATCGATTATTTTATATAAAATAGACTATAGGTAGTGCTCGGTGTGGCGTCAATACTGAAGCGAAGAATGATCACGAGCGCGAAATAATAAAGGGACAGCATTATGAGTGATTCTTTACCTAAATTAGCTGCAACAGCATCAAGCCGCGTATTTGATCACTTGCGTAAAGACTTAGTGGGGGGGCGTTTTATTGCGGGCGAAAAGCTTGCCATTAATGCGCTCAAAGAGCGCTATGACGTAGGCTTGAGCCCGTTACGAGAAGCACTCAATAAGTTGGCGGCCTATGGTCTGTTGATACAGGAAAATCAGCGTGGTTTTCGGGTTCCAAAGCTGTCGCGCGAGGAATTGGAAGATATTGTCCAGATGCGCTTGGAAATGGAGGGCATGGCGTTGGAGCGGGCAATCAGCCATGGTGATTCGCTGTGGGAGGCCGATTTGCTGGCCGCCGCGCACCGCCTGAAACGCGCGGATATCAGTTTGGATAAAGGCGAGCCGTGGGAGCACTTGCATACGCAATTTCATCGTACGCTGGTGGCGCCCTGTGGTTCCGTTTGGCTATTGCGCTTTATTGAGCAGTTGCACGACCAGTTTGATCGCTATCGTCGCTTGGGTCCGAAAATGCCAACGATTCGTCAAGAGCTTGACGAGCAGCATCACCAGCTCGTTGAGCTAGCGTTACAGCGCGATGTCAGGGCGGCGCGAGAACTAATGAACGACCATATTCATAAATCCTATGAAGTCGCTTTAAAGCGCTACCAAGAGCACGCCTGATAGGGCCACGTAGTGGCAACTGACGGCAACTGATAAACTGCCGCGATCTGTCCATCGGCCATTGTCGGGCTAATGCTAAAGAGGGTGCTATGCACGCGGATAATCAAATAGTGGCGCAAACGCTAAGCTGGGTGCGCACCTTCATTGTGGCGCAGGATATTTGCCCATTTGCGCAGCGGGAGTTAGAGCGTGAATCCATTCGCGTCGAGGTCGTACGTTCCAAGAAAATGGAAGTGGCGCTTGAAGAGCTGATGGTTGAAGTGCAGTGGTTAGACGAGCACCCGGAGACGGAAACAACCTTGCTGGTATTTCCAACGTTGTTTAAAAGCTTTGACCATTATCTCGACTTTGTTGAGCTGGCTGAGCATATTTTGGTCGATCAGGGCTATGAAGGCATCTATCAACTCGCAACCTTTCATCCTGACTACTGCTTTGATGGCGCTGAGCCTGAGGATGCTTCTAATTATACCAACCGCTCCCCCTACGCGATGGTCCACTTATTGCGTGAAGAGAGCGTCGAGAAGGCGATTGAGTTTTACGGCGATACCGATGCTATCCCCGAGCGCAATATTGCCAAATTGACGGCTATGGGCAGCGATGCCGCTGAGCAGCAGCTGCAGCGCTGCTTTGGAGTGGATGTTTAAGGGGTGTGAATTACCAACTGATGTTTGCCTTGGCTTTTGGCTGTGTAAAGCGCGACATCGGCAAGTTTCATAACCGTGTTTATATGGTGACCGTGCTGAGGCCACCAAGCCGCGCCTAAACTGCAGCCGACGGTGGCCTGCTCGTTTTCAGGTAATAAGATGGGGTCGGCAATGGCGTTTAGTAAACGCTTACTTACCTCATGGGTGAGTATTTCAAGATTCTCAGGTTTCGTTTTAAGCACCATGACAAACTCATCGCCACCCAAGCGGGCCACGACATCACCACTGCGCAGTGCGTTCTTCAGCCGCTGTGTGATCTCAATCAGCAGTAAATCGCCGGCATGATGGCCCAGCTCGTCATTAACCTGCTTGAAGCCATCTAGATCGATGAAAATAACCGCCATACTTTGCAGATTTCTTTCTGCTTCGGGAATCGCTAGCTGCAGATACTGATTGAGGAACGCGCGGTTAGGCAGGCCGGTGAGCGGGTCAGTATTCGCTAAATCTTCCAGACGGTTGATGGTGTAGTTCTGGACCAATAGACGATCGACCATATTACGCATTGAAGTAGATAGGCGTTTAAGCTCTGGAGAACCGC
Source organism: Halomonas sp. AOP25-F1-15 (assembly GCF_052378675.1). Classification (NCBI taxonomy): domain Bacteria; kingdom Pseudomonadati; phylum Pseudomonadota; class Gammaproteobacteria; order Oceanospirillales; family Halomonadaceae; genus Halomonas; species Halomonas sp. AOP25-F1-15. Next base: position 62,378 of record NZ_JBQSXV010000010.1, read on the forward strand.
TTTCAAGCGGGATAGTGTCGCCATTCTCGCCCTCTTTTATACGATCAGCAGCCCTTGCTAAGCGGGTAAGGGGAGCAACCATGCGTGATGCAATGATCCAACCAATCAACGCGAACACCAAGGCTAGCAATACCCCTGTGCCCATAATGGCCGCTTGAAGCTGCTTTACGGGAGCAAAGGCAGTAGCAATGGGTTGGCGGCTAACCGCTACCCAGCCTAGACCTGGGAAGTCTTCAAAGCCGCTGCTGCGTGTATAGCCTGTCACAAACCGCTCACCGCTAGGCCATGTTTCGATTGCCCACTGAGGCGTTGGGTTGTCGCGACTTGGTAAATGTTTCAGCGTATTGAGTGGCTGGCCAATCATCTCTGCAGGCCCTAGTAGCACTGTGTTATCAGCCGACAGCAGCAGCATTTCAGTGTCTTGCTGGTGTACCGACGGTGATAGCATGGAGTTTTCAACGTACCGCGCCCACTCCCAGCTTAAATGCACGGCAAGCACACCGCGTAGCTCGCCGTTTTGGTCGGTCACCGGTGTGGCGATGTCAACAAACTTAAGGGCTTCGCCACTCGGGTTAGGCAGTAACTTGGCAAGCAGCAATGCTTCATGAACATCCCCCACCCAAAGTGCTTGCCGACCCTCGATAAATACCGGGCGCGCCGCGATAGATTCTCCTTCTAGAGTGCCATCCGTTGCAACCTGGATGATGCCTTCTGGATTGGTAAAACCAATCCAGGAAACGACATTATGATTGCTCTGCAATAGCTCTAACTGCTCGCGCAGTACGCTCAAATCATTGTCATTAGTGAGCGCCTGAATTCCTAGCAGTAGCTTGACCTCTTTAACACGCGCATCCATGCTGCGGTCAAGCTTGTCTACCATTTGGTAGGCGGATTCTGACGCCGCGTAGCCAATGTTTGATTCCAACTGGTGGGCTGTTTCCCGAGCGGCCACCCACCCAAGCAGCAGCGTGGTCGCGAAGATTAAGGTAGCAATCAGGGCAATAAAACGTGAGCGCAAAGAGAAGCGTGAAATAAAAGCCGGTTTAAACATTCTGAAATGCTTTTCCGTGAAAAGTGTAAGGTTCAGGTGGTCGGTGCAATCAATCGTTGATTGACGGCTAGGCGACTTAACTTATGCACTGAACCTTACCGGAAAACCGCTTAATGTGCGCGGCCTTTGCTTAGATCTCATCATTACTTTTGACTGGGTAAAGAATCGCCAAGAAGAGGCAGACCTTAATGGCCTGGCAGCACTTTATACATCACGTGGGTATCGACAAAACCAAGCTGCGCATGGCGAAAGGCATTGGGAACCGTGCCGACAATGCTAAATCCGAGCTTTTGCCATAACGCGACGGCAACCTCATTAGTCGCCACCACCGCGTTGTATTGCATCGCTAGAAAACCTAGCTGCTGTGCCTGCTGCTGGGAATGCTCGCACATGGCCCGTGCAACGCCTTTGCCCCGCGCGGCGGGGGCCACCATGTAACCACAGTTACATACGTGATCACCGGGGCCTGCAGCATTGGCTTTTAGGTAGTACGCGCCTAGCAGTTGGCCGCTGGTATCCTTGGCGACCACGCTGGCTTTAGGTGCTTTAAGCCATAGCTGGCGCGCCGCCTCGATACTGATGCTGGGCTCAATCGCATAGGTTTCTTGTGCCGCGACAATCGCTTGAAACGTTGGCCAAAAGACGGCGAAATCATCTTCTGTCATCGGCGTGAAGGTGAGTGTTGTCATAAGCTTTCTAGCGGTGACCTCTGGTTTAAAGCCTATTGGTTATCGAATGTCTAGCGAATACCTAAGCAACGGCTAAGCGATCAGCGAGCGACCTCAGCGACAATTTCATAGCTGCGCAAGCGATCTGAATGATTAAAAAAGTCACTATTAATCATTAACTCATCAGCGCCGGTGCGTGCTTGAAACTCTTCCAGCTCGGCTTTCACTGTCTCAGGCCCACCAATAATCGCCGCGCCTAAAAACTGGCTAACTTGAGCCTGCTCAGCCGGTGACCAATCTAGTTGTTCAACCGGCGGCAGCGACTGAGTAGGCTTGCCTCGAATTAGATTAAGAAACTTCTGCTGTGCGGTGGTGGCTAGGTAGTGGGCCATTACATCACTTTCAGCCGCAATCACGGGTAAGCCAACCATTGCATGGGGCTTGGCAAGATGTTCGGAAGGGCGGAAGTTGTCACGATATAGCCGCAAAGCCTCAAATAAATAGCCCGGTGCAAACTGGGCGGCAAACGCAAAAGGTAAGCCAAGCTTGGCTGCCAGCTGCGCACTGTAACCGCTAGATCCTAGCAGCCATATCGGCACATGTGTTCCCTGGCCGGGAACGGCTTTAACGCGTTGATGAGGTTCGGCGTCAGCTAAGTAGCTACTTAACTCATTGAGTAACTGAGGAAAGTCATCGACGCCGGCATGGGCATTGCGGCGCATGGCCTGCATGGTGGCGCCATCAGAGCCAGGGGCACGCCCTAAACCTAGGTCAATACGGCCAGGATACAGCGTTTCCAGCGTGCCAAACTGCTCGGCAATCACCAGCGGTGGATGATTCGGCAGCATGATGCCGCCGCTGCCTACGCGGATCGTCGAGGTTTGCCCGGCGACGTGGCCGATTAACACAGCGGTGGCGGCACTGGCGATGCCAGCAATGTTGTGATGCTCGGCTAGCCAGTAACGGGTATAGCCCAGCCGCTCGGCTAATTGTGCTAGCGCCGCGCTGTCGCGAAAAGTCTCAGCGGCGCTACCGCCTTGGCGTATCGGGGCTAAGTCCAGCACGGAGAGGGCGGTATTGGCGAGTTGGCTCATGGTTCACCTGCATATGACGTCGTGGGCGCGTGGAGTACAAAATTACTTAGCGCGCTTGGTAATATCACGTTATGCGGTCAGTGCCGGCTAATTGCAAGGTATGACCCATTGCTGAACCACGATAAGCACGCTATTGACTACGTTGCTAGACGAATAGTGCTTACGCGACGGGTGGCGTCGGCCGAATGAGTATTTCATTAACATCCACATGAGCAGGCTGTGACAGCGCATAGATGACGGCGTTGGCGACATCGCGATCTTCAAGGGCATGCTCCGGCGGCTCGTCAAAAAACGGCGTGTCGACCATCCCTGGCTCAATCAGCGTGACGCGCATGCCGGTGCCACGAAGTTCTTCGCGCAGATTATAGCCAATGCCTGTTATCGCCCACTTGGTCGCACTGTACATCGAACCGGGAATGGTGGTGCGACCGGCTGAGGAGCCTGTTAAAACTACCTGTCCTTTACTACGTTTTAGGGCCGGTAAGCAGGCCTGAATGGTGAGGCCTGCGCCATAGACATTGGTCAGGATCATCTCTCGCCAAGCGGTATGGTCAGCGTCACTAAAGCCACCAGGCGAGCCGCCGCGGCCAGCGTTGACAAAAATGGCATCTAACCGACCGAAGGTTTCGATAGCCTGTTCGACCATCGCCTGCTGTTGCTCCATGTTGGTGACATCAAGTGAATAGGGCAGCACATTTTCTGGCCCTAGCTCTTGGGCGAGTGCGCTGAGCTTGTCACTAGAGCGAGCCGCTAATACCAGTTTGTAACCTTCCCTGGCGGCGGCACGAGCAGTCGCTGCTCCGATGCCGCTTGATGCGCCGGTAATCAATAGCACGCCGTGATGCATAGGATTGCACTCCTTGCTGGATTAAACAGGTGGCCTTTAGCATGGCCAAGGAGAGGTCATCCTGCAAACATAAGCTTATTCCACGTGATGCGATGCCAGCTTATGTCGGCCTAACGGGAGCGGTGCTCTTCTTTGCGTTTAAGCATGGCCGAGAGATCCAAAATGGCTTGGGCCATGTCCGCCATACTTTTGCTTTGGTCCATCGAGGTTTTACGCAAAAACCGATAGGCCTCCTCTTCGCTCATGTCTTGATGTGCCATGATCAGGCCTTTAGCGCGCTCAATCAGTTTACGCTCACGCAGGGTTTTACGGGTGTTTTCTAACTCGTCGCTAAGCCCTTGCAGGCGGCTAGCCTGGGCTTGGGTCAGTTCGATCAGCGAGCGTCCTAGCGGTGACGTTAGCGCGTCGGCCGTCAAATGACCGAGCGGCTGGGCGTCATTTAGCGCTAGCAGCTGTTCGCAGGGGGCGGGCATGTAGCGAAAGGGCATGACGTTAGCCTTCGCTAACGCAGCGTTGGCCTGAGCTATTTTGCGATGACAAAGGGTGCTTAACTGATCGATAAGCGCTTCTTCGACCGTTTTCATTGAATCAATGCGTAGCGTCATGAGTTCGTACCAGGTTTCGCTCAGCGTATTAGCATTGTCGCTAGGTGGATGCTGCGGGCTGGGTGAGGGGCGGCAGGCGATGTCGCGTAGATGGCAGATGCCCGATAGCGTACGTGGCGAGCATTCGGTATGCCAAGCCTGCTGAGCTTCGGGCGTGGCAAATTCCAAAAAGGTATCAAAACAACGCGTTTGATCAGCCACTAGCTGATTTAATAAGTCGCGGTGTGCTTCATCAAAGTGGCCATGGGTAAAACCAAACGCACCGCAGGCGCGCTCTTGGCCAGCCAGCTCTTTGCCTTGCATTAAGTGGAAAATAGCCACCAGGCTGCGGGTAATGTCGGGATCAATGGAGGTGTCCGCGCCTTCAAAGACAATCGCTAGCAGCCCACTGGTCAACTGATTAAACGCTTGGGTCGCGGCATCGGGAGAGATCAAAAACGTATCAATGGCTTGGCGCAGCGTGCCAAGTTCATCAAGGGCATGCCAAACGGCGGCGATACGGCGCAATAGGCGAGCAGCAGCCTGTGGACGAGCCTCTTGACTAAGCGCTTCCAACCGCTGACGCATTAGCGTTTCAGCCTGCTCGCTGTGCTGGCGGTAGCTATCGCGACGTGCTTTGAAGCGCTGTCCTTGAGAGGCAAGATAGACCGTGGAGGCGCCACGCTCACGCTGTAGCATATGAATAAAGCGGCTAATGTCACCGACAATATCAGCGGTAGTGGCAAGGTGGGAGAGGCTATCGATATCGCAACGGATGGCGGTTAGTAGCAGCTGCTGCGCTGAAGACATAGAGTTTTCCCTGGTAGCTTACCGCTTAAAGTCATGACTCCCTCATCGCTGTGAAGCGCAGGGGTGTATTTAAAAGCGCTTAACGCAATGATAGCGCGCCTGCGCCTACTTCATCGCCCACCGCATCGCGGTAGGCTTTAGCCTCTTCGGCTTCGGTGGCGTCGCTAAAGCGTACCAGCAATACACAGGATGCCAGCGCCAACACCGTAAGCCCTAAATAGAACAGGCCCTGCTGATAGCTCAAGCTCTCGCTTCGAAACAGGAACGCTGCACCCACTGCGCCTACGTTACCGCCCGCGCCGACAATGCCCGCTACCGCACCCAGCGCTTTTTTATTGATAAAGGGCACCACGCCGTAGGTGGCACCTTCGGCCATTTGTACAAACAGGCTAAACACCAACATGATGCCAATGGCGAGGCTCAATACATGCATTTGTGAGAACGCCACCAGCGCAATGCCTTCGAAAATGAGGGCGATAAACAGCCAGCGTACGCGTCCTTTTAAACCGTTTTGCTTGGCGAAAAGATCCGAGAAGACGCCGCCTAGCGTGCGGGCAAAAATATTCATCAGCCCGAATAAGCCAGCGATCAGGCCCGCAGTGGCTAAAGTGAGATCAAATTTATCAAAGAAGTAGATCGCCGCAATATTGTTAATCGTCAGTTCGACGCCGAAGCAGAGACCATAGACAACGAATAGCGCCCATACACGTATATCCTTAGCCGCGGCTAGAAAGCTTTGCTTGGCGCCGTTTTCACCGGTGGCTTCCGGTAGCTCGCCTCGTGCGCGCAGCTCACTGAAGTTGCCGTTGGGAGCATCCTGGGTGAACAGCCAGTAACCGATGCCGGTAAACAGCATGACCACGCCGGGCACCATCATCGCCAATCGCCAGCCGAAGGCTTCGTTAGCACCTAGCATCAGCAGGCCTGAGAAGATGAGAGGCATCAAAATCTGTGTGGTGCCACCTCCCAAGTTGCCCCAGCCCGCGCTGGTGGCATTAGCGGTTCCCACTACGTTAGGCGCGAACATCATCGTGGTGTGGTATTGCGTGATCACAAACGAAGCGCCGATGGCACCAATGGCTAAGCGTGCCAGCAGAAATGTCTCAAAACTATTGGCGAAGCCAATGCCCATCACGGGAATGGCGCCTAACAGCAGCAGGCCGGTATAGGTTTTACGTGGACCGATTCGATCACAAAGGATGCCAATTGCTAGCCGAACAATCACCGTAATGGCGACCGAGGCAATAATCGTATTACCAATTTGTGTTTGGGTGAGTGAAAGATCTTCACGCACAATCGCCATTAGGGGAGCGATGCCGAACCAGCCGAAAAAGCAGATATGGAACGCGAACCATGAGAAGTGAAAAGCGCGCATTTGCGGTGTGGAAAAATTAAACAGTCGAATGCGGTTGGCTTTATTGCGAATGTCCATGATGGCCTCACAGGGCATAAAACGAGTTTTTTGTTACACAACGCTGATCAAAACCGCGCCGCGCAAACAATTGACGAGAACATGCCTTCATCATTGAAGGTCAGTTTCGACGCACTCGTACCCTGTTGGGCCTGGTCCACGCCTACCACCACTGGTAGGAGTTATGCAGGTAGTTTGCCAGTTGCCTATTTATTTTTAAAAATCATAATCTTATTTATTTTAGAAAGGTGTTTGAAGCGGATCAATCCCATCACTATGCTGCATGATTGGGCACGCGATATCAGCTCTGCGGCATCTTGGTGCTTAGCAGTAGGGGCAAGTTGAAAATATATGAGCGAGCCTATTCGTGGCGTTGCTTATTCATTCAGATAAACCGTATCTATATCCAGCGTGGAGTGGTCGCCAATAGCGTCGAAATTCTCGCTCAACCAGCGTTCGGCGGCGGCCTGGCCGTGTTCAAAGAGGTGGCATAAAAAAGCCCACTCAGAATTGGATTTACTGGAAACGGAGAGCTCTTCAAGCGCTTGTTCACCGCTGATGCGATGAAACAGTGCCTGCTGATAGCAGTTTGTAATACCTTGCTCTTCAAGGGCATGCTTAAGCAGCGCGATCATTCGGATCTCTTTTATCAGCGCTGAGTTAAACGTGATTTCGTTAAGGCGATTCATAATCGCCGAGGCGGAGGTGGGTATCTCATCGCGGCTAATGGGATTAATTTGTATGAGAAGGATATCCCGCGCACCGCACTCTTCCATTAACGGAAACAGGGCGGGATTGCCCATATAGCCGCCGTCCCAGTAGGCCTCACCATCGATTTCTACGGCTTGGAACATAAAGGGCAGGCAGGCCGAGGCCATTACCGCATCAACGCTCATTTCTTCGCGGCGAAACACGCGCTGTTTTCCCGTGCGCACGTTGGTCGCCGTGATAAATAGCTTGAGCTGCTGGCATTGTCGAACCCGCTCAAAATCAATATGGCTGGCCACTATGTCGCGCAGCGGATTAACGTTCAGCGGATTAAGCTGGTAGGGCGACACTACGCGACTTAATAAGTCCATGGCGACAAAGCCGGGCGATTGGTCAAGGCTCCAGTTGCCGGTCAGCATATCCATGGGGGAGCGGCGAATGGGGCTGGCCATACCTGCGCGGCTGACCGCTTGCCAGAAGTCGTGCAGCGCTTGTCGGGCGGTTTGTTTATCGCCTCGGGTCAGCGCATCTGCCATGACTACGCCGTTCATTGCCCCGGCGCTGGTGCCGCTGATGCCCTCTATTTCAATGCGATCATCCGCCAGCAGGCGATCAATCACTCCCCAGGTATAAGCGCCGTGGGCGCCACCACCTTGTAAGGCGAGGTCTAGCTTTTTGACGTTGGTCATATGCTGTTTCCCATTGCGACGGATGAAGAAATAGAACTGATAAAAAAAATAGAGTTGCTGTGGGGGCAGCATGGCATAGGCCGTGCGTGAAAACGAAATGCTATTGGTGCGCACATGCCGCGAGCTTAGCGGTGAGCAATCTGATCGTTGGCCGCTGTGCAGCCTAGAAAGGCAGAGGTGGCCAGCCACTCGGCATCGGGATAATAGGCGAAAACATACTGATCCTCTTTAAGGCTGTCGATGAGCGGATACGTCACATCTTCACGAACGGCCGGGCAGCCATGGCTGCGTCCTAACCGGCCCGTTTGAGTGATAAAGGCATCGCTCACGTAGTCCGCGCCGTGAATGACAATGGCGCGTTCATACGCTAGATCATTGACGTTGGGCTCAAGGCCTTCTAAACGCAGTGAATAGCCGTTGCTGCCGTAGTAACTGTTCATCGTACGAAATAGCCCCAGGCTCGACTGGTGGCTGTCAGGCGTATTGGAGAAAGTTGCCGCCTGCATGTCGCCGGAGCCCTGACCATGTGAAACCAGCTCTTCAAAGAGCAGTTGATGCTGGCGCAAATCAAATACCCACAGACGTGGCTCGGTAGACGGCAGCGAGTAGTCGATCACCGCCAGACGCTCGGCATTCGGTGCCGCGCAGTTAAGTGCTTGGGCAGCCAAGCGCAGCGCCTGATGCGTTGCCTGAGGAGCCAGCTGCAGCAACTGATGCTGTAACGGTGGCACGCCGGGAGGCGGCGTTGAGGCAACCTGAGCAAAGAAGCCGGCGGCGTATAGCGGTAATGTAAATAATGCTAAAAAAGGAAAACATAGCAGCATGATAAGTTTTAAACGAAGCGCCATATAAATCGATCCTGCAAACAATATCAGTCATGATGACCACAGCCGACTAAGATAAAAAGACGGGGCGGCTAGTGTGGAACGCGATAGTAACGCAAGGAGAGAGCGATGAACGAGATGCAGCCACTAAAACGATGGGCGCTGGGAACCGCCCTGTGCCTAACGCTTACCCACAATGCTTTAGGTATTAACAGTGCATATGCAGACTCAGCGCCATTGCAGCAAGCGTTAGCGCAGCAACTAATCACTGCCGAAGAGCAGCATCTACCCATTGCCGAGTTTTATCAACTGCGTGACGGTCAGCCGGTTTGGCAGGCTGTCTTAACGGTTGAGTCGTTGGTGGCTGCGTTGAATGGCTTGGAAAGTGACGGCTTGGCGCCAATGGATTATCACGCCGACACGTTGCTCAATGAATTTCATCGTAGCCAGACCTTAGGAGTGTCGGCGCAGGCGGCATTTGATATCAAGGCAACCCAGTCGCTGCTGCTGGCGCTGGATCATGTAGAGCGTGGCAAGGTCGACCCGCGGGATGTTGAGCCCCATTGGGACGCGCCGCGCGCCGCGCGCGGATACTCACTGCTGCGCGTTGTGCATGCCATTGAGGATAATAAGCTGGAAGACGCTATCGCGCTGGCCCGTCCCTCATCGGCTGAATATCAGCAGTTGCGCGATGCCTTAAAGCAACATTACCAGTTGGCTGATCTGAGCAGCACGCCTTACTTGGCCGCGCGGGAGGAGTCACTCCGCCCAGGCGACGAAACAGATGATGTCGTTGTACTTCGCCAGCGCTTAGCTCTCTGGGGCGATACCGATTTATTGGCAGCCGACAGCGGTGCTTATCCACTGATTGGAGTGAAGGGCACGGCAACCAATCGGCGTCTTTTTGATGCGTCACTGGAAACGGCCGTGAGACGCTTTCAGCGGCGTCACTTATTGCAAGCTGATGGGGTGGTCGGTGAGCAAACGCGCTTGGCGTTAAATACATCGGTTGCCACGCGTATTGATCAGCTGCGTGTCAACTTAGAGCGCGCGCGCTGGATACGTCCAATGCAGTTTGCCGAGCCGCGTGTGTGGGTCGACATTGCGGGCTACCGAATGCACTACGTGCGTCCTAATGGTCAGCAGTGGGATGCGCGCGTGGTGGTAGGGTCGCCACGCCGTGAAACGCCCATTATCCACTCGGCGATCAGTCATCTAACCATTAATCCTTCTTGGACAATACCGCCCACTATTATGCGTGAGGACGTATTGCCTCGCGTGCGGGCGGATATCGGTTATTTGGCGCGTCAAAATATTCAGGTGATTAGCCCAGCGGGCGTGCCGCTGATTGCTGAGGAGATTGACTGGCAGCGCCCAGGCGGCGTTATGTTGCGCCAGGTGGCCGGTGTGGGTAACCCGCTAGGGCGCGTGGTCGTGCGCTTTCCTAATAACGACATGATCTATTTACACGACACGCCTGCCCGCGGCCTGTTTCGGCGCGACCAGCGTGCGTTAAGCTCCGGCTGCATTCGCGTCGAGGGGGTGGCCGAGCTTGCGCAGATGTTGCTGCAAGATACCGGCAGCCGTTATCAAATGAGCAGCCTGCTAAGTGGGGGCAGTGATCGCAATGTGAGCCTGGCTCAGCGGATACCCGTGGCGCTGCATTATTTAACCGCCTGGCCGAATGAGCAGGGAGAGGTAGAATTTAGGCCTGATATCTATCGACGCGATGCGACACTGCTGACGGCGTTACAGCGTGCGCTACCCTCAAGCTAACTATGGCCTCAGCAATATCTGGGTATCCAGTACAATACAAAACACCGCCTCAATTGGGCGGTGTTTTGTATTATCAGCGTTAGTAAGTTAGTGGCTAGCAAGGCCCTTGCTGTTCATCTAGGCCTTGTTAGTCAATATAAACATTAATCATCGTTTTGCTGGTAGTTCGCAACGCTAACCGGGCCGGTTTCGCCGCTTTCCAACGTGGCCAGCATTGGCTCTGCCTGGCTCTGGAAGGCGACCAGTGTATCGCCGCTTAAGCTGCTGTTCTCGGGAAGACTAACGGTCAGGGCGTCTACCGGTGCATTATTAACGATGACTTCATAATGCAGGTGCGGGCCGGTGCTGCGGCCTGTATTGCCGGAAAGCGCGATACGCTCACCCATGGTCACGCGGTCGCCCTGGTTAACCAGCTGGCTAGAAAGGTGTAGGTAGCGCGTGCGGTATCCGTTGTCGTGTCGAACTACAATATATCGCCCGGCAGCAGGGTGGTTGCTAACGCGCTCAACGCGACCGTTCGCGGGGGCGAGAACCGCCGTGCCAATGGGCATAGCAAAATCGGTGCCGTTATGTGGGCTGACTCGCCCCGTGATGGGATGCTTTCTGTTGGGGTTGAAGTTAGAGCTTAAGCGGTAGCTGCCATCAAAGGGATGGCGCGCGAACGCAGGATCCAGACTTCCACCTTCGGGCGTATAGAAGTTGTTGTCGTTCAGATTGCGTACCACGGTCAAATCCATGCGTTCGCCGTCATACTTAACGGCTAATACGCGAGATTCAAGGGTTTCGCCATCAATCATGTCTGACTCAACCAGTACTTGGAAACGGTCACCACGACGGCTGTCACGTCGGAAATCGAGTTTTTTCTCAAGTATCTTGGTTAATTCAGTCACTGAGCCGCTATTTAAGCCGGTGGCCTGGGCCGAACGTGCAAAACTGCCGCTGACGCTACCCGCATAAAGGCGTTGAACAGGTTCACCCTGACGCTCAATAGCGGTAATCGCGTACTGGTCGGCATCACGCTCTAACATGACACCTTCGCGGGTGTTTTTCATCATGCGTAGCGACAGTAAACGGCCGTCTTCATCCAACTGGTAATCAAAGCTATGCCCGGCGCGCCAGTTGGTTAACAAGCGCTGATCGGGTAAGTCTTCAAGCAGGGTGAGCACTTCACTATAGCCAAGGCCTAGCTGATCTTGCGCCAGCACGGCGAATGTTTCGCCGGATTCAACAATATGCGTTTTCCATACGGGCACAAACGGCTCTTCTGCCGCTAGTTCTAAATTCAGAAACGAAACGTCATCGAATAGCTCAATGCCATAGTCTTCATACGAGGTGGCATCGGCAATTTCCATTGAAGATGCGCTATCTACGTCCAACATGCCGCTCGTTAACGTGCCAACGACCACTGCCATGTGCAGGGCACCGCTATCAAGCGAAGATACACCCAGCGCTACTGTGTTGGGTGTAATGGTGCTAACGGCGGCTAGATTACTGACCAGCGTCGGCTGACTAGCTATATCAGCTTCGGCCTTGGAAATGACGTCAAGATCAACGACCTCAGTAACCGCTAGATCGCTGAGAGGGATGTTTCCGCGGGTGGCGTCGAGGGCGCGTGAGGCACGATCGATCGCTTCAGCCACCGGGGTGCGTTCTTGGCTTAATGAAGGAACGCCCGGTGCCGAATCGCTAGGCAGCGGCACTAGCACGCTTTCTAACGGTGTATATGACTGGTTTAGATCATGATAAGTAGTGACTAACTTCTGTGTGCCTAGCACTGTGACCATAGTAGCCACGGGTAACAGTAATAATTTGTGCGTGCGAGGCAGCGAATGGAGGATTCGCAACATGGGTAAATGGACCGCCGAGTTCGTGATTAAAAGATGACAAAAAAATATATATACCCGGAACCATACCCCATGCAGAGGGGGGTGCATAGACTGTATGCCTATACATAAAACGTACTTAAATATAAAAATGCAAACAATGTGCACGAAAAGTCTATTAGTGAACGCTGTTTGCAAATAAATGTAACTGAGAAAAGCTAATTAAATAGCGTCATTCGATCATATACGAAAACATTTTTTTTAAAAGTATTAATACAACAAATGTATAGCATTCATCCTTTAGTCTAGTGCCGATAGGTCAGTAAAAGGATGACAGCGTTAGCGCCAGCCAGCACTACAAGTCGGGTTTATGCGGGCAAGCATGAGTGTTTAAAAGATGGCCGGGTGCCAAACGTTGGCCATGATTAGCCAGCCTTTCATATAGGTTGCAGAACTGCGGAGCGTTTCCTGGCATTCTAGTCATATTTTTCGAATATTAAACGCAGTGTTTCGCTATTTTGCGTCGAGGAAATCGAAATGTCCCGGGTAACGCTTTCACAATGGCAAATGTTGGCTGCCGTGGTTGATCATGGTGGGTTCGCGCGTGCGGCAGAAGCCGTGCACAAGAGCCCTTCCACGTTGAATCATGCCGTCCATAAGTTAGAAGAGCAGTTAGGGGTTCAAGTGTTAGAGCCCATTGGTCGCCAAGTGCGCTTAACCGAAGCCGGTGAGCTGCTTCTTCGGCGCGCACGTCAATTGATTGAAAGCGCGGCCTCGCTTGAGGATGTTGCCATTCGCCTCGCTGCTGGTTTAGAGGCGGAGATCGTCGTCGCTATCGACCAGGTGTTTCCCGCCGATGCCCAAGCCAAAGCGCTAGAGCGCTTTTCTGAAACCTACCCTCAAGTGCGTGTTCAGTTGCACGAAAGCGTGCTCAATGGTGGCGTAGAAATGCTCTACGATGGCCGGGCTGATCTTGTGGTCTCGGGCATTGATGCCCAGGGTTTTTTGGGTGAACCACTGGTAACCGTGCGCTTTATCGCAGTGGCACATCCCCAGCATGCGCTTCATCAGCTAGGCCGTTTGCTTGACTTGCGCGATCTAGCTCAGTATCGCCAACTTGTAGTGCGCGACTCAGCGCTGCGCCAATCGACGAACGCTGGCTGGTTGAAAGCCGAGCAGCGCTGGACGGTCACCCACCTAAATACGTCGCTGGATATGCTCCGGCGTGGTTTGGGTTTTGCGTGGATGCCTGAAACGCGTATCGCTGACGAGTTGCGCAGCGGTCAGTTGAAGCCGCTGCCGCTGCCCGCAGGTGGAGTGCGCGAGGTGCCGGTTCAGCTCATTTTCCGTGACCGAGATCGTGCCGGGCCTGCTGCCCATGCGATGGCCACTGCGTTAAAGCAAGCGGTGATCAGTGAGTGCGCCGTGCAGGATTCGACTCAGTCGAATGAAAAGCCCTAAAACATCCGCTTGAGCATCCCTGATGCGGGCGTATGCTGAATAGATGCAAGGTAATGTGTCCATTACCTGAAGACACTTTCAGGAGGCCCCATGGGACTATTAGTCAATGGCGAGTGGCACGACCAGTGGTACGACACCAAAAAGAATAACGGGGAATTCGTGCGCGAATCAGCCCAGCTGCGCGACTGGGTGGGCGACCAGCCGGAAACGGATGGTCGCTGCTATCCAGCAGCTAAAGATCGCTATCATTTATATGTGTCCCTGGCGTGTCCCTGGGCGCACCGCGCTTTAATTATGCGTACGCTAAAAGGGTTGAAGCCACTTATTGGCACGTCGCATGTTAGCCCGCTGATGCTTAAGGATGGCTGGACTTATCGTCAGGATGAGGGGGCCAGCGGCGACCCAATCAATGGCGTCGACTTTCACCGCCAGCTCTATACGATGACCGACCCGCACTACACTGGCCGAGTCACCGTTCCTGTGCTGTGGGATAAGCAGCGCAGCGCTATCATCAATAATGAGTCTGCGGATTTGCTGCGCATGTTTAATGATGCGTTTGATGAGCTAACGGGCAACGATTTAGATTTTTATCCACTGGACCTGCGTAGCGTTATAGATGAAGTTAACGCCGATGTGTACGACCACATCAATAATGGGGTTTATAAATCAGGCTTTGCCACCGAGCAGAACGTTTATGAAAAGCACGTGAAAGCGTTATTTGAAGCGCTGGAACGGATGGAGGCACGCTTAAGCACGCAGCGTTATTTGGCGGGGGAGTGGTTAACAGAGGCTGACATTCGCCTTTTTACCACCCTGGTGCGTTTTGATGCAGTCTATTACGGCCACTTCAAGTGCAATGTTAAGCGCATCGCAGATTATCCCAACCTTGCCAACTATGTGCGGGAAATCTATCAATGGCCGGGCGTGGCCGAGACGGTCAATATGGACCATATCAAGCGCCACTACTATTACAGCCACGATAAGATTAATCCGACCCGCATTGTCCCCGCCGGCCCGCTGCTCGATTTTCAGCAGCCCCATGATCGAGAGCGTTTGCCAGGGCAGGGCGTCAGGCACAAATAGCTTGGTAATGTGACGACGGGCGCAGTAATAGAAAAGGGCCGCACCAATGAAATGGGGCGGCCCTTTTAACGAGCTAGTGTTAACGAGCTGCTATCACTACGGTTTTTACTGGAGGCTCAAGGCGTATTTTGCTTGCTCAAATCCAATGAAAAGCCGTGTTGGTGTGGCTACTCGTCAGGATTGACTGCTTCACGAGTGCTCTGCCAAGCGCTTTGTGCACCTTCCTGGGTAGTTTCCCAAGCATCGCGGGCGCTAGCTTTGGTCTGCTCCCACCAGTCATGGTTGTAGGCAGGAAATGCTTCTACTTCTTCCTGGCTGGCGCTGATCATGACGCGGTGTTCCGTATCACCATCGTTTTCCATATCGGTTTCAAGAGTGAAGTAGTCGGTATCGACGACGATTTCACGACCACCTAGCCCGAGTACGGAACCGCTTTCAATGACCAGTGCGGTGATGCGCATTTCTTCGTCAAACAGAATGTCTTCAACGTCGCCGATTTCTTCACCGGAACCGCCGGCAAAATAAACCTCTGCATCAAGAATATTGTCGGCAGAATACATGCCCTGTGGCTCACTTGACGCGTGGGCGCTCATAGCAACGCTTCCCAGTAGGGCGGTACCGATAACGGTTGTCAGGATAGTTTTACGCATAGCATCTCTCCATGTGGCTACGATAAATAATAAGCTGCTGTGCTTATTAGTATTCTAAATGGTGTTGCAAAAATTTGACTGTCTTAACGTACTGCTCTTAGGTGCTGGCAGGTTTGTTCGGGTGACTATTGCTTCTCAGCCCACTCATCGGCTCTACGTTCTGCGTCTTCTCTCGCTAGGCCATATTTTTGCTGAAGCTTGCCGACCAGCTGATCTTTCTTGCCACCAATCTGATCAAGCTCATCGTCGGTAAGGTCGCCCCAGCTTGAACGAGCCTTGCCCTTCATTTCTGTCCATTTGCCTTCAATCTGATCCCAGTTCATCGCCTCACTCCTTGATAGTCTTGAACTTGACTAAACACTTAATATGTTAGACGAAATGTACACAAGTGCAAGTGGTTGATTCAATGTGGTGCAAGTTAAAAGTGCTGGTCAGGAGCAAAATGCGGTGTTAGGATGCGCGCTCCTCGCATGTGTTGACCCCTCCATCACGACGATAAGCGTTTACCTGCTTAGCTACTTAGCAGTATCGCTTGCGGGAACATTTAGCCAATTGCTTGATGTTCATTGCTGTGTAGATGGCGCGCCTCCAGTATTTCACCACACGGGTGAAATCGGCGCAGAAGGTCGCCACAACGGTTGGCCCGCAAACGCGGTGTTTGCTAACCGGATGCTAGGTGCGACCGGCGTCTCCGACTCCATTGATGGCTACGACCGCTACGGCGGTGCCTGTTTTCGACAACGACCATTTTGTTAAGGTCGTTGCGCGATGACAGAGTCAGAGACGCTTATGATGTTTTTTGCCGGTACTTACCGGCCTACCAAGGTGTGATTAATGACCTCGACTTCTGTCGCCTCGCCGAGCTTCGGTGATCTGGCTCTATTGCCTGCCGTTCTGTCTGCTGTTGAATCACAGGGCTATTTAGTACCCTCGCCGATTCAGGCACAAACCATTCCTGCGCTGCTTGAAGGCCGCGACATGCTGGGCCAAGCTCAGACAGGTACGGGTAAAACGGCTGCGTTTGCTTTACCCCTATTATCGCGCCTGGAACTCCAGCGTCGCGAGCCACAGGTGCTGGTCATGGCACCGACCCGCGAGTTGGCTCAGCAAGTAGCTGCCTCGTTTAGTAAGTACGGCCAAAACCTGAAAGGCCTCGAAGTGGCTACCCTGTGTGGCGGCCAAGAGTATCGTGAGCAGCTAGGCGCTCTTAAGCGTGGCGCACAAGTCGTTGTGGGTACACCGGGTCGTATTATCGATCACCTGGATCGCGGCAGCCTGAAACTGGATGGCCTATCCGCGCTAGTGCTGGACGAAGCCGACGAAATGCTGCGCATGGGCTTTATCGACGACGTAAAACGCGTGGTTGCCGATACCCCTAAAGATGCACAGCGCGTGTTCTTCTCGGCTACGCTGCCGGCAGAAATAGAGCGCATCGTTAACCGCTACCTGGTTAACCCCGTGAAAGTGGCGATTGAATCTGGCACCACGACTGGCGAAAACATCGAGCAGCGCATTGTGCGCGTTGATGGCGGCGCCAAGCTAGAAGCCCTGTCACGTATTCTTGAAGTCGAGCCGGTCGATGGGGCCATCGTCTTTGTTCGTACTCGTGCAGCCTGTACTACCCTGGTTGAGCAACTGACTGCACGCGGTGTTAACGCTGCTGGGCTTTCGGGCGACCTTGATCAAAGCCTGCGTGAGCGTACTATTACTCGCTTGAAGCGTGGCAAAGTTGATGTGTTGATTGCTACCGACGTTGCGGCTCGTGGCCTAGACGTATCGCGTATCACTCACGTCATCAACTACGACCTGCCCCAAGATGCGGAAGCCTATACGCACCGTATCGGCCGTACCGGTCGCGCTGGTCGTAGCGGTATCGCGATTACCTTTGCTGGCTTCCGTGAAGGCCGCAAAGTCGGTTGGATGGAGCAGGCAACCGGTCAGAAAATGGCTGAAATGCCGCTGCCTGATGAGTCGGCTATCCGCGCTCATCGTGATGACGTCTTCCATCATCGCGTTATCGCCTCTTTAACCAAAGGCGCCGCAGAACAGCGTGCTTTGATTGAGCGTCTTATTGAAGAAGGCCATGATCCGATCGAGCTGACCTGTGCGTTTGCCGCTATGGCGCGTGCTGATGAAGCGCCAATTGGTCGTCTTCAGGCGCCGCGCAAAGAGCGTCCGACGCGTGACGGCGCACCTGCCGGTAAGCCGGGTGCTCGCCGTGAGCGTACTAGCAACAGCGCCCCGACCGAAGGCATGACGCGCTACCGCGTCTCCGTTGGTCATAAAGATGGCGTTAAGCCGGGCCAGCTAGTTGGCGCTTTGGCTAACGAAGGTGGCATTGAAGGCGCGCGTATCGGCCGTATCGATATTCGCAACGCGTTCTCTGTGGTTGAGCTGCCAAGCGGCCTGCCTGCAACGATTCTTACTAAGATGGCACGTGCTCGTGTAGCCGGTCGTCCGCTAGAAATCAGCGAAGACAGCGCACCGGCTGAGCGCGCACCGCGCCGCCGTCGTGATGAAGGCGATGCGCCGGTTCGTCGTCGCGAACGCGCCTAAGTCTTTATTAGCGTGAGTCTTAATTAACGTAAGGCTTAATCAGCGGCTGCTAAGCGGCAATTGAGACGCTCATAACGCCCCCGCACCTTTCCTGGTGCGGGGGCGTTTTTTTTGCTGCTTTAGCTATTTCTCACTACGATATCTCACACCACGATCTCTCTCACTACGCTGTCCTGCATCACGCTATTCTTTACCACGTTAGGAGGACGCCATGCTGGCACCGCTTCATGATTGGAACCTTATGCCAAGGGAGGCGAGGGCGCTGCAGTCACAGCTGGCTGAGCGGCTAGAAACGTCAGATCGGCTAGCGCCGGTTTCGCACATTGCCGGAGTTGACATCGGTTTTGAAGACGGCGGCGAAACGACGCGCGCGGCGGTGGTCGTGCTGAAATGGAACCCGGCCACTGCGCCAGATTTAAGCGTGGTTGAGCAAGTGGTTTATCGCGAGCCCACGCGCATGCCGTATATTCCTGGCTTGCTGTCGTTTCGTGAGGTTCCAGCGGCGCTAGGGGCCTTTGCAATGCTCAGCGTGCAGCCTGAGTTAGTGATGGTGGATGGCCAGGGAATTGCTCATCCCCGCCGCTTAGGCGTGGCGGCGCATTTAGGGCTGTGGCTTGATTTGCCCACGATTGGTATTGCCAAGTCACGCCTGTGTGGAAAGCATGCGGAGGTGGGCGAGCAGCGCGGCGACTGGGTGCCGCTTTACGCGGGAGCCGAGACGATCGGTGCCGTCGTGCGCTCCCGCGCCAAGGTCAAGCCCGTCTATGTGTCGCCAGGGCACCGGGTGACGCTGGAAACCTCGCTTGCCTGGGTAATGCGCTGCTTAGGCCGCACTAAGCTACCGGAGCCAACGCGCCTGGCGGATCGTTTAGCTTCCCGGCGCGATGAGCGTCAGTCGTGAGTCGTGCTGCGGAGTTATACGAAGGTTAAAAACCGCTGGAGAAGGCTTGAAGATGCCTGGCAGTCAACCACGTTCGCTAGTAGTACTTCGGGTTCTTCGCCCTGGTCGCGCAGCGCCTCGCGCTGGCGTTCAAGATAGGCGCGCATCACGGGGGCGGTGAATTCAGGGTGAAACTGCACGCTCCACTGGCGTGGGCCGTAGCGTAGCGCCTGGTGAGCATCGTGGTGGTTATGGGCTAGCACGGTAGATCCAGGTGGCGCCTGTATAACCGACTGCGCGTGAGTAAGGTGCGCCGCAAAGCGTTCCGGAAGCTGGCGAAACAAGGGGTCGATTTGACCTGCCTGGGTGAGCCGCACGGTGCGCGTGCCGGACTCTCGGCCAGCCGGATGATAGTCACTCACGCCACCAAACGCGGCAGCCATCAGCTGATGGCCATAGCAAACGCCGAGCATGGGCGTATCGTTGGCGAGCGCTTCTTCAAGCCATGGCTTGAGTGCTTCACTCCAGGGCTCGGCGTCACTCACCATGCTGTGCGAGCCGGTAATAACGATGGCGGCCAGCGTACCCACCGAGGGCGCGGGTGTGTTGGCCCGTGCGTCCCAAACCCGCAGCGTCAAATGCTCTGGCAGGGCGGTGCTGAGCTGTTTTTCAAACAGCGTTTCAAAGTCACCGTGTTGGTCGATCACTTCTGGAAAAGCGTCGCCAGTTTTAACAATTAGTACACAGGCCATGCCAAAACCTCAGTAAGATAAACCGGCAGCGTTGAACAAATACGCTAACGGCAAGTCTGCAAAGGCGTGACAATAGCGCTTATCATCAATGCTTTCTAGTGGGTTTGTCAGTGAGGCCCGAGACATTCTCACCCTATTTAGCTGAATAACCCAAGGAGTAGGCAATGCAACAGATTACCCGCGCAGGCGAACCTATGGATGTCGCTGGCACGCTGCCCGCTGAAGGCCAAGTGGCACCTGTGATGACGCTTACCAATACTGACATGCAGGATGTCACGCTCGAGACTTACGCCGGCAAGCGTAAAGTGCTCAACATTATTCCCAGCGTAGACACCCCCACCTGCGCAATGTCCACACGCCGCTTTAATGAGCTGGCCTCTAATCTTGCTGACACCGTGGTGTTGGTTGTGTCTGCCGACTTACCTTTTGCGGCGAAGCGCTTTTGCGGTGCTGAAGGATTAGATAACGTCGAAACACTGTCTACTTTCCGCCACGGCGAATTTCTTGAGGCCTGGGGCGTTGCACTGCGCAATAGTCCGATGGAAGGGCTGTGCGCCCGAGCGGTAGTTGTGCTGGATGCCGATAACCGGGTGCTACACAGCGAGCTGGTGAGTGAGTTGAAAAACGAGCCTGACTACAGCGCTGCGCTAGCGGTTCTCAAGTAGTAACGCTACTCGCACTGTTTTCCGCACCGGCTAGAATGGCGCTTTGATGCCGCCACCAGTGCGCGAATTAAGCGCTGCTGGGGGCGGTTGAAAATCAGCCATTCGGGGTGCCATTGCACGCCAATCAAAAAGTCATGCTCACGAGACTCGATGCCTTGCACTAGGCCATCGCGGTCGCGAGCGACGATATCAATGCCCCGTCCAGCTTGGTAAACGGCTTGATGATGCAGGCTATTGACGCGGCACCACGTTACTCCCAGCAAGCGGTGTAGCTTGCTTGCGCCGACAATGTCGACGGTTTTGCGGGGTAGCACGGTACGGCGCCGCTTTAAGCCTTCATGGGTGGTGTAGATGTCAGAATCAAGCGTGCCGCCAAGATGCACGTTGATTAATTGCGCCCCCCTGCAGATGCCTAGTACCGGCGTTTGTAACGGAATAAAACGTTCCAGTAGCATAAGCTCTAGCTCATCGCGCGCGGGGTCAAGGCGCACATCCAGCTGTACCTCTGCGCCGTAGAGGTAGGCCTGTATGTCGTCGCCGCCGCCAATGATCAAGCCATCCAGGCTCTTCGGTAAAGCGCGCGCGGGCGATAGGCGCAGCGGCTTACCACCATGGCGCCAGACGGCAAACCAATCAAACCACCAGGCTAGCTGGCTTTTTTGATCAGACGTTGTGATTCCGATAAGCGGTCGAGACATGCCGATAGTTACTCGCTATTTTTTAAATTAAAGAAGGTGCGCTCTAACGTTTACGGCGAAGCCAGTGGCCCAGTTTTTTTGATCCTCGGGCCAGCTTTGCTTTTACACGCGTTAGCAGCGGCCGGTTTTGATCGGCGATATATTCGGCGCACCGTGCCAGCAGTACCTCGGCATTGGCGGCGAGTTTTTCTACCTCGACCCAGCGGTTCCATTCAACGACCGAGCCCCAGCCGGGCTGTGAAAGCTGTGCATTAGGCAGCCGGTAATGAAAGGTAGGGCGCGATTTAGTGAGCTTGGCATGCAGCAATGCATGCGGATGCGCTGGGCGTAAATAGGCGAATAGTGGCAGCATATCCAATTCGCGATTACGCGTAGGGTTGTAGTGCAGATAGTCATTGATCAGCGTGTCAAGATCGGGTGAATAGTGGCTATCGAGCACTTTCAGCACGTATTCTTTAGGGAAAGGGTTGGCGTGAGGCAGTATTTCCCGGGTAATGTCGATTTTGATGTCGTCGCGCAACCAGCTGGCAAGTAGCATATAGGCCCGCAGCATGGCGAGCAGGTAGCCGACGTCAAAATGCGCCACTTCCGGATTAAGATGCAGCCCGAACCCATACATTAGGCTTGCATCGGTGCCTTTCGCACCGTGCTTGCGCAGAGTTTCAAATAGCGTGTCTAGCGCTTCGAGTTCATTCCAGGGCACGGGTGGCACAACGATCTCTGTCGGTACTAGGCCCGTGACCATGTCGCCAATCAGCTCACGGGTTTTCTGGTGAAACTCAATGCGGCGTTGCTGCCGGTGGCGCGTCCACTCGTTGTCGAGAGCGCTAGGGTCTTCAAACAAGGATTGGTCAGGGTGAGCGTACTGAGTGTCTAGCTCGATACCAAATTGGCCCCAGCGAGTAGCCTCTACTAGTAGCCGGTGAGGGCTTACCACGTTAAGCTCCCCGCCAAATAGATCGCGTACGATCAGCGCTGTGTCGCTGGGCGGTAGGCCAGCAAATTCAATTTCGACGCCAACATGCCGGTTTTTTCCATGGCTGTTTAAGCGGTTGGGCGGAGCTTGTAGCGTCATCTCAGCATCCTTGAGGTGAACGTTTAGGTGCTCAGCCTATCATAGACACGCGTCGAGGCTGCGCGTACTCAATGCGCATGAAGAAGGTCAGCAGGACGCTATTCAGACTAATTTTCAGGAGTAAAGCGTGCGACAGCACCGGTTAACCCACACGATAATAAGCATCGTCTTCTTTGTGCTGATCAGCGTGACTGCCATGCAGGCTCAGGCGCAGATGGTGTCCCTGCCAAGTTTGGGCGGCGGCGCTGATGAGGAAAAAGCCGACGTTAGCGGGAGCGAGTTTCAGAGCTCGTTAAACGATGTTATCGGCATGCTCGAAAACGAGGAGCAGCGGACCCAACTGTTGGCGTCGCTGCGCGAGCTGCAGATCACCACGGATGCTGCCAATGAGGAAGACAGTATTTTGCGCCAAGGCCTGCTTGGCGCGCTTGCAGATACGCTCAGCGATCTTGGTGATCAAGCTCAAGCCGGCAATTCTCCCCTTGATGAGTGGTCGCGCCAATTGTCGCAGGGCGCTGACGATTTACGCGCGCTTAACGATGATGCTGATCAGGGTGAGATCATTCGAGCCGTGGCTGAGGGCGCGGTGCTGGCGCTTATCTGGACAGGGCTTTTGGTGGTGATGATAGCTTTTGGGCGGATGCTGGCAACTCGCCGCCATTGGCCGTTGGATCTACCTCGTGACCCGAAAGGCAGGCTACTGGCGATACATTTTTTCCGGCGCATGCTGCCCTGGGCGCTAGCCTTTGCCATCACGCTAGGGATTGGTCAGGTGCTGCCTGATAGTCCAGGGCGAACGATGGTATTAGTCGTGGCGTATATTTGCCTGTGCGGTCGAGCGCTGTCGGTGGTGTTTGAAACGGTGGTGGCATTTTTCAGCCGCGGTCATCGTTTTACCGCTGTTCAGCTTCTCCAGCAGCAGGCCCTGCGTGGCCTGTTTGTGATTGGGGCATTGATTGCTCTCGGTGACGCGGTTAACTCTACACGCTTGGTAGAGCTGCTTGGGAGTGAGCTGTCGAGCCTGGTATCGGTGCTTGCCAATATGCTGGCGGCGCTACTATCCGTGCGGTTTATTTTTAAATTTAAACGTCCCGTGCGCCATCTGATTTGCAATCGCCCGTTTAAACAGCGCCGCGATGCCAGTACGGCCGTTGAAATGATTCGCTCGCTGGGCGGCCTGTGGCATATTCCCGCGCTGCTGCTGGTGAGCGGTTCTCTGCTGGCTATTTTTATTACCGTTGGCGATGTGGGTACCGCGCTGGCTCGTTCGATTATTTCAGCCAGCCTGCTGGTGCTCACATTAGTCATTACGGGGCTACTGCGACGCCAGTCGGAACGGATGGGGAAACGCCGTCATCGCCATCGCTACAGCCAGTACCGTAAGCGCCTAGAGCGGTTTGGTTTTGTGTTGGCGCATATCTGTTCGTGGATGGTGTTTGCCGAACTTTCCATGCAGGTGTGGGGTGGGTCATTGTTTGGTCTTGGCCAGCAAGCCGTTGCCAGCGCCCGAATTGGTCAAGCGCTGGTCAGCCTGGGTGCCACCGTACTGCTTGCGTGGCTGGTATGGATTCTGGCTGACACGGCAATTCAGCGCGCGCTTACCTCCTCTGCGCGTTCGCGCGGGCGGCGCGTTAATCAGGCGCGGGCGCAAACCATCACGCCGATGATTCGCAACGTCATTTTTGTCATCATTTTAATTATTGCGGTAATTTCTGGATTGGCCAACTTAGGCGTCAATGTGACGCCGCTACTGGCCGGTGCGGGTGTGATCGGTTTGGCCATTGGTTTTGGTGCCCAAACCCTCGTTCAGGATTTGATTACCGGTATTTTTATCTTGATCGAAGATTCGCTAGCGGTAGATGACTTCGTTAAGATCAATAATCATATGGGAACGGTCGAAGGGCTAACGCTGCGCACCGTGCGTTTACGCGATCTAGACGGTGTCGTGCATATCATCACCTTTAGCCGTATCGAATCGATTCACAATATGTCGCGCCAGTTCGGTATCGCATTAATGCGTATCCGAATTCCCTACGATATGAAGATCGACGATGCGATTACGCTGATGCAGGAGACCGCCCAAGAGCTGCGTAAAGATCCGATGATGCGCCATTACATCTGGTCGCCGCTTGAGATGCAGGGGGTTCAGGGCTTCGAGGATGGCTGTCCTATTCTGCGTATGCGTTTTCGTACGGCGCCAGAAATGCAGTGGGATGTTTCCCGGGCATTTAACCTGCTGCTAAAACAGCGCATGGAATCTCAGGCGATTGACCTGGGCATCCCGCGTCTTAGCGTCAGTATGGAAGCGCGCTCTGAAGACCGTCGTCAGGATGAAACCGGTACTGACTTTGCCATCGAGCCCAGCGGCGAAGAGGACACAGATAGCTCGCGTAAAAAGCCCGCGCCGCCCCAGCCCGCACCGCTGCCTACTACGGCAGAAACGCAAATAGATGAACGGGAGCGGGCAAACGATAAGACGTCTGAGCGAGCGGCGTCACATCGTCACAAACCCCAGGCTCAAGGCGAGCCCCAGAGCAATACCTATACCAGCGCCAGTGGCGAACACGGCGATGAGTAACCACGGCGATAGCGGGTATCTGTTATGCAAAGGTGCAGTGGCGCCCGTTCGCCAAATGCAGAGGATCCTGGAGATGTGGCTTTAGCTTCTCAATATTATCGTAGTGAGCATTGACGTCGGGGGGGAGCGCAAGTGATCAACGTTGAGCGTAAAAATAGCTTTCAGCTGCGCCTTACTCGGCGGCTTAAGGAAGAGACATCGCATAACCTCGATGTTTATCTTTTCATACCTGGCGAGCTGGGATTAAGTACCCAGCTCATCTCCGAGGAAGCGTTTTACCACTCGGCAATTAATGTGTCGCGCACCTACTATAGTGACGAATATCTGCTGCCGCTGGTGCATAGCCGTCTCGCCAGCCGAAACCGTTTGGGCAGTGACTCTTACCGGCTGAGTTTGAGTTTATATGCTTATCAGTACGTGGTGGCGATGGAGCGCACCACTCAGATGATGTTGGTCAGTGCCAATAAGCTGCGCCATGCCCGCCAAGAGGAGCGAGAAGAGAACAGTGAGGTGCACGAAAGCGCCAACGCTTTACGCGACCAGCTGAATGAAATGATCGATTTAAGCGATGGCATACTTAAGCGGCTGCGGCGCAATCAGCCCAGCGATGAAAGCTTATATAAGTACTTTGCTAATATTGATAATTATCTCTCTTGGTTTACTGAGCAGCAGCTGTTGGCGTTGGTAGCGCACATGCCTCGTGGCGGTGAGTTTACCGAAAGCCGTCGGCGCTTTATTAGCGTATGCCATCGTGAGGATGAGTATCGTCGCGAGCAGGAGTATAACGCTGAGCGAGTGATGGCTGATCCCACTCGAATGTCGAATAAAATGCGCCTGCTGCGCCGCCTAATCGAGCATCCCATCACGCTTAAACAGCAGGCGTTAGAGCTGGGTGGCGGTGAGCAAAAAGCGGTTAAGGCGCTGGCGACGGCCGTGGTGATGGCATGCGTAACGTTGGGTGTATTACGCGTGCGTGAGGTGGTAGGCGATATTACGGCGCTGTTTGTGCTGGCCATGGCGCTTCTTTACGCCATGCGGGAAGTGTTCAAAGACGATTTGCGCAACACCCTCTGGCGGCTGCTGCGCAAAGGACGGCCTAAGTGGCGCCGTCAGTATCTCGACCCTACTCGTAATGCCTTGGTAGGCCGCCAGCTAGAGTGGTTTGATTACAAACGCTTCGCCTCGTTAAGCGACGACATTCAGCAGATGCGCCGCCGCACGGTCGCCCAGCGTGAAGAAATGGTGCTGCACTATCGTTCAAGTTCGCGTATGTCGCCCACTCGTTTTTTAAGCGGCTACGAACATACCCGTGAAACGCTGAATCTCGATATATCAATGCTTACTCGATTAATGAATAAGGGAAAGCACCACATATACCGCCTGAAAGATGGCCAAGCGGTTCGTGAAAGCGTTGAGCGTCGCCATTTATTTAACCTCGTCGTTCGAGAAACCGGCAGCGAAGACTCGCCCTATCTTGCCCGCTGGAAGGTTGTGGTCAGTCGCTCAGGGATTGTTGATGTTGAAAAAGTCGAAGAGAATACTGTCATTAAGAACGAGGTCATCAAGAACGAGGTCATGAAGGGCAGCAACTAACAGCGTGAACCACAGCGAATGCATGGCTAAATCGCGAGGAGCGAACTAGGCTCAAATAATGGGTAGGTTAACCTGCGTTTGCGGCGCAGCCTTTAAGGTTCATCTTAGAGCTGTCGCAAGGAGAAAAGCCATGCAAGCTATTGATATTATGACGCCAAAAGTCATCAGTGTGAGCCCCGATGCCGAGGTGCGCGAAATTGCCCAGCTATTGATCAATCACCGTATTAGTGCCGTTCCAGTTGTTGATAGTGAGCAACGGGTGATCGGGATTGTCAGCGAAGGCGATTTAATGCGCCAATTGAAAAATGATGATGACGGCAATCAGTCCTGGTGGTTATCACTGGTTAGCGGGGGCAAAGATCCCGGCGACTACGTTAAGCAGCACGGCCGTAAAGCGCATGAAGTGATGACCTCGAATCCGATCACGGTGGAAGAGAACACACCCCTTCACGATATTGCTCGATTGCTAGAAAAAAATCACATTAAACGCGTACCCGTCGTGCGCGACGATAAGCTGATAGGCATTGTCAGTCGTGCCAACTTGCTACAAGGGGTTGCTAATGCGGCAGTGGCACCGACCCAATCACCGACCGATGATCGACACATTCGAGACGCTATTTTAAAAGAAGTTGAGCATAACGCCGGTGTGCAGACGGGAAACATTAGCGTGATTGTCAACGGCGGTGCGGTAGAGCTTTGGGGGCTAGTTGAGTCGCTAGAGCAGAAGCAAGCAGCAGCTGTTGCAGCAGAAAACATTGCAGGGGTGACTCGGGTCGATAATCACCTGGGCATGATGCCGCGCGGCTTTGGCTATTCGTAGCACATTTCGCCAAGATATCACTGGCCGTAGAACATGCCCGCCGTCTTTAATGGCGGGCATTGTCGTATTAGGCCACTGATTTAATTGCTTGCTCTAAGCTATCGACGCTACGCTGGGTGTGATGGAGTTTATCAAGCCCAAACAGGCCAATGCGGAAGGTCTGAAAATTGTCGCCTTCATCACACATCAGCGGCACGCCGCCGGCTACTTGGATGCCCGCCTGGGCCAGTTTGCCCACTAAGCCGCTATCGTTGTTATAGCAGACCACGACGCCCGGTGCCTCAAAGCCTTCAGCGGCAACGCTAACAAAGCCGTGGCGTTTCAGCATGGCGCGGACGTCATGCCCAATGGCTTGCTGCTCCTCTTTTACCTTGGCAAAGCCATAATCGCGGGTCTCCTGCATGATGTCACGCAGCTGTCGCAGGGCATCGGTCGGCATGGTGGCGTGATAAGCGTGGCCGCCGTTTTCATAGGCCTGCATGATGCTGTGCCACTTCGCTAAATCGCACGCGAAACTGTTGCTCTGCGTCTCACTTAATCGCTGCGTGGCGCGCTCTGAGAGCATCACCATCGCGCAGCAGGGTGAGCCGCTCCAGCCTTTCTGAGGAGCACTCACCACCACGTCAATGCCGAGCGTCTGCATATCTACCCACAGCGTGCCAGCGGCGATGGCGTCTAACACAAACAAGCCGCCCACTTCGTGAGTGGCCTCAGCCAGTGCTTGGATATAGTCGTCCGGCAGCAGCAAGCCAGCCGAGGTTTCCACCTGCGGGGCGAATACGACAGCAGGTTTTTCGCTAAGAATCTGCGCTACGGCTTCATCAATGGGCACCGGCTGAAAAGGTGCGGTCGCGCCATCGGCATTGATGCGCCGCGCTTTAAGCACCGTGTGTAGATCGGTTAAGCGACCCATCTCAATAATTTGCGTCCAGCGATAGCTAAACCAGCCGTTGCGGATGACCAGGGTTTTCTGATCGAGCGCAAACTGACGCGCTACCGCTTCCATGCCAAAGGTCCCGCTACCGGGCACAATGGCCACTGAGTGAGCGCTGTAGACTTCTTTCAGCGTGGCAGAAATGTCGCGCATCACGCCTTGAAACTGCTGCGACATATGATTTAGCGAGCGGTCTGTGTAGACCACTGAGTACTCAAGCAAGCCGTCGGGATCGACGTTGGGCAGTAAACCAGCCATGGCGTTCTCCAAGGGGAATGTGCTCTAAGCGGCACACTTCATCATTGATAAGTCATCATCGATAAGTCGTCGTCACTAAGAGTACGAGCAATAAACGCACAAAACCAGCCCGCGAAGGAGCTGGTCTTTAATGCCGTGCAGGTGGGATTAACGCGGTGGTAACTGCTCGGGGCCGAAGGCGTCAGGCAGTAGGGTTTCCATGGTGTAGGTTTTCATCAGCTCGCCGCGAGCGGAAAGTACCTTGATTTGCGTTGCTGGCGTTGCGAACTCGCGAATACGCTGGCGGCAATCGCCGCAAGGCGTGCAAAGATGATCCCCTGGCCCCATCACGTACACGGTCGCGAGCTGGCGCTGCCCTGCGGTGACCATCGCTGAAATAGCCGATGCTTCTGCACACAGGCCTTTGTAGTGCGCTACTTCCACGTTGGCACCCGCAAACTGCTGGCCATCCGGCGTCACCATCACTGAAGCTACCGGGTGGTTCGAGTAGGGTGCATAGGCATTGGTTTGCGCACTTAGCAGCTGTTGAACGATTTCTTCTGAAACGACCTCATCATGACGTTGACTCATGAGCACTTTCTCCTAAGCGCGCGCTGCGTCGTCGCGCAGCACTGTGTCTAGCGCAATCAGCATCATATCGTCGAAGGTCGATTGGCGGTCGGCGCTGGAGAGCGATTCACCCTTCAAAATATGATCCGATACGGTGCAGATTGTCATGGCACGGGCACCAAACTCGGCGGCGACGCCGTAGAGGCCAGCGGCTTCCATCTCAACGCCGACAATGCCGTAACGCTTCAGCATTTCGGCCATCTCGGTCTGAGGATTGTAGAACAGGTCAGCTGAGAACATATTGCCGACTTTTACCGGAACGTTCTGAGCCTTTGCTGCGGCCACCGCGTGCAGCGTCAGATCAAAGTCCGCAATCGCTGCAAAATCGTGGTCGTTAAAGCGCATGCGATTGACCTTGGAGTCGGTGCTGGCGCCCATGCCAATGACCACATCGCGCACGTTGACATCGTCGCGAACCGCGCCGCAGGAACCCACGCGAATCAGCGATTTCACGCCGTAGTCGGTGATCAGCTCTTTGGCATAGATGGAGACCGACGGAATGCCCATGCCGTGGCCCATCACAGAAATCTTGCGGCCTTTATAGGTGCCGGTGTAGCCGAACATGTTGCGAACATCGTTAACTTGCCGAACGTCTTCTAGATAGGTGTCGGCGATGTATTTGGCGCGCAGCGGGTCGCCGGGCATTAATACAGTATCAGCGAAGTCACCGGGGGCGGCGTTAATGTGCGGGGTTGCCATAAAAGTCTCCTTTAAGCGGCGCTAGGCGTTAGCTAGCGTTAGGAAGAAAGCTTTCGCCATCGGCCATGGCCGGTAGCAGGAAAAAGTCGGCCAGGGTTTGGCCAATGTCTGCAAAGGTATCGCGCGCACCTAGCGGGCCGGGCGTGAAGCCTGGGCCATACACTAGAACCGGAATGTATTCGCGAGTGTGCTCGGTGCCGTGCCAGCTTGGGTCGCAGCCGTGATCGGCAGTTAGAATCAGCAGGTCATCGTCACTCAGTGCCGCTAGCAGTGTGGGCAGCTTGGCATCAAAGTCTTCAAGCGCCGCGGCGTAGCCGGGCACGTCGCGGCGATGGCCGTAAACCGAGTCAAAATCGACAAAGTTGGCCATGATCATGGCGCGCTCACCGACGTCACGCTGACTCGTGCGCTTGATCTCGCTGAGTGTGGCATCCATCAGCGCATCGTGGCCGCTAGCTTTTACCTTGTGGGTAATGCCGCAATGAGCGTAAATGTCGGCGATTTTACCAATAGACACCACTTCGCCGCCGGCATCGGCGAGCTTTTGCAGCACCGTGGGGGCCGGTGGCTCAACGCTGTAGTCGCGGCGGTTGCCGGTGCGGGCAAAGGTCTTGCTGTCCTCACCCACAAACGGGCGGGCGATAACGCGGCCAATGTTGTAGGGCTCAAGCAGTTCGCGGACGGTCTCACACAGCGTATACAGCCGTTCCAGGCCAAAATACTCTTCGTGAGCAGCAATCTGGAACACCGAATCTGCCGAGGTGTAAACGATCGGCTTGTCCGTGGCGATGTGCTCTTCACCCAGGCGGGCGATGATCTCGGTGCCCGACGCGTGGCAGTTGCCAATCACGCCGGTGAAATCCGATTCTTGAACGATGGCATCGAGCAGTTCCAGCGGGAAGCTGTCGGTTTTATCGAGGAAGTAACCCCAGTCAAAGCGCACCGGCACGCCAGCAATTTCCCAGTGTCCGGAGGGCGTGTCTTTACCGCTGGAAATTTCTTTAGCGTGGGCGTAAGCACCTTCCAGGCTTTCCGGTAGCATCACGCCTTCGGCCACGCTGCCGGTGGCATCGCGGTGGGCATGAAACAGGCCAAGCTTGGCCATGTTGGGCAGCTTGAGTGGCCCTGCCCGGTGGGCGTTATCGGCCTCATTACGGGCGCAGGCGGCGGCGATGTGGCCCAGAGTGTCAGCCCCTACATCGCCAAAAGTGGCGGCATCCGGGGCGGCGCCAATTCCAAAAGAGTCAAGGACGATTACAATCGCGCGGCTCATGAGGCTGCTCCACGAAACGTGTCTTGCAGCAGAGTGTCGGCGTTGGCCGGACCTTCGCCCATCGTAAACGCTGCGCGCAGCTGCTCGGCGGCACGCTCGGCGGCGGCTTCGCTGCGGGCGTGTACCATGGCGATGGGGCGTTGGTTATCCACGCTATCGCCGATTTCGACGATCTCTGTGAAGCCTACGCTGTGGTCAACGCTTGCGTCGTTACGCAGGCGACCACCACCCAGTTCCACCACGCTCATGCCCACGGCGCGGGTATCAATACGCTGTACGACTCGCTGTTCATTGCCTGCTTGCTCGGCGTACACCGGTTTAATCACCTCGGCCTTGACCAAGTAGTGATCAGAGCGTTCCATAAAGTCGCTGGGGCCGCCAAGCTCGCGCACCATGCGGGCAAATACTTCGGCGGCAGCGCCGGAGGTTAGCGCTTTTTCAAGCTGTTTAAGCGCATCTTCACGGGAACCTGCGAGTTTGCCAGCAATCAGCATTTCCACCGCCAACTCACGCGTTACCTGCATCACGCGGCTATCCGCGCGGTCGCCGCGCAGCAGCGCCAGTGTTTCAACAATCTCGACAGCGTTACCGGCACAGGGCGCCAGCGGCTGGCTCATGTCGGTAAGCAGGGCCGTGGTGGGGGTGCCCGCCTGCGTTGCTACGTTCGCGATACTTTTGGCAAGCTCGCGGGATTTTTCCGGCGTGGGCATAAAAGCGCCACTGCCGACTTTGACATCCATGACCAGCGCATCCAGCCCTGACGCCAGCTTTTTGCCGAGAATAGAGGCGGTAATCAGCGGAATAGATTCCACTGTAGCGGTCACATCACGCACGCCGTAAATACGTTTGTCCGCGGGGGCCAAGTCGCCCGTTTGGCCGATAATAGCCACGCCGGTGGATTTCACCACCTCGCGAAAGCGTTCTGGCGCAGGGTAAGGGTCGTAGCCGGGGATTGATTCAAGCTTATCCAGCGTGCCGCCGGTATGACCCAGGCCACGCCCAGAAATCATCGGCACAAAGGCACCGCAAGCAGCGACCCACGGGCCGAGTACTAGCGAGACTAAATCGCCTACGCCGCCGGTGGAGTGCTTATCAACAATCGGGCCGGGCAGGTTTAGGTCGCTCCACTGCATCACATGGCCGGAGTCGCGGGTGGCGGTAGTCAGTGCGACCACTTCTTCACGGCTCATACCGTTGAGAAACACGGCCATGGTGAAGGCGCCAATTTGGGCATCGCTAATGCGGTCATCGGCAATGCCCTGCACGAAACCTTTAATCTCTTCAGCAGGCAGCGGTTGGCCGTCACGCTTAAGGCGAATCAGCTCTTGAGGAAGTAGGGCATGTTTGGTTGCGTTGGCTGACATTAATAACCTCCGTCAATGGGGGCGGCGTTGGTGTTGCCGGTCAATGTGTCTAATAAGTTGCCTAACAGGCTAGAGGCGCCGAAGCGAAAGTGCGCGGGCGTCACCCAGGCGGCGCCCATAATGTCGCTGGCGAGGGCCAGATATTCGGCCGCATCTTCAGCGGTTTTAACGCCACCCGCCGCTTTGAATCCAACGTCTTTACCGCTGGCTTTAATCGCGTTGAGCATAATTTCAGCGGCTTCTAACGTGGCGTTGACGGCCACTTTGCCGGTCGACGTTTTAATAAAGTCGGCGCCGCCTTCAATGGCGAGTTCACTGGCGCGTTTGATCAACGCAGGCTCTTTGAGTTCGCCAGACTCAATGATCACTTTGAGTAGCGCCTGGCCAGCACAGGCGGCTTTGCACATCTCAACCAGTTCAAGTCCTGTTTCTTCGTCGCCTGCCATTAGCGCGCGGTAGGGAAATACTACATCCACTTCATGCGCACCTGAGGCAACGGCGTCGCGGGTTTCACGGGCAGCACCCATGATGTCGTCACCGCCATGGGGGAAGTTGGTAACAGTGGCAATCTTGACCTGATCATTGAGCGTGTGGGCAGTGAGCGCGCGCTGCGCAGTGACAATAAACTGCGGATAAACGCATACCGCGGCCGGGTGTCCGAAAGGCGTTTTCACCTGCTGGCACAGCGATTCGATCGTGCTGTCGGTGTCATTGTCATTCAGGCTTGTCAAATCCATCATCGTCAGCGCTTGGCGGGCGGCTTGAGCGATTTGTGGGGAGGCAGTCGCGGTCATAGAATTCTCGCAAATTGGTAAAAGAAAAAACGGACACTGCGATCTAAAACAACAGCGTCCGTTACAGGGTGTCGTGCTTGCTGCTGTTAGCTTGCGGCACTACTCAGCGCAATAAAGAAGCCGGCAATAGTGGCCGACATTAAGTTGGAAAGCGTACCGGCCAAAACGGCTTTGACACCAAAGCGAGCAATTTCTTTGCGACGGGTGGGTGCAATGCTGCCCAGGCCGCCCAGCAGAATCGCAATGGAGGATAGGTTGGCAAAGCCACATAGCGCAAAGGAGAGAATCGCCATGGTGTGCGGCGTCATTAGTTGGCCCGTGGCCGCAACGACCTGCTCCCCATCAATGTACGGCGCTAAGTTGATGTAGGCGACAAACTCATTGACCACCAGCTTTTGACCGATGAATGAACCTGCCAGCGTTGCTTCTTCCCAAGGCACGCCGAGCAAAAAAGCCAGCGGGGCGAACAGCCAGCCTAAGATCATTTCTAAGCTAAGGGATTCAAAGCCAACCCAGCCGCCAATGCCGCCAAGAATGCCGTTAATTAAGGCAATTAGCGCGATAAAGGCTAACAGCATAGCACCCACGTTAGCAGCCAGCATAAGGCCAGAGGTAGCGCCGGAGGCGGCGGCGTCTAACACGTTGGCAGGCTTGTCTTCCTGAGCGTCAATTTCTTCTTCCACTTTGGAGACGCTGTCGCTATCCGTGACGTCTTGCGTTTCCGGCATGATCAGCTTAGCAAAAAGCAGCCCGCCCGGGGCGGCCATGAACGATGCTGCTACCAAGTACTCCATAGGAATGCCCAGCGCGGCGTAACCCGCCAGTACTGAGCCAGCCACCGAGGCTAGGCCGCCACACATCACTGCAAACAGCTGTGAAGGCGTCATGCGGGCGATAAACGGGCGTACCACAAGCGGCGCTTCCGTTTGGCCAACAAAAATATTCGCGGTGGCGGAAAGGGATTCGGTGCGTGAGGTGCCAAGCGCTTTTTGTAGCGCGCCACCCAAGATGCGGATGACCCACTGCATAATGCCGATGTAGTACAGCACGGCAATCAGTGACGAGAAGAAGATAATCACCGGCAGCACTTTAATGGCAAACACAAAGCCGACGTTATCAACGTCGGCTAAGCCACCAAACAGAAAGCCAATACCGTCGTTGGCATAGACCAATATTTGGCTAACGCCGCTCGATATAGCTTGTAGCACCGCCTGGCCGAAGGGCACATACAGTACAAAGGCACCAATGCTGGCTTGAATAGCGAACGCGCCCAATACGGTGCGCAGGCGGATAGATTTACGGTCGTAAGAAAAGATCAGAGCAATGGCCACCAGCGTGACCATGCCTACCAAGCTCATAAGGAGTGTCATAGGGGGATCCTTCGAGTACGCGAGGGTTAGGCGCGCGGGTTACAAAAGCTTACTGGTTGCAAATACTTATAGTAAGTTGAGCTTGACGGAGTAAATCATCGCATTTTGATAATCGTTGGGAGTGCCCAACTTATTTTCTGAGTAGCGATACTGAATGCCGGTGGTGATCAAGTCACTCGGGTGCCACCAGAGGCTTAAGGCGCCGTTGGTGCCTACGCTGCCTGCGGAAGCGCCCACATAGTTCTGCTCCAGATACTCGTCATCACGGCCAAACGTTTGCTCGTGCCAGTTGGTCACGCTGAAGTTCTGATTGAGTGCAGTGAAATCATAACCCGCCACCCAGCCTGCCATGTAGCCGTTCATGCCGGTGTAACCATCGCTTTGCACGCGAGCAGCGCCAATAAACGGTTTAAACCATAGGCCGTTATCAAACGTAGTGAGGTAGCCTAAGCCCAGCACCTGGTCCTGCTCACGGCTTTCAAAACCATAGTCGCGAAAGTCGTAAAGGTGGGCGTAAATTGACAGCGGGCTGTCGCCTAAATAAATGTGCGACGTGAGCTTGCCCGCAGTGCGAAAGTTGTCTTTACCACCGCTGGACTCATCAAACTGGTCGTTGGTAGGGTTCTCGAAATCAAAAAAACCGTAAAATTCGCCCCAGCTAAAGCCAGCGCCGCCTTCGATTTCGAGAAACATAAAGTCGCTTTTTGCCGCGTTAGAGGCCGTGCGGGCTTCGGTGCCGTTCGACCAGTCCAAGTAGTTAACGGAGACGTTAGCAAAGGACCAGAGCGGATTAAGAGAGTTAGGCTGAGCGGGGTCTGCCAGTAGCGGCGTGGCAAAGGTGGCTCCTAATATTCCAGCTACGCCAGCGCCCAGCGGAATCAGAGGCAAGGTGCGAGAGGGTGTACAAGAGCGTGTACGAGTAGTCATGAAAGCCTCAACAAAAGTTAGTGCGGAGCCATAGAGGGTGGCTATCCGAGGTTAGAATCGTGCGGGCTGGCGTTAATGTTAAAATTATAACATTTAGTGTTATTTTTATAACGCGGATTTGCAAGCGTTCTACTACCTGCTTTTGGTATTTCTTTTGCTTAGGGCGTCGGAGCATAAAAAGTCGTCGTGTCCGTGAAAATAAGTCAGTGGCAATGACGCCGACGTTCGCTCAACATAGAATCAAAAGTCGTCAGTGAAGAATGAGTGCGATAAGGATGTCGCAGTCATCATAAGAAGAGGGGTCGTAAGAGGATGCCCACTATTAATGGCCGTAGCGCGTTGCGCATTAGCAGGCTTCAGGAAGCGCTTGCCTGTGGCGGCACCCTGCATTTGCGCGATGCCGCAGAGCTGTGCAGTGTCTCGGAAATGACTATTCGCCGCGATCTCACTACCCAGCCCTCTGCTATTAGTTTGCTGGGTGGGCGCCTCTTTATGGCGAACTACGCTAGCGCAATCCCTAAATATGATTTAACCGAGCAGCAGGATAGCCATTACCAAGCCAAATATCGGCTTTGCCAGCACGCGCTTACGTTTATCGAGGAGGGCGACACGCTGTTCATTGACTGCGGCTCGACGCTTATCCCGCTATTAAGTCAGTTAAGCCATTTTCAAGAACTGACGGTGGTGACCTATGCGCTCAATGTGGCCAATGCGGTCGCTGCATTGCCCAACGTGCGCTTAGTGCTATTGGGTGGGCTATTCTATGCAGTTTCCCAGTCGTTTGGCAGCGATACGATGGCCGCGGCTATTGAGCGTTTGGGTATTAACAAAGCGCTCATTTCGGCAGCGGGAGTGGACCTTGCGCGCGGAGTGAGCTGCTTCCACTTTCATGAGGTGGCGCCCAAACAGGCGGCCATTTCGACGGCGATGCAGCGCTTATTAGTGGTGGATGCCAGCAAGTTTGGCGTGATTCGGCCGGCCTACTTCGCCTCGCTGGAAGATTTTGATGTAATCGTTACCGATGAGAAGGGCGCGCCGCAGTTACTAACCAATCCCGGCGGTGATGTGCCCACTGTTAGCATCGCATAAGCGCTTTGGCAATAGTATCAAACAGCAACTACTTGGGGTGCGTCAAAGCGCCACTTCTTGCATGACCCAGACCAGTAGAGAATGCTACAATCTTGATCGTTTGACGAAAGAGACCCGCCGCCATTCCCATTCGACGGCGCATATTTTTCCCGGAGCAATGCTACCGATGCCGCCTGCTACGCGCCTTAGTTGCAAACGTAGCGGTTAAAGCAGCAGTTAACGTACTAATTAGCGCTGATTGACATAGCGCTGATTGACATCGTACGGCCTTTTTAAATCGCAGCGGTAGGGCGTTTTTTGAGGATAATGCTTTGGGAAAAGTATGGGGTGATAGTTAGCCTGCTTTGTAGTTGGCTAGTGTTTATTGAACCTCTGATGAGATCACACCATGCAACGACACTCACTGTGGCGTAGGCGAGGCACTTTGGTGCTACTTGCGCTGTGCCTTTTTCTAGCAGGCTGCAGCTCGGCGCTGTTAGACCCAAAAGGCCAAGTTGGCGCTGAGCAGCGTACGCTGATCCTCACATCGTTTGGTCTGATGTTGATTGTGGTCATTCCAGTTATTGCAATGACGATGCTGTTCGGTTGGCGTTATCGTCGCAGTAATAGCGTCGCGAAATATACGCCTGACTGGGCGCACTCCAATTTGATTGAGGCGGTGATTTGGATCGTGCCTTGCGCGATTATCGTTGTGCTCGCCCTATTAACCTGGAAAACGTCCCACAGTCTTGATCCTCATAAGCCGTTGGAAAGCGACGTTGAGCCGATGGAGATTCAGGCCATAGCGCTGGATTGGAAATGGCTGTTCGTCTATCCAGAACAAGGCATCGCCAGTGTTAATGAATTGGCTTTCCCTGTCGATACGCCCGTGCGTTTTCGTGTGAGCTCAGGGACAGTGATGAACGCGTTTTTCATTCCCCGCCTAGGCAGCCAGATCTACGCCATGGCCGGCATGGATAACGATGTTCACTTGATCGCCAATGAAGTTGGTGTTTATCCAGGTCGTTCGACCAACTATAGCGGTGCTGGATTTTCGGGCATGACCTTCGACGCACACGTGACGTCAAACGAAGATTTCGATGCTTGGGTTGCAGAAGTTGCGCAATCACCTAACACGCTGAGTTATCCAGAAGGCTACGAAGCGTTAGCGGAGCAGTCTGAGTTTAATCCCGTCGAGTACTTCTCAAGCGTTACGCCTGAGTTTTACGAGCGTCTGGTGTCGAGCTTTCATTCAGGTACCGACCCAAACCCATCACATGATGAAAATCGTGCGCCAGCCATCGATAGCCACGAAGCTCGTCAATCTTTGAGCAACGAGGCGGGAGAGTAAACCGTGTTCGGTAAACTAACCTTAGAAGCAATTCCGTATCACGAACCCATTTTGTTGATATCGGGAATTATCGCTATTTTAGGTGGGGCGGCCCTGTTGGGCGCGTTAACCTATTTCCGTAAGTGGGGCTGGCTATGGAACGAATGGTTCACCTCCATCGACCATAAAAAACTCGGTATCATGTACTTTATTGTGGCGTTGATCATGCTGCTGCGTGGCTTTGCCGACGCGATCATGATGCGTACACAGCTAGCCATTGCGGCCGGTGGCTCTGAAGGCATTCTGCCGCCTCACCACTACGACCAGATCTTTACCGCGCATGGCGTCATCATGATCTTCTTCGTCGCAATGCCGATGGTGATTGGTCTGATGAACCTTGTAGTGCCACTGCAAATTGGTGCGCGCGATGTTGCGTTCCCATTCCTGAATAACCTGAGTTTCTGGCTGTTTGCCGTGTCGGCGCTGCTGGTTAACATCTCGCTGTTCGTCGGGGAGTTTGCCACAACGGGCTGGCTCGCTTACGCGCCGTTATCGGGGATAGAGTTTAGCCCCGGGGTCGGGGTGGATTATTGGATATGGGCGTTGCAGATATCCGGGATAGGTACAACGCTCACAGGTATCAACTTCTTCGTCACCATTATTAAAATGCGTACTAAAGGCATGACCATGTTCCGCATGCCGATCTTTACGTGGACCTCGCTGTGCGCCAACGTATTGATCATTGCCTCGTTCCCGATCCTGACGGCTACCATTGCGATGCTAACGTTAGATCGCTATCTGGGCATGCACTTCTTTACCAATGATTTTGGCGGCAACATGATGATGTACGTCAACCTCATTTGGGCATGGGGCCATCCAGAAGTTTACATCTTGATTCTGCCTGCCTTCGGTGTGTTCTCTGAAGTTATCGCCACATTCGCCCGTAAACGGCTGTTTGGCTACATGACGATGGTGTGGGCGACAATCGCGATTACTTTGCTGTCCTTTATTGTGTGGCTGCACCACTTCTTCACCATGGGGGCGGGTGCGAACGTCAATGCCTTCTTCGGCATAATGACGATGATTATTGCCATCCCCACCGGTGTGAAAGTGTTTAACTGGCTGTTCACTATGTTCCGTGGAAGCCTGGAGCTGACGTCGCCAGTACTTTGGACGCTGGGCTTTATCATCACCTTTACTATCGGTGGTATGACAGGCGTTATGCTGTCAGTACCTGCGGCCAACTTCGTGCTGCATAACAGCCTGTTCGTTATTGCCCACTTCCACAACGTTATCGTCGGTGGTGTGGTGTTCGGTATGATGGCGGGTCTGACCTACTGGTTCCCGAAAGCGTACGGCTTCATGCTGGACGAGAAGTGGGGCAAACGTGCGTTCTGGTGCTGGTTTGTCGGCTTCTATGTTGCCTTTATGCCGCTTTACGTACTGAGCTTCTTCGGTGCTGTACGCCGCATGAACTCCTACCCAAATGCCGAATGGCAGCCGTGGATGATTCTTGCATGGGTAGGTGCGGTTATCATTGCACTAGGCATTCTATGCACCATTATCCAGTTCGTTGTCAGTATTCGTGACCGCAAGAAGAATGCGGATGTTACTGGTGACCCGTGGCATGGTCGTACGCTTGAGTGGTCTACTTCCTCACCTGCGCCGTTCTATAACTTTGCACGCTTACCGGTTGTGGGCGATATCGATAGCTTCTGGTCGCAAAAGCAGCGTAGCAACGAGCAGCTAGAAGAAGCGCCTTATACCGATATCCATATGCCCAAAAATACCGGAGCAGGTGTGATCATCAGTTTATTTGCGATGATCTTCGGTTTCGCGATGATATGGCATATCTGGTGGCTGGCAGGGTTTGGCGTCATTGGTATGCTGATCAGCTTCTTGGTGCGGGTATTTAACGACGATATCGATTACTACGTGCCAGCAGCTGAGGTCGAGCGTATCGAGCGTGCCCATCAACAACGTGTGGAGGCCCAGGCGTAATGGCTACTGAAACACAACATCTCGATGCCCATGCTGAAGAGCATGAGCACCACGATGCCGCTGGTACCAAAGTGTTTGGTTTCTGGGTCTACCTAATGAGCGATCTAGTGATCTTCGGGTCACTGTTCGCAGCCTACGCCGTGCTCATGAGGGGCACGGCGGGTGGACCAACCGGCGCAGACATTTTTGAGCTGCCGTTGATTCTTGGCGGTACGTTTTCGCTGCTGATCAGTAGTTTCACCTTCGGCATGGGCGTGTTGGCAATGAATGCCAACCGCCTTGGCCAGGTGAAAATGTGGTTGGTCATCACCTTTATCCTAGGCCTCGGCTTTTTGGGTATGGAGCTTTACGAATTCCATCACCTAATCAACGAAGGCTATGGGCCGGATCGTAGTGCCTTCCTATCGTCCTTCTTCACGTTGGTAGGCACGCACGGGCTGCACGTTACGTTCGGTATGATCTGGATTTTGGTCATGCTGGTTCAGCTGTCGACCAAAGGGCTGACTGACAAAACGCGCCCGCGTATCCTATGCTTGAGCTTGTTCTGGCACTTCCTGGATATCGTTTGGATCTGTGTATTCTCCTTCGTCTACTTGATGGGAGTGCTGTGATATGAGCTCTTCTAGCCAACCGTCTGATCACGGCTCCGTAAAATCCTATGTTACGGGCCTCGTGCTGTCGTTAGTGCTGACTATTATCCCTTTTGGCGCCATTATGCTGGGCTCTTTCAGCATGCCAATCAACGTCGGTATTATCGTTGTAACGGCCATTCTGCAAGTATTGGTACAGCTTGTTATGTTCATGCACTTGAACTTCAAGTCTGAGGATGGCTGGAACATGCTTTCCTTCGTTTTCACAATATCGATACTTGTCCTAGTGATAGGAGGCTCGTTGTGGATCATGCAGCATCTGCATCTCAACATGATGATCGGCTGATCACAACGCCTAGCCGTTGTAGCGATCTGCTTGAGCTGACTAAGCCGGGCATTATTGGCGGCAACTTGATTGCTACCCTGGGCGGCTACTTTCTTGCCGTGCAGGGGCAGTTTGAGTGGCTTAGCCTTATCTCGGTCATGGTGGGGATTGCATTAATTATCGCTTCAGGCTGTGCGTGTAATAACGTTATTGACCGCGATATTGATGCATTGATGGCGCGCACGCGCCATCGCCCGCTGGTGAGAGGAAGCATTTCAATTACCCAGGCATTGGGCGTTTCGGCGCTGCTAGGCGTGTTGGGTGTGGTATGTCTGGCGCTGGGTACCAACGGATTAACCGTTGCCTTAGCGGTGATTGGCTGGGGTGTGTATGTAGGGCTTTATAGTCTCTATATGAAGCGTCGCTCAGAGTACGGCACCTTAGTCGGTAGCCTTTCCGGGGCCATGCCACCGGTCGTGGGTTACTGTGCGGTGACGGGGCAGTTCGACAGCGGTGCCATGATGCTGCTGGTGATCTTCTGCCTTTGGCAGATGCCGCACTCCTATGCGATTGCGATTTTTCGCTACGCTGATTACCGTCGTGCGTCTATTCCGGTATTACCGGTAGTGCGCGGTATCAAAATGGCGAAACACCATATCCTCGGCTACATCGTGGCCTTTATTCCTGCTTCGCTGGCATTAGGTTTAGCCAGCCAGGCAGGCGCTGGATATTTGTGTGTGGCACTCACCATGGGCGGGTACTGGCTTTACTTGGCGTTGCGTGGCTATCGTTTAGACGACGACGTGCGCTGGGCCAAACGTGTCTTTGGTGTTTCTATTCTGACCATTACGGCAATGAGCATTGTAATGGTACTAGAAGCGATGGTGCCCATGCTGGTGTAGCTAAGTTCAGCGCTAAGCCACTTGCCGTCACTAGCGCCCCGAGTAGATATCTGCTCGGGGCGTTTTATTGATATCTGCTGCTCAATCTCGCTTCTGTGCCCTCCAAATGGTTAATTTGGGGATTAAGTCGCGCACTAATATAGACTTTAGTTTAATATGCTGCGGTGCTGAAAATAGCCGCTAGATTTCGTTAGCCTTGGCTATAAAAGCTAGGCATGCTGAACCTAGATGCTCGTTTCTCGCTATTTTTCTTCTTACATCGCCACTATCATCGCCACTATGAGCCGTTTTGTTCTTATGCCTGCGTCCCCTTTACCCAATCTGTTGCCGCGTCGTTTAGCCATTCTGCTGATGGTGACAGTGGCGACAATGTTTGCCGCTAATCATGTCTCTGCACGGCTGGCATTTGATAATGGTGCTGGGCTATTGCTCGCGGTATTAACGCGTTCGGGTGTGGCGTGCCTCATCCTGCTGGCGCTGGTGATTGTGCAGAAAAAGCGCCTGTGGCTGCCCGCGGGTAGTTGGCCGTGGCAGTTAACCGTAGGGCTGCTAATTGCGATTCAGAGCGTTAGCCTATACTCAGCGGTAGCAAGGCTGCCCGTGGTAATTGCACTGTTGCTGGTCAATACATTTCCCATTCAACTGGCGCTGCTGAGCTGGGCATTTGGCGGCCCGCGACCAACGCTGCGTAGCTGCCTCATTATGGGCACTATCTTAATTGGGCTGCTGGTGGTGCTGGATATTCCTGCTTGGTTAGCTAATACCGATGACATGGGGCCAGGCTGGGTCGCAGGGATTTGTTTTGGCCTCGTGGCCGCATTTGTGTTTGCCTGTGCGCTGTGGGTTACCGAGCACCGTTTAGCCGGCGTAGGTAGTACGCTGCGCAGCCTGCTGACCATGCAGACGGTTTTTACCGCGATGGTCATTGGCGGTATCGCTGGTGTCGTTCCGGGAGGCATGAGCCTGCCTGAAAATAGCGCGGGTTGGTTAGGGCTTGCGCTACTTGCCCTGCTGTACGGGTCGGCATTTTCAGTTCTATTTATTTTTGTACCTCGGCTTGATATGGCGCGTAATGCGCCGGTAATGAACATCGAACCAGTAGCGTCACTGGTTCTCGGTTATTTTGTTTTAGATCAAATGCTTAGCCCTGGGCAGCTAGTCGGTGGTGCGGTCGTTGTCGGGGGGATTGTGGTGCTTAGCTTATCCAAGGGACGGTAAATATTTGCGTTATTGATAGGAATGGACCACAATGCAGTGGAGTAAGGAAACACTGTTTTTTAACTGAGGTACAACCTATGAAGATGTCCGTATTATCACTAGCATCCGCGGCACTCCTGGTTGGC
The DNA here is from genome assembly GCF_052378675.1 of Halomonas sp. AOP25-F1-15. NCBI lineage: Bacteria > Pseudomonadati > Pseudomonadota > Gammaproteobacteria > Oceanospirillales > Halomonadaceae > Halomonas > Halomonas sp. AOP25-F1-15. The sequence continues at coordinate 105,261 of NZ_JBQSXV010000010.1, forward strand.
GCAGGTACGTTCGCAGCATCTGCTCAAGCACAGCAATCCTTCAACTATCCACAAGGATACGTAGGCGGTGATGCGATGTTCTGGAGTCTTGATCCAGACAATGGCTCTTCGCGTGATTCCGTAGGCCTACGCCTTCGCGGCGGCGCGCAGTTTAACGATTACTTCGCACTAGAAGGGCACTTAGGTACGGGTGGCTCCGACGGTGGCGCTGAGCTGGATTATTTAGCGGGTGCCTATGCCAAAGGTATTTTCCCCGTCTCGCCTGACGTTCGCATTTACGGCTTAGCGGGCGTGACAGACGTAGACTTTAATAGTGATCGTGAAAGTGGCTTCTCGTATGGCGGCGGCGCAGAATTTGACGTCGCACCGAATTTAGCCGTCGGCGCTGACTATATGCGCTACCTCGATAAGTCTGCCTACACGTTCGATGCAGCCAGCGTAGGTCTGCGCTATCGTTTTTAATCGTTAGTGATCTGCGTTAATCGTCAAGCCCATGGCCTTTATGCCATGGGTTTTTTGGTTTTTACAGCCCGCCATTATCAAAGCATATGTGCTCACTGGGTTAGTTATATTGTTAGCTAGCTAATTAGTTGTTAGACTAAAGTATCTTATACAATGCGCGCCCCTCGGCGGCGCTGGCCAGGGCTACCCTGGCGGTTAACAAGTGAGCCCTGCATGACCCCCGATCAAACGTTTGCCCGCTGGGTGAAGGTCGCTATTGTCGCCTTCATAGTGTTATTTATTTATTTTTTAGTGGCCGACAGCTTTATGCCAATGACGCCGGAAGCGCGGGTAATGCGGCCGGTTACTCGCATTGCGCCTGAGCTTAGTGGCTCGGTAGACGCACTCTTAGTGCGCGATCATCAGCGTGTTGCAAAGGGCGATGTGCTGTTTCAGATAGAGGCAGCGCCCTTTGCGTTAGCGGTCGATCAGGCGCGTCTTAATCGTGAGCAGGCCGAGCGGGAGAATGCCCGCTTAGAGGCAGACTTAGCCTCCGCACAGGCAGATTTGGCCTCGGCAGAGGCAACGGCCAGTGAAAGTCAGAGTGAGCGTCGGCGTGCTGAAACGCTGCTATCTCGCCAAAGCGTATCGCGTCAGCAGTACGATCAGCAGGTGGCCGCTGAACGAACGGCGCAAGCTAGCGTCGCCGCCGCCAGGGCGAAAATCGTCAGTCTTGAAGTGCAGTTAGGCGATTCAGGTAATGCGAATCTGCGCGTTCGTCAGGCAGAAAACGCGCTATCACAGGCTCAGCTGGACCTTGCTCATACGCAGGTGCGCGCCGCCCAGTCAGGCAATGTGACTAACCTGCAGCTAGGCGTTGGCGACTATGTTCAAGCCGGCCAGCCGGCCGTCGCAGTGGTGGCTGAAGAAGTAGATATCATTGCCGATTTTCGTGAAAAAAGTTTGCGTCATGTTGTGCTGGGCGACCCGGCGAAAGTCATTTTCGATGCATGGCCGGGCCAAGTATTTGACGCGAGGGTCATTGCCGTGGATGCCGGTGTACGTGAAGGGCAGCTAGCGGCCGATGGTCAATTAGCCGATATTCCCACATCCGACCGCTGGATTCGCGATGCCCAGCGTATGCGTGTGCACATTGCTCTCCAGCAGCCGGTTATAAATGCGCTACCGAGCGGCGCGCGCGCTACCGTGCAGCTCCAGCCGAGCGACTTTGTACTGGCAAAACCCTTTGGCTGGCTGCAGGCGCACCTGATTAGTTTGCTGCACTATGTATATTAAGCCGCTTAGCCGGTGGTGGGCTAAGCGCGATGGTTCTAATGTGCAGCGTGCCTCTCGCCCTGGGCTAACCCAAAATGGTCTGCGCCAGTGCTTGCGGGTGGCGGGCGGCGGTACGCTGGGGTTTGTGGTCAGTCAGCTAATGGGCTGGAACTACGGGGTATTTTTTACCGTTTTCCCGATGTTCTTGCTGGGCATGGTGCCTATTCTCAATGGCAGTATTATTCGCCAGTTTTTAACCAATGTTTCCCTCAACGTGCTGGAAGTTAGCCTAGTGGTTGGGCTGCTCAAACATATGCCGGTGGTAATGACGCTGGTGGTGCTGGGCATATTTTTATTTAGATTTAACTTGATGGCGAAGGGGCCGCTGTTTTTATTCGGCGCCAATGGTGTGCTCACACTCAGTATCCTGCTCCATTTTGCCAGCTACCCCGGCACCGACTTAAGCGATTTATTGGCCTGTAATTTAGCCGCGAGCGGCCTAGCGGTATTTATTGCCATGCTGATGCATACCCTGTTTCCTGACGTCGAGGCTCGCAAACCTCCGCCGAAAGGCGTTAAGTCACCGGCGCAAATTCGCCATGAAACGTTGATTGGGGGAATAACCGCGACGCTTTCTTTTGTTGTGTTTCAAGCCTTTGACTTAAAAGACTCGCTTTCGGCGCAGATGGCGACCATTTTGATTTTGTTTGCCTTGGGATACTCCGGCGCACGCCTTTCTGCCGCGAAGCGGGCGGTAGGCACGTTGCTGGGGTGCAATTTAGCGCTTCTAATGCAGCTGCTGCTGTATACCCAAAGCCATCATTTCCTGCTGGTGGTGATTATTTATTGGCTGGGATTAATGCTTTTTGGGCGTGAACATATTCACGAAGGGGGCGGTTCCGGGATTGGTTTTGGTGGGCTAACGACCTTGGGCATCCTCTTTGGGCAGTCACTTGGGCCTAATCAAGACCTTGTTTATAGTGCACTTTATCGGTTTTCTTCCATGAGCGTGGCGCTGGTGTCAACGCTGCTTGTGATGTCATGTTTGCACTATTTATTGAATTACTGGGAGCCCACGCGCTTGCCCGAAGTAAAATGATCATAAATAAATTAGCGCAACTTTTTTAATAAAGACTACTCTGATGATATGTCGATGTGTGATTCGCAGTGCAATTCACACTTTCACATACGGCGTTTTCCCTACTAACGGATTAGAGGTGCTCGTCATGTCAACAGGTAAAGAAGATAAAGCGAAAGGTACTGCCAACAAGGCTGCTGGTAAAGTGAAAGAAGCAGCGGGTAAAGTAACCGGCAGCGAAAAGACTGAAGCTAAAGGCAAAGTCCAGCAAGCGAAGGGTGAACTGCAAAAAGGCAAAGGTGAAGCCAAGGAAGCGCTGAAGAAAAAGCACTAATTCTTATGCTGATAGTCATTACTGTCTAATAGTAATGATCGATTACAACAGGGGGCCTCCGGCCCCCTGTTTGCGTTCACGGTGGCATCACATCAATCGTGATGTGAAACGCCGCTTCCGCCTACCGCCACAATATTGAACGGTTTCCCTTCTAGCGGCATGTCATCCACTTGTTCAAAGCTATTAGCATCGACGAAATGCAGTGTTTCCGCTGCAGGGTCGGTCACCACAATGTTGTCTCCAGCGACGGCAATGCGTGGCCGCGGATCGTTCCAATGGCCGTCCATGGAGTAGGGGTCTGTTAAGCGCAGCGATTGCGTCAGCTCTCCACTGAGCACATCTACCTTATGCAGCTGGCCATCTTCGGTAAATACATAGGCGAACCGCGGACGAATAGGGTCAGTGGCAAAGTGGACGCGGCGAGTAGGCAGTTGCACTAGCTGAAAGCCTTCTTCCCCTTGAGAGGGGTCGATAATCACAAGACGGTCAGCGCCAAAGTTGCCGATGAAGTATTGCAGCCCTTTACCGCCGAGCAGCGTTGAAGCACTGCCTTCTGGCAGCGAAGCAGGGTAGGCCAAGTGCTCAATCTCAGGCGTGCCGTCTTGAGTTGAAATAATCAGCAGGCCGGTTTGGCACGCCAAGGCATAAAGGCTGCCCGAGCCCGCCGAACCATGCAGCCCTGGGCAAGCGACGTCTTCTCCAACATGGTTACCTTCAAAGTCTACTACCCGGGCACCAATGGGGCGTTGGGAAGAATCGTCAGGGTTAGCAATCGATACAACGGCGTGATGTTGATAGGGCACCGCAACGCCGTGATGGGCTGCCTCAATGTTAGCTGTACGAATCTCTGGCTGACCTTCAAGCACACTGTTTTCGGTAAAGAAGCGCGCCTCATCTTCGCCGTCAAACCACTGGGCGATATAGCCCTGCTGTTCAACAAAATGGGCCGGACGCTCACCCGTAAGCTCCATATCCAGGCGCTCGGGCGCATCGACATCAATATCGGCATGGTCGCCGTGGTCATGAAACGCCACCCCGGTATTGATCGCCGAAACGCGGCCTTCCGAGCCTTGAACGGCAAATACCGTTTGGCCGCTGCTGGTACGATGCAGCGCCGCCGGCCCGCTGAGCTTATATGTGTCGATCAGCGCTTTGTCAGTGGCATCAATAACACTCACTGTAGGGGATGCTTGGTCCGCGACGAAAAGCCGCCACTCGGTGACACCCTCATCGTGGGCATAAGCGCTGGTGCTGCCAATAGCGACCGCTAACGCCGTGATTGAGCGGGCCAAAATACGTTTCTTCATAACATCTCCTGAAAACAGAACGTTCGTAGTGCCTTGCTGGGTATAAGTCACAGTAAGAAAGAATTAAGGCGGCGTAAGCGCCGACATTAGCGTGGCAACGTTGTAGCGCATCATGGCTTCATACGTTGACGCGGGCCCCGCTGCGTTGGAAAGCGCATCCGAGTAAAGGGTGCCGCCCATGGGTAGGCCCGCTTCAGTGGCAATCTGCTCGACCAAGCGTGGGTTGGAAATGTTCTCGGCAAACACCGCCGAGACCTGCTGTGATTGAAGTTCATCGATTAGGCCCGCAACATTCGCAGCGCTGGCTTCAGATTCCGTTGACATGCCTTGAGGGGCGAAAAAGGTGAGGCCGTAGGCGTTTTCGAAGTAGCGAAAGGCATGATGAGCGACCACCGCTGTGCGCCGCGACTCGGGAAGGGTGCTTAGCTGCTCGCGGATATCGTCATCAAGTGTTGTTAGTGTGGCCGAGTAGCGCTGTTGATTGGCTTCATACGCACGGCAGCCAGCCGGATCTGCTGCGCAGAATGCCTGGGCGATATTGCTGACATACACCTGCGTGTTGCTAACCGATTGCCAGGCGTGAGGGTCTTCCGGTGCCGCGTGGAACACAGCCTTATCGCCAATAAAATGGTAGTGGCCACCCTGGGGGTCTTGAAGAATCTCAGCGTTATCCGTCAGCGTGACTATCTCAGCATCGCTGCCGCTGGCCTCAATTAGGCGTGCCAAGAATCCCTCGAACATCAAACCATTGATCAGCACGATATCTGCCTGTGCCACGGCCTTTACGTCAGCAGGCGTTGGCTCGTACATATGCGCATCAGAATCTGGCCCGACAATACTCGTAAGGGCGATCCGGTCACCGCCTATTTGGTGAGCAAAATCGTTAATAATGGAAAACGAAGCCACCACCTTTAGTGCGGGCTCGCTGGCCCCAGCAGTGCCTGCGCTGAATGCAACCATGCTTACCAGCAGTGGCGTGACTACGGCTCTTAACAATCCCATGGCGCTTATCTCGTAAAACGATTTTATTTAAAATATGTTATATCATAACAATAAAGCAGTTGGGAAGATTGATGTATTTATAACGTCAGTTTGTATTTCAGCAGTGAGTGGGCAATAAAAAGCCCTCGCTTGCATCGCGAGGGCTAACAAACACTCAGCGCAGGGTGTGCTTACACCTCTTGATACAGCGCGCTGCCTTTCTGTCGAAACTTCTCCGCCTGTTCTTCCATGCCTTTCATGATGGCTTCCTGGTCGCCGTTAAGGCCGTGCTCTTCAGCATACTCGCGCACTTCATGGCTGATTTTCATAGAGCAAAACTTCGGCCCGCACATAGAGCAGAAGTGAGCCACCTTAGCGGAATCTTTGGGCAGGGTTTCGTCGTGGTATTCGCGGGCGGTGTCCGGGTCTAGCCCCAGGTTGAACTGATCTTCCCAGCGGAATTCAAAGCGCGCCTTGGAAAGCGCGTTATCACGCCGTTGCGCCGCCGGGTGGCCCTTGGCTAAATCTGCCGCGTGGGCGGCAATTTTGTAGGTAATGATGCCGGTTTTCACATCGTCTTTATTGGGCAGGCCCAGGTGCTCTTTGGGCGTGACGTAGCAAAGCATCGCGCAGCCAAACCAGCCAATCATCGCCGCCCCAATACCCGAGGTGATGTGATCGTAGCCAGGGGCGATGTCCGTGACTAGCGGGCCAAGCGTGTAGAAGGGCGCCTCATCGCAGTACTCTAGCTGTTTATCCATGTTCTCTTTTACAAGATGCATGGGCACGTGGCCGGGGCCTTCAATCATTACCTGCACATCATGCTTCCAAGCGATATGGGTCAGCTCGCCTAGGGTTTTAAGCTCAGCCATTTGCGCTTCGTCGTTGGCATCGGCGATTGAGCCGGGGCGCAGGCCGTCACCGAGCGAGAACGCCACATCGTACTGCTTGCAAATCTCGCAGATTTCTTCGAAGTGGGTGTACAAAAAGCTTTCCTGATGATGGAACAGGCACCACTTGGCCATAATCGAGCCGCCACGGCTGACAATGCCGGTGACACGCTTGGCGGTCAGCGGCACATAGCGCAGCAGCACGCCCGCGTGAATGGTGAAGTAGTCCACACCCTGTTCAGCCTGCTCAATCAGCGTATCGCGGAAGACTTCCCAGGTAAGATCTTCGGCAACGCCTTTGACCTTTTCCAGCGCCTGATAGATAGGCACCGTGCCAATCGGCACCGGCGAGTTACGAATTATCCATTCGCGGGTTTCGTGAATATTCTGGCCGGTGGAAAGATCCATGATGGTGTCCGCACCCCAGCGGATACCCCAGGTCATCTTGTCCACTTCCTCCTCAATAGAAGATGTCACCGCCGAGTTGCCCAGGTTGCCGTTAATCTTGACCAAAAAGTTACGGCCAATAATCATCGGTTCAGATTCTGGGTGGTTGATATTATTAGGAATAATAGCCCGCCCACGGGCGACTTCATCGCGCACAAACTCAGGCGTAATCTCATCCGGCAGGCTGGCGCCAAAGCTCTGGCCTCGGTGCTGGTGGCCCAGAATACGCTCCACTTCTGTGGTTCCCAGCGCTTGGCGTCGCTGGTTTTCTCGCAGGGCAATAAACTCCATTTCCGGGGTGACAATGCCCTGGCGCGCATAGTAAAGCTGGGTAACGTTCTTACCCGCTTTCGCCCGGCGCGGCGTGCGGGTTAAATCAAAACGCAGCTGGGCAAGCGTGGGGTCGTTAGCGCGGCGCTTGCCGTAATCAGAGGTATGGCCTGACAGGAATTCGGTGTCGTTACGCTCTTCAATCCACGCGCGACGCAGGGCAGGCAAGCCTTTGCGCAAATCGTTACTGGCGGCAGGGTCGGTGTAAGGGCCGGAAGTGTCGTACACCAGCAGCGGCGGGTTCTCTTCATCAATGCCGCTGGTTTTAGTCGGCGAGAGAGAAATTTCCCGAAACGGCACGCGGATATCCGCACGCGAGCCTTCAATGTACACCTTGCGCGAGCCGGGCAGCGGCGCAATGGCGGCGGCATCGACCTGGGCGGTTTCGGCTAAAAAGTGGCTGGTTTTACTGGTGGCGGTCTTAGCCGTTAAGGTATTAGTCATTGCGGTCTCTTCGATTGTTGTTGGGAAGGACTAGTGCGGCAGTTCTTCGTCTATTAGCGACAGGCCCATCTGCCAGAAGTCGATTTCCAGTCGAGTAGCATCGCGGAAGATTTTGCTCAGCTCTTTAAAGCGGGCGGGCGACACATCGGCAAGGCGGGCATTCAGCCATTCAAGCTCCGACTGCATAGCTGCCTGGAACTCTTCGCCTTCGTACATGGCAATCCAGGCGTCAAACGGGTTTTGCGCGCCGCGCAGGGTGGAAGGCTGGGCGTTCAGCCAGTTGGCGATTTCGCCATAGCCCACTAAGCAGGGGGCCAGCGCTACGTGTAGATCAAGCAGGTCGCCGCGGTTGCCGGTATCCAATACGTATCGGGTGTAGGCAAGCGTCGCTCTGGCTTCGGGAAGCTCCGCCAGTTCTTGCTCAGAAATGCCCCACTCCTGACAAAAGCCCACGTGCAGGCCCAGCTCCACATCCACAATGGCTTTTAAGCCTTCGTGGGCCTGGCGCAGATCGGCGAGGGTGGGGCTTTTATAGGCAGCTAACGCATAGGCGCGGGCGAAGTGAATCAGAAACAGGTAATCCTGCTTTAAGTAGTGGCGAAACGACGCCTCAGGCAGCGTGGCATTGCCCAGCTGGCGCACAAAATCGTGCTCAATATAGGCGCGCCAGTCTTGCTGGCAGGCGGTGGTGAGATCAGTAAAGCGGTAGCCCATGATGCCTCCGGTGGTGGTGATCCGGAGGGTAGGCGAAAAAGATCGAGGAAATGGCGCGGAAAGGTGGCGTGCGATCGTAAGAGAGCTAGCCATGGCCATCGCTTGATCCCTACGCCGGTACCCGCGTCGCATCTCATATGAAATACAGCGCATTAGCCGGATCAGGTTCAGCGGGACCAGCGCTCGGCATCCTGAAAAAGGACAGACCCTGCGCCATCTCAGCCGGATTCACCGGCACCCCGTCAAGCTGTTCGTTAGCGGAGTGTATGAGGTAGGTGGGAGTGATGCAAGGGAGGAAAGAGCGTTATCCTGTTCAGTCAGGTGGCACCGTTAACCCAGTGGGCTTTTTACGCCCGCAAAGTCATTACCCAGTACATGTGTGTATATCTGAGTGGTTTCGACGCTTTTATGCCCTAGCAATGCTTGCAGCGTGCGAATGTCCGTACCTTGGCTAAGCAGCTGAGTCGCGAAACTATGACGCAAAGAATGGCATGACCCTGGGCGCGTTAAAGACGCCGCACGCATGGCTTGTTTCACCGCTTTTTGGACGGCGGAGGTATGAATATGGTGGAGCACTACCCGATTCTCGGCATCAAAACAGGGCTTTGATGAAGGAAAAAGCCACTGCCATGCAAGCGACGTTCCTGCATTTGGGTACTTTCGGTCTAGCGCATGGGGTAGCGATACAGGTATCGCGCTGCTTTCAAGGCGTTTGGTCAGTTGCTGCTCTGCCCGGTGAACGTGAGATTGCAATGACGCCATACAAGAAGGTGGTAAGAGAGTAGTACGGTCTTTGTTACCTTTGCCGGCACGGACGGTGATCACGTGTCGTGAAAAGTCGAGGTCTTTGACACGCAGACGGCAGGCTTCAGAAACACGTAAGCCGGAGCCATACATGAGAGAAGCGATTAGGTGCATGGAGCCTGCAAGATGCTCGAAAACACGCATTACCTCTTGATGGGAAAGCACGACCGGTAAACGCTGAGGGCGCTTGGCTCGGCTAAAAGTGCCAATCTCACCAAGCGGTTGTTCAAGTACGTGCCGATACAGGAATACGATGGCATTAAGTGCCTGATTTTGTGTGGCAGCTGCCACATGCCTTTCAATTGCAAGGTGCTCCAGGAATTGCCTGAGCTCTTCACCCGCCATCGTGGCAGGGTGGCGTATTCCATGAAAACGAATGAAGAAGCGAATCCAATAGCAATACGTCTTCTCAGTACGAAGGCTATAGCGTTTTACCCGCAAGGTAGCCCGGACCCTATCCATTAGCTTCATGGGGTATCCCTTTTTATTAATTTTAACGTGTATTTGTATACAGTATTATTGAGAATGGCAAATCGTGCCAGCACGCGAATTTTGGATAGGTAGCCAAAATTTTCTTTGCTCGCAATAGAATCAATGAGGTAGATTTGATCAGAGCGGCTAGATAACCTCAATGAACGCGCTGGCGCGTTCATTGAGGTTATGCAGTCGGGTATATAATCACT
>NZ_JBQSXV010000011.1:0-55411 GCF_052378675.1 Halomonas sp. AOP25-F1-15
AGAGATGCTCCGAGCGATTAATAAATTATCATATTCCGCATTGCGGAATGTTATTCCAATTTATAGAACAAACAATAAAAAATTGGTCAGCAAAGGTCAAGCGCTACACACTGAGTAGTGCTAGTTAACCCGCCTGCTCAAAAAGGAGACCAGGCAAACCACGCTGCCAGCAAAGGAATCGAGGCTACCAAAAACCGCCCATTCCAGCGATAGCCTATCTGCGTCGCGGGCACGCCCGTAAACCTCGACAAGATGAGCATAGAGGCCGTCATTGGCGAGGACATTAGCGCCAGCGCCCAGCCCACCATTAGCGATGCGCCAATTAATGCAGGCGTTAGCCCTTCAATGCCTAAGGTTGGCAGCAGGCCGACCAATAACGTCACTGTTACGATAGGATTAACGCCTACCTGGGCAAGCCCGACCACCATTAGCATACCCAGCACCGCGTTAAATGCTCCCCACTGGTTCAGCACCACCAGCAGCGGCGCCAATTGCTGAGTATCGACTAGACCAACACATAGATGCCCTAAATAGCCCGCAGCCCCCAGCACCACAATCTCATTAGCACTGGGTGACAGCAGCCAGGGCAACTGACGATGTACAGCGCTAAGCGCGGCAGGCAGCCCCGCGTACCCCAGCTTTCGCCGCTGCCAGGCAAGCCAAAGCAATGCGCCGGTGGGCGCACCTAACAGCGCAGCAATCGGCAGGCGCAGTGCTAACAGCCATGCAATCGTAAATACCAGCGCCACGATACCCATCAGCAACACGCTAAACTGGGCCAACGGGCGCAACGATGGCGTAGACACTTGATCTCGATTAGCCGGAGGATGCGGCCCGGTCAAAAAATCAACCGCCCATCCCACTAGGAAAATGAGCACCGCCGCGCCCAATATATACGGCGCCAGCGCCAGCCAGCTAAGCTCGGGCAGACTCGATAGCACCACGGCCACGCCGATACCCATAGGAGAAATCAGCGGGGCCAGTGAAAATCCTCGCAGCAGCGCCAACATCATGCGCCGTTGACGGGCCTCTTGCACCCAAACACGCCCCTGGGCCGCACTCAACGTATTGCTCTTTTCAATCATGGCGGCGAACAGATTGAGCACGCCGATATTAAGAATAATGCCAAATAGCGCTGAGCCAAGCGATAAAATCGGATAGCGCCGACTAGGCGGCTGAAGCAGCATGCTCTTGCCGCACCGGCGCACCAAGCGTGAACGATAGGCAGGCAGCCGCAGCATGCTTAACGCCACTACGAAGGTTGCGAAAAATGCAAAACGACCGCTGGCTTCAAACAGTAATTGACCAGGCGTGGATGAACGCCAAAATGCTAACGCTGTGAGCACGCCCGCGGCTAACAATAGCCCCTTTGCCATGCGCGTCAGCTGGCCAGCAAGTGTCGACAAATACAGCAGCAGCGCGGCAATGCCAACGGCTTGCCAAAAAAGGCTTCCGATCACCAAATGGAGCAGCGTCGCGAGAGTCACCACCAGCAAATAAGACACCCGCAGGCGGGCTTTGCTCACTCTACGGGCACGTTGGTCTGAGCTTGCGGTGTATCGTCAGGCAGGCCCTGCGGCGATTCGCTGCCGCTACGGCGACGAAATGACCCCTCACCCATCGCCACTAGGTTCCCGGCAGCATCAACGATATCACCGCTGCTCATATAGGTTTTCTGCCCGCCTCCGCGCAGCGTTCCCGTTGCCCGCAGCACGCCCTGCTTAGCAGGCCCTACGAAGGTGGTGGTCAGGGAAAGCGTCATGCCACGGCGAATATTGCCCGGCACGTCGCAATGCAAACCTGCCAGGCTTAAGGCGCTGTCTAACATTGAGGCCAACACGCCGCCGTGAACATTGCCACTGCGGTTAAGATGTTTAGGTTCAATGATGAGCTCAACCACGACGCGTCCCAACTGCCACTCCACCACGTGCATACCCAGCAGTTCGTGATAGCCCATTAGCGCCTGTTGAGGCGTGTTATCGCAGTGCGAATCACTCATGAGTCGCTCTCCTGCTGTGCTAAATCGCGTAGTCGACCTTTCAGAATTTTGCCGCTCGCGGTGGAAGGCAAAGCATCCATTAACACGATTTGAGTGGGACGCTTATAGGGCGCCAGCCGTTCGGCGATGAAGGCTTTGAGTTCTGCCATGTCAACCTCAACGCCTGGCTCGCACTGCACGAACGCCACCACTTCTTCATTGCCTGCGATTTGGCGTCCCACGACGGCCGTTAGGGTAACCGCAGGATGTTCGTTAATAACCGCTTCTACGTCCGGGGGGTAAATATTAAACCCCGAACGAATAATCAGCTCTTTGCTACGCCCTACAATATACAGCTGATTGTCATGGTCTAGCCGAGCAATATCACCCGTATTCAGCCAGCCGTCATCGCTGAGCGTGACGCGAGTCGCTTCTGGCTGACGGAAGTAACCTTTCATAACATTGGGGCCACGAACCCATAGCTCGCCGACCTCATCGTCGGGCTGCTCGGCCGTACCGCTGTCGCTAAGCGGCTCAAGACGATACTCAAGTAAAGGCAGTACGCGGCCAACGGTGCTAGTGGCGTGGCTATCATCTATACGCGTTTGGCTAATCGTCGGGCTCGCTTCGGTTAAGCCGTAGCCATTGTGCAGCGTCTGACCAAAGACCGCTTCCACACGCTTTTTGGTATCGCTATCCAGAGGAGAGCCACCGGCGGAGATGTAAATCAACGCGGGAGCGTCTAGCGGGCGCTGTTCACGCTTTAAAAACTCTAGCGCGCGGGAATACATCGCCGGCACGCCTTGAAGAACGGTAATGCGCTCCTGCTTAAGCGCTATTAGCAGCTGAGCGGCATCAAAACGCGGCACGGTGTAGAGGCAGGCTCCGTTGTACAGCGACCCCATACACACCGAGGCAAGACCGAAAACGTGAGAAATCGGCAGCACGCCGTACACGCGCTGCCCGTGGCTTAGATGGCGCATGCCACCGGAAATCGACGCGATATAAAGTATCCCGCGATGCGTCAGCATGACTCCTTTGGGCGTGCCGGTGGTGCCCGAAGTGTAAATCATTGCAGCCACCTGTTCGGCACCGCTCGCGCTGACCGGCTCTGGCTCGCTTTCATATAGCGATGAGATGGCCAGCCCGCCCAGTTGAGGATGCTGATAGCGATCCGCACCATGTCGATCGGCGTGTTGGCAAGCCTCTGGCGAAGCATCACAGGTATAAAAAACTCGCCGCGGCTGGCAGTTGCCCTGAATAAGATCGACCTCCTGGGCCGAAAGGCGCGAATTGACGATGGCGACCCATACATTCAACTCACTGGCAGCCAGCAGCAATACCACGAGGGCCCGGCAGTTTTCACTCACCGTCATAATACGATCGCCAGGGCGAATGCCCATCGCTGTTAGCCAGTCACAGGCGGCGTTGATCTCTTGGCCAAGCTCTGCATAATTCCAGCGGACGTGACCATCCACAATCGCAGGCTGATCGCCAAAACGCTGTGCATTTTCAAGCACACGGGTACTGAGTCGCTCAGGAAGCTCTGCAATTAACTCGCTAGCAAGACGTCCAAAAATGGCCTCATCTGGCGCTTGATAGGAAACCGACAAAGCCATTAGGACGCCTCCCGCACCATATTACGAGCGATCACCAGCTGCTGAATTTGCGTCGTGCCTTCATAAATACGGAATAACCGCACGTCGCGATAGAAACGCTCCACCGCATACTCAGACATATAGCCCGCGCCGCCATGAACCTGCACCGCGCGGTCGGCAACACGACCTACCATTTCAGCACAGAACAACTTGCAGCAAGAGGCCAGCGTAGAGACGTTTTCACCGTCATCCTTGCGCCTTGCCGCGTCCATTACCATGGCCTTGCCTGCGTAGGCTTCCGTTTTGCTGTCTGCCAGCATCGCTTGGATGAGCTGATGCTCGGACAGCGCCGCGCCAAACTGTTTGCGCTCCATGGTGTAACGCAGTGACTCTTCCACTAAGCGATCAGCCACACCGACGCAGACTGCTGAAATATGCAGCCGACCGCGGTCGAGTACCTTCATCGCTGTTTTAAAACCCTGCCCCTCTTTTCCACCAATAATATTTTCAGCAGGCACGCGGCAGTTATCAAAAATAATATCGCAGGTGTGAGCGCCTTTTTGACCCATCTTATTATCCGCAGGCCCGCGCACTAACCCTAGGGTATCGCCTTCAACAATAAAGGCAGAAATCCCGCCAGCGCCTTTATTATTAGGATCGGTGCGCGCCATTACTGTAAACAGATCGGCCTCTGGGCCGTTCGTGATGTAGCGCTTGGTACCATTTAAAATATAGTCATCGCCATCGCGCACGGCGGTGGTACGCAGGCTCGCAGCATCAGAGCCTGAGTCGGGCTCGGTCAGGCAGAAGGAACTTAGAATTTCACCGGTGGCTAAGCGCGGTACGTATTTGGCTTTTTGCTCTTCAGTGCCATCAATCAAAATACCTTGAGCACCAATACCGTTATTGGTACCAAACACCGAACGAAATGCTGGCGACGTTTTACCAATTTCCATTGCCACCAGGGCTTCTTCTTCCATCGTCAGGCCCAGGCCGCCGTACTCTTCAGGAATAGACAGCCCGAAAAGTCCCATTTCTTTCATTTCAGCTAGAATCTCTGCGGGAACCGCGTCCTCTTCAGCTAGCCGCGCTTCATTTGGAATTAGGCGTTCACGGACAAAGCGAGCAATGGTATCAACAAGCTGATTAATCAGTTCGGGATCGCGGATCATGACGGCTCCAGGTGGCAAAAGATGGCTTTTTATCGTTAGACGTTAATGCTGATATTAGATGTACAGTCAAATAGTTTCGCTATGCAAAACTAGTGTCCACATTGCTTGTCAGGCACTTTTGCATAGCCTAGGATAGCAGTCAATAATTGAAACACTATTTTGCAATGCAAAACAAAAGCACGATTGATCGCAAAATAAGCACCTAATGGCAGAGAGGATTTGGCGTATGTCTGGCGAACCAATAGTATCCCCCTTCACCACGCTTGGCATTGTGGGCACCGGCGCCATGGGCCGTGGCATTGCTCAGCTGGCGGCCCAGGCGGGTCTTCAAGTCATGCTATTCGACGTTAAAGAAGGGGCGGTAAAAGAAGCCAACGCATTTATCAACGGCCTATGGCAGCGAAGCACTGAAAAGCAGCGCATCAGCACCGATCAAGCACAGCAATACAGTGAGCGATTGATTGAAGCATATGAACTTGCCGATCTCGCCACCTGCGATATTGTCGTCGAGGCTATTGTCGAAAAGCTGGACGCCAAACAGGGGCTGTTTCGCGATTTAGAAGCAATCGTTAGCCCGCAGACAGTGTTAGCGACTAACACCTCATCGCTATCGGTAACGGCCATTGCCGCGACCTGCCAGCAACCCGAGCGGGTCATCGGCTTTCACTTTTTCAACCCTGTTCCGCTGATGAAAATTGCCGAGGTCATCCCTGGCCTGCGCACGGGCGAAGACGTGACCAAAAGAGTCAATGCCTTAGGTAAAGCCATGGGGCACTTCACGGCCCAAACAACCGATACGCCGGGGTTTCTGGTGAACCATGCCGGCCGCGCCTTCGGCACCGAAGCGCTGCGAATTCTTGGTGAAAGCGTCACAGACCCGGCTACCATTGACCGTATTATGGTCGACCAGGGCGGCTTCCGGATGGGCCCGTTTACGCTACTTGATCTCACTGGACTAGACGTCTCCCATGCAGTGATGGAATCGATATACCATCAGTACTACGAAGAAACGCGCTTTCGCCCTTCGCCATTAACGCGGCAACGCTTGGCCGCAGGCTTACTGGGTCGTAAAACGGGCGAAGGCTTTTATCGCTACGTAGATGGCAAGCAGCAACTGCCTGACGAGCCCACTATTGAGTCTGTGCCACCTTGCCCTGTGTGGATCAGCCAGGACGACCCACAAAGCGCAGCGGCGCTCACCGAATTAGTTACCGCGGCTGGCTGGCCGTTGGAAGCCGGGGCGCAGCCCACAGCGAAAGCACTATGCCTGCTAACGCCGTTTGGTGAAGATACCACCACCTGTGCACTTCGCCAGGGGCTAGAAGCCCAGCAGTGCGTCGCGGTCGATATGCTAGCCGGGCTCAATAATCGCCGCAGCCTGATGGCCACACCGATAACTCAAATTGCCTATCTTCAAGCGGCGTCTAGTTTACTCAGTCACGACGGCACGCCTGTGAGCGTTCTTCAGGACAGTAACGGCTTTGTTCTTCAGCGTGTAATTGCCTGCATCGTCAACGTGGGTGCCGACATTGCCCAGCAGGGTGTGGCGGCCCCGACCACTATCGATCGCGCTGTTGAGCTGGGCTTAGGCTATCCCTTCGGGCCGCTGCGTATGGGTGACCACTACGGCGCTGCTCGCATTATGACCATACTCACAAATCTATGTGATGCCACCGGTGACCCACGCTATCGCCCTAGCCCGTGGCTGCGCCGCCGCGCTGCGCTTAACATGTCGCTCACCGCGGCGTAGTTGGCTCATATCAAAAACAAGGAGCATCACTATGCAAGACGCCTATATTTATGACGGTTTACGCACCCCTTTTGGCCGACACGGCGGCAGTTTAGCCACCGTTCGTCCTGACGAATTACTGGGATTGGCATTGAAATCACTGGTGGAGCGCAACCCTTTCGCACCCGAGAGCTATGAAGAAGTGTTAGCGGGCTGCACCAACCAGGCCGGTGAAGATTCGCGCAACGTAGCACGCCACGCTGGCCTCTTGGCCGGTTTGCCTGTCGAAGTAGCGGGGCAAACCGTCAACCGGCTTTGCGGCAGTGGCTTAGCGGCCATCATGGACGCTGCACGCGCAGCGCGGCTAGGTGAGGGTGAGCTGTTTCTGGCCGGCGGCGTAGAGTCCATGTCTCGAGCGCCCTACGTTTTAGGCAAAGCGGATACCGCCTATGCACGCACTCAGCCTATGTACGACACGGTGATCGGCTCTCGCTTCCCCAATCCATGGATTGGCAAAGAGTATGGCAGTCACAGCATGCCCGAAACCGCTGACAATATTGCCCACGACCTACATATTGATCGTGACGCCAGCGATGCCTTTGCAGCCCGATCCCAGGCACGCTATGCCCAAGCACTGGCAGCAGGTTTTTACGATGACGAAATCGTTGGCGTTGAGGTTTCCCAAGGTCGTAAACAACCGCCTCTGCTGGTAGATAAAGACGAACACCCTCGCCCACAAAGCACCGCAGACAAGCTGGGCAATCTAGCTGCTCTGTTTGAAGGCGGTGTCGTGACGGCTGGCAATGCCTCGGGGCTGAACGATGGCGCCGCGGCAATGATTGTGGGTACCAAGGCGGCTGGCCAAAACGTAGGTTTGCGCCCACGCGCGCGGATTGTATCAAGCGCCGTTGCTGGCGTTGCGCCACGCGTGATGGGGCTAGGGCCGGTACCTGCCTCGCAAAAAGCTCTGGCTCGCGCAGGCCTGACCCTAAAGCAGATGGATGTTATTGAAATTAACGAGGCGTTTGCCGTTCAGGTACTTGGCTGCGTTCAGCAGCTAGGGCTTTCCGCCGACGACCCACGTTTAAATGCTAACGGCGGCGCGATTGCTATCGGCCACCCGCTAGGCGCATCAGGCACGCGCTTGGCGCTCACAGCCCTGCGTCAACTAGAAGCCAACGGCGGGCGCTATGCGCTGGTGACAATGTGCATTGGCGTTGGCCAAGGTATCGCGACGATCATTGAACGCCTTGATGGCTGAGATAGTTTTATAACGGCCAGCTTTTCGCTGACTGGCTGCAAAGATGTGCCTAAATAGATATGCGATACTGGGCACAATAAGCCACCTATTGTTGGGACACTGCATGCAACCCTTTGACACTGATGCCGACGACCTGCAACTGTCTGGAAAAGATCGTAACTTTGTCACCGCGCTTGCGCGCGGCTTAGAGCTGCTGCGCGCCTTTGGCGCTGGAGAAGAGTATTTAGGCAATGCCGAACTCTCAAACCGTACCAATATCCCGCGCCCTACCGTTTCACGTTTAACCTATACGCTTACTCAGCTGGGCTATCTTCAGCACAACACTCATTTGGAGAAATATCGACTCGGCCCCGGCGTATTGGCGCTGGGCTACCGTTTTCTGGCTAATATGGGCATTCGCGAAATTGCCCGCCCACATCTGCAAAAATTTGCCGATGCTACCGACTGCAACGTTAGCCTGGGCGGCGCGGACCGAAGCGATATGGTGTATTTGGAAACCTGCCACGGCCACGGCCCGCTTATTATTCGTCTAGATACAGGCTCCAGACTACCCATCGCCACCTCCGCCATTGGTCGCGCCTGGCTGTGTGGCCTGTCAGAAGAGCGTCGCCAGCAGGTTCTCCAGGAACTGGCCGAAGCGTATGGCAGCGAATGGCCACGCTATCAAGCGGGCATTCACCAGAGCATGCAAGATTTTGAAAGATACGGCTTTTGTCTTTCCGAGCAGGATTGGCAGCGCGATATTAGCGCAGTCGCTATGCCGCTAATATTAGAAGATGGCGCGGAGGTAATGGCCATTAACTGCGGCGGCTCGAGCCTGCGTCTTGATCATGATCGGCTGGTGAATAACTTAGGCCCGCGCTTAAAAGAAGTGGCCGCCTACATTAAGCAAGAGCTAGCGCCCAGATCCCACTCTGCGCGATAGAGGCAACGCGAGAGGCTTTAACTAACGCTCGTTTGAATGCATCATAGCCTTCTAAAGAAGCGCATTAACATAATGAGCGCCAAGGAGTGGGGATGCCAAGCGAGTGGATAGCAGGTGATGATCAAGCACGGGCGCTACAGGGCGAATGGACGCTTGCCAATTACCGCTCTATCAAATCAGCGATTGCTCGAAGTGAGATTGGTAAAAAGTCACAGGAGCACATTTCATTAAAGGCTATTACTCGGCTAGATACAGCCGGTGCGACCCTGGTTGTTGAGCTTATCGGCATTGAGAAATCGCGCACGGTTGCGCAATGGGCAGATGAACTGCCAAAAGAGCAGCAGGCGCTGCTCATTCGTATTGCTGAAGCTATGGACGCGCCGCTTGACGTTGAGCCCCCCTCTTATTCACGCATCAGCCAGGCGCTTGCAAGCGTTGGACAGCACATGGTGGCGCTGTGGTCGCAGCAGCGCCAGCTACTGGCGTTTATTGGCCTTGTGGTGGCCACGCTATGTCATCTACTGTTGCGGCCACGTCGCTGGCGATTAACGGCGACGGTTGCCCATATTCAGCAAAGCGGCCTTAACGCCGTGCCTATTGTTGCGTTATTAACCTTCATGGTCGGTGCCGTGGTGGCGTTTCTTGGCGCGACCGTGTTGGCAGATTTTGGCGCCACGGTCTATACCATCGATCTTGTCGCGTTCTCATTCTTACGTGAATTTGGCGTTTTGCTTGCTGCAATACTCTTAGCGGGACGAACCGCCAGCGCCTTTACCGCCCAAATTGGCGCCATGAAATCCAACGAGGAAATTGATGCCCTTCAAGCACAGGGGCTAGCCCCCATTGAGCTTTTGGTGATTCCCCGAGTGATGGCCATGTTAATCAGCCTACCAATATTGGCGTTTGTGGGTATGCTCAGCGGCTTAGCCGGTGGTGCCATGGTAGCGACACTGTCACTGGATATTTCGCTGACGCAATTTATGAGCACGCTGCAAAAAGATGTGTCCGTGGTGCACTTTTTAGTTGGCCTTAGCAAGGCACCGATATTTGCCTTTGTAATTGCCGTTATCGGCTGCCTAGAGGGCTTTAAGGTTAGCGGCAGTGCCCAGTCGGTGGGCGCACATACGACGTCTAGCGTAGTGCAGTCGATTTTCATGGTGATTCTGATTGATGCACTGGCCGCGCTATTCTTTATGGAGATGGGCTGGTGATGCACTCAGACGTACCGAAACAGGACAAAGACCGCTCGGTGATTAACGTAACTGGGCTCGTCAACCGCTTTGGCTCTCACATTGTTCATGATCACTTGGACTTAACGCTTGAGCGTGGAGAAATTCTCGGCGTGGTGGGCGGTTCTGGTACCGGTAAATCAGTGCTTTTGCGCAGCATTGTAGGATTGAGGCGACCCAATGAGGGCACGATCAAAGTGCTTGGCACGGCACTTCATGAACTTGGTGAAACAGAACGCAGTAGAATAGAGCGGCGCTTTGGCGTGCTTTTTCAACAAGGGGCGCTTTTTAGCTCACTAAACTTGCAAGAGAATATTGCGCTGGCGCTAATTGAACACGCCAAGCTACCACGTGAAGATGCAGAGCATCTCGCCAGAGTGAAGCTCTCACTTGTCGGTTTACCGCCTGAGGCAGCGCTGCAATTTCCCGAATCACTATCAGGAGGCATGATAAAGCGTGCCGCCCTAGCCCGTGCCTTAGCACTTGATCCCGACATTTTATTTCTCGATGAACCGACGGCCGGGCTTGACCCCATCGGCGCTGCCTCGTTCGATCAACTGCTGGTAACACTTCGCAATGCGTTAGGTTTCAGTGTGTTTTTGGTTACCCATGACTTGGATACACTGTACGCCGTCTGTGATCGAGTTGCCGTGCTGTCGCAAAAACGTGTGCTGGTGGTAGATACCATCGATAAAGTAGCGCAAACGGACGATGAATGGGTGCAAGACTATTTTCACGGGCCACGTGGTCGAGCCGCACAACATGCTCATACCGCGTCTTCGCCTACTACAGACAGCCCGGAGTGACAGCACATGGAAACGCGCGCGCACCACGTTTTAATTGGTTTTTTCACACTGGCGACCGTGGCCGCAGCGCTGCTGTTTGCACTATGGATGAGCTATGCATCCGGGCAACGTGACTACCAGCCTTATCGCATTTTATTTGAACGTAGCGTTAGCGGTTTATCCATTGGCAGCACGGTACAGTATAACGGCATCGAAGTAGGCGATGTCACCGAGCTTACGCTAGACCCTGCTGACCCGCGCCAAGTGGTTGCCAATATCCGGGTGTACGAAGACACGCCGATAAAAACCGACACGCGAGCGAAGCTTGCGTTTGCGAGCATTACCGGAAGCATGTCGGTACAGCTTTACGGCGGCACGCCGGAAAGCCAACGGCTGATTGATCAAACTGATGCCGATGCTCCCTTCATTCAGTCAGACCCTTCCCCCATCGCAACACTGTTCGATGAAGGTGAGGATATGATCGAGAACATTAACGCCATTCTAAAAAGCGTTAACGACCTGTTTGATGATAACAACCGTGAACAGGCAGGCACGATTCTCAACAACATCGCCCGAATCACTGAAATGATCGCGAATCAGCAGAGTGCTCTGGACGAAAACATGGCGCTGTTCAGTGATGTGTCTCGGCAAGCGACCACGACCCTTGAAAGCATCGATGCACTTAGCCAAGAAGCCACGCAGCTACTACGCGAAGATGGCCGATTAGTGATGCAAAGCGCCGCCGACGCCAGCCGCGATGTGGCCAGCGCGGCACAGCGCGTCGAACAATTAGTAGAGACCAATGCTGGCGCCATTGAAGGCAGCCTGCAAGGCGCACAAGATATTGCGCCGGCGCTCTCGTCGCTTCGCTCTACGCTGAATACCCTTGACCGTATTACACGTCAGTTAGAAGACAGCCCGACGGACTTCCTTCTGGGCCGAGATCAGATAAAGGAGTTCCGCCCATGAACTATCGGCACACGGCGTTCATCTTAGTTAGCACCGCGCTGCTATTCACCAGCGGCTGTTCAATACTGCCCGAAAGTGAACCTGCAACGCTTTATCGTTTGCCCGCGGCCCCTATAGCTGTCGCCGCTTCTCATGCGCCGCTAGCTAACCAGCGTCTTGGTATTGCGGCACCGGAAGCGGGTTATTTATTGAGCAGCAACCGGATTGTGGTCTATCCCGAGCGCGCTATTGTCAATGTTTATGAAGATGCCCGCTGGCACGAAGATACGCCTGAGCTGCTGCAGGCGCGTTTGATAGATGGGCTACAGCAGAGCCAGCTGTTTGCTGGCGTAGGCAGTGATCGATTACCGCATGACTTGCTGCTACTCAGCGAGCTTCGCCATTTCCAAAGCGACTATGTTACCCAGCCACCGACGGTGAAGGTGCAGCTTGACGTACAACTGCTAGGCACTCAAAACCGAACGCCTCTGGCTGCCATGGACTTTAGCGCCAGCGCGCAAGCTACCAGCGTTGACATTACTGATGTGGTGGATGCCTTTGGCCTTGCCAGCGATGAGCTGACAGAGCAGTTGGCAGCCTGGTTGGCACAGCAGTCAGACGTAATTGCTAATGCGCACAGCCACTAATGCCTGGCCGTTACTGCGTTGCCTGTTTCTTGACATATTCCCGCGGGTCGCGAGGATAAAAGCGCTCAGGCTGCTTCTCAAGGTGAGTAAAATAGCGGGTGTCTTTATAGGGCATTTTCATAAACCCAGATACTCCCAGGCCTTCAATTTCGCTAACCGATGCCAGAATGTTGTCCAGTAGCGTGCCAAACTCACGCTCTTTACCAGGGTCTAGTAACCGGTAGTAACTGTGGATTTTGAGGTGCTGAGGCAGTGCTTCAAAAATAATCATACCGGTGTGGTGAATATCGTTGAGCTGCTGCAGCACTCGCATTATTGAGGCAGGCAGCACCAGTAGCTCTTCAGGGTCAGGACCGTCTTCAAAATAGCTGTGCTGGCGCGTACGGTCTTCAAGCTCTGGCATCGCACTTAGCTCATAGCTGATGGTCATCGTTGATTCGCGGACAAATACGTCATCTGCTGAAGCACGCTCTAAGTGCAGGGTCTGGCGAGCATTAAACAGGCAGCTTTTAAATACCCCCTGGCGATGAATGGCCCGGGCCAAGTGCACCATGTTATTGACTGCTTCTATAAAGGCAGGCTTGAGTGCAGGGTCGTGAAGGTTTAGCGAAGAGTCGATGTATACCCCTTCCCGCTCCCAGCGCACTGCCAAACCGCCCACTACGGGGTATTTTCCTAAGCGGCTTACCGAGGCCAAAAATGCTTTTTCAGTCTCGCCCATGCCTTGCATAAACTGCTTGTAATAGCGATCCAGCTGCACATCATTGACGTCATTAAGGGTTTCTTGGGCATTGGCTTCGCGTAGAAAAGCTTTGCGTGAGCTATACACAACGGTATCAATTTCCTGCTGAGCCGGGCGGCCCCAAACAGGCACCAGCGGCACATCGAGAGATGTGGGCAGATCGATCATCACTATTCTGGCCATTCGCGCCATATGATGTAAAAAATAGTCGCCGGCTTTACGCCGAATGTAAGCATCCGGATCCAACATACCGTCCAAAGTACGCGCAAACTCCATAGGTAAGCCCAGCGAGCAGGCAGGAATAGCCCGGTGGCCAAAGCGGCAGGACTGAGC
Source organism: Halomonas sp. AOP25-F1-15 (assembly GCF_052378675.1). Lineage (NCBI taxonomy): Bacteria > Pseudomonadati > Pseudomonadota > Gammaproteobacteria > Oceanospirillales > Halomonadaceae > Halomonas > Halomonas sp. AOP25-F1-15. Next base: position 13,348 of record NZ_JBQSXV010000011.1, read on the forward strand.
AGAAGCAAGAGCATACAGAGTGCCCGCAACACCCTGCTCATCAAACCGCGGCGATGAGAGCGCCCCGTTCAACTGCTCCTCTCCGATAAAGTAAACATCTCCTAGGCGGGCATTGGTTTGCTGCAGATTGTCCGACATTAGCTCCATCACGTTGGCGCCAACAAACTGCAGCTCGGCATCTAGCTGAGCAAACACCGATGAGCCCCAGTCGATTAGCGCAATCGATTCGTTCTCAGGGTCATACACCAAATTGGAGGGTTTGATATCACCATGGACCACCGCCCGAGACTTAGGCCCAGATTCCCGCCGCAGAGCCATAACAATATCGGCCAACTGAGCGGCAATGCGCACGATCAAGCGCGCAGAGAGACGCCCCTGCTTAAGCGAGATCTGCTCTAAATTCCAGCCGGGTGCACGCTCCATCACCAGAATAGACTGGCCGCGGGAGCGCTGATAGGTAATCAAGCCGGGGATTCGCGGATGCGAGACCTGATCAAGCATAAACGCCTCTTCTTCAAGGCGCTCTTGCAGATGGGTTGGCAAGGTGATGCGTGAAAACTTAAATACGTAATGAGCGGTAGCACCCTGGCGCGTGGCGCTACCGCCAAATACGAAGCCGTAAGCCCCTTTACCAATTAACTCAATGCCTTGGTAACCTAACTGAGTGAGCTGCGCTTGGCACAGCGCCACCCAGTCTTTAAGCTTACGGGCATCGTGATGACTCAGCAGATATACCGACTGCTCTTCGGGTATATAAAACTGCTGAAGCGGTGCCTGAGACATCAACGTTACGCCAAATGGAGCAGCATGGCGTCCGGCGTTTCCAGAAACCCCTTCCAAGTATTACAAAAGCGCGCGATCGTCCCGCCATCGATAAAGCGATGATCACCTGCCCAGGTAATGGTCATGATGGCACGACGCACAACCGCGCCGCTTTCATCAAAACGCGGCAGCCACTGGGTTTTGCCAATAGCAACAATGGCGGCTTCCGGTGCATTGATAATCGGTGAGGCGTAGGTACCACCTAAAGCGCCGATGTTCGATATGCTAATGGTGCCACCCTTCAGGTCGGCTTGATCGACTCTCCCCTCGCGGGCTGACGTCGTTAACCGGCCTACTTCACGGGCTATTTCCAGCAAGGTTAGCCGCTCAACGCGTTTAACGTTGGGCACCATCAAGCCCGCTTTACTATCCACCGCCATACCGATATTGCACTGTGGGTAGTAATGCAGTTCATTGCCCGCCGTATTTAACTGCGCATTGAGAATAGGCGTTTCAGCAACCGCCAGCGCCATCGCTTTCATAAAGAACGGCATTAACGTTAGCCGCTCGCCCTGAGCCTCTGCCAGCGGTTTTAAGCGCTCCCTTAAGGATAGTAGCGCGGTAACATCAATCTCTTCGCCATAGTGGAAATGCGGAATAGTGCTGGCCGCCTCCACCATACGTTTCGCCATGACGGCCCGTATGCCGCGTAAAGGCTCGACCCTGGGCTCGGTGCCGTTGCCGGGCATTGCTAGCGCCGATTGGCTCGATGCCGCGTTAGCAGAGGCAGTAGTTGGCGACGCTTGGTCTAAATGCGCCAGCACGTCCTCTTTTAGCACTCGGCCATCTTTGCCGCTGCTCGCAATGTCCGCAAGCTTTAGGGAGTGCTCACGCACTAAGCGCCTAACGGCAGGGCTTGCAGGGACTTTATAGCCACCCGCGTACTCGCCGCCGGACTTGTGAGCGGCCGTATCCGTCGACAAGTCTGAACCATGTTCAGGCAGCTCGACCGGCATTTCATCAGTGCCGGATTGATCGGCTACCGATGAGGTTACAGAGCCAGCGGGCTCATGCTTAGCGTCAATTTGGTAGGCATAAAGCGGCGCGTGCACTTTAGCAATTTGGCCTTGAGGAACGTAAAGCTTGGTAACAATACCCGCCTCAGGCGCGGTGATTTCAACCAGTGCCTTATCGGTCATGACTTCAACGATCGGCTGATCTTCAGCGATGACGTCACCTTCAGCAACGTGCCACTCGACGACTTCACACTCGACAATGCCTTCGCCAATATCAGGTAGTAAAAAATCACTCATTGTTATTCTCCCCATGCGTTTTTAGGCGCTTTCAGCCGCTAAAAGTTAACGCTTTCGCGAATCGCTTCAAAGATTTTCAGGTGATCAGGCATGTACTCTTTTTCCAATACCAGCGGAAAAGGCGTATCAAGCCCTGTCACCCGGGCGATGGGCGATTCAAGGTAGAGAAAACAACGTTCTTGAATGGTGGCAGCAATTTCACCGGCGAAGCCGCCAGTTAACGGCGCCTCATGGCTCACGACTAGGCGGCCTGTTTTAAGCACCGACTCCACAACCGTATCGGCATCCCAAGGCAGCAGCGTGCGCAGGTCAATGACGTCACAGGTGATCCCCTGCTCTTCGGCCAATTCAACGGCTTTACTAATAACTTCCATCTGCGCGCCCCAGCCGACCACAGTGATATCCGTACCTTCTTTGATTACTTCAGCTTCACCAATGGGCAGCTGAAAGTCCTCTTCGGGCACTTCGCCTACCGCGGCGCGATAGAGACGTTTGGGTTCCAGAAAAAGCACTGGGTCCGGGTCACGAATAGCAGCCAGCAGCAATCCTTTGGCCTGATAAGGATTACGCGGCACCACCACTTTTAAACCTGGCGTATGGGTAAAATAGGCTTCTGGCGACTGGGAGTGATAGAGCCCCCCCGCAATACCGCCACCGTATGGAGTGCGAATGGTCAGCCCACCGACGTTGAATAGGTCACCTGAACGGTAACGGAATTTGGCAGTTTCATTGACGATTTGATCGAATGCCGGAAAAATGTAGTCGGCAAATTGAATTTCCGCTACGGGCACCGAGCCTTGGGCTGCCAAGCCATTGGCAAACCCGATAATGCCCTGCTCAACCAGCGGCGTATTAAAGCAGCGCGATTTGCCATACTTCTCCTGCAGATGACTAGTGGCACGAAACACCCCGCCAAAAATACCCACATCTTCGCCAAAACAAATGACTTTTTCATCTTCTGCCATGGCGATATCCAGAGCGTTATTGATCGCCTGGAGCATATTCATTGTGGCCATGTTACGCCTCTCCCTGAGAATCAGTGCCTGAGCCGACGCCCAAATCTAGCGACTTGGCGCCACGAGGATAGGCATCCGGATAACGACGAATATGCCGCTTAAGCTGATCAAATTGACGCTGCAGCTCGGGGGTAATGTCGGCATATACATCACTGATTAAACTCTCAAGGGGCGGGGATGAGCGTTTTTCAGCGCGCTTCATGGTTTCCAGTACTTCACGACGCAGTGTTTCTTGCTGAGCGGTCTCTTCTTCTTCGCTCCACCACTGCTTTTTCAAAAGCCATTTGTGAAGCCGTAGCACCGGATCTTTGGCGCGCCACAGCTCTTCTTCGTCTTTAGAACGATAGCCAGAAGGGTCATCAGAGGATGAGTGTGCCGCCAGGCGATAGCTCATCGCTTCAATCAGTACCGGCTGGTTGCGCTCCACGGCGATTTTGCGTGCCTGACGGGTCGCTTCATAGACGGCCAGCACATCGTTACCGTCAACGCGAATAACGTGCATATGGTAGCCAAAGGCACGCGGTGCAATGCCGTCAGCCGCAAACTGCTCAACGGCAGGTGTTGAAATGGCATAGCCGTTATTACGACAGAAGAAAATAACCGGGACCTGGTGCACCGACGCCATATTTAACGCGGCGTGGAAATCACCTTCTGATGCGGCACCTTCGCCAAAGAAGGTTAGCGTGCAGTGACCGTTACCCGCGAGCTTTTGCCCATACGCATAGCCCGTTGCCTGTGGGATTTGTGTCGCTAAAGGCGACGAGATGGTCATGTAGTGAAGCTTACGCGACCCATAGTGAATTGGCATTTGCCGACCCTTGCCGTAATCCAGGTCATTGCCGAAGAGCTGATTCATAAACTCGTCAATTGAGAAGCCGCGATACATCAAGGCGCCCTGCTCACGGTACTGCGCCATGATCATATCGGCGTCCTTAAGCGCCGCAGCGGCACCCACAACGGCCGCTTCCTCGCCGGTGCACTGCATATAGAAACTGAGACGCCCTTGGCGCTGAGCCGCCAGCATCCGCTCGTCTAAAATACGCGTAGCAAGCATCGCTTGATAAATACGCCGAGCGTGGTCACGTTCAAGGGCGGGTTCTACGGCGCCTGGGTAAAGCTCACCTTCGGGATCAAGCAGGCTAAACGTGGGTATCGAAAGCTCATCACCGGTCATAAAATCCGGCTGGTGTACGTACTTTGTCATGAATATTGTCCTTGTTTTACCCCTTATGAGGGCAGTGTTGCTGGTTAAGACCATTCATGCCAGTGGATTTATCTGCCATTGGCCAACACAACTACTGCGACAGTAACGCAGCACAAGGATTTTAGGGATGCTACTTAAGACGCAGAGAGACGAGAACGCAGCTGGCGTTGCAGCACTTCAAACAGACTATCGACCGATAACGCCAATAACGCAATCGTCAGTGCCCCCTGAACGACATAGGCCATATTGCCATTAACGATGCCGGAAATAATGGGGTCGCCCAGGTTGCTGGCCCCGACGGTCGCGCCTAGTGCGGCCGTGGCGATATTAATCGTCACCGACGTGCGGATGCCTGCCAATATAACTGGGGCCGCTAAAGGCAGCTCTACTTGGCGTAATATTTGTAACGGCGTCATGCCCATTGCATGAGCCGCGGTTATAAGCTCAGCATCAACTTCTTGCAGCCCCGTAAGAGTGTTACGCACAATGGGAAGCAGCCCGTAAAGCATTAACGCCACAATGATAGGCAGCGTACCAAAGCCCAGTACCGGCACTGCCAGCGCTAAGACGGCCACCGGCGGAAAGGTTTGGCCCAATGATGCTACCTGGCCTACCAAAGGGAGAAAGTCGCTCCCCCGCTTGCGGGTGACGGCAATCCCCGCTGAGACACCAACGCTAATCGTCACCAGCGCCGCGATGCCGACAACAAAAAGATGGCGTCCGAGTAGCACATAAAAATCGGCGCGACTGTAAATCACCTGCCGAGCATCGGGTTCTACCCAGTGAAAAAGTGGCTCAGCAGCAGACATTCCCACAACGCTGATAAGCAGTAGCGAGATCCACAGCAGCGGCCATCGCCATAGCGAATTACTCACGCGAACTGCCTTTGTCCAGATGGGCTTCTTTTACAATTTTGCGTAACGAAAGCTCGCCGACAGGTACATCATGCTGATCGACAACGGTTAGCCGATCGCTATGGTCGCGTAGCATCATAGATAGCGCCTGGCGCAGTGAAAAGTCCGCGGGAATACGTGACTGGGCAGGCAGCGCTGAACCCAGCGAGTTCATGTGGTCTTTAACCCGCGTTAGTGCCGCTTGTTTCAAGCCCCGCTCAAGGCCGCCTAGCAGCGATTCAACAAAAGGATCGGCGGGATGCTTTAACAGTGCAAGGGGTGAGCCCTGCTGGACAATCCGCCCATCTCGCATGACAACCAAGTGGTCGGCTAGCTTTAGCGCTTCGTCCATATCGTGAGTCACGAACACAATGGTTTTGTGCATTCGCGCCTGCAGTTTTGCTAGTTCATCCTGCAGTTTTTCACGGGTGATAGGATCAAGCGCGCCAAAGGGTTCGTCCATCAGCATAATATCGGGATTGGCAGCGAGTGCGCGCGCAACGCCTACCCGCTGCGCTTGGCCACCCGAAAGCTGGTGGGGATATTTATGCCCGAACTCTTCGACCGGCAAGCCCAGCAACTGCATCAGCTCTTCTACACGCGCCTGAACGTCTATTGATGGCCACTTTAACAACCGCGGAACCAGGCCAATATTGCGCGCCACGCTCCAGTGAGGAAATAACCCCGTATGTTGAATAACATAGCCAATCCGACGGCGTAGTTTTACCGGGTCGTACGTTTCGATCGACGCTCCATCGAGGATGATTTCGCCCTCGCTATGCGCGATCAAGCGATTAACCATACGCAGCGTCGTCGATTTACCGCAGCCGGAGGTGCCGACTAATGCGCAGAACTTGCCTTTGGGTATCCGTAACGAGATATCGTTTACCGCGATTTCACTGCCAAATCGCTTAGAGACGTGCGCAAGCTCAATCATCTTGTCCCCCCGGGGCTCAGCGCTTCAGCCAGCGCCCCCAAACCTGCATCAACTACGAGAGCCAGCATTAAAATAGGCAATGCGCCAAGCAAAACCATATCCATTGCCGCCTGACCTAAACCTTGAAAAATAAAGGTGCCAAGGCCTCCTGCACCAATCAGCGCCGCCACGGCGGTCAATCCAATAGCTTGAACTGTGGTAATGCGAACGCCCTCTAACAGCACCGGTAGCGCCAGCGGCAGCCGTACCTGCCAAAATCGCTGGCTAGCACGCATGCCCATACCTTTGGCAGCCTCTAATGTCACAGGGCTAACCTCTTCAAGCGCGGTATAGGTGTTACGTACCATGGGAAGCAGGCTGTAGGCTATTAATGCGATTAAAGCAGGCGTTGTGCCAATACCGCTAACCCCAAGCTTGGCTAAAAAAGGCACGTTCACGGCAAGCCAGGCAAGCGGTGCCAGCAGTAAGCCAAACAGTGCAATGCTAGGAATCGTTTGAAGGAAATTGAGTACCGTGAAGGCGACTTTCTGTAGCCGTGCGTAGCGGCGCATTAATAGCGCCAGCGCAAGCCCCAATACAATGCTCACGCTAACGGCAATACCCACCAGCGTCATATGCTGGCCAACAGCACGGATAAACAGCTGATCACGCGCTTTAAACTCTTGCACCAAAGCAAGACTATCTAACCAGAGCGTGGCGCACAGCCACCACACTAAGGCAATGCCACTGAGCAACAGAGTGGGCCATAGGCGTGTTAGGTTTAGGCGTAAACGCAGCTCTACCAAGCACAGCAACAGTATGAACAGCGTCACCCAGTACCCGGCTCCCAGGCCTAAACGCGCCTGGGCAAGTTCAGGCTCAATTAATAAAAAGCTGCTGACTATTAATCCGAACGGCATTAAGGCCATTAGCATAACCACCGCCGCTAGCAGCGCTTGGTAGTGGCGCTGACTTGGCTGCCACGCTAAAAAACTAATGGCGCAGAACAGTAGCGTGGCTAACAGTGCACCGGGCCAGCCAAACGCTGCCGGGGCACTATAGCCGGTTCCCAATACAATTCGATTGGGGGCCATGCTCACCATGTCTAATGTCCAGAATGCCGCCAGCATGACAATGCTAAGGCTAATCAGCACAGCATTAGGGTTCAGCCCATCTCGGTGGATGCGGGGGGTCGGCAGTGCATCCCGTAGCGACATTAATGAATCATCCTGAGCATCAAAGACTAGTGATTAACGAGATCAGGCGCTACTGATCCAGCGTGTCAAGATAGTCACTGGCCACTTGGGCCGGCGACAAGCCGTTAACCGCCACATCGGCATTAAGCGTTTGCAGCGTATCTAAGTCGAGAGTGACGAACACTTCGTTAAGTAACGCTTCCATTTCCGGATACTCGGACAGGACACTTTCACGTACTACGGGCGCAGGTTGATAAACGGGCTGTACGCCCTTGGTATCTTCCAGAACCACTAAACCCAAGGCTTTTAATCCGCCGTCCGTGCCATACGTCATAGCGCCGTTAACACCGCTGGTCTGCTGCGCTGCGGCGCGCATAGTAGCGGCGGTGTTACCTCCGGAAAGCACCAGCAGCTGATCATCGCCCAATGTAAAGCCATAGGCTTGCTGGAACGCTGGAAGCGCTAGCGCTGATTCTACAAACTCAGCGCTAGCCGCAAATTTGAACGCGCCACCGTCAGCTAAATAGGCGGCCAGATCATCGAGGCTTACTAGATCATTCTCGGTGGCGACGTCTTCACGGATACTCATTGCCCAGGTGTTGTTAGCGCTAGCAGGCTGTAACCACACTAAGCCTTGCTCTGCATCGCGTTCTCGAACGGTTTCATACGCCTTGTCAGCGTCATTCCACACGCCGCTGTCGGTCATATCAAAGAAGAAGGCGCCGTTCCCCGTGTACTCTGGGTACACATCAATTTCACCAGCTTCTAAGGCTGTACGAACCACGCTGGTAGCGCCTAGCTGCAAGCGGTTTTCGGTAGCAATGTCATTGCGCTCAAGAGTCTGAATAATCAGCTCACCCAGCACGGAACCTTCCGTATCGATTTTTGATGAGACGACCACCGGCTCATTAGCGCTGGCGTAAGAGAATGCCGTCAAAGATACGGCACAGGCGCCGATCAAGGGCTTAACAATGAAGCAATTAGCCATGAAAGAATTAGCAGAAAAGCGCATCTTGGAATTCCTTTTGCAGTGGGCTTTTGTCGACTAAGGCTCTTATCCAGTATAAGAGCCTTCAGCGCCTTGAGTATAAGAGCCTTCAGCGTCTTGAGTATAAAAAGACCCTTAGCGTTTAAGTCAGAGCCTATCTCAGCCAAGCCATTTAATGGATATACGCTAAGGCGCTTCAAAGATCCAAGACGTGCCTTCCCGAGCATCTTTAAGAATAATGCCTAGCGCTGCAAGCTCATCGCGGATTGCATCGGCCTGGGCAAAGTCTTTATTCGCTTTGGCCGCTATGCGCTGCGCTATTTTAGCGTTAATCTCGCTTTCGCTAAGTGGCATAGCCAGCTGCGCGCCCTGCAAGAAGGTTAGTGGCACTTGCTGAAGCAGCCCCAAAATAGCGCCAAGCTGCTTTAACTCAGCGGCCAGGCGAGGCGCTTCTTCAGGCTTTTCCTGCTTGGCGCGATTGAGTTCTCGCGCTAATTCAAACAATACGGCCAGCGCTTCTGGAGAGTTGAAATCATCGTCCATGACCTGAGTAAAACGCTCACGATAGGTCGACGCGGTGCTATTTACGACGCTAACTTCCACATCCTGCAGCGCCGTGTATAAGCGAGTCAGTGATTTTCTTGCTTCCGTCAGTGAATCTACTGAATAGTTAATAGGGCTACGATAATGGCTCGCCACCAGCAGAAAACGCACTACTTCGGGGTCGTGTTCGGCCAACACGTCGCGGATGGTAAAGAAGTTGCCCAGCGACTTGGACATCTTCTCTTGATTCACACGCACTGCCCCAGCATGCATCCAAGTATTAACGTAAGTTTTGCCAGTGGCCGCTTCGCTTTGGGCAATTTCATTTTCATGATGCGGAAAGGTTAAATCCGGCCCGCCGCCATGAATATCAAACGTATCGCCCAAACAGCAGGTCGACATCGCAGAGCACTCAATATGCCAGCCAGGGCGACCGTTGCCCCAGGGCGACGCCCAGTGAGCCTCGCCCGGTTTAGCCGCTTTCCAGAGGACGAAATCGAGCGGGTCCTCTTTGTTGACATCAATATCAACCCGCGCACCTGAGCGCATATCGTCAAGCTGGCGGTTGTTAAGCTTGCCGTAATTTGCAAATTTACGTACCCGATAATAGACATCTCCATTATCAGCCGCGTAGGCATAACCTTTTTCAATCAGCGTTTCAATCATGGCCACGATATCGCCAATATGCCCGGTGGCGCGCGGTTCGTGACTCGGCGGCAAGACGAATAAACGCGCCTCATCTTCGTGCATGGCTGCGATCATACGCTCAGTCAGTGCCGAGATGCTTTCACCATTTTCATCAGCGCGCTTGAGGATTTTGTCGTCGATATCGGTAATATTGCGTACGTAGTTGACCTCGAAACCACGCTCACGCAAATAGCGCGTGATGACATCAAAGGCGACCATCACTCGGGCATGCCCAAGGTGGCAATAGTCATACACCGTCATGCCGCAAACATACATGCTCACTTTTCCCGCCACTAGCGGGGTGAAAGGTTCTTTGCGTCGCGTCAACGTATTGTAAATATGCATATGCCTATCCATGTTTCTCAGCCCTTAACCCTTCTGCTTGATTTTAGCCCAGCTATCTTTCAGACCCACGGTACGGTTAAACACGAGTTTTTCCGGCGTGGTGTCGTGACGATCAGCACAGAAGTAGCCGACACGTTCAAATTGAAAGCGTGACTCAGGAGTAGCTTCAGCAAGGCTAGGCTCTCCAATGGCGTGACACACCACCAAAGACTCAGGATTTAAGTGCTCAAGGAAATCGACATCTTTATCACGATCAGGCTGCTCAATGGTGAACAGGTTGTCATACAGACGCACTTCTACCGGCACGCCGTGAGGTGCGCTAACCCAATGAATCACACCTTTAACCTTACGCCCTTCAGGGTTTTTGCCCAGGGTGTCAAAATCAACCGAACAGTGCAGCTCGGCAATCTCACCGGCGGCGTCTTTAATGACCTCATCGCAGCGAATCACATAGCTATTGCGCAAACGAACTTCTTTACCTGGCGCCAGGCGGAAGAATTTTTTGGGCGCATCTTCCATGAAGTCTTCTTGGTCGATGTAGAGTTCCCGAGTGAACGGCACCTTGCGCATCGGCATATCATCGCGCGCTGGGTGCCCAGGCACTTCGTACATTTCTTCGTGGTCTGCCGGAACGTTGGTCAGCACGACTTTCAGCGGCTTCAATACGCACATGGCTCGCGGTGCATTGTCCTCAAGATCCGAGCGAATCGCGTGGGTAAGCATCGCAATATCAACCAAGCCACCATCAGCGCGAGTAACGCCAATCATCTCGCAGAACTTTCGAATAGACGCCGCCGTGTAGCCACGACGACGCATGCCAGAAATAGTCGGCATGCGCGGATCGTCCCAGCCATTGACAATGTTTTCATCGACCAGCAGCTTCAGCTTGCGCTTGGAGGTAAGCGTATAATCCAGATTTAGCCGGGCAAACTCAATTTGGCGCGGTTTGGCAGGCACCGGCAGGTTGTTCAAAAACCACTCGTAAAGGGGGCGGTGATCTTCAAATTCCAAGGTGCAGATTGAGTGAGTAATGCCTTCGATGGCATCTGACTGGCCGTGGGTGAAATCGTAGGAGGGATAAATTTTCCATTTATCGCCCGTTTGATGATGGCTGGCGTGACGAATACGATAAAGGATGGGGTCGCGAAGATTGATATTAGGAGACGCCATGTCAATTTTTGCACGCACGACTTTTTCACTTTCACCAAACTCACCTTCACGCATGCGCGCTAGCAAATCCAGGTTCTCTTCGGCGCTGCGCTCGCGATAAGGGCTAGGCTTGCCTGGCGACGTCAGCGTGCCGCGGTACTCACGAATTTCATCGGGTGAAAGATCGTCGACATAGGCCTTGCCTTCACGCATCAAGTGCTGCGCCCAGGCGTAAAGCTGATCAAAGTAGTCCGAAGCAAAACGCACGGGGCCTGCCCACTCAAAGCCTAGCCAACTGACGTCTTCTTTAATCGCATCAATGTAGGCTTGCTCTTCTTTCGCCGGGTTGGTGTCGTCAAAACGTAAATGACACTCGCCACCCAGCTGCTCCGCCAACCCAAAGTTTAAACAGATCGACTTCGCATGGCCGATATGCAAAAAGCCGTTTGGCTCCGGTGGGAAACGTGTCACGATTTTAGTGACCTGGCCGCCCTCGATTTCGTCGCGTACTTGGTTGCGAATGAAGTTCGGCGCTGGGGTGGTCTCGTTGGTCATGATTGTGTTGATAACCTCTGGTGGATGGCGTACTAAGCAATGAAGGCATGCCGTGAAAACATCCCGTAAAAACATCCCTTAAAAACATAGGATACTACTATGGGCCTTCGCGGTGCAGGGCAAAACAGCTATTATAACGTGACGCCGATGCACAGCGCCAAGGCGAACGCCTTTATTGAACAGGAATTTATCAATGATCGTATTACAGACGAACCACGGTGACATCACCATCGCTCTTAACCATGAAAAAGCGCCGATTAGCGCGGCGAATTTTGAACAATACGTCCGCGACGGATTTTATGACGAAACGTTGTTTCACCGGGTAATCGACGGATTCATGGTTCAAGGCGGCGGTTTTGATAAGAACTTTGAGCAAAAACCTACCCGTGACGCCATTGACAATGAAGCTGACAATGGCTTGAAAAACACTGTTGGCACGCTGGCCATGGCTCGCACCCAGGACCCAAATTCTGCTACTGCGCAGTTTTTCATTAATGTAGGCGACAATAGCTTCCTAAATCATAGCGGCAAAAACCTGCAAGGCTGGGGCTATGCGGTATTTGGTGAAGTCGTTGATGGTATGGATGTTGTGAACGAGATTAAAAACGTAGCGACTACTCGCCGCGGGATGCACGCCGATGTGCCTGCTGAAGATGTCATTATTGAGCGTGCCTACGTCAAAGACGCTGAATAACGAAGGCCGGGAGCTTTATGCGCACACTGCTTGTTGCAGATCTGCATCTGAGTAGCGATACCCCTGAGCTTAATCAGGGGTTTTATGACTACCTAGAACACACCGCCTCTGGCGCCGATGCCCTATATATTCTGGGTGACTTATTTGATGCTTGGATTGGCGATGACCTTCTTGACGCTACCGCCCATCCGCTCAGCCGGGTTGCACAAGAAGTTATTCAGCGCTTACGTAAGCTGAGTGACGATGGCACCCACATCTATCTGATGCACGGTAACCGCGACTTCCTGCTGGGTGAGCGCTTCGTAGCGGCCTGCCAGGCAACGTTGCTGCCTGATGTTCACGAGGTGGAAATTCAGGGCATCCCCGTTGTATTACTGCACGGCGATAGCCTGTGCACCATGGATCAGGCCTATATGGCTTTTCGAGCACAGTCGCGTAATCCAGAGTGGCAAACACAGATGCTTGCCCTGCCTTTAGAGCAGCGCTTGGAGCTAGCCAAAAGTCTGCGTTTGCAGTCAGGGGAAGCCAACGCAACGAAGGCCGAGGCAATCATGGATGTTACGCAGCAAGAGGTCACGTCGCTGATGGAGCGCTACAGCGTTGCCACCATGATTCACGGCCACACACATCGCCCATTGGTACATGATGTGACGGTGGAAGGCGTTCCAGCCAAGCGCTATGTGCTGGGCGACTGGGATGCCCAGCATGGCTGGGATATCGTTATTGAGACCACTGGCATAGCTACGCCACAGCTACGCCAATTCACACTGGCCCAACTGCCCAGCGCCTGATTATTGAGTCGCTTCACTAAAAAAGCCGATCACGAAGATCGGCTTTTTTTTGCAAACAGGCAATACGATTTTAACGCTCGATGTCTGCATCGCTGTGCAGATCCTCAATCAACCCCTGTAGAACGGATTGAGCGCGTAGCTGCTCAGACATTTGGGTGACAAACGTCTGCATTTGCTCATCGACTTCCCCATCGCTAACGCTATCGAGCGCCACAATGGCGACGCCTTGCGGCAGTTCAACCGATGCATAGACACTCTGATCTTCTTCAGGGTGCTTCATGCGGAAAGCTTCTTGCACAATGGATTGAGGCACCGTGGTATCGGCCTGGCGACTAACGTTATCAGCCTCTAGCCAGTCAATATCGGCTTGGCCGCTACCTTTCAGCTGGGTGATTAACGCCTGTGCTTCTTCTCGTAACGCCTGCTGCTGCTGTTCGGCTGCTACAGAAATCTCAACCTCTTCTCGCACATCATCAAGCGATAGCAGCGTAGCATCGCGCTGTTCGGCAACCCGCAGCACCATGCGCCGATCCGGATCGAGCTCAATCACTTCGCTGTTATAGCCTTCCTCCAGTACGTCGCTACTGAAAGCAGCCGACATCACGCCAGGTTCAGACAGCACTCCCTCGCTTTGATCATCGCGGCCAAGCCAGTCACTTTCATTGAGCGTTAAGCCAATCTGGTCGGCAACGCCTTGCAAGTCATCCGCGGCAAAGCTTTCATCGATTAGCTTCTGAGCCTGCTGATTAAAATCACTATCAACATCACGCAGGGCTACTTCACGCGCTAGCTCATTACGCTGCTCTTCAAACGAAGGGCCTTGGATATCCGTTACTTGGATAATATGGAAAGCACCGTCCAACTCTACAGGCTGAGAAATGCCACCTTCCTCAAGGCCAAAGGCAGCCTCATCAAACGCATCGCCAAAGAAACCGCGGCTAATAACCCCAAGATCACCGCCCTCTTCAGCGCTGGCGGTATCGTCAGAGTAGCGTAACGCGGCTTCCTCAAAAGACTCACCGCCATCCAGTGCATCGCGTGCGGTTTCGGCTAAGGCCTGAGCCTCGTCACGGGAGCGTTCACCACCAAAGGTAACCATGATGTGCGAAACGCGGCGGTCAGCATCACGATTTTGCTCGCGCCATGCATCCAGTAGCGCGCCTTCATCGACCTCACTCTCTTGCGCCATCGCGCTACGGTCAAGTAATACGTACTCAAGGCGTACCTGCTCAGGCCGTTCAAAGCGGGCTTGATTAGCGTCGTAATAAGTCTGCATTGCCTCTTCGCTGACGGCGATATCAGCTTCTAAATCTGAGCCATCTAATACGACATAGCGGAAATTACGCTGCTGACGCTGTAGCTCTGCCAAGCGGCTCTGCTCATTAGGTAGGCTAAAGTCGCTAAAAGCGAGGCCCTGCTGCAAATGCTGGCGCTGGATATCAACGCGTAATTCATCGCGGAACAACATCGGCGTATAGCCGGCACCCGCTAAGCGATTACGAAATACGTCAGCGGAGAAACGTCCATCCTGATCATGAAACTCAGGCAGGCCGACAATCATCTGATCTAACTGCTCATCAGAAACGCTAAAACCACCGTCTTTAGCATACTGAGATAGCAGTTGCTGAGTGATGAGCTGATCGAGCATATCGCTACGCAAGGCGCGCTCTTGCTCTGGTGGCACCTGCCCTGAACGGAGCGCTCGCTGCACCTCTAGCTCAACCTGCTGACGCATAATTGGCTGGCCATTAACGCTCGCCACTTCATTCGGATCACTACCAAAAAGCCCGAACAGTGACTCAATCCCGAAAAATGCCATGGCCGCGACCATAACACCGATAATAATTTTGGCACCCCAGCTCCTGGAGCCATCTCGAATACTTTGCAGCATGCTAGCCTCAGATAGTCACAGCCAAACACATCGACCCGCCAAATCTTAACAAATAGGGGCCAGAAAATAACATGGGCGCATCGCCAGTGCGATGCGCCCATTGGTTACAACAAACGCTGCCAAATTAGTTAACGGCGTCTTTCAGCGCTTTACCTGCTTTGAAGCTGGGTACTTTTGCAGCACTGATCTGGATCGGCTGACCGGTTTGAGGGTTGCGACCAGTTCGAGCGGCACGCTCTTTGATTGCGAAGGTACCAAAACCTACCAGCGATACGCTTTCACCTTTCTTCAGGCTACCGGTGACAGACTCTACCATGGCATCCAATGCACGGGTTGCCGCTGCTTTAGGAATATCGGCAGATGCGGCAATGGCTTCAATCAGCTCGGACTTATTCACTCTTCACCCCTTGACTATTTCAAAAAAAATGGCTCTGAACGGCATGGCACCGATGGGTATCACTATCAAAGCATAGCTGCGTTTTATAGCAATGCCTCTAAAGCTATGTCAAGCAACCCATGTCGAGCAACCATGCCTCGAAATACCCGCCACACAAGACAGCGGGCCAAAATATTAAGTAAAGTTAAAGATCAAAAAGAGCTTTAACCGCTTAATGGGTACTAGCAACGACGTCACTGTTAAACGATGCTTCAGTATTTTTTAACTGCGCACCTTTTTCTACTTTATCAGCTAACGCTACGGCTAAGACATCATCAATCCAACGTACAGGACGAATATCCAGTGCACCTTTGATATTATCTGGTACTTCCTTGAGATCACGGCGGTTTTCTTCAGGAATCAGCACTGTCTTTATACCACCGCGGCGAGCTGCCAGCAATTTCTCCTTCAACCCACCAATGGGCAACACTTCACCGCGCAGATTAACCTCACCGGTCATGGCAACATCACAGCGCACTGCGCGCTGGGTATAAGCGGAAACAATCGCCGTTACCATCGCAATACCGGCACTGGGGCCATCCTTCGGCGTGGCTCCTTCGGGCACGTGGATATGCAGATCCTCTTTCTCAAATCGATCGGGATCAATTCCATAAGCTTCGGCCCTAGCGCGAACCACTGTCTGGGCAGCACTTACCGACTCTTTCATCACATCGCCAAGAGAGCCCGTTTTGTTGATTCGCCCTTTACCGGGCGTAACAACGGACTCAATATTAAGCAGCTCACCACCCACCGATGTCCAAGCCAAGCCTGTAACTCGGCCGATTTGATCTTCTTGCTCAGCCAAGCCGTAGCTATAGCGACGCACGCCAGCATAGTGCTCAATCTGCTCAGCAGTTAAGCTCTGTCCCGCCTGGCTAGCCTGCGGGTCATTTTCGTTTTCAATCCGTTCGCGCAGAACTTTACGCGACACCTTTGCAATTTGTCGTTCGAGTTCGCGCACACCCGCTTCACGGGTGTAATAGCGGATAAGTTCTAACAACGCGCTGTCTTCCAACGTCAGCTCATCGCCTTTCAAACCGTTAGCTTCTAACTGCTTCGGCAACAAATAGCGCTTTGCGATTGCCAGTTTTTCATCTTCGGTGTAACCCGGCAGACGAATAATTTCCATGCGATCGAGCAGCGCACTGGGAATATTCATCGAGTTTGCCGTGCAGATAAACAGTGTCTCAGAAAGATCATAGTCCAGCTCTAGATAATGATCACTAAAGCTGTTGTTCTGCTCAGGATCCAGCACTTCGAGCAGCGCAGAAGCAGGATCACCACGATGATCCATACCTAACTTATCGACTTCGTCTAATAGGAAAAGTGGGTTTTTGACACCAGCACGACTCATACGCTGCATCAATTTACCAGGCAGCGAACCAATATACGTACGCCGATGCCCACGAATTTCTGACTCATCGCGTACGCCGCCCAGTGCCAAACGCACATATTTGCGGTTGGTGGCACGGGCAATCGATTGACCAAGCGAGGTCTTACCCACCCCTGGCGGGCCAACCAAGCATAGTACAGGCCCCTTCATCTTACGCACACGCTTCTGTACAGCGAGATACTCGAGAATCCGCGCTTTGACCTCTTCTAAACCGTAATGATCCTCATCCAACACCTGCTGAGCTTTTACCAGATCATGCTTAACGCGGGTGCGCTTTTTCCACGGCACCGCTACTAACCAGTCTAGATAAGAACGCACAACGGTGGCTTCTGCAGAATTAGAAGCCATCATTTTTAATTTATTAAGCTCTTGAGTGGCTTTGTCAGAGGCGTCTTTGGGCATGCCTGATTCTTTAATCGCCTTCTCGTACTTCTCAGCCTCATTAGGTACATTATCAAGGTCCCCCATCTCTTTCTGGATGGCCTTCATCTGTTCGTTGAGATAGTACTCGCGCTGGGTCTTTTCCATCTGCTCTTTCACTCGAGAGCGGATGCGCTTCTCCACTTGAAGCAGATCAATTTCAGATTCGATCAGAGCCATCAAATGCTCTATACGATCACGCACCCGATCCATCTCCAATAGCTCTTGCTTATCACCAATTTTGAGCGATAAGTGTGCACAGATGGTATCTACCAAGCGGCTTGGATCCTCAATCCCTGACAGCGAATTCAATACTTCATTGGGGACTTTTTTAGATAACTTAACGTACTGTTCGAACTGGTTGAGCAGCACCCTCACCAGCGCTTCTTGCTCACGAGAGGTCAACGGCTCGCTTTCCCGGGGCATCAAATATGCCTGGGTATAGCCAGCCGCGTTTTCTTCAACGTCCAAGACATCCGCGCGAAAACTACCCTCAATAAGTACTTTAACCGTTCCATCTGGCAGCTTAAGCAACTGCATAATGTCAGCCACGGTACCCATGGAATAAAGATCGGCGTTATCTGGATCATCCTGAGAAGCTTCTCGTTGAGCGACCAGCAATACACGCTTATCAGCCTCCATCGCCGCTTCGAGCGCCTGGATAGACTTTTCACGACCTACAAAAAGAGGTATGACCATTTGCGGATAAACAACGACATCACGCAATGGCAAAAGGGGTAGACACTGAGTCTGTTCGGCGTTCTGCTGCATCGCAGACGTTCCTCGGCAAATCGGATGAGTACTTAAGGAGTACTTGGAAAAGTACTGCATAGTCTTAACAACGCTTGCCTAATTAAGCATTCGCATTGAGCAGACTACGTAGTAACACTTCACAACAGCGCTTCATAAAACAAGGGGCCGCCTAGGCGACCCCTTGGATTAGCGCAAGCGGTTAAGCTGGGCCACGATACTTGACTAACGCATTAGCCATCCGTGCCGTCAACAAGGGCTTCTTCTTGCTGAGAGTAGATCAGCAGAGGTTCACTTTCACCCGCAATGACTGAGCCATCAATGACCACCTTACTGACGCCTTCAAGCGATGGGATTTCATACATAGTGTCCAGCAGTACCGACTCTAAAATAGAGCGTAGTCCGCGTGCACCTGTTTTGCGTTCCATGGCTTTTTCAGCAACCGCACGCAATGCTTCGTCTCTGAACTCAAGCGTTACGCCTTCCATGTCGAACAGCTTAGCGTACTGCTTGATCAACGAGTTTTTCGGCTCGGTAAGGATCTGTACCAATGCATCTTCGGTCAGCTCCATCAGCGTTGCAATAATCGGTAAACGACCTACGAACTCAGGAATCAGACCGAATTTCACCAGATCTTCTGGCTCAACGTCAGCGAGAAGCTCGCCCACGCCACGAGAAGACTCTTTGCTCTTAACCGCAGCATTGAAACCAATACCGCCTTTCTCCGCACGGTCACGAATAACCTTATCGAGGCCTGCAAATGCACCGCCGACGATAAACAGAATATTACTCGTGTTGACCTGGACAAACTCTTGCTGAGGATGCTTGCGGCCACCCTGCGGAGGCACTGACGCAGTAGTCCCTTCAATCAATTTGAGCAGCGCCTGCTGAACGCCTTCACCCGACACATCCCGCGTTATAGAAGGATTGTCAGATTTACGTGAAATCTTGTCGATTTCATCGATATAAACGATGCCGCGCTCGGCTTTTTCGACATCGTAATCGCACTTCTGCAGCAGCTTTTGGATAATGTTTTCAACATCTTCACCGACGTAGCCGGCTTCCGTTAGCGTTGTTGCATCAGCGATAGTAAACGGCACATTCAATAGACGCGCCATGGTTTCTGCCAACAGCGTTTTACCACTACCAGTAGGTCCAATCAGCAGAATATTTGATTTGCCTAGTTCAACATCACCGTCGCGTCCATCTGTTTTCAGGCGTTTGTAGTGGTTATATACCGCTACGGATAGCACCATCTTGGCGCGATCTTGCCCAATGACGTAATCATCCAGAGTATGACGTATTTCGCGGGGCGTAGGTAAACGCTCCTCGTCGCTCTCGGCATCGGCTTCGAGAACTTCCTCGCGAATGATGTCATTACATAAGTCGACACACTCATCGCAGATATAGACGGACGGGCCCGCAATCAGCTTACGTACTTCGTTTTGGTTTTTGCCACAAAACGAGCAGTACAGCAGTTTGCCACCTTCGTCCTTGCCTTTGCCGTCGGCCATTCGTATACCTCTGTCACTGCGGCGGCTAACGCCGCCGAAAAAGCTCGTTAGAAAAGCAGAATCCTATCACGCTATCAGGATGTAGGCCGCTTATCCAGCACTGCATCAATCAAGCCATACTCTTTGGCTCTATTGGCGCTCATGAAATTATCGCGGTCTGTATCACGCGAAACGGTTTCAATATCCTGCCCCGTATGATGAGCAAGAATTTGATTCAGCTTCTCGCGAATACCAAGAATTTCACGGGTATGAATTTCGATGTCAGACGCCTGGCCTTGATAACCACCTAGCGGCTGATGAATCATCACTCGCGAGTTAGGCAAGCAATAACGTTTTCCTGCTGCCCCTGCTGTTAGCAGCAGTGCGCCCATACTGGCCGCCTGGCCAATGCAGACGGTAGACACATCGGGCTTAACAAACTGCATAGTGTCGTAAATCGACATACCTGCAGTGACCGACCCACCCGGTGAATTGATATACAGGTGAATGTCTTTATCCGGATTTTCTGACTCTAGGAACAGCAGTTGCGCGACGACCAAGTTAGCCATGTAATCTTCTACAGGCCCTACCAGGAAAATGACACGCTCTTTCAACAAGCGTGAATAAATGTCGTAGGCTCTTTCCCCTTTGGCGCTCTGCTCAACCACCATGGGCACTAAACCGCCGGCATTTTGAATATCGAACTCACTCATTCAGGTGATTCCTTGCGTCCGGGAAGGGAAAGGCGCACCGAAATGGGTGCGCCACGTTCCAGGGTGTTAGGCGCTAGCTTGCTCGCCTTCCTCTTCAGCACCCTCATCTTGCTCTGCCTGCTTTTGCGCAGCGGCAAGGGCTTGCTGATACGACATTTCTACGTCTTTCACGTTCGTTGATTCAAGCAGCTTGGCTACCGCTTTTTCTTCGAGAATGGCAGATTTAACCTGGGTTTTCAGCTGCTCGTTACCCATGTAATAGCTGACAACCTCGTCAGGGTCTTGGTACTGTTCAGCAAGCTCGGCCACTTTCGCTTTGATTGCATCATCATCAGCATCAAGCTCATTAGCCTTAATAACTTCAGCCAGCAACAAGCCAACCTGAACGCGCCCTTTAGCCTGCTCTTCAAACAGCTCATTCGGCAGTTGGCTGACATCAAAGTCTTCGCCCAAACCAAACTGTTGCGCAGCTTGACGCTTCATGCCGTCCGTTTCTTGCTGGACTAAGCCGCTAGGCACAGGGATGTCATTGACATTTTTAAGCGCATCAAGCACTTGCTGCTTAACGCGATTATCAACGGCCTGCGACGCTTCACGGGTCATGTTTTTCTTGATTTCAGCGCGGAATTTTTCCTGGTCGCCGTCTTCAACGCCAAAGCGTTCGATGAACTCAGCGTCAACGTCAGGTAGTTTCTGACTGCTGACCTTATGAACCGTCACTTTAAACGTCGCTTCTTTACCGGCTAAGTGCTCTGCCTGGTAATCAGCAGGGAAAGTAACGCTAAGCGTTTTATCTTCGCCGGCTTTAGCACCAATCAGCTGCTCTTCAAAACCGGGAATGAAGCTGTTTGAACCGATAACCAGCGAGTGACCTTCGGCGCTGCCGCCTTCAAACGGCTCATCACCGATAAAGCCTTGGAAATCGATAGTGACTTGATCGCCATCAGCAGCAGCGGCATCAACTTCTTCCCAAGCTGCATTTTGCTTGCGCAGCGTATCGATCATTTCATCAACGTCGGCATCGCTAACTGAAACGACAGGACGCTCAATGTCAGTCCCTTCGATGGAAGCCAGCTCTATCTCCGGATAGATTTCCATTACCGCAACGAACTCTAAATCTTTACCGGCTTCGTTGACGGAAGGCTCAATTTTCGGGAAACCCGCTGGATTTAGGCCTTCATCAGTAATGGCACGCACATAGCGTTCGCGCATCACTTCGTTTACTACTTCATTGCGCGCATCTTGGCCGTAACGCTGATTAACGACAGCCATCGGCACCCGACCCTGGCGAAAGCCGTTCAAACGAACATTCTTCGCGGTGTCTTTCAAGCGAGCACTAACAGCCTCGTCGATTTCGGCCGCCGGCACTTGAATAGTAATACGGCGTTCGATCTGGGAGGTCGTCTCGACAGAAACTTGCATGAATTGTCCTCTAACGGCTTGGCGTTGTGTTGATTGCATGTAATAAGTTCAAGGGGGCAATTTTAAGAACCCCGACGCATGGTCGCAAGCGCCATGCTCGCAACATGGGGGCAGTGATTTTAAAAACAAGGCAATACGTGAGCAATTAAGTGCTTTAGAACGTATTTAAGGCCGTTATTAGCTCCATGTTACGTAATCTGTACCATTCTACTGTTTTGTACCTCTTGCAGCGAATTTTTCAATCTTTACCGACAAAACTATTCTGCCTGGCGCTCTGTCTTCCACCACAGGCTCAGCGTATGCATGAGCACGCCCAGGGTCGCGCCATGGGAAATAAACACCTGCCAACTGATCCAGTTCGTAAATAGCGCATGCCAGCACCCCATGGCGACCATTCCTAATAGCATCATAACAACAAGACACTTGAGCAATGCAGGCAGTTTTTGGCGTGCAGTGGATGACAGCATTCGCCACTGCACGATAGCCGCCGCAGCCACCAAGGTGAAAGCAGCTACGATCAGAATCTGACGCGTTTCGTGACCACCGGCTAGATAGCGCGGCAGCGCCGCCAGCATCAGCACACATAAACCCAGCGCTACGCTAATACGTTCCGGTGAGGTAGGGGCTCGCTGCATTACTTAATCTACCTTCAACTGCTGAGCAACAATCCACTCTTCAACCCAGGGAATGGCAGCATCATCGGCCATAAATGTTTCCATCGCATCGATGTCTAACCGCTCACCTAACCGAGTAGCACCATGATCTTCTAGCAGCATGTCTAACGCTCTGCCTGCGCCACAAAATGTATCGCCATAGGAGCTATCGCCCAGCGCAATTAAACCGTAGCGCAACGATGAGAGCGATGGGCTTTGATCGCGCAGGTGACGAACAAAAGAAACAAAGTTACCGGGGAAATCGCCACTGCCCGTTGTTGATACACAAAATAGCGCCAAATCAGCGTCACTTTCGGTAATGTCAATCAAGGCTGGCTGTTCAGAAATAGTCACCGTGTAACCGGCCTGCTCAAAAAGCGGCTTTACCTGCTCTGCAACATCTAACGCGCCGCCATACATTGTACCCACGAGAATATTCAGCTTCGGCATCGTCACTCCCCTGTTAAAAGTACCCACCATCAAGTCGGCAGATACCCGATGAATTCGCTCAAATATTAACATGGCCAGATAAAATGAAATACGCCCCAGCGCGCTCAGCCAAGACAACGCAGAAAAGCCCTTTCACCACGATATCCAAGCAAAAAAAGAGCGCTCAAGAAGCGCTCATTTCTGTATTTTAAAAGCGTATATTTAACGAGCAAGGTTTGGCGACAAGCTCAGGTGCAGGAAAATCACTCTGCACCTAAATAGTGCTCTACTTGTTGCTTGAGCTTTTGGCCTGGCCGAAAGGTCACCACGCGCCGGGCAGAAATTGGAATTTCCTCACCGGTCTTAGGGTTCCGTCCAGGACGCTCTCGCTTATCACGCAAATCAAAGTTACCGAAACCCGATAACTTTACCTGCTCATTCTCACGCAGGCAGGCTCGAATCTCTTCAAAAAAAGCTTCGACCATAGCCTTCGCTTCTCGCTTAGACAGGTCTAGCTCTGCATGCAAATGTTCAGCCAGCTCTGCTTTGGTCAACGCACCCATAGGGCTTCTCCTTTTCATTGAGGCAAACACAGCAGCAAACGCATTGCCAAGAACGTGATAAGCGGCGTAGCGTAACCTTAGTTATTATCAGCCGCGCAGCTCAGCATCAAGTTCGACACGCACTTGTGTCACGATTGAATCGACCAACTGATTGATTTCTTCATCGTTTAGCGTGCGCGATGGATGCTGCCAGGTCAAGCCCAACGCAATACTCTTGTATCCATCAGCGACGCCCTTGCCCGAATAAACATCAAATAGTTTGATATTTTGCAAGTAATCACCGGCATTCTGCTTAGTACAGTCAAGCAGTGCCTGAACGGGCGTTGCATCGCTCAGTATAAACGCGAGATCGCGACGCACCTCAGGAAAACGCGATAACGGCTCAAACGCTGCAATCTGACCCTGGCTTAGAACGTCCAGACGCACCTCAAACAACACCGCATCCATCTTTAAGCCCAGCGTTGCACGAGCCTGCGGGTGCAGAGTACCAACCCAACCTGCCGGCTTGGCGTTATACAATAGCTGAGCGCTTTGCCCTGGATGAAGTGCAGGATGCTCTGCAGGCTCAAACCGCCAAGCGCCTGACTCACCGCCCAATGCCAGCAAACTTTCCAAATCGCCTTTCAAATCGTAAAAATCAACACGCGCTTTAGCACCGCTCCAACCCTCTGGTTCCCGCGCACCACAGACCAATGCACCTAGCATCGGCACTTGCGACAATGCATCCAGCTCACCGTTAAATACTAGACCGGTTTCAAAAAGACGCACGCGCGATTGCTGGCGGTTAAGGTTGTATTCCATGGCACGCACTAAACCTGGGAACAAGCTCGCGCGCATTACCGACAAATCAGCCGAGATAGGATTAGCGAGCACAGGAGAAACAGCGTCAGGCAAAATAGCGGCCTGCAGCTCAGGGGCAACAAAACTATAGGTGATCGCCTCTTGGAAGCCCCGAGCAACCATCTGGCGGCGTAACTGTGATGTGGTGAGCGTGGCCTCATCAGCAGAACGCAAAGCTAAGCGTGCCGCAGGACGACGTACCGGCAGATTGTTGTAGCCGTGAATTCGCGCAACTTCTTCAATAAGGTCCTCTTCGATGGCAACATCAAAGCGCCAACTGGGCGCAACCACGTTCCAGTTCCCCTCATCCAGACTGACACTTAGCCCTAAACGCTGCAAAATATCGGTCACGTCATCGCGATCAAGCGACTTGGAAAGCGCCATTTCCAAACGAGCACTGCGCAACACTATCGATCGCTGTTCAGGCATATTGCCAGCACTTTGCACGTCAATCGCCGGCCCGGCCTGACCACCACAGATATCAATAAGCAGCCGGGTTGCCCGCTCAACGGCTAGCGGCGCTAACTGCGGATCGACGCCGCGCTCAAAGCGATGTGACGCATCGGTGTGCATCCCGTAAGAACGCGCTTGGCCAGCAATAGCAAGCGGTGTAAAAAAAGCAGACTCAAGGAAAATAGTATGCGTATTTTCATTAACGCCAGAGTTTTCTCCGCCCATCACACCTGCCATCGCTAACGGACCGGAATGATCAGCAATCACTAGCGTTTCAGACCGCAGCGCCACGTCACTGCCATCAAGCAGCGTTAAACGCTCGCCAGGCTTGGCCATACGCACAACGATGCCGCCTTGCAGGTTATCATGATCAAAAGCGTGCAGCGGCTGCCCCAACTCCAGCATCACGTAGTTAGTGATGTCGACCACGGGATCTATGGAGCGCACGCCGCTACGACGTAAACGCTCGACCATCCAGAGCGGCGTTTCAGCCTGCACGTTGATGCCTTTAATAACGCGACCAATATAGCGCGGACACTGCTCTGGCGCCTCGACACTGATAGCAAAATTATCGTCAATATCAGCAGCCACCGGCGTGATTTCTGGCCCATTAACCGCCAAACGGTTAAGTACACCCACTTCGCGCGCCAACCCCTTAATACTTAAGCAGTCACCTCGGTTGGGCGTCAGATCAACCTCAATAGTCATATCATTGAGGTGCATATACTCTCTAAAATCGGCACCCACGGGCGCTGATGCCGACAGCACCAGGATGCCAGGCGACGTATCTTCTTCAAGCCCCAGCTCCGAGGCTGAACAAATCATCCCGCGCGACTCAACGCCACGCAGTTTCGCTTTTTTGATTTTAAAGTCGCCCGGCAGCACACCACCCACCTGAGCAAAGGCAATTTTCTGGTTTACATCAACATTGGCGGCACCACAAACTACCTGAACAGGATCGCCGGAGCCATCGTCAACGGTGCACACATTTAGCTTATCCGCATCAGGGTGTTTCTCTTTACTCAACACCGTTGCCACCACCACGCCACTAAAAGCAGCGGCCACAGCTTCAATAGCGTCGACTTCCAAGCCGGCCATGGTGATTTGATCAGCGATTGTCTGCGTATCAAGCTGCGGCGATACCCACTCACGCAGCCACTGTTCTGAAAATTTCATGGTTTTTCCTGTATTCGGCAGCGGTCTTAAGCGAATTGGCGTAGAAAGCGCAGATCGTTTTCAAAAAACAGGCGTAAGTCATTAACGCCATAGCGCAGCATCGCTAAACGTTCAGCCCCCATTCCGAAGGCAAAGCCGGTGTAGCGCTCAGCATCGATACCTGCGTGACGGAAAACCTCAGGATGCACCATGCCGCATCCCATCACCTCTAACCAGCCGCTATGAGAACACACGCGGCAGCCCGAACCACTACACATCACGCACTGAATATCCACTTCGGCAGAAGGCTCAGTGAATGGAAAGTACGAAGGACGGAAACGTACAGAGAGATCGTCGCGCTCAAAAAATGCTTGCAGAAAATCTTCGATGGTACCTTTTAGATCTGCAAAGCTAACCCCTTCGTCGACCAGCAAACCTTCCACCTGGTGGAACATTGGCGTGTGGGTCAAGTCTGAATCGCTGCGATAAACACGGCCCGGGCAGACGATACGAATGGGTGGCTCGCAATCTTTCATCGTACGGACTTGCACTGGCGAAGTGTGAGTACGCAGTAACCGCGTAGCATCAAAATAAAAGGTGTCGGCCATACCACGAGCAGGATGGTGCGCCGGAATATTAAGGGCTTCAAAATTGTGATAATCATCTTCAATTTCAGGCCCAATCGCCACATCGTAGCCGATGCGTGTAAACAGTCCTTCAATACGCTCAAGCGTTTGAGTAACCGGATGCAAACCGCCCTGGGACTGATTGCGCCCTGGCAACGTGACATCGATGCTCTCCGCAGCCAAACGCGCATTTAACGCAGCACTGTCAAGCTGCTGGCGTTTAGCATCAATTTCGCTGGCAAGCGTTTGCTTAGCCTGGTTAATACGCTCACCCGCAGCAGGTCGCTCTTCTGCTGACAGCTTTCCCAGGCCTTTCAGTAAGGCAGTTACCTCACCTTTTTTACCTAAGTAGCTTACTCGTAACTCGTCTAGTGCAGCGACACTCTGCGCGGCCTGAATGGCGTCGCGAGCCTCAGATACCAGAGTAGGAAGGTGATCCATCCGTTTCACTCCGAATTAAGCGATGTCCATCTCTGAAGATGGCGTAGCACGTTGAAGGTGGCAAAAAAACAGGGGAAGAGCGGCTGCTCTTCCCCTGGATGGGTCACTCTGAAATGACCTCAGGCACGTTACACGGGCAAGTGCCCAGTGCAATTTACCTTATTGGGCAGCCTTGGCTTTTTCCACGATGGCAGCAAATGCAGCCTTTTCGTGTACTGCCAAATCGGCCAATACTTTACGGTCGATTTCGATCCCAGCTTTCTTAAGGCCACCAACAAAGCGGCTATAAGACATACCGTTGATGCGAGCACCGGCGTTAATACGCTGGATCCACAGTGCGCGGAACTGACGCTTACGGTTACGACGGTCACGGTAAGCGTACTGACCAGCTTTGATAACGGCTTGCTTGGCAACGCGGAATACACGCGAACGGGCACCGTAGTAACCTTTAGCAAGTTTCAATACTTTTTTATGGCGACGACGCGCTACTACGCCACGTTTAACTCGAGTCATAACACACTCCTGACTTTAAGGCTGAGGCAAAAAAATTGTGCACTCAGAAAAACGAAAACCCGAATTATAAATTCGGCAGCATACGCTGGATAAGCGCTTTGTCGGATGCGTGAATCTGCTTCATACCACGCAGTTGACGCTTACGCTTAGTCGATTTCTTGGTCAAGATGTGGCTACGAAAAGACTGCTTATGCTTAAAGCCATTAGCGGTCTTTTTAAAGCGCTTCGCAGCGCCGCTGTTGCTTTTGATTTTCGGCATGAGGAATACTCCGCTCGATATTTTTTAGAAAATCCAGGGCCGACCACCGTGTTACCGGTGGCCCGTTGGCATCGCCGTTGGATCACTTCTTTTTCGGGGCAATAATCATGATCATCTGGCGCCCTTCCATTTTCGGGAAAGACTCTACCAAACCGATCTCTTCCAGGTCAGCCGCAATCCTTTCCATCAGCTTACGCCCGATGTCTTGGTGCGCCATTTCACGACCACGGAAGCGCAATGTGACTTTGCCCTTATCACCACCTTCAAGAAAGCGCGTCAGGTTTTTCAGCTTGACCTGATAATCGCCTTCATCGGTGCCAGGACGGAATTTAACTTCCTTAACCTGGATTTGCTTTTGCTTCTTCTTTTGAGCCGCTTTCTGCTTCTTGCTCTCAAAAACGAACTTACCGTAATCCATTATCTTACAGACAATGGGATCGGCATTTGAAATTTGCACGAGATCTAAGCTTTCGGATTCAGCACGCTCTAACGCTTCGGTGGTAGGCACTACGCCTAACTGCTCACCGTCGCTACCGATAAGACGTACTTCTTCTTCAACGATTCGCTCGTTCATTGGTGGGCGTTTATCTGCTGGACGCCCTCGCTGGTTGCTTCGCTTGATCGCTCCGTCTCCTTAGGCAATTGACGATGTCGCCAGGGCTGCTCTCTCGGCGGTGTGGCGCTCAATAAACTCATCGACCGTCATTGTACCGAGATTTTCGCCGCTACGTGTTCGTACGGCCACTGAGTCAGCTTCGACTTCCTTATCTCCTACCACAAGGAGGTAAGGAACTTTCTGTAACGTATGCTCACGGATTTTAAAGCCGATCTTCTCGTTCCTCAAGTCCGCTTTTACACGTAAGCCACTTTTTTGCAGGCGTTTCTCCAATTCTAACGCATATTCACGCTGTGAATCGGTAATAATCATGACGACAGCCTGCTGTGGAGCCAGCCATAATGGCATAGCCCCCGCATAATGTTCAATCAGGATGCCAATGAAACGCTCCATGGAGCCTACGATAGCACGGTGCAGCATGACTGGCGACTTTCGCTGCCCTTCTTCGGTCACATACTGGGCACCGAGGCGCTCGGGCATCATGAAGTCAACCTGCATGGTACCCACCTGCCACTCACGACCCAAGCAGTCTTTCATATGGTATTCAATCTTGGGGCCATAGAAGGCACCCTCACCCGGTAGCTCTTGCCACTCAACATCGCAAGCTTTCAGCGCACTACGCAGTGCATCTTCGGCACGATCCCAAACGTCATCACTACCAATACGCTTTTCTGGGCGAAGCGCAATTTTAATCGCGATATCTTCAAAACCGAAATCGCTATATACCTTGAGCGCCTGACGATGAAAGTTAGTGACTTCGGGCTCAACCTGAGCCTCGGTACAAAAAATATGGCCATCGTCTTGAGTAAAGGCCCGTACACGCATAATGCCGTGCAAAGCACCTGAGGGTTCGTTGCGATGACACCCACCAAATTCACCAAAACGAACGGGTAATTCACGATAGCTACGCAAGCCGGAATTAAACACCTGAACGTGGCCAGGACAATTCATCGGCTTAAGAGCATACTCACGCTTTTCAGACTCGGTAAAAAACATACCGTCCGCGTAATTGTCCCAATGGCCTGATTTCTTCCAAAGCGATACATCCATAATCTGAGGACAGCGAATTTCTTGATAACCACCTTCTTTATAGACATTACGCATATACTGCTCGACCTGCTGCCATAGCGCCCACCCATTGGGGTGCCAGAACACCATGCCCGGCGCTTCTTCTTGCATATGGAAGAGGTCAAGTCGACGGGCTAGCTTGCGGTGGTCACGCTTTTCGGCTTCTTCGAGGCGCTTAATGTACGCTTTAAGCTGTTTTTTATCGCCCCACGCAGTGCCATAGATACGTGTAAGCATGGTGTTATCAGAGTCACCGCGCCAATAGGCACCCGCAAGCTTTGTTAGCTTAAAGGCCTTTAAATGGCGAGTATTCGGCACGTGCGGACCGCGGCACATGTCGGTATATTCTTCATGATGATAAAGGCGAATGGAGGCGTCATCGGGAATAGCGCTGATAATATCCTGCTTATAGGGTTCATCACGCTGTACAAATGTCTGCATAGCCTGATCGCGATCTACGTATTCGCGCACCACATCGTACTCGCGCTCAATCAGAGACTGCATGCGCGCTTCGATAGCTTCTAGGTCATCTGGCGTGATGGATTGACCAAACTCAATATCGTAGTAAAAACCGTCATCAATGACCGGCCCAATGGCCATTTTGGCGGCCGGGTACATCTGTTTAACCGCATGACCAATCAAGTGGGCACAGGAGTGGCGGATTATTTCTACGCCTTCATCATCCCGCGCAGTAATAATAGAAACGCGGGCATCTTGCTCAATCAAATCAGCAGCATCGACCAGCACACCATCAATCTTTCCAGCAATGCAGGCCTTAGCCAAACCAGGGCCAATGGATTCTGCAAGCTGCATAATGGTTAGCGGCGCTTCAAACGTTTTTTGACTGCCATCAGGCAGGGTCACAATAGGCATTCAGGTTCCTTGAGCGCAGTGGTGATCCATACCAAGGATCACATATCGCTATCAATGGTCTTGGGAGGCACTTAGCTTAACAATATAAACAGCGGCCAGCCTAGCAGACTGAGCGCTGCCTCAAAATAAAAACGGGAGGCCAAGGCCTCCCGCTTCTTTACCAAACTCTTGCTGACTAATCGCTATCTACGATTAGCAAAACCAGCAAAAATAGGTGTGATTACTTCCACTCGTCCAATTCTACGCGACGGTTCTGGAAGCGACCTTCTTCAGTTTCATTAGAGGCTACTGGCTGCTCTTCACCGAAACCTACAGACTGCATGCGGTTAGAAGCTACGCCGCGGCTAGCTAGGTAGCGCGCAACAGACTCAGCACGTTCTTGTGACAAGTTTTTGTTGTACGCATCAGGGCCGCGAGAATCTGTGTGGCCTTCGATGCTTACACGTACGTCGGTGTTGTTTACTAGACGCTCAGCAACACCGTTAAGTACGTTACGTGCATTAGAAGTCAACTCTGCAGAGTCGAATTCAAAGTTAACGTCTTGGAGTACAACGCTGTCCGGGCAACCCAGCGCATTAACTTCTACGCCTGCTGGGGTGTTCGGGCACTGGTCACGGTAGTCAGGCACACCGTCGTTGTCGGAATCAAGCGGGCAACCGCTTGCGTTAACTTCTACGCCAGCAGGTGTGCCTGGGCACTGATCACGGAAATCAGGCACGCCATCACCATCAGAATCTAGCGGGCAGCCCTGTGCGTCAACTGCAACGCCAGCAGGCACTTCACCGAAGCTAGGGCACTGAGGAGCGACAGGCTCAGGCGTACGATCAGCACACAGCAGACCACCAATAGCGCCACCAACAACAGCGCCTGTAGCGGCACCACTTTCTTCGTCAGAATCGCCGCTAACTGCATAGCCAATGCTGCCAGCGATAACACTGCCTGCCAAACCGCAAACAAACGGGTGGTTGTACCAGCTGCTGTCACTGCTAGCGCTTGATTGGCCGGAAGACTGAGAGGCCGAGCTGGCACAGCCAGATAGACCCACTACCAGTGCGGAACCGATTAGCAAGCCAGTCGTTGATTTTTTCATGTAAAACTCCTTCTTGATCCAATGCTGAAATGGTCTTAAGTGACCAAATCTATCCAATGCTTCTTATTTGCGAGAGCATCCATTTTTCGCCTGTTTCGCATTACTAAGTACAGCGCACTCAATCATAACGAAACGGTGTGCCTATCATTAACGCTTAAGCGCAAGAAGGCAACAATGCCAAGATATCAACTTCTTGCCAATACCGACATCATTCAGCATAGCAAAATTGCCACAATGGGCACTAAAAAGTTTGCGATGCCTTTTGGCGGCTCATGCCGCACAAAACTGATACTTCTTAATATAATCTCAATGCAATACATCTGCACCTTTGGCCCGCCATTCTAATACAGCTTTAGCCGCCGCCACTACTGCTTCTCGCATATCATCTTCTGCTGCTAATCTTTCTTTATCTTCTTGCATACGTTCACGGGCTGTCAGCTGCTGACGAGCCGAGTGAGTGTTCAAATGTCGCGTGCGATTAAAGTGCTCACTAAACGCTTGAAATGCCGGCCTTTCAGCCAAGCTAGAGTCAACAATCTCTAGTAGTACCTTACAACGCCATGCACCCTCAGTGATATCGACTTGCTGCTGAACTAATGCACTCGCCACATAGTCGAGATTTTCTAAGCTGTTCTGAAGCGCACGGCTATCTTCATCGCGTCGATACGCTTCTCTGCGACCAACCTCTTTGCGCAAGCGCCATGCATACAGGCACAGACCGATAACGACAGCAAGCGCCATCACAAATAAAATTAACGCCCCCGTTGAGCTCATAAAACCTCTCATTAAGCGTGTAAATTTCTTGACGAAAATTGTACACCCTTATACCCCCAATAAGCTAATAGCATATAATGATGAATATTAACGGCACCATAAGTCTCACCGGCAGGCCACAGACAGGCTTATAAAAACCCTTACGCTACGCCAGAATGTCCGACTGCCAGCATCACAGTCAAACAAGGCGGATAATCTGCAGATCAGGGAAGAAATCTGTGCATTTACATGCAGACAGATGCCAATCTATAGCTTCAAATATGTAATAATCGACGCTAACTTATACGAATCGCGCCACCCGATGGAGTGCCTTATGATCAAGCGTCGCCCTACCCTGCGTATTAAGAGCGGCTTAGCTCTTGCACCGCTTTTATTGTTGGCAGGTTGCACTACTTATACTTGGCCGGATGGCTCAAAGAAAACCGTCATTGGTGTGGTACCCGATGATGAAAATCAACGCTATGAAGAGCAACAAGCTGATGGCGTACGCTATCGCATTCCCGATGAAATCCCTGACACCCGCAGTGAATAAATATGCAGTGAATAAACATAGTTTGGCTAATATAAATGAGGTCTGCTCACGGCTGACCTCGTTTTTTAGTATACGACGTCGCAAGTGCCGCTAGCGGGTCTTCAGGCCATGGGTGTTTGGGATATCGGCCGCGCATTTCCTTGCGTACATCTGGATAACCATTTTGCCAGAAGCTGATTAAATCCTGGGTGACTTGCACGGGCCTACGCGCAGGCGAAAGTAAATGAATCATCACTGCAACGGCTCCATTCGCCACCGTCGGCGTTATCCGCCAACCAAACGCTTCTTGCAACTTTAAAGCCAGTACTGGCGGGCGCTGTGAAAGGCAAGGCGCATAATCCAAACCAATATGTTTACCACTGGGCACATCGAGTGCTAACGGCGCTAGCTGTTCAAACTCAAGCTGCTGCTCCCACGTCAATGTATTGAGCAAATAGCGCCCTAGCGGAAGTTTTTCAATTTGACTCAGCCGATTTATACCGATCAAGTAGGGAGCCAGCCAGCTTTCTAGCGATGCCAGTAGTGCCTCCTCCGACCAATCCGGCCACGCTGCTCCAATATTGTCGCTCAGTAGTGACATCCTCCCACGCAGCTGCTGCAGCTGATCGCCTAGCAACCACCCGGGCTGCTGTCGAAGCGCGCCCAACAGCGCTTGTTTCACGGCCTCTTCGGGCAAGCGGGCTAGAGGCCGCCGGGCAATCACAAGGCTACCGTGCGCCTGCACTTCCTCACCAACTAAGCGGCCCTGCTCTTGCGACCATTCCACGCGTGACTGCCACTGGCTAATGCCAGGATATAGGGAGCACAGTGACGCTAGCGCCAACGACTCGCCGGTTACTATCCGCACCGGACCATTTGCCGCGCTATTGATCGCGATCGCCACTATATATGCCTGATGCGCCAAGGTATTACTTAATGACAGCGTGGCCGTTTTGCCATTGGCGAGTCGAAATTGGCCAGGACTTAGCTGTTGGCCAATGCGCTCAGGATAGGCCAACGCTAAAAGAGGCCCTAGGGGCTCTAGCACCGCATCGCTAATGCGCACGCCTGCTTTTTTAGCCAGCCTTAGCGCCTCACGCTGCCAGTTTGGGAAACGCTTCGGATGGCGAAGCCGCTGTGCTAATTCATCGGCCAGAGAACTCTGCGCTGTTTCACGCCCCTCCAACAGTGCGGCCAAGCCACAGGCCAGCGGCAGCGCTTTTAAATCACCGGCGCGCTCTAGCATTGCGGCTATTCGGGGAGCTACCGGCCACTTGGCACAACGGGCACCTAGCGGCGTTAGCTTATGATATTGATCTAATACGCCTAGCTGTATCAGCAGCGCCTGACCACTAGACCAAGCGCCTTTTGGTGGCGGTGTGACCCAACGCAAATCCTCTGACGACGAGACTCCCCAACAGGCCAGCTCAAGCACAACGGCTGAAAGATCCGCTTGCTGGATTTCCGGCTCGCCGTATGGCGCCAGCGTCTGCTCTTGAGCCCAAAGCCGAAAACACGCCCCTTCACGCTGCCGCCCAGCCCGCCCCCTGCGCTGATCAGCGCTCGCTCGGTTAATGCGCCGCGTCGTGAGTCGGGTTAATCCGCTTCGTGGATGAAAAAGAGGTACCCGCTCTAAGCCACCGTCGATGACGACGTTCATTCCATCAACGGTAATACTCGATTCAGTAATGGCAGTCGAAACAATAATGCGCTGCTGCGATGCACTCGGTGCCAAGGCCGCCTGCTGCTCAGCAATACTCATCCTTCCGTGCAGCGGCCGTACCGCCATAAGAGGCATAGCGCTGTTCAGAGCAGCAACGACGCGATTGATCTCCGCCACGCCGGGCAAAATCACCAGTACATCTTGTGTGCCTGGCATTGCAAGCGCCTCATTGAGAACACGCAGCGTATGATTGGCATCACTCTCACCGCTCAGGCCAGGACGATAAGCGGTTACTACGGGATACTGGCGACCTTGACACTCTATGACAGGAACCTGATCGCCCAGAATTCGCTTAAGAGCATTAACATCCAGCGTTGCCGACATCACCAGCAGGCGTAAATCGTCACGAATGCTGGCTTGAACATCCAATGCCAGCGCCAGCCCAACATCGGCATCGACGCTGCGCTCATGAAATTCATCAAAGATGATGCCAGCAACGCCTTCAAGCAGCGGATCATCCTGGAGCATTCGAGTGAGCACGCCTTGAGTCACTACCTCTAAACGAGTTTGCGCGCTAACACAGCTGTCGCCACGCATGCGATAGCCTACCGTTTGCCCAACCGGCTCACCCAGCTGCTGAGACATAAAGCTAGCGGCTAAACGAGCGGCAACACGGCGCGGCTCTAACAAAAGCAACTTCTGACCTTTCGCCCACTCAGCCGTTAGTAGCATCAATGGAACGCGCGTTGTTTTGCCCGCTCCCGGCTGAGCAATCAGCATTAGCCTATTACTGGAGGCTAAAACAGTTTTAATAGAATCTAGATGCTGATCAATAGGTAAGGCGCTCATGATAGGTTCATTTATCCATCAAAGAGACGCCAGAGCCGGCCTGTATAACGCCGCACCCTTTTAAGATAACGTGCTCAAGAAAGCAGGAAATAGACTCAAGGTCCTCTGGTGTCAATGCATCTCGCCCTAGAACGCCGCTAACTTGGGCGCTATATTCAGTGTAGTGCTGAGTAGCTGACCAGATTAAGAAAATTAACCACCGGGGATCCACAGCATCCATTTTACCCTGCGCAGACCACTGACGAATGATAGCAGCGCGCGCCTCGACCCAATCGCGTAACTCGCCGGCTAAATAATCACTTAGAAAAGGCGCGCCCGCTAAAATTTCCGCCGCAAATAATTTTGATCCCGCTGGATAGCGCTGGCCAAGTATCATTTTTGTACGAATAAAGTCAGTGAGTACCGTTGATGGATCACTATCCGGAGTAATGTCTTCAAGGACTTCGTTCCAGCGGCGCATCATGCGGTCAAGCAATCGCATATAAAGTGCCTGCTTACTTCCCATGTAGTACAAGACATTCGCTTTAGGAAGCCCGGCTTGATCAGCAATTACTTGCAAACTCGCGCCACGAAAGCCGTGTTGAGAAAAGACCAGCTCAGCGGCAGTAAGAATACTGGCCTCTATTTTTTCACGACTCGGAGTTTCATAGCTGGTAGATACAGCGGTCATCAAACGTGTTCCTTAAATGATTGCCTAACGTACCTGGAACACATTGTTCGGCAGGGTTATTGGCTGCACTTAAACGTCACATCTTACACCAGCCTGCCCCAAGGTGGTGCGGTGAGCAAACACTTGCAAGGTGAGATGTTTTATCCCAAGCTCAATACATATTGACCGATCGGTCAGCACAATCCTGGTCTATACGATCACAGTGGAGTTTGTCATGGCAACGATTGCGTTCCTACTCAATGGCACCCTTCAGCGGTGTGACGTTTCACCCGATACGAGTATTTTAACCTTATTACGCGAGCATTTGGCTCAAACAGGCACTAAAGAAGGCTGTGCATCGGGCGATTGTGGTGCCTGTACCGTAGCAATCGGTGAATCAACGACGGGAACGCAAACGTTTAGTAGCGCTAATGCATGTATTACACCAGCCCATCAACTACAGGGGCGGCATTTAGTGACCGTTGAAGGGTTGACGAAAGAGAAGCACTTACACCCAGCGCAACAAGCAATGATTGAGTGCCATGGCAGCCAATGTGGTTTTTGTACGCCGGGCATTGTCATGTCTCTTTTTACCCTGCATGACGATATTTGCCAACGCTCTGCTCCGCTATCACCGGAGCTAGCACAAGGAAGATCTGAAGAGCTATTTCAAGAACTATCTCAAGGACTATCTCAAGAGCGCCTTGAAGCAACGCTGGGTGGCAATTTGTGCCGCTGCACAGGCTATCGCCCTATCCGCGATGCGGCGTTACGTATGAATGACATATCCTATGAGCGTCCCCAATGGTTTGACGCGGCGCTCCCTGTAGAAAAAGGTGAAACGCTATCAATAGATTCAGAAGGTAACGCTTCTTTTTTTGCCCAGCCAGAGTCTCTTGTCGAACTAACACAACTACGGCATCGAGCACCTGACGCACGTCTTGTGGCGGGTGGTACCGATCTGTGGCTGGAAACCACTCAACGCTTGGCAACTCTTAATCAATTAATCGATATTTCCCGGGTTAGCGAGCTTCTCATCATTGAAGAGACAACGTTTGAGGGCCAGCCCGGCTGGTGGATAGGCGCAGGGGTCACTTATTCCAGACTTTATCCGTTATTTAAAGAGTACTTCCCCGCCTTTGCTCATCTTCTACACCGGCTGGGTTCTGAGCAGATTCGCAACCGAGGAACCCTCGGTGGCAACATTGCTAATGCCTCGCCCATCGGTGATACACCGCCAGTGTTGCTGGTATTAGGCGCCCAGGTAGAGCTCGCCAGTACAAAAAGACATCGCTGTCTGTCGTTAGAGAATTTCTTTCTCGACTATAAAAAAACCGCATTAGCCGCAGATGAAGTTATCTCTCGCATTTTCATTCCCCAACCTGCTAAAAACCAACAACTACGGGTGTGGAAGCTATCCAAACGCCGCGAAGATGATATATCTGCAGTACTTGGCGCTTTTAGCTACCGCTTGGAACAGGACGTTATGCGAGATGTGCGCATTGCCTTTGGCGGTATGGCCGCAACGCCCAAGAGAGCCTTGAACAGCGAAGCGGCATTAGAAGGTCAAACGCTTTCACCAGACGGCTTTAGAGCGGCCCAGCAAGCCCTCGCCAGCGACTTTCAACCGATGGGAGATGTGCGCGGCAGCGAACATTACCGTCAACAGGCCGCTGCCAACCTGCTGGAACGGCTCTACCTGACGCTTTCAGCGCCCAACCAGGAGGTCATGCTCCATGCGTACGCTCACTAAACTGGATGGCGATAGCAGCCGCGCCCGCCGCGAACTGCATGACCACATTCAAGGGTCGGGTCCGCTAGCCCGCCATACCATTGAGAACCATGCCGTTGACAACACGAGCTCACGCCAAGCGGGCAACGCTAGCTATCATGAAAGTGCCGAGAAGCACGTGACTGGAAAAGCGGCGTATATCGACGACTTAAAAACGCCTGCCGATGCGCTGCATATTGCTCTTGGTTTGTCCCCCATTGCGCACGGTACTTTGACCAAGCTAAATCTCGACGCAGTAAAGCAAGCGGCAGGCGTTATTGATGTCATTACCTTCCACGACGTACCTGGCCATACTGACATAGGGCCAGTATTTCCTGGCGACCCCATTTTTGTTGATACCAACATTAGCTACGCAGGCCAATGCCTGTTTGCCGTTGCAGCGACGTCACTACAAGCAGCCCGACGAGCGGTAATCCTCGCAAAGATTGATATTGACGAACAACCTGCCCGTCTAGATCCGGTCGAGGCTACCGAGCGCGAAGAATTTGTGCGCCCAACCCACGTACAAGAGCGCGGGGACTGGCAGCAAGCCTTACATCATGCCGAGCAACTCATCGAAGGCAACCTGTTCATCGGCGGGCAAGAGCACTTTTATTTGGAAGGGCAAGCTTGCGTTGTGCTGCCAACCGAAGATGAGGGCGTGATTGTCCAGACTTCTAACCAGCACCCGAGTGAAACACAAAAGCTCGTTGCGGAAGTGCTTGGCATTCCCTTTCATGCGGTAACGGTCGAAGTTCGCCGCATGGGTGGGGGCTTTGGAGGAAAAGAAACCCAGGCATCACCATGGGCTTGCATTGCCGCCATCATCGCCCGTCGTACTGGCAAAGCAACTCGCTTACGGCTGCCCCGTCGCGAGGATATGCACGCCACGGGAAAACGCCACCCCTTCCATAATCGCTATAAGCTTGCGATTGACGCGCAAGGGGTTATCCAAGGCGGTGAAATTACCGTTATTGGCGACTGCGGGTATTCACCGGATCTTTCCGACGCTATCGTTGATCGTGCGATGTTTCATGCTGACAATGCCTACTCGCTTGGCGATGTGAAAGTAACCGGACACCGCGCCAAAACACATACGGCGTCCAACACGGCGTTTCGAGGCTTTGGTGGCCCCCAGGGCATGATGATCATTGAGGCAGCCATGGATGATATCGCTCGCCAAGTGGGCGAAGACCCTCTAACGATCCGCAAGCGCAATTTTTATCGTGAAGGTCGTGACGTTACCCACTATGGCCAGCAAGTCGACCAGCAGCAGCTTTTGCATACGCTGGTCGAGACGCTGGAAAAAGACAGCGACTACTGGGCACGCCGAAAAGCGATTGGCGCATTTAATGTTAATAGCCCAGTGATTAAAAAGGGCCTCGCGCTCACTCCGGTGAAGTTTGGCATTTCATTCACTGCCCAGCACCTCAACCAGGCCGGTGCACTACTACACGTATACACCGACGGTAGCGTCATGATTAATCATGGCGGCACCGAAATGGGCCAAGGACTGCATACTAAAATCTGCCAAGTGGTCGCCCGGGAACTGGGCCTTGATTTAGACAATGTGCGCATTAGCGCAACACGTACCGACAAGGTACCCAACACCTCACCCACCGCTGCGTCTAGCGGCGCTGATTTGAATGGCATGGCGGCACGCGATGCGGCGAGCAAGCTGCGTGAACGCCTTTTTGACTTTGCGACCGAGCACTTTTCTGAGGGACTAGACCGTGAAGGCATGCGTCTGGCAGATGGTATGCTGATCGCGGGTTTCGGGAAAAGTAAGCGCAGCATTCCATGGGGTGAACTGATTCAAACGGCTTATCTCCATCGCATTTCACTATCAGAAAAAGGCTTCTATGCCACTCCGCTGATTCACTATGATCGCTCAGTCGGCCAGGGTCGCCCCTTTTACTACTATGCGTTTGGCGCGGCGGTAGCCGAAGTCAGCGTGGATACGCTCAGCGGCGAGTATCAGATCGATCGTGTCGACATCTTGCATGACGTGGGCGAAGCACTGAATCCAGCTATTGATATGGGGCAAGTAGAGGGTGGCTTTATACAAGGGATGGGCTGGCTAACCAGTGAAGAGCTAAAATGGAACGACAAAGGTGTGCTCGTTACAGATGGCCCTGCGACCTATAAAATCCCTACCTTTGGCGACCTACCCGCTGTTTTTAACGTTGCCCTGCTGGAAGGCCACCCTAACTCCATGGCAAGCCTTTATCGTTCCAAAGCCGTCGGTGAGCCCCCTTTTATGCTGGGTATTTGTGTATGGTCGGCGCTGCGTGATGCGCTTTCTAGCTTAACGGACTACCAGTTATCGCCTCATTTAGATACTCCAGCAACCCCTGAACGCGTCATGCTCGCGGCAAATTTGATTAGGAAGAAAGCGCTGTGACTCTACAAATCGCCAACACATGGCATGCGGCGCTTGATTACTTTCAGCGCACAGGCACACCACATGTTCTCGCGACCCAGATCACCAGTGCAGGATCGACTCCCCGTGAGCCTGGCGCTCGAATGATCATTACCGAAGATGCTATCTTCGATACGCTAGGCGGCGGTACGTTTGAGTGGCAAACCATTGCTGCCGCACGTGCGCGCTTGGCAGAACAGTGTTACGGACTCAGCTTAGAAGCCTTTTCATTAGGCGGACGCAGCGGCCAGTGCTGCGGCGGTTTCGTCAACATACTGTTAGAAGCCTTTTCAGGGTCATCAGCAATGCTTGCCGTGTTTGGTGCAGGCCATGTTGGCCGTGAAATCGTTAAGCTAAGCGCCCCCTTACCTTGGCAGCTATATTGGTACGACAGCCGCAGTGATGCCTTTGATAATATTTGTGAAAACACACAACGTCACCCTCGCCTGACCTATCAAGCGCTACATGATGCTCAGCAATGCGTGGCCGAACTGCCGTCATGCGCACATGCGCTGGTACTCACGCATCAACATGATGAAGATTAC
Organism: Halomonas sp. AOP25-F1-15; assembly: GCF_052378675.1. NCBI lineage: Bacteria > Pseudomonadati > Pseudomonadota > Gammaproteobacteria > Oceanospirillales > Halomonadaceae > Halomonas > Halomonas sp. AOP25-F1-15. Next base: position 53,681 of record NZ_JBQSXV010000011.1, read on the forward strand.
GCACTGATTGCAGCGCTTATTCAGCGAGATGACCTAGGTTCCATTGGGTTAATTGGCTCTGAAAGCAAATGGGCAAGCTTCCGTGGGCGCCTTCAACGTGATGATTACACCGCTGAACAAATTCAGCGGGTACGCAGCCCCATCGGCTGTCTTCATGGTAAAAAGTTGAGCAATAAGACGCCCTATGCGATTGCTTTGACTGTGATCACTGAGCTGCTCTGGCTGGCTGACACGCCTGCCCCACAGGACACTCGTGGCCTCGATCCTCAGGCGCTGCGAGCACTATTTGACGAATCCTCTACTACCACGAGTTGATATGATTTCCTCTACCGATACGCTTATTCGCGCCGAATTGATTAGCTTTGCACGCGATCCTGGAAACGGCGACACACCACAACCGGGTAGCCTCGAGCACTATGGCGATGGATTACTTTGGTTAAAAGGCCAGCATATTCATGCCGTAGGACATTTTTCGGAGATAGCACCCTCGCTGCCAGAGGGTAGCCATGTGCTGGACTATCGCGATAAATTAATCATGCCTGGGTTTATTGACACCCATGTGCACTATGTCCAGCTCGACATTATGGCATCATATGGTCGACAGCTACTGGACTGGCTAAACGATTACACATTTCCGGAAGAGTGTCGCTTTGCCAATCATGCGCATGCTGAAGCTTTATCTAATGCGTTTTTAGATGAAATGCTGCGAGCAGGTACTACATCAGCCCAAGTCTTTGGCTCTAGCCATCCTGGCTCGGTAGATGCCTTTTTCACAGCCTGCCAAAAACGACAGCTGCGTATGCTCGTTGGCAAGGTGCTGATGGATCGCAATGGCCCAGAGGCGCTGATGGACGGCGCATCTGGCATTGCAGATAGCGAGCGCCTCATTGGAGATTGGCACGGCAATGGCCGGTTGGGATACAGCGTAACACCACGTTTTGCGCCGACATCGACCAAGACACAAATGGATGCTGCCGGCGCTCTTCTACGCAATGATTCAAGCCTTTGGCTACAAACACACTTAGCCGAAAATAGCGGTGAACTAGATTGGGTAGCTGAACTTTTCCCAGGCAGCCGTGACTACCTAGCAGTTTATGAAGAGGCAGGCTTAGTAGGCCCTCGCAGTACTTTTGCACACGGCATTCATCTGACTAACGGCATGCGTCAACGCTTAGCGGATAGAGGCGCTAACGTTGCTTTTTGCCCTAGCTCCAACCTTTTCCTTGGCAGCGGTTTATTTGACCGAGAAGCAGCCGACCAAACAGGTATGGCATTTACATTTGCCAGTGACATCGGCGCAGGAACGGATCTATCAGGCTTTGCAACGCTCAAAGCTGCCTACCAGCTGGGCCAACTAGGCGGGCAACCACTTACCGCATGGCAAGGATTTTATGGCTTAACGTTGGGTAACGCTAAAGCTCTCTCTTTGGACAGCTATATTGGGCGTCTGGCTCCTACTCTGGAGGCCGACTTCATCGTCATCGACACTCGGGCGACACCATTACTGTCTCGACGAGCAAGCCATTGCACAACGCTTGGGGAGCGGCTTTTTGCCTTGATGATGCTGGCCGATGATCGAGCTATTTATGAAACCTGGGCCGGTGGTCAATGCCAGCATCGCAGAGACCTATAACAGCATGCTTAAAGCCGCTTCATAAGCGGCTTTAAGACTTTGTGTATCTCGCAAATGAATCTCTAAAATTAAAAAAAGATGCAAAAAAAAATCCCCCG
>NZ_JBQSXV010000012.1:0-31129 GCF_052378675.1 Halomonas sp. AOP25-F1-15
AAACACATCTCATATTATCAGGATACTATTGCGAATCAAACTTAGCCGTGCGCGAGCCATACATCAGCGCCTGCTCACGCAAGATCGCGAGGCAAATCCGATACCAATGAATTCGCGCCCAAATCGGCAATACTTCTCGCTCCGGTGAGCGTCATCGCCACGCGCATTTCCTTTTCAAATAGCTCGAGCAAATGCGTGACACCCGCTTCGCCAGCAGTGGCAAGCGCATAGATGAAGGCGCGGCCCAGCAACACGCTGTCGGCACCCAAAGCGATCATCCTCACGACGTCAAGCCCGCTGCGCACGCCGGAATCAGCAAGAATGGCCAGATCCCCCTTAACCGCGTCGGCAATCGCCGGCAAGGCCCGCGCAGTCGAGGGAACGCCATCAAGCTGACGGCCGCCATGATTAGAAACAACGATGCCATCTGCACCAAAGCGCACCGCATCGCGGGCATCTTCAGCATCAAGTATTCCTTTAATAATCATCGGCCCGTCCCAGAGTTCACGAATCCATTCCAGGTCCTTCCAAGAGATAGCGGGGTCGAAGTTAGTAGCCAGCCAGGCAATGTAATCCTCAAGCTCGGTTGGCTTACCGCGGTAATCAGAGACGTTACCCAGGTCATGAGGACGACCATTAATACCGACATCCCATGCCCAGAAAGGATGCATTGCAGCCTGAGCCATCCGCCGGATCGGCCCATACTTACCGCTCATTCCAGAGTGAGCATCGCGATAGCGCGCGCCCGGCACAGGCATATCAACGGTAAAGATCAGTGTCTTGACCCCGGCGGCCTTAGCTTGCTCAAGAACGTGCTTCATGAAGCCCCTGTCCTTCAGCACGTAAAGCTGGAACCAGATGGGTCGATCAATCGCCGAGGCCACCTCTGCAATGGGGCACACCGACACCGTCGACAGAGTAAATGGTATGCCTTTCTTGGCGGCCGCTCGCGCCGCCTGGACCTCCCCGCGTCTAGCGTACATACCTGCTAGCCCCACCGGAGCCAGCGCAATCGGCATGGCCATCTTTTCACCGAACAGCTCGGTTTCCAGCGATAGCGAGGACATATCCTTCAGCACACGCTGGCGCAACGCGATACCGGAGAGATCCTCTACATTACGTCGCAGCGTATGCTCGGCGTATGCCCCCCCGTCGGCATAATGGAATAGAAAGGGAGGAATGCGCCGCTTAGCGGCTTTTCGGTAGTCCGTGGAGGCTGAAATAATCATGGCGAGCCCTATTTAGTAGATGCGCGCAGTCGACGCGCTATACATCGGCTTATTCAGAATTAATAATTGGTTTTACCAATTGACAAAAATATGGCATCAACATTAGTGAGGCGCCATGAAGGTGTCAAACAATGATGCGGCTTTATAGCCCTACATAGCGCTATACTTTAGTTCAATACTGCGACTAATAATGTTTGACCAATAGCCACCCGTCAATGCCAGCGCTTGAGCTGTCTGTTCAAAGCTTCTAATATTGGTCTTACCAATTGAAGGAGCTACCCAACATGAGCTATCCACCGCTCCGCCAGCAGCGTTTGGCCGATGTTATTACCGAGCGTTTAGAAGCCATGATGCTGGAGGGCAGCTTAAAACCTGGGCAGCGCCTCCCACCAGAGCGTGAATTAGCGGAGCGTTTTGGCGTCTCACGCCCCTCTTTACGTGAAGCTATTCAAAAATTAGCCGCGCGCGGCTTACTGACCAGCCGCCAAGGCGGTGGCACCTTTGTGAACGATGACCTTAGCAATGGCTATACCGACCCGCTTTTGGAAATGCTTTCTCGCCACGGCGAGTTCAACTTAGACCTACTCGAATTCCGCGATGCAATAGAAGGAATATCCGCCTATTACGCTGCGCTGCGCTCAACGCCCGCTGATAAGGCGGTCCTCATTCAGCGCTTTGAAGAGCTCGACGGCGGTTTTGCCGGCGCCGACCCTGTTCATGAAGCCAAACTTGACGCGGCGTTCCATCTTGCCATCGCCGAAGCCGCCCACAATGTGCTGCTGCTACATACCATTCGCGGTATTTTTCATCTGCTTGAAAAGAGCATTGTTAATAATCTGGCCCACTTGTTTGCCAAACCAGGCTCACGCAGCCAGCTGATGAAGCAGCATCGCGCCTTACTTGACGCCATCTTGGAAGGGCGTGCAGAAGACGCCCGCGCTCGCGCGCATGAGCACCTAGCGTTCGTTGAAGAAGGACTTCTTGAAATGGCGCGTGAAGAGGCGCGGGCCCAACGCGCCCTTCGCCGCGCCCAAGGCAGTCGAAAGACACCGGCATGAGTAACACGGATATGAGCAAGGCTGACATACACAGCCAGACCCCCGCTCGCTTGCCACCACGCTGGCGTCGCCTGTGGCTGCTGGTCATTTCGCTCGGTTTATTGCTGTGCATGTGGCAAGCCGCCCAACTGGCCCGCGAGCAGGCGCTTTCTAACTTACAAGACGATGCCGAAAACGAGCTGCGCCTGTCTGCTGCCAATTTAAACGGCTATTTACTGCGCTACGACTACCTGCCACAAATGCTCGCGACAAGGGAAGGCGTGCAACGTTTTTTAGCCGCCCCCGACAGCCAAGACTCGATGCCGCTGAATATGTTGCTGGATCGCTTCCGCTTCACCGCAGGCGTTTCAGACGTTTATTTGCTAAATCGTGATGGCGATACTATTGCCGCCAGCAACTGGCATCGATCTAACACCTTTATCGGCCAAAACTATGCTTTTCGCAGCTATTACACCGAAGCCATCGCGGGCCGCCAAGGTAGGTTTTATGGCTTGGGCACCCAATCACTTGAGCGGGGCTACTTCTTTTCAGCACCGGTTTGGCTCGATGACACCTCGCCCGATGCCAAACCTGACGGCGTATTAGTCATCAAAGTATTGCTTGATGAGGTTGAAGAAAGCTGGGCTGAGCAAGATGCCGAGCTGTTTGTCACCGACAGCGATAACATCATCTTCATGGCCAGCCACCCAGGGCTGCGAATGAACGCCCTTTACTCGCTTTCCGATGAGCAACGTCGAGTCCTGCGCGCAACGCGACGCTATGCGATGGAGCCGCTAGCGTCCTCCGGCATCGGCGTCATTGCGCCTTACGGCCTGGGCAGCCAATTAGTAAGTTTCTCCCAAGGCCCTTTAAGTAAAGGCAACTACCTAAGCCTGACGCGACCTATTCCTGAGTTTGGCTGGCAGATGCATATTTTAAAGCCGTTAACACCGGTGATCAGCGCCCAATGGGTCGCTGCTCTCATGGCGGGCAGCCTCTACAGCCTGATTGCACTTGGGGCCGGCATAGGCTGGCAGCGGCTGAGGCTTCGTCGTGAACGGGAAGCGTTTGCCGATCGAGAGCGCCATACTTTGGCCCGCGTTCGCGATGAGCTGGAAGTTAGCGTAGAAAGGCGCACCCGTGACTTAGTCGCCAGCAATCAGCGGCTTTCTGATGAAATTGAAGAGCGCCGCCGGGCTGAAGCCAACTTACGCCAAACGCAGGATGAGCTTATTCAAGCGGCTAAACTGGCCGTATTAGGGCAGCTCGCCGCGGGCATCAACCATGAGCTTAATCAACCGCTGGCCGCTATTCGCGCTTATGCAGAAAACGCCCGACGCTTTATGGCACTAGCACGCCATGAAAAAGCCGACGCCAACCTTGAGCAAATTGTTGAGCTGACCGAGCGCATGGCCGATATCAGCGCACAACTGCGCCAGTTTTCACGTAAGAGTAGCGAACGCCAAGAGACCATTTCCGTACAGGCCTGTATCGACTACGCCTTGCGCTTATTTCAAAGCCGTCTGCGCGAAGGCAACATTACGATTATTCATGAGTGGCCCGATGAAACGCTATGGGTGAAAGGCGACCTAGTGCGCCTTGAGCAAGTGCTGGTTAATCTAATCGGCAATGCCCTGCAGGCTATGAAAGCCGAACCCGTACCGCAACTGACACTAAGCGCTAGCATTCACCATCAGCAGGTGCATATTAGCGTTGCCGATAACGGACCCGGCATTCCAGCTGAGCATTTAGGGCACGTGTTTGAACCCTTTTTCACGACCAAAGCGCCAGGCAGTGGCTTAGGCTTGGGCCTCTCGATCTCTTCACGCATTATGGACGATCTAGGCGGTAAGCTGCAGGCTGCTAATCGACCCGAAGGGGGTGCTTGCTTCACTATTACGCTACCCCACTCAACGTTAACGCATGTCCAGGAGCGCTCTCACTATGCATGAACCGTCGACCCTGCCGGTCATAGTGATCGACGACGAACCACACCTTCGGATCACCGCTAGCCAAACCCTCGAGCTTGCAGGCTACACGCCCTACTGCTACGAATCAGCCGAACAAGCGCTCGCCGCCTTAACGCCCGACTTTCCGGGCGTGATCGTCAGCGACATAAGGATGCCCGGCATGGATGGCATGGCGCTGCTGCACGAGCTACATAACCGCGACGCCACGCTGCCGATCATTTTAATTACCGGCCACGGCGATATTTCGACCGCCGTAGAGGCAATGCGTGCAGGGGCGTGGGATTTTCTTGAAAAGCCCTTCGCCGGTGATCAACTATTGGATGTGGTGCGTCGTGGCATCGAGAAGCGCCAGCTCAGTTTAGAAAATCACCGCCTAAAAGCCGAGCTGGAAGTACAGCAAGCCGCGCTGGGGCCTCGCCTGGTTGGCCGCACACCCATCATATCGCGACTGGCCGCTATGATTCAGCGCATCAGCCAAGTGGAGGCCGATGTGCTGCTGTTTGGGGAAACAGGTACCGGCAAAGACTTGGTGGCCCGCGCTATTCACGAGCGCAGCGGGCGGCGTAATAGCCCTTTTATGGCCATCAACTGCGGCGCAGTGCCCGAAAACACCATTGAGTCCGAGCTATTTGGCCACGAAAAAGGTGCCTTTACCGGTGCAGTAGAGCGGCGTATCGGCAAATTCGAACATGCTAACGGCGGCACGGTATTTTTGGATGAAATTGAATCCATGCCCATGGCGCTTCAGGTCAAACTGCTGCGGGTGCTGCAAGAGCGCAGCGTGGAGCGGCTGGGCGCTAATGAAACGGTACCACTCAACATTCGCGTCATTGCCGCTACCAAGGTGGATCTAAAAGCAGCGTCTGAAGAGGGCCGCTTTCGCGAAGATCTGTATTACCGTCTTAACGTGGTCACTCTGCCGTTGCCAGCCCTGCGCGAACGGCGCGAAGATATTCCCTTGCTGTTTCAACATTTTGCCGTAGTGGCTGCCAATCGCAGCGGGCTGGAAGCGCCTATCATAGACAGCTCGGGCATTGCCGTTCTACTCGCACATGACTGGCCCGGCAATGTGCGCGAACTGCGCAACCTTGCCGAGCGCTACGTACTGCTGGGCGCCGCCTTTGATTATCGTCTGGATGCACTGCTGGAAGGGGTTAGCGCCGACACTCAGGAGCCCACTTTGCCCCGCCAGGTGGAGCTGTTTGAAAAAAGCCTGATCAGCCAATCCCTGGCGCGCTATCACGGCCGTGTCACCGATGTGTGTCGCCACTTAGGCATTCCGCGCAAAACCTTTTATGACAAGCTTAAAAAGCACGGCCTCAATGCCGATGACTATCGCCACAGCAGCGAGCCCTGATGCAACAGCTCACCCAATACTGACCAAGGCGGCACCCAGGGCACCAGCGTTAACGTGGCAATCAGCATCAGCAGATTAGACATGGGCCGCCGGCTATCGCCGAGCTTTAGCGCCGTTCCGAACGAACGCTTTAGCCGAGCGCCTTCAAGATCCACGCTGTACATCTCATCTAAACTCAGGTGAATTAAAAATCCGACCAGCGTGGCGGCGCCATGCGACCAAGCAAGCCATGCCGGCTGGCCGAGCAGATTAAAACTCAGCGCAGCGGTGGCCAGGCTACATAGCCCACCCGCCAGCAGTGAGTGCCAGATACCGCGATGCACGGTAAAACGCGAAAATAGTACGCTGGCTAAATAACGCACGCAGACATAGATTCCACCGCAGGCAACCAACAGCGCACCGGGCGTGAGCCATGGCTGCAGTAGCAGTGCGCCAAAGACCAAGGCAGGCACTGAAAGAAGATTAAAAATCAATCGGATAGAATGTGATCGGTCGGCATCGATGTCTGGCAAAATGCCCCCAAACGTAACCAGCGCAACCATCACCACCGCTTGAGAAGGCGGCCACCAATGACCTTTCCAAGCTGCGTAAGCTATCAGCATGCCACCCGCCGCTGCTACGGTAATATGCGTGCGAAAGTTAGCCATGACGCGGCACCCCAGAAAACTGGATAAATTAACAGATTTCTGGCCGACGCGACACGACTATTTACCAAAAAAGGTTGGCAGGGCAACCGCTTAGAGAAAAGGCATTAAACTGGTGGTTCGGCCAAAAAGCGGTCTTTCAATTTAACGTAGTTACCGGCGGTATAGGGGAAGAAAGCACGTTCGGATTCTTTCAGCGGGCGCAGCGGTTTAGCCGGGTTACCGGCATACACATAGCCGCTTTCCAGATGCTTACCCGGCGTTACTACGGCGCCAGCGGCAATAATGACTTCATCTTCAACGACCGCACCATCCATCACAATCGCACCCATGCCCACCAATATCCGACTACCCAGCGTGCAGCCATGCAGAATCGCCTTATGACCGATGGTCACATCGTCGCCAATAATGAGCGGAAAGCCTGCCGGGCTAAAGTCACTTGCGTGGGTAATATGCAGCACGCTGCCATCCTGCACGCTGGTACGCGCGCCGATTCGAATACGGTGCATATCGCCACGGATAACGCTCATCGGCCAAACGGAGCAATCATCCCCCAGCACCACGTCTCCAATGACCACGCTTGCCGGATCAATATACACGCGCTCGCCAAGCGACGGCTCCATGCCCTGATAGCGTCTTAACGCACTGCTCATAATTTGCTCCTGCGGTTCTCGATAGACCGTATAAAGAATATGACTCGCTGACTATAGTGCTTAATGACAACCAAAGAAGCCTTATAGCAATCCTGTCAGTAGCACGATAAAGGTCAGCGGAATCGATACCCAGCGAAGAATATTTCGCCACACTAGGTAGCCGCGTTCACCGGCACCCAATGCACTGGCGACTCGTTCTTGGGGCATCACCCAGGCGGCAAAAATGGCGATCATCAATCCGCCTAAGGGCAGAAAAACATCCGGCGGTATACTGCTGACCAGCTCGAACACGTTGCGCCCAAAGAGCGGCCGGAATTCAGAAAGCGTCGAAAACGAGAAGGCGGATAGCAGGCCGATTAACCAGACGCTGACCGCCACGACCAGCGTCGCAAGGCTGCGGCGCAGCCCCAGCCCCTGAAGCGTCGCGACCATGGGCTCGGCTAAGTTAATCGCTGAGGTCCAGGTGGCTAATAGCAGTAATAAAAAGAACACGCTCAGCCATACCGAGCCCCACGGCAATTCAGAAAATGCGATTGGCAGCGTGACAAACATCAAGCCCGGGCCTTCAGCGGGATCCATGCCTTGAGCAAATACAACCGAGAAAATCGCAATACCCGCCAGCAGTGCAACGCTGATATCGAGCACCGCTACCGCAAACGCGGCTTTGGGCAGGCTTTGCTCTTCAGGCATATAAGCCCCGTACGCCATTAAGGCACAGGCCCCTACCGCCAAGGTAAAAAACGCATGCCCCATCGCATGGACAACCACCGATGGCGTTAGCGCATCGAAAGAGGGCAGAAACAGCCATGCCAGCGCGGTGCCAAAACCATCCGTCGTGGCGGCATAGCCTGCTAATAGCAGCAGCAAAAAATACAGCAGCGGCATCAGCAAATTGTTAAGTCGCTCCAAACCTTTGGCAACACCGGCCGCCACAACGGACATGGTCATGAATAGAAACAAAGTGTGATTAAAAATAAGCAGGCCCGGGTTAGCCAAGAAAGCGTCAAAGCCCGCACCAATCTCCTCAGCGCTCGCGCCGCTGAAATTACCGTTCACGGAGGCAACTAAAAACTCAATCGACCAGCCGGACACCACCGAGTAGAACGATAAGATACAAAATACGGTGAACGCGCCGAATAGCCCTAGCCAACGCCAATGAGGCGAGGCTCCCGCCTCTGTTGCCAAGGCCCCTAACGCCTGCATTGGCCCACGACGCCCGGCTCGGCCAATTAATATTTCCGCCATCATGACGGGAATACCTAGCAGCAGCACAAACGCTACATAAACCAGCAAAAATGCCGCACCGCCATTTTCTCCAGCCACGTAGGGGAAGCGCCAGATGTTGCCTAAACCCACTGCAGCACCTGTTATTGCCAAGATAAAGGCCCGCTTCGACCCCCAGCGCTCCAGCGTTTCGCTCATCGTGTGCTCCTGCCGTTAGAGGCATTAAAAGGCGGCAAGACTAGCAGGCACTTGCACGCAGGCCAAACTCTGACCTGCAGCCTAGCATTGAAACGCGGCCCCACTGCCCGCACTGTGTCATCATTATCGCGCGTTTTGCGCTTCCTACACGATTTTAAAAACGATGCCAACTGAGGTGCCTATGTCCTCCACCCCCTTGCCCTCCAATCCGTTGCTTGAGACGCACAAGCTCCCCCCTTTTGCTGACATTCGCGCCGAACACGTAGAGCCTGCGGTAGAAATCCTGCTCAGAGAAAGCCGCGAGGCCATTGATCTCCTCGCCCAGCAGGCCGCCGCCACGGCGCCCACTTGGGACAATTTCGCGGCGCCGTTTGAGGCCGTCAATGACCGTCTCACCAATGCGTGGTCACCGATTTCTCATCTCAACGGCACCATGAACTCCCCCGAATTACGCGAAGCGTATCAGGCATGCCTTGAAAAGCTTTCTGCTTTCGGCACCTGGGTCGGCCAACACGAAGGGCTTTTCCATGGTTGGAAAGCGCTGAAAGAAGGCCCGGCCTGGGCATCGTTAGATGCCGCACAGCGGCGCACCGTCGAGAACGCCTTACGTGATTTCCGGCTAGCCGGTGTTGACCTGCCCACGGACCAAAAAGCGCGTTACGGAAAAATTCAGTCGCGTCTTTCACTACTCTCAAACCAGTATTCAAATAACGTTCTGGATGCCACCCAGGCATGGCACAAAGATATTGATAGCTTAGATGCGCTCGCAGGCGTCCCAGCAAGTGCCTTAGATACCTTAAAAGCCACCGCCGAGGCGAAGGGCGTGCCGGGCTACCGGATTACCTTGGATTTCCCCAGTTTTTTCCCTGTCATCAGCTACGCCGACAGTCGCGAGCTGCGCCGTGAGGTGTATACCGCGTTCATTACCCGTGCCTCAGACCAAAGCGCGGATGCTGGCAAGTTCGACAACGCTGCCATTTTGGAAGAGATTCTGTCGCTACGTAGCGACATTGCCCAGCTGCTTGGCTTTGCCACCTACGCGGATTATTCACTGGCCACTAAAATGGCCGAATCTCCCGAGCAGGTGCTCGACTTCCTCAACGACCTAGCCCGTCGTGCGCTGCCTCAGGCTAAAGAAGAGTTTGCTGAACTGAGCGCCTACGCCCGTGACGAACTGGGCCTGGAAGTACTTGAGCCGTGGGACGTTGCCTACGCCAGCGAGAAACTGCGCGAAGCGCGCCACGCCATCTCCCAAGAGCAGCTGCGCCCTTACTTTCCCGCCCCGCGCGTCATTGATGGCCTGTTTCAAGTGGTTGAGCGCCTCTACGGCGTACGCTGTGAAGAAGATACCGAGGCGACTCGCTATCATCCAGACGTCCAATACTTCCAGATTACTGAAAACGGCCAGCCGATTGCCGGCTTTTACCTTGATCTCTACGCCCGTGAAGGCAAGCGCGGCGGTGCCTGGATGGCGGACTGCCGCGTGCGCCGTCAAACCGAGCAGGGCCTGCAGCTGCCAGTGGCCTTTCTAACCTGCAACTTCACTGCGCCGGTAGGTGGCCGCCCCGCGCTGCTGACTCACGACGAAGTCACGACCTTGTTTCATGAGTTTGGGCACGGTCTTCACCATATGCTCACCAAGCAGCACATTGCAGATATTTCCGGCATTAATGGTGTGGCCTGGGATGCGGTCGAGCTACCCAGCCAGTTTATGGAAAACTACTGCTGGGAGCGTGAAGGACTAGACCTGCTGGCCAAGCACGTGGATACCGGCGAGCCGCTTCCCTTCGATCTACTAGAGCGCCTGCAGGCAGCCAAGAACTTCCAGTCGGCCATGGGTATGATGCGCCAAATCGAACTCTCGCTATTCGATCTACGCCTGCACCATGAACTCAGCGCCCCTAGCGCCAGCGACGTGCAAGCACTGCTCGATGATGTGCGGGCCGCGGTATCGGTGCTGCCCAAAGCCCCCTTCAATCGCTTCCAAAATAGCTTTGGGCATATATTTGCTGGCGGCTATGCGGCCGGTTACTACAGCTATAAGTGGGCGGAAGTGCTCTCGGCAGATGCCTGGAGTGCCTTTGAAGAAGCTGGCATCTTCGACCCAGAAACAGGCCAGCGCTTTCGTCGCGAAATACTGGAGCAGGGCGGCGCTCGTGATGCCGTCGACCTGTTTGTTGCCTTTCGCGGTCGCGAACCCAGCGTTGAGCCACTGCTTCGCCACTGCGGCATTCGCGCCGCTTAACACACGTTATCAGGTACACGTTGCAAACCATTATTTCATGCGTGGCGCCTTGGGCGTCGCGCATCTGATGCATAGGAGCCCACTATGTCGACGGTTAAACGCTTTATTGCCGGCGTGATCTGCCCGCGCTGTGCGGAGATGGACCGTATCCGCGCCTGGGAGCAGAATGGCATTCGCTACCGCGAATGCGTCAGCTGCGATTTTTTTGAGCAGTTGCCTATTGAAGAAGATGCCCTTACCGAAATGACCACCCGAGTTAATCAGGTGCGCGACGACCAGAAGCAGCAAGATGTACAGCCCGTACGCATCATGGATCCCGGCAAGCCCCCTCGTTAAACCCACGTTTCATCCCGTAAAAGGAAGGCCTAACCAAGCACCGCGAGCCTAGCGTCTTCCTTTTCAATGTGCCGAATGCTGGCTAATGGCGCCCGATCGATCTCATTAGTGTGTGGCTATCCGCACATGCAAAATAATCATCGTGCGGACACTCGGACACTTTGCCTGCCTAAGCCTGCCACGAAAGTTTAATAAGGTCTTCTTAACCAACTGATTTTAAAATAACAATATTAAAATGGCACAACTATCGCTGTTATAACCACTGAATAGTCTGATTCATGCCGTACTAACGAGCAGCATCGAACACGACCGTCAGTCAATAACCCCAATAACAGCTAGGAACTCTCGCCATGCGTAAACATATGCCTAAGACCTTCACGCTACTTGCCAGCAGCGCCCTGCTTGTAGCAGCTAGCAGTGCCCAAGCAGACCGCTCCGAGTGGCCAGATAACTTCACCGTTGGTACGGCCAGTCAAGGCGGCACGTTCTTCGTTTACGGCTCAGGCTGGGCGAACTTTATTGCTGAAGAAGTTGGCGTATCTGGCGGCGGTGAAGTCACCGGTGGCCCCACGCAAAACTTAGCGCTAGTACACACCGGTGACATGGCATTTGGTTTAACCACCATGGGCCCTGCGTCTGATGCTGTGAACGGTGAAAGCCCGCTGGCACCTGGTATGAAGATGGACAACGTCTGTGCCATGTTCCCCATGTACGAAACGCCGTTTTCAATTGCGGCACTCTCTAGCAGCGGCATCGAATCCATTGCTGACATTCCGCCTGGCGCGCGTATCGGCTTTGGCCCCGCGGCGTCCACGTCTGACACCTACTTCCCCGCGATCCTAGAAACCTTAGGCGTGGACTTTGAGCGCCGTAACGGTGGCTGGTCTGATCTAGGCGGCCAGTTGCAGGATGGCCTGCTTGACGTCGTTGCGTTCGCGGCCGGCATCCCAATCCCCGCCGTGAGCCAGCTGGAAGTACAAACTGACGTCAACATCATTGAGTTCACCGAAGAAGAGCTAGCCACCGTGCTGGAAAACTACCCGGTCGCTGAGTTCATGATTCCCGCTAATACGTATACGACGCTTGAAGAAGATGCGCGCGCCGTTTCCATGTGGAACTTTGCGATCGCTGGCTGCGACCTTCCGGAAGACTTCATTTACGAAGTGACCAAGGCGACCATGGAAAACAACGATCGCATGCGCTCAATCCACCGCAGTGCTGAAACCACCATTCCAGAAAACATTGTACATAACACCGTACTGCCCTTTCATCCAGGCGCTGCGCGTTGGTACAAAGAGAACGGCTATGAAATTGCTGATGACATGATCAACTAAGCAACGTTTACCGCTATAACTGCCCCGTCTCGGCCTTGCCGGGCGGGGCAGATTTCGCTCCTGCTATCCCTTTGTCTGCTTTTGCTGTGAGGGTGAACTCTAATGAGTCACAAAACCGACCAAGAACCCAACGGTCTCAAGGATGATGCCAACGTGACGTCAACAGTACCCGACTCCATTGCCGATGGTGTGGATGATGACATTGTTGAGTCTAATCGCCGCCTGTTTACCGGCTGGCAGTTCTTATTATTTGCGGCATTAGCCATTGCTTATTCCAGCTTCCACCTGGTTTCCCTGAACGTGTATCCGATGGAAACCTGGTCGTTTCGTATTGTGCACATTGCCGGGGCGCTTATTCTCGGTTACGGGCTATTTGCCGGCGCTCGATTTGCCGACGAAGAACACCAAACGTCAGGTGCATTGATTAAATGGGTGAGCTACGCGCTGCTTATTCCAGCGGCCTATACGTTGGCGCAAGTCTTTTTAATGCACCAAACGCTCAACGGCGGTGCAATGCGCATCGACCCAAGCGTTGAAAACTGGCATTACGGTTACCCACTGATGGCGACCACCGCCTGTGCCGTTGTGCTGTCCTGGTTTTATCGTCAGGCACGCCATCGCTTTAACCCTGCCGACCTAGTGCTCATGGTATGTGCGCTGGCCAGCGCCGGCTATTTGCTGGTGGCTTTCAATACGAATATACGTATGTCGACGGGCACCTCCTTTGCGCCGTCAGGCATCTCTTGGGCGGCGATTGCGGGCTCGCTTCTGATTCTTGAGCTTACTCGCCGCGTGGCCGGTTTGGCCTTGGTCGTCATTTCAGCGGTGTTCTTAGGATATGTTTTCGTCGGTCCTTATTTACCTGGCTTCTTGGGCTACCCAGGGCTGTCGCTACAACGCTTCTTCAGCCAGGTATATACCGATGCCGGCATTTTAGGCCCCACCACCGCTGTATCATCGACCTATATCATTCTGTTCATTATTTTTGCCGCGTTCCTGCAAGCGTCTAAAGTGGGCGACTACTTCGTCAACTTTGCTTTTGCTGCCGCAGGGCGCGCCCGCGGTGGCCCGGCCAAAGTGGCTATTTTTGCATCTGGCTTGATGGGCATGATTAACGGTACCTCCGCGGGCAACGTGGTTTCCACCGGCTCGCTGACCATTCCATTGATGAAGAAAGTCGGCTATCCGGCGCGTAGTGCCGGGGCAATCGAAGCGGCTGCTTCAACGGGTGGGCAAATCATGCCGCCGATTATGGGCGCCGGTGCGTTCATCATGGCCGAAGTGACAGGCATTCCGTATACCGAAATTGCGATTGCGGCGATCATTCCGGCGATCCTGTATTTTGCCTCTATCTATTTTATGGTCGACTTTGAAGCCGCCCGTAAAGGCATGCGAGGCATGCGTAAAGATGAGATCCCGCTGTTCTCCAAACTGGTCAAGCAGGTCTATCTGTTCGCGCCGATCATCATTCTGATCGCGGCGCTGTTCATGGGCTATTCAGTGATTCGTGCGGGCACGCTGGCAACCGCTTCAGCAGCCGTCGTGAGCTGGATTTCACCCAATAAAATGGGCATTCGTGCGATTCTTAAAGCGCTGCAAATCGCGGGCACCATGTCGGTTCAGATTATCGCCGTGTGCGCCTGTGCAGGCTTAATCGTGGGGGTTATCTCACTGACCGGCGTTGGCGCTCGCTTCTCATCGCTGCTGCTTGGCTTAGCCGGTGTTAGCCAGCTTCTCGCGCTGGTGTTCGCTATGCTAATTAGCATTTTGCTTGGTATGGGCATGCCGACCACCGCCGCTTATGCTGTCGCCGCCTCAGTGGTAGCGCCTGGCTTGATCAATATTGGCATTGAGCCGCTGATCGCTCACTTCTTCGTGTTCTACTTTGCGGTGGTATCGGCGATTACCCCGCCCGTTGCGCTGGCGTCCTATGCAGCGGCCGGCATTTCTGGCGATAACCCGATGGGCACGTCCGTGGCGTCGTTTAAGATTGGCTTGGCCGCCTTCATCGTGCCGTTTATGTTCTTCTACAGCCCTGCCATGCTGATGGAAGGCACGCCGATGGAAATCCTGCGCGTTGGGGTCACCGCAACGCTGGGTATTATCTTGCTCTCAGGCATGGTTCAAGCGTGGTTCTTTGGGCCGGTCAACACATGGCAACGCCTGCTGATGCTGGTCGGCGCCATGTTTATGATCTATGGCGGTATTTATACCGACGTTCTGGGGCTTGCGATTGGTATCGGGCTATTTGTCATGCAGCGTAAGCTGCATGGCAGTGGCAATAAAACGGCTCAAGCTGGCTAAACACGCTAAGCAGCTAAACGCCAAGTGTCAAAAAACCCCGCTCAATGGCCATTGAGTGGGGTTTTTAGTTACGTGATGAAACAACGCACCTTAGTCGGTCAGGTTGTCGACTATTTTGAGCACGGGTGCCGCTTGGTTAAGAGTATAAAAATGCAGGCCGGGGGCACCGCCATCCAACAATCGCTGGCAAAGCTGGCTCACCACGTCGGTTCCAAAGGCGGCAATCGCTTCACTGTCATCGCCATAGGACTCTAGCTGCTTGCGCATCCAGCGAGGAATCTCAGCGCCGCAGACATCAGAGAAACGCGCCAGCTTAGTGTAGTTAGTGATCGGCATAATACCCGGAATGATCGGCTGTTCGATGCCAAGCGCACGGACTTTATCGACAAAATTAAAATAGGCATCGGCGGTAAAAAAGTACTGGGTGATCGCCATGTTGGCGCCAGCCTTCATTTTGCGCACGAAGTTTTCTACGTCTTTATCTAGATTAGCCGCCTGTGGATGAGACTCCGGGTAAGCCGCGACCGCAATCTCGAAATGATCGCCGGTTTCAGCACGAATAAACTCCACCAGCTCGTTGGCATAGCGTAATTCACCAATGCTTGCCATGCCCGACGGCATATCGCCACGTAGAGCGACCAGACTATTCACGCCCTCCTCGCGATACTGAGCTAGCAGATCTCGCAGTTGAGCTTTTTCACTGCCAATACAGGATAGGTGCGGCGCGGTCGTAATGCCGCTTTGGCTAACAGTGCGTACCAGTTCGCGTGTGCGCGCCTGCGTCGACCCACCAGCGCCATAGGTAACTGAAAAAAATCGGGGCTGCCGCGCAGCTAGCTCATCACGAACGTGTATTAGCTTGTCGTGCCCAGCATCGGTATTGGGCGGAAAGAATTCAAAGCTGATACCCAGCGGATGCTCAAGGCTGCTCATGGAATTTCCTTTTTAGGATCAATAAACGTGACATTTTGAGGTATTCTCGCTGTTCAGATGCGCTAGGGCTAATGAAAGATTTCACGCTCGGCCTTTAATTCGGCTCATGTTAGCTGACCAGACTACATACGAAGCACCACGCACTCATACGGGAGAATCAATGGATCTTGCACCTGAGGCACTGGCTGGACCGTTATTAATGTTGCTCAGCTATGTGGGGTTAGGCTGGATCGCCGCCCAACGGCTCAAGCTAGACCCTCGTCCCATCGCGACACTGCTGGTTTACCTGATTGCACCCTTTACTATTTTTCGCGCGCTAATGAATGGCGGCTCAACGCCGAACTATTTATTACTCACATTAGCGCTGTTCATCCTTTCAAGCCTCATGGCCCTGATTGTCCATCGCCTCACGCGTCATCGTTTTGGCGAGCAGGAGGCGGCGCTACTGGCATTTTCTTCGGGAACCGGCAATACCGGTTATTTCGGCTTACCGATTGCATTTATATTGCTGCCCCCAGAAGGCGTTACGCTTTATCTGTTCTGCATGCTGGGGATTAATATTTATGAATTTACCGTCGGCTTTTATCTCAGTGCCCGCGGTCGCTTTTCGGTACGCGAAAGCCTGATCAAGATTTCTCGCTTACCGCTGATCTACACCTTCCTATTAGCGCTCCTGCTGAGCAGCCTTAACATAATGCCGCCCGCTGAGGTAATGCATGCGCTAGAAGTGTTCCCCGCCACCTACACGCTGCTAGGCATGATGATTATCGGCATGACGCTGAGTCAGGTGACCTTAGCCGCCTGGGATACGCGTTTTGTCGCTAGCTGCGTAGGGTTGCGCTACCTGCTGTGGCCTTTGGTGATGCTGGCTGCCGTGCTGCTGTTGCAGTGGCTCGGTCCTCTTTCGCCTGAACTGGGTATGGCGATGCTTTTACTAGGCGTAGTGCCCATGGCGTCTAACGTGGTGGTAGTCGCCATGGAGCTGGGTATTCAGCCGCAAAAAGGCGCGCTGGCCGTGCTGGTTTCAACACTGCTGGCACCGCTGCTGATCCCGCTATATCTCAGTTTCATGCTGCATTTGACGGGGCTGAGTTAACTGGCTAAAAACCATCAACACCCGCTTGTTGAAGCCTTTGCGCCATGCGCTGCACCTCTGGGTGGCTAAAAAATGCCACTAACGCATCAGCGCGAACCGGGCCCACGCCGCTAATGGCCTGCCACTGCGCGTGCTGATAATCCGCCAAGGCAGGCCAGTCACCAATGCGCGCACTCCCGCCTGGCGGCATGCCAAGAGCGGCCAGCCAATCAGCATAAGGAGCAGAGCGGGCAGCCTCAAACTGATCAGTCAGCGCGCCTGCGCTGGTCTCACCGATGCCACTCACCTGTTCCAGCTCACCGGGCTCAACGCTCATCCAGCCCAGCAACTGCGTTACCACGCCGGCTTCCAGCAACGCTTGCCAGGTGCCCTCACTAACGCCTTGCATACCGAGCTGCTCACCGAGATAGGTAAGCCGTGCCAACAGCTGGGCATCGCAGCCAGCGGTTAATTCAAAACAGCTGAGTAGATGATAGCGCTGCGGCGATGGCGCACTCAGCGGTGCGCGCGTCTGGGTATGCCATACCACCTCCGTTAGCTGAGGGATGGTCAACCCTGCCAGCGTGACCGCCACTTGGTCGCCAGGGCGTACATCCATTGACGCCCAGCGCTCAAGCGATCCTAGCGAGACGCGGCTAATTCGCCGCCCCTCAAGCCGTACCGGGTTGAGCCACACCAGCGGCGTCACGCGCCCGGTGCGTCCAACGCGAAACTCAATGCCCCGCACCTGTGCCAGCGCCTGCTGTGCAGGGTATTTCCAGGCCAGCGCCCACCTCGGCGGTGATGACGACCAGCTGGACACGCCGGGGCGCTCCGCTTGTTTAATCACCACGCCGTCAGTGGCAAATGGCAGTGGGCCGTTGAACCAGGTGTCGCGCCAGTCGGCGGCGTCACGCTGACTATCAAGCGCCTGGGTATAGTCAGCAGTATCAAAGCCCAAGCGAGTCAGTTGCGCTAAACCCTCGGACATGCTCGTTGGGCCATCGGGCCAATCCCACACAAACAGCCCAATACGCTCAAGCGTGGCATCGGTAGGCGATGACTGCGCCATCGCGCCTGCAACCGCGCCACGCGCGCCCGACGCCGGCGAGCTTGACTGAATGTGTTGCTCTAATCGCCAGTAAAGTTCGCCTTGAAGTATCGCCGACAGTGGTTCGGAAAGCGTATTAGGAATAGCAGGAAGCTGGCGCACGCGTGCCGTCCAGTCTTGGCCGCGCTCGCCGTCACCACGGCTAACGGCATCGACCAGCTCACCCTGGTCATAACGTAGTGTGATCGCCACGCCGTCAACTTTGGGCTGGATCCATAGGCCGTCGCGACGGCTGATAAAGCGCCTAACACCGTCTTCATCGGCTTTATGAAGCCCGCGTTGGGCCATCGGGTGCTCAAGCGTTCCGTCGCTAGACGTCAGCGGTGAAAGCGGATGATGCTCAAACTCATCACCTAAACAGCGCTGCCAGGTGGCAAGGCGCTCAACGGCTTGATCGTAAAGGGCGTCGTCGATCAGTGATACACCCTCATCATGGTAGGCGGTGTCCCAGCGCTGGACCTGCTCGGCTAATGCGTGGCTTTCGCTGGCTAAGCGCTCAGCCTGCCAGTGGGGGCACTCACTAGCCTGTGCGGAAAAAGTGACAAGCCCCATAAGGCCACTGAGCATCCAGATTGCGGTAGTGCCTGACACTGCTCCATTAAACGTTGCTCTATTAAACGTTGATCCATTAAACAATGCCCCATTAAACGTCGCGCCGTTAAACATTGCGGTCCCCTTACCCGTGCAAATAATGATCGGCAAACAGAACCAGCCTAGCGCAGGGCTTGGACATAACGCATAAAAAAAGCCCCCGGCCGAAGCCAAAGGGGCGATCTCTTACAAAGCGTGTAGCGAAACGCTTACAAATTAGCGGCCTGGCGCAGCGCATCGGCTTTATCGGTTTTTTCCCACGGAAAAGCCGTAAAGGTTTCCTTATGCTGCTCGCCTTTATCATCGCTCCAGGTGTAGCTGTGCTCGAACGGCGCACGGCCAAAGTGACCATACGCGGCGGTGAGCTGATACATCGGGTGCAGCAGATCCAGCATTTTGGTAATCGCGTAAGGGCGAAGGTCAAAGTGCTCACGCACCAGCGCCACAATCTGCTTGTCTTCAATCTTGCCGGTACCAAAGGTGTCGATCGACACCGAGGTCGGCTCAGCCACACCAATCGCGTAGGAGACCTGAATCTCGCACTTATCAGCCAACCCTGCCGCCACGACGTTTTTCGCCACATAGCGGCCCGCATAGGCGGCGCTACGATCTACTTTCGAGGGATCTTTGCCTGAGAAAGCACCGCCACCATGACGCGCCATGCCGCCATAGGTATCCACAATGATCTTACGTCCGGTCAGCCCACAGTCACCGACCGGGCCGCCGATAACGAATTTGCCGGTTGGATTAATATGGTACTGGGTGTTGTCGTCTAACCAGTCAGCGGGAATAACGTGCTCAATAATCTCGCGCTTAACCATCTTGCGCAGATCTTCTTGCTCAATGTCTGGATCGTGCTGGGTAGAAAGCACGATAGCATCGACACCGCAGGGGCGGCCCTGGGCGTTATAGCGGATAGTGACCTGGCTTTTTGCATCAGGGCGCAGCCAAGGCAGCAGGCCATTTTTGCGCAGCTCGGCTTGGCGCTCGACTAAACGGTGAGAATAATGAATGGGTGCGGGCATGAACGAGTCGGTTTCATTGGTCGCATAGCCAAACATCAGCCCCTGGTCGCCTGCCCCTTGATCTTCTGGCTTGGTACGATCAACGCCCTGGGCAATCTCAACGCTCTGCTTGCCGATGAGGTTAATCACGCCACAGGTAGCGCCATCGAAGCCTACTTGTGAGGAGCTATAGCCGATGTCCGTGATCACATCACGCACCAGCATTTCCAGATCGACCCACGCGGACGTCGTGATTTCACCGGCAATAATCGCCACCCCGGTTTTTACCATCGTTTCACAGGCGACGCGCGCCTGTTTATCACGGGCGATGATGGCATCTAATACGGCATCAGAAATCTGGTCAGCAATCTTATCAGGATGACCTTCGGAGACCGATTCGGAGGTAAACAGGGAATATTCGCTCATCGCGCACTCGACCCTCTGTATGACGGCTGTAGCAAATCCACAGCATCAGCAGGAAATCATGGCAGGTGCCCCTGCCCGTATATAGAGGCGGCAGCATCACGTTCTCCACCACCTCGGGAGGCAGAGTCTACACGCTGTAGGCGGTGCTTCCCAGAACGCGTGCCCCAGAATTTACCGGCACATTTATCTCTGCATTTGCCGCCACATGGGAAGTCAGCGACAATAGCGCCTTTATAATTTCTGTTTTCAGGCGAGGAGCACTCCCATGCCGTCCCGTTTTGAGCTAGCCAATGCCATTCGCGCCCTTTCCATGGATGCTGTTCAGAAGGCCAAATCCGGCCATCCGGGCGCTCCTATGGGCATGGCTGATATTGCCGAGGTGCTATGGAATGACTACCTCAAGCACAACCCCGAAGACCCCAAGTGGGCCGATCGCGACCGGTTCGTGCTCTCCAATGGCCATGGCTCCATGCTGCTTTACTCGTTGCTGCACCTCAGCGGCTACGAGCTTAGCCTAGAACAGCTGCAAAATTTCCGTCAGCTGCATTCGCCCACGGCAGGGCACCCGGAATTTGGCTATGCCCCAGGCATTGAAACCACCACGGGCCCTCTCGGCCAGGGTTTTGCTAACGCGGTAGGCTTTGCCATTGCTGAAAAAACATTGGCGGCGCAGTTCAATCGTCCCGGCCATGCCATTGTCGATCACCATACCTGGTGTTTCTTGGGCGATGGCTGCTTGATGGAAGGCATCTCCCACGAAGCAGCATCACTGGCGGGAACGCAGCAGTTGGGTAAGCTGATTGCGCTGTACGACGATAACGGCATCTCAATCGATGGCGAAGTGGAAGGCTGGTTTACCGACGATACCGCCAAGCGCTTTGAGGCTTATGGCTGGCACGTAGTGCCGAACGTCGATGGTCACCAGCCTGAGGAAGTTAAAGCGGCCATTGAACTGGCGAAGAGCCACGACGATAAGCCTAGCCTGATTATCTGCAAAACCATTATCGGTTTTGGCGCGCCTAACAAGCAGGGCAAAGAAGACGCCCACGGCTCACCGCTGGGTGACGATGAAGTCGCCCTGGCACGCACACAGCTGGGCTGGGAGCACGCGCCATTCCATATCCCTGAGCCGATCTATTCTGCCTGGGATGCTCGCGACGCTGGCAAAAAGGCGCAGCAGGCGTGGGAAGACCGCTTTGCTCGCTATACCGACGCTTTCCCAACGGAGGCGCGTGAGTTCAAGCGTCGCATGAAGCGCCAACTGCCTCCTGAGCTTGCCACTGAAGCATTGATTGAGCAGGCCCAAGAGAAGGGAGAAAGCATCGCATCGCGCAAGGCATCCTTTGAAGCGCTGAATGTGATTGGCCCACAAATGCCGGAACTGTTGGGCGGCAGCGCTGACCTCGCACCGTCTAACCTAACGTTCTGGAAAGGTGCCAAGGCGATTACCCCTGAAGATGCCAGCGGCAACTACCTGCATTACGGCGTACGTGAGTTTGGCATGGGCGCGATCATGAACGGGATCGCGCTGCACGGAGGCTTAGTGCCTTACGGCGCGACCTTCCTGATCTTTATGGAGTACATGCGTAACTCCATTCGCATGGCGTCGTTAATGGGCCAGCAGGTGATTTACGTGTTTACGCATGATTCCATCGGTCTAGGTGAGGATGGCCCGACGCACCAGCCGATTGAGCAGCTCACTAGCCTGCGCACGACGCCGAATCTAAACACCTGGCGCCCCTGCGATGCGGTCGAAACCGCCGCCTCTTGGGATGCGGCGATCAAACGCCACTCCGGCCCGACCGCGCTGGTACTCTCACGCCAGAATCTGCCGCACCAGCAGCGCACTCAAGCGCAGCTAGCGGCCATTCAAAACGGGGCTTATGTTCTTAAAGACCCGACTATTAAAGATAGCCAAGGCACGCCACAAATGCCGGAGCTGATTCTGATTGCCACAGGTTCGGAAGTATCGCTCGCGATGGACGCCGCTGCCGAACTTGAGCAGCAGGGTAAAGCCGTTCGCGTTGTGTCCATGCCCTCGGCGTACCGTTTCAATGGCCAAGACGCTGACTACCGTGAAAGCGTACTGCCCAAAGCGGTCACCAAGCGGATCGCGATCGAAGCGGCACATGCCGACTACTGGTACAAATATGTGGGTCTGGAAGGTCGTGTGATTGGCATGACGACCTACGGCGAGTCTGCACCCGCGGACGATCTGTTCAAACACTTCGGCTTCACGGTCGACAACATCGTCAAGCAAGCTCACGAACTGCTCGGCTAGGCCATGCCAGCACTCAGTGGCTTTTTATGGCTGATTAGCTACTGGCTGATCGGTGAAGTGGTCATCTACTTCACCGGGCTGCCGGTCTCTTCAGGCGTGATCGGCATGCTGCTGCTGTGTGCTACGCTTGCGCTGTACGGTCGTGTACCTAGCAGTATTGCCGCGGCCGCACAGCCGCTCATCGCGCTGCTCGCTATGCTGATTATGCCCGGTGTCGTCGGTGTGTTTTTTATCATTGGCGAATTAGCCGGGCAGTGGACGGCTATCCTGATCGCCTTAGTGGCGGGCACACTGCTTAGTGTTGTCACCACCCTTTGGTTGCTTAAGCGACTGATCGGGCAATCTTATGACCGCTGACCTATCGCTATTAGAGCTGCTCACCGCCACGCCGCTATTTGCTGTAGGGCTAACGCTGGTTGCTTATTTGCTTGGTAACCGGCTATTTCAGCGCCTTAAGCGCCCTTCTTGGCTACCCGCTATCTTAATTGCGGCGCTGCTACTTGCCGGGGCGCTCGCGCTGATAGGGCTGCCTTATCCGATCTATCAACAGGGCGCGATATGGCTGACGGTATTGCTGGGGCCCGCGACGGTGGCGCTAGGTATGCCGCTTTATCAACAGCTGCCGCGGATTGTTGAACTCTGGCGGCCGCTGGCAATTTGTTTACCCATTGCCGCCACGCTAGCGGCTTTCTATGCGCTTGCTATTGCCTGGTTGCTGGGCAGCTCCGACACCATACTTGCCTCCATTGCGGCCAAGTCCGTGACGGCACCGATTGCTATCGGCATTACCGAACAGCTTGGCGGTAAGGTAGCGCTGCTAATGGGGGCACTGCTGATAACCGGTGTTATCACCATTCCATGCGTCAGCATTGCTGCACGTTTGCTGCATATCGACGATGAACGCTTGATCGGTTTCGCTCTTGGCCTGAATGGGCACGCCATTGGTACCGTCAGAGCATTCGAGATCAGCCCCGCGGCGGGGGCGTTCGCGTCACTAGGAATGAGCCTTACAGGCATTTTCACTGCCATACTCCTGCCGCTTGCGTGGCGACTGCTAGGCATGAGCAGCGGATACGCATAGCCGACTGAAATACGCTACTATCGCGGGGTTTGCTACCCCACTTTTGATCATCGATTTACTTTTAAGAGCCGCCTTTGTGTATGGCTAATTCCGCCTCTACGTATCGCATCGCTATTAACGGTTACGGACGCATTGGCCAATGCGTGCTGCGGGCCCTCGTCGAGCGGCAACCTCCGGGCATTGAGATCGTTGCTATCAACGAACTCTCTGATCTCGCTACGATTACGTATCTGACGCGCTACGACACAACACATGGCCGTTTTCCAGGTGAGGTCGATAACGATGGCCAGGATCTCATCGTTAACGGCCAGCGCATCCAGATACTGTGCGAACAAGATCCGCGCAATTTACCCTGGAAAGCACTCGATGTAGACCTAGTGTTGGAGTGTTCGGGAAGCTTTAAAGACCGCGCCTCGGCCGAACTGCATTTAGCCGCGGGCGCCAAGCGGCTACTGTTTTCTCAGCCCGCAGAGAATGACGTTGATGCCACCATTGTGTGGGGCATTAATGAAGATCAGATGACGCTGTCCCAGCGCATTCTTTCCGCTGCATCGTGCACGACCAACTGTCTGGTGCCGCTGTTAACCGTTTTAGATGAAGCGCTAGGGCTTGAGCACGGCGTGACGACGACGATCCACTCGGCGATGAACGATCAGCCGGTGATTGATGCCTACCATCAAACGGATCTGCGCCTCACTCGCTCGGCGATGCAGTCGATTGTTCCCGTCGACACCGGCTTAGCGCTCGGTATTAGCCGCCTAATGCCTCACCTAGCGGGCCGCTTTGAGTGCTTACACGTCCGCGTGCCGACGATTAACGTCTCTGCGATGGACGTGGCCCTCACGGTTCGTAGCGATACTCACCGTGATGCGGTGAATGCGCTGCTCCTGACCGCCAGCCAACAGCGTTTGAAAGGCGTTCTTGGCTACACAGAAGCCCCCATGGCGTCGATTGATTTTAATCACGATCCACGCTCAGGCATTCTGGATGCTACCCAAACGCGAGTCGCTGGCAAACGCCTCATCAAACTGCTGTGCTGGTTCGACAACGAGTGGGGGTTCGCGAATCGTATGCTCGATATTAGTCATCGACTGGCCAGACTTTCGACAGAAACGTAAATCTGAACACGAGGAAACCGCTCACATGAATGTGAAGAAAATGACTGACCTTCCCTTGGAAGGACAACGCGTGCTGATCCGTGAAGATTTGAATGTGCCCATTAAACACGGTCGCGTCTCAAGTGACGCCCGCCTGCGCGCAGCGCTGCCCACCATTCAGGCAGCAGTGGACGCTGGCGCAAAAGTTATGCTGATGAGCCATTTAGGACGCCCCACTGAAGGCGAACCTGCCGATGAGTTTTCTCTTGCCCCCGTTGCTGAGCATCTGAGCGGCCTATTGGGTCGCCCGGTGCCCCTAGTGACCGCGTATCTCGGCGAAACGCTGGCACTTGAAAATGGTGATGTCGTGTTGCTTGAGAACGTGCGCTTCAACAGCGGCGAGAAGAAAGATGACGAGCAACTGGCGAAGCAGTACGCCGCGCTGTGCGATATCTTTGTTATGGATGCTTTCGGTACGGCCCATCGGGCACAGGCATCGACCCACGGCGTCGCCCGCTTTGCACCAAGCGCCTGCGCTGGGCCGCTGCTGGCCAAAGAGCTCGACGCGTTACAAAAAGCGTTGGCGAATCCGGCTCGCCCTATGGCCGCAATTGTCGGCGGTTCAAAAGTATCAACAAAGCTAGATGTGCTCACGACGTTAGCTGATAAATGCGATCAACTGATTGTTGGGGGAGGAATCGCCAATACCTTTATTGCCGCGGCGGGCTACAATGTCGGTAAATCACTGTATGAAGCCGACCTGATCGATCAGGCTAAGGCGTTGATGGAAAAGGTCTCGATCCCGCTACCTACCGATGTCGTTGTGGCCACCGAGTTTTCTGAATCAGCGCAGGCGGTTGTCAAACCCGTCGATCAAGTAGCCGACAATGAAATGATTTTAGATATCGGCCCTGAGACGGCGGCTCACTTAGCCACCATGCTTAAAGATGCTGGCACCATTTTATGGAACGGGCCGGTCGGTGTGTTTGAAATAGATCAATTTGGTAACGGCACTCAGGTTATTGCCCAGGCCATTGCCGATAGCGCGGCTTTCTCTATTGCCGGTGGTGGTGATACGTTAGCGGCCATTGATAAATACGCCATTGCGGATCGCGTTTCCTATATTTCTACCGGTGGCGGTGCCTTTCTTGAATATGTTGAAGGCAAACAGCTACCGGCCGTGGCAGCCCTCGAAGCGGCTGCCAAACGCGGCTAATTTGTTGTAAAAAAACGCATTAGACAACGTGAATCCGTGTGCTTGCAGCACGGGTTCACATAACCAGTTCTTCACAACGTCTACAGATAAGGTGATTTCATGGCTCTGATCAGCATGCGCCAGATGCTCGACCACGCTGCCGAATACGGCTACGGTATTCCGGCTTTTAACGTCAATAACCTTGAGCAGATGCGCGCCATTATGGAAGCCGCCGATGCCACCGACTCGCCGGTCATCGTGCAAGCATCTGCGGGTGCGCGTAAATACGCAGGTGCGCCGTTTCTGCGTCATTTGATTTTAGCCGCGGTTGAGGAGTTTCCTCATATTCCGGTGGTCATGCACCAGGATCACGGCACCAGCCCTTCAGTCTGCCAGCGCTCTATTCAGCTCGGTTTCTCCTCGGTGATGATGGATGGCTCGTTGGGCGAAGACGGCAAAACGCCGACTGACTACGAATATAATGTTGACGTTACCCGTCGTACGGTAGAAATGGCACATGCCTGCGGCGTCTCCGTTGAAGGTGAGCTGGGCTGCTTGGGTAGCCTGGAAACCGGTATGGCCGGTGAAGAAGACGGCATTGGCGCTGAAGGCAAGCTGGATATGGAGCAGATGCTCACAGACCCTGAGGAAGCCGCCGATTTTGTTAAAGCCACGCAGGTCGATGCACTGGCCATCGCCATTGGCACCAGCCACGGCGCTTACAAATTTACCAAGCCACCCACGGGCGATACGCTTTCAATCCAGCGCATCAAAGAAATTCACGCGCGTATTCCAGATACCCACCTAGTGATGCATGGCTCGTCTTCTGTGCCGCAAGAATGGCTGGAAATCATTAACCAGTACGGCGGCCAGATCCCCGAAACTTACGGCGTACCGGTCGAAGAAATTATCGAAGGGATTAAACACGGCGTTCGTAAGGTCAATATCGACACTGACCTACGCCTAGCCTCTACCGGCGCAGTGCGTCGTTTTATGGCTGAGAACCCCGCTGAATTCGATCCGCGTAAGTTCTTGAAGGAAACCGTCACGGCGATGCGCGACCTATGTATCGCCCGCTACGAAGCGTTCGGTACCGCCGGCAATGCCAGCAAAATCAAGCCGATTAACTTAGAAGAGATGTTCCTGCGCTATGAGCGCGGCGAACTGGCGCCTAAGATCAAATGATCGCCTAACTAAGCCTGTTAAAAAAGACGACCCATAGGTCGTCTTTTTTGTACCGCTCTCTTTTCATAACCCAGGTTATAGTCCGCAAAATGCATATTGCAATGCAGCATTGATGCGCTGACACTGTGTATTAGGCCACGAGGTTTCGCGGCCCAACACAGAGGCAAGCCGCTTATGAAATGCTCATCCACCCTGTCATTGGTCCCCACCACGCCAGTGGCGATGTTCGATATATGGAAAGTCGGCCTGATGGCGTGCGAGCTATGGTCTACCTCTCTGTCCACCATCACTATGCGTAACCACTTATGGCAAACGCAGCCGTTCTTCAGCCCTAAAATGATGCAAGAGAATCAACGCATGGTTACCGAAAAACTCGAGGCCAGCATGGAAGCTGGCCTCGTCATGCAAAAAGCACTGTTTAATTCAATGAATGGTCAGCTCGCCCCCTGGTGGGTCACTAGCAAACGTACAATGAAGCCTTATCACCAACGTAGTAGCGCTAACTCCCGCCGGCTTGCCCAGTAGCATTACTTTAGGCACTGACGCTACTCGTTGTCGTCAGTGCCATCATCGTTGTCATTGTTTTCTTCTTCACTGCTGTGGATTGCATCATTTGGACTGCCGGTGCCTCCGGTGCCAGCGCCAGGGCTTTCTTCTTCCCCCGTTGAAGGCGCAAGCTCTACGTCATCCTCGCCTGCGCGAGTTTGATCACTCGCCTCACCAGCGTCGTTAGACGAAAGCTCTCCATCGCGCTTTACCGATCCTGCCTTTATGCCGTACTCCTCCTCCAGAGCTTTATCATTTAGTGGCGCGTGCTGCTCGTTTTCTGGTGCGTGATTATCGGCAAAAACATAGCCCGTCGTCGCGAGTAAAGCAGCGCTAAACGTAAAGAGAAGAACCCAGGCAGTTAATCGCATAGCGCGATCTCCATTGGTGATGACAGGGGATATTGCATACTATATCGTCAACGCAGTCGTCGTAAAATTGAGCATGGCTATTTTAAGCTGGCTCAAGAGCAATACGCTGGCAAGCAAAAAATAACAAAACAGTGTTCACAAAAGGCAAAAAATCCCGTTCAATAGAGGGTGATTGGCTTAACTAACACTGGCAGCGCTTGAGCCGCTGCAAGGAAATGCAATGCCGCTCCCACTTTTGCTGTTTGACTGTGATGGCACACTCGTTGACAGCGAACCCATTCTCGCGGAAGAAATGGCCTTAGGCCTCAATGCAGTAGGGCTGCCTTTTGCTGCCACTGACTACCTTGGCGAATTTCGCGGCGCGCGCTTTCGACGGATTGTTGCCGAACTGCAAAAACGACACGGCGACGTCGATCCAGACAAGCTCGACAGCATGGAAACTCACATGCGGGCTAACTTAGCCACGCGACTTTCCCAGGAACTAACGACGATACCCGGTGCCCACGAAGCACTGGATATATTGGCTGGCTACCCCAGCGCCGTGGTATCCAACGGCCCAGAAAGTAAAATTCACACCGCGTTAAGTGTTACGGGCCTTGGCGACTATTTTGGGAACCGTTTATTCAGTGGCTATACCGCCAATTGCTGGAAGCCTGAACCCTGTTTACATTTACATGCAGCGAGTATCATGGGCTACTTGGCACGTGACTGTATTGCCATTGATGACGCACTAGTGGGTGTTCACGCGGCCCAGCAAGCCGGAATGACGGTCATCCATTTAAATCGTTTTCCCGATGCCGAGACAACGCCTGAAAACGCTATTATGATCAGCAATATGTATCAGTTACCTGCAGTAGTGGAGAGACTCACTCGTGAATATTGGCAAATCCCTGTGCCTCAACACTCGGCTGGGGGGCGGTAATGGCGTCTTTGCGTGATCAGTTAGGTGGGCTGGTGTATTCCACCGAGCACGGTAAAACCTGCCCGACCTGTAGAGAAGCACTTGATGCATGTAATTGCGATAATGCAAGTGAGCTGGAGCGGCTAGCGGCTCTCGATGGCGTGGTTCGTATTCGACGTGAAACCAGCGGCCGCAAAGGCAAAGGCGTGACTACCGTTAGCGGCATTCCTTTGCCAAGCGACGATCTCAAACGTTTGGCAAAAACGCTTAAACAGCGGTGTGGAACGGGTGGCGCGGTTAAAGAGGGTATTATCGAAATCCAAGGCGATCATCGAGACACCCTACATCAGGCGCTGAGCGCTCTCGGATACCAGGTCAAATTCGCTGGAGGTTAATACCTCTATAATACGATGACTTATCGCTAGGTAAGTCGCAGAGCAAGGCACTGCAATGGCTTGGTTGGAATATTTGCTACCGCTAATTTTTTTATTCCCGATGGCGGCAATGGGCAGCATCGTGTTGGCGCTACGTAGCTTACATGACGCCCGTGTTCACTCTCCTTTCAATGCGCCCCTTCATGAACCAGGCCAAGCATTGCGCTACCGCCTTGACCAAGCATTTTCTAGCCTATTTTTAAACGGTGCGCTAGGGCCCATCATCAGCCTGGCGCCACTCGTTTACGGCATGGGGCGCATGCTATTTGTCGAACGACAAGACTGGGTTGAATGGGCACTGTATGGCCTGCTAAGCACATTACTCGTTCTAATATTTTCATTGCTATTAGTACGTGACTACCAGCGCATACGGCGATTAAAGCTTGGCTTGGCTTGCGAGCTTGCCGTTGGGCAAGAGCTTGCGAGACTCGTTCGCCCCGACGCACACCCCTACTACGTTTTTCACGATGTGCCCACCGATAGCTTTACCATCGATCACGTCGTAGTGACGCCTCACGGCATTTTTGTGGTCGAAACACGCGCTAGAACGCTGGCTATTGGCACCGATGGCCATGAGCTCGATACAGTGGCCGTAGAACGAGAGCGTTTGCGCTTTCCTCACTGGCAGGAGCGTAGGCCGCTACATAAAACACGCCAGGGCGTGTGCTGGCTCTCTCACTGGTTAGAGCGACGCTGTGGCGTCCCTGTTGCGGTGCGCGGCGTGCTGGTACTCCCTGGCTGGAAAATAGATAACAGTGATGCGGCTACCGATATTCTGGTGGTGAGCGGTGATACCCTCGCCAAGCAGCTGACCGAGCTAAACACCGGCCCGCTCAATGATGTCATACATGATAAGGTCATCAACGTTTTGCTTGAGCGCGCCAGACTCTTGGAATTAAAGCACCTCAGTCAGCCAT
Organism: Halomonas sp. AOP25-F1-15; assembly: GCF_052378675.1. Classification (NCBI taxonomy): domain Bacteria; kingdom Pseudomonadati; phylum Pseudomonadota; class Gammaproteobacteria; order Oceanospirillales; family Halomonadaceae; genus Halomonas; species Halomonas sp. AOP25-F1-15. The sequence continues at coordinate 29,680 of NZ_JBQSXV010000012.1, forward strand.
CGGTGTAGAGGAAAGATGGTTAGTCGCCGCGTAAGCGACCGCCCATCTCCTGAGCTAAGTCCACCGCGTAGTGGTCGGTCATCCCGCCGATAAAGTCCAGCATCCGTCGATAGCTATCATAGAGCGGCCAAGACGGCAGCGGCGTATTTTCACCAATAAGAGCCAGTACACGCTGATGCTTAAACGATGAATGCCCCGTATGGTGCAGCTCGTGAGCCGCCCCAATAAATGCCTCGAGAAGGATCCCTAGCGTTGTATAAGCGCCAATTTCTAATTTTGCCTTACGCTCGTTTTGGAAAATACGCTCGCGGGCTAACTGCTTGGCGGCCTGTACACCCCAGCCTAAATCCGGGTGGCACAGCTCTAATAGATCATTGCTAAGCGTACCGTTCAGCAAAGCCTGCTCATGCTGAACGAATACCGCACCCACATCATTGACGGCACGCTCCATGGCGGCGCCACGTAGTAATGCGATGCGGCGCCGCTGGGATACGTTGCGGTCTTGCATGTCGGTATATTCGGGTGGAAACTCTCCGGCAATCTGGCGCAGAATCTCGACGACTTCTTCGTAACGCAGAATGCCCATTTCTAAACCATCTTCAAGGTCCAGCAGCGCATAGCAGATATCATCAGCAGCCTCAACGAGCCAAGCGAGTGGATGACGGCACCACCGCTGCTCACCCCGGGGCAGCAACCCTACCGCTTCAGCGACCTCTTTGAGCAGTGCCTGCTCCGATTGATAAGCGCCGAACTTACCTGCCCGCCCACTATAGCGGACAGTCCACGGATATTTAAGCAGGGTTCCAAGCGTGGCCGACGTGAGCCGCATACCTCCATTGAACTGATTATATTCAATTTGAGTAATAACGCGAAAGCCTTGAGCATTGCCTTCGTAAGTCAGCAGATCTTCTCGTTCAGCATCGGATAGGCCCTCAAGCAGACCACTGCTCTGGGCACGCTGAAACCAATCGCGGATAGCATACTCACCGGCGTGTCCAAACGGCGGGTTGCCAATATCGTGGCCAAGGCATGCCGTTTGCACTATCACACCCAGGTCTGCCGGGGTAATCCATTCGGGCAGCTGATCACGCAGCAGCTCACCTACGATCATTCCCAGTGAGCGACCGACGCAGCCCACTTCTAACGAGTGAGTCAAGCGGGTATGAATATGATCGTTTTCTGTCAGCGGATGGACCTGGGTCTTGCGTCCAAGGCGTCTAAAAGAACCAGAGAAAACAATTCGGTCGTGATCTTTATGAAAAGGGCTACGGCCTATTTCTCGAGTGCTTTCTGAGCGTTGGTCGTGAAGACGACGTGGGGAAAGTAGCTGTTCCCAGCGCATCTGTGTCATAAGCATTCCTCCTGAAGGAGTGCATTCTGCCATAAAAATAGCCACGGGCAGACGCGCGACTCAACATTAAGATGCTTTAACCCTTATTGGTTAAAGATG
>NZ_JBQSXV010000013.1:0-7602 GCF_052378675.1 Halomonas sp. AOP25-F1-15
CCCATAAGCCCCCATGGGTGACAGATATTAGCAATATTGTTAAATGACGAAGGCAGCTTCATGCCTACAACAATACGGCCTAGTTAGTTCATGTTACCCAGGCCAAGAAGGCGCATCCGGTAGTGACAATGGCCTTTGATCAAGGCCCGCCCTGACACTTTTTTACGACACATCTTGCTCAAAAATGTCCAACAGCCTCGCGCTAAAAGCGCTTTATTGGCCACTTCAGAGCAGATCATGATTAGAGTTTGCTTCCGACGTCGTCACGAAAATAATCCTCTGATGCAACTAGGCCAAATGTGCTGTTCGGCTCGTTAGCCTCTATCCCAACCTCCTCACTGAATAAATTTTGTATACGTCGCTCCTGTTTTAGGTACGCAACTGTGCCAAAAAAGCAACTCTCACAGAGATGTAGTTCGTAGCGCTCGCCATCGTGCTTAGCCCCGTATCCCCAATGAGCTTGGAGCGTCGCAAATTCAAGCCCAACATTCGCTACCCGAGTGGAGCATAGGCATACATCGCACATCACATCGGTGACGAAATCGATTTCCACCTTTTCAATAATTTTCATTTTGATTCTCCTACATTATTCAATCATCTATCTCCCAGGCCCAATAATCTGAAGAATTGAATGATCCGGTTACACCATTGGCTGCCACTAGATCATGATGGAACCCCAATGAGGGTGGTAGTCGCTATTTCGTACAGCACCCGGTTAGGCCTAACAGGATTCACTAAGCCTTTCATCGCCGCCTATTACGCTGAACGCTTCCGCTATCAGAATACGCTCAGAAACGGCTTGCGAATGAATGAAAATAATGACACTTTCCCTTGAAACACTAAGAAATAGTAGGGAATGGTAACGTATGGCAATTTACCAATATGAGCTCAGCAATGCTTCATTTCGTAAGCAACAACGGGTTTTTTCATCACCAAGCATCGGTCGACCGACTGCTTTCTTGAGCCATAGTCACAAAGATAACCAGCAAGCATTAGGCCTTCAGCAAATGCTCATTGAACAAGGGTGGGATATCTACATCGATTGGCAAGACCAAAAGATGCCGGAACGCCCTGATGCAGAAACCGCAAGGCGAATCAAGAATGCCATTGTGCATGCCAATTGGTTCCTTTTCCTGGCTACTGAGAACTCCATGTCATCACGATGGTGCCCTTGGGAGATTGGTTACGCTGATGGAAAGAAGAATCTCAATAACATCGTCATCGTTCCTACCGTCGACTCATCAGGTCGTCATCATGGCAATGAATATTTACAGCTTTATTCCCGTATCGACACCACACCAAACGGAGCATTAGCCCTATACGACCTTCAAGGGCACAGTCGTTGGCTGAGAAATATCTGATTATGCCTTACAAAAACCTGACGGGAAGCTCAGAATGAAACGTGATCAGTTACGGCTCGTTGACACCCTTTCAAAAGAGCTAGAAGAAGGAAATCTGGCTATTTTTGCGGGTGCAGGCTTTTCAAGAGCAGCAGGTTATGTCGACTGGAAGTCATTGCTCAAGCCAATAGCTGATGAGCTTGATTTAGACGTCGATAAAGAATGGGATCTAGTTACGTTGGCGCAATACCACACAAACGTCAATGCGACCAACCGAGCAAAACTCAATCAGCTACTGGTGACTGAGTTCTCAATGACGGCGGAGCCCACTGAAAACCACGCGATTCTGGCAAGGCTGCCTATTCCGACCTACTGGACAACCAATTATGATCGTTTGATCGAAACGGCGCTTGAAAAAAACGAAAAGATAGCTGACATCAAACATACCAATAAGCAATTGGCAACGACACGGCCGAAACGTGATGCAATTGTTTATAAGATGCATGGTGACATCGAGCATGCCGCTGACGCGGTGTTGACTCGCGATGACTATGAGCGTTACCACGTCAATATGCAGCCGTTCATTACAGCTTTAAGCGGTGACTTGGTTTCTAAAACCTTCCTCTTTCTCGGCTTCAGCTTCACCGACCCTAATCTAGAATATATTCTTAGCCGCGTCAGGATTCAGTTTACTCGAGATCAACGACAGCACTACTGCATCCTGAGAAGAGCTAGCAAGGGAGAGAATGAAGACCTTGCTGACTTCGAGTATCGCCAACGTAAGGAAGAGCTTTTCACAGGAGAGCTGCTCCGTGTAGGGATCAAAGCCGTTTATGTTGATGAGTTTTCTGAAATTACTGACATTCTGCGTGCCATCGAGCATCGCCACAAAAGAAATACAATCTTTATCTCTGGTGCTGCTCATGACTATAACCCGTGGTGCAAGGCTGAATCAGAGCAATTCGTTTATCATCTGAGCAGGGCCATTTGCAAAGAACAGTACCGAGTGATCTCAGGGTTTGGCCTCGGTATAGGTAGCGCAATCATCACTGGCGTGCTTGAACAAACTGTTATGAATGGTGGCCGTCTCGACAACGACCAGTTAATTCTTAGGCCCTTTCCACAAAGCAAGACTGGGGAAAGGCCTCTGAAGGAACTGTGGACAGAATATCGACGCAATATGCTCGCTCATGCAGGCGTTGCTATTTTTATGTTTGGCAATAAGCTGGAAAATGGCGAGTTAATCCTTTCTGACGGAATGCGTGAAGAATTCGATATCGCTGTAGCGAAAGGCGTTTTTGTAATTCCTGTAGGTATTACAGGCTCGATGTCGAAATTACTGTGGAATGAGGTTATGAAGTCTTATCAAGAATCTCAGCACGAGAATGGTAAAAAGATTACACCCTTGTTGGGTGAACTAGGCGATAAATCTACATCACTTGAACGCGCTCAAGAAGTCATCCTCCTCCTCTTACGGCTCATCTAAGGCGTCCCCATGGCTAGAAAGGTTTTCTTTAGTTTCCAGTACGACGACGTTCTGAGAGCGATGAATGTCCGTAACAGTAACGTGATCAATGCCAACCCTAAAGTTGGATTCATCGACAAAGCAGAGTTCGAGAAGTTAGAGCGCACAGGTGATAGCACGGTAAAAGCATGGATAGATGCCCAGCTTATCGGTACGACTGTGACAGTCGTACTTATAGGTGCCAATACTGATAAAAGTAAATGGGTAAAATACGAAATAGAGAAAAGTATCAAACGGGGCAACGGATTGTTGACTATAGATATTAGTAAAATCCCAGATTTCAATAAACAAACAAGTGACTTCTGCGGCATGAAGATCCAAGGATACAAGCACTACCGCTGGAATACAGATAATGGTCGTGAAAACCTTGGAGTATGGGTTGAAGAAGCCGCCAAGGCTGCTGGAAAACCTTGAGCGATATTTAAGCGACCACACCTTTGAGCTAATTAACGAAGATGAATTCTGATGCCCCGCCTGAAATCATACAGGCTACCAGGGGACCTATTCACCAAGCGATCCTGCGTTTGAACCCTTGTTTTAGCGGAAAAATGTCACGTGCTAACTGCTCGAATTATCCTGAATCGGATCAGGTGTCTTTGCCATCCATCAGAATAAGCTGAAGTACCACTGGCTTAGTTGCTGCCAATTGGGTTAGTGGCACACATATCGCCAATCGTTTTTAGTTTCATTGCATAACGGATTGTTGTAAGCCATTGCTTACAAACGCTGTGGTCAATCGCTTACATAAAAATGGCTTGATAAAGGCTAGGGTGAAAGTGTGACGCCCAGGATCGCCGCTTTAGCACGTCGAATGCGTCACAACAGGGATGTGATTATTGGTAGTGAAAAGAGGTAGGAGTGCCAGGGATGGCAGCTCTTTTCTAGGTTTTGGCCACTGCTAGCTCTTCCCAGCGTGTGGTGTAGCGTGGTGTACGGTGCTCGCAACGCAATTCCCAAGCATTCTGTTTGCGAGGCATGCCAATCCGGACGGTATTTTTTCCGTGTTCGCGATTGAGCTTATCGAGCGTGGCCATCAATTTTTCATTACGAGCACGTTTCTCGTCACTGATCGGTTCGGCGAGCAGCCCTAGTTGTTCATTGTCGTGATCGCACAAATCAATGAGCATAATCCCGCATTTTTGGTACCAGATGTCTTTTTTAAAAATTCTTTCTAGCCCTGCCATGGCAGCTTTGATGAGCTCGCGGCTATCATCGGTGGGGTGAGGTAGCGGTATTACTAACCGTTTACTGTAGCTCGGCAGATCTTGCCGAAAGCGATTGGTGTGAACAAACACCATCAATGCCTGCGCCAAGCCGTTTTGTCGTCGTAGCTTTTCACCAGCACGTGATGCGTGCACGCGTAGGGCTTCGTGCAGATCGGTTTTGTTCGTCGTGAGCCGGCCGAAGGAGCGGGACACCATGATCTGTTTTTTTGGTTGGCTCATGTCGTCGAGTGATATGCAGTTTTCGCCCCTCAACTCATAAACCAGACGTTCCATGACCACACTGAAATGGCGCCGCAAATGCTTAGAGCTGGCGGTGCGCAGCTGCCAAGCATTCTCTATGCCTAGAGTATGAAGCCGCGCTGCACTGCGACCTGCTACCCCCCATATCTCATTAACGGGTAGCTGCTCCAGGAATTCCCGGGTGTCGCTGCTGTTAGGGTCCATCATGGCCACGCCATTGAAAACACTTTCTTTTTTAGCGCGGTGATTGGCAATTTTTGCAAGCGTTTTGCTAGTGCTTAAGCCAACGCTAACCGGAATACCTGTATCTCGCTTAACTTGCTGTCGCATTAATTGGCATCGTTCTTCTAATGTGTCTGGTTCAAAGCCCTCAAACGATAGAAATGACTCATCAATGCTATATACATCCACGTGAGGCGTATGCTGTGAGAGAACATCAGTAACGCGGCTGCTCATATCACCGTAAAGCGCATAATTTGAGCTGAGCAATGTGCATTGTCGACGAATATGCGGATCAATCTGATGGGCAGGCATTCCCATTGCCACACCTAAGTTTTTGATTTCTTGCGAACGCGCGACCACGCAGCCGTCGTTATTCGACAAAACGCCGACAGCTTGGCCTTCCAACCTGGGAGCAAAGACTCGTTCGCAGGAGACATAGAAATTATTGCAGTCGACCAAGGCAATCATACGGTGAAACCGGGTGCTAGCGGTTGGATGCTATGGGTGGCCACACCCCAATTGTGACAATCATGCCCAGTGAGAGGGATGGGCTTAAACTCTGGGTTAGAGGCCACCAAATACGGCCGACTGCCCATGATGCTTAGCTTTTTACACGTCAGCTCGCCGTCCACGCTCATGATCACGATATGGCCTGGCTGAGGATTGATAGACCGGTCGACAATTAACAACGCATTATCTTTAATGCCATCGCCTTCCATGGAGGTGCCTTTGGCTCGCAGAAAGAACGTTGCACTAGGGTGCTTAATCAAATGGGCAATAAGATCTAATTCGACCTCGACATAATCGTCTGCGGGACTCGGGAAACCAGCGCGGACTTCGCCACCCGCTAAAGGCAGCCTTAGCGGTCGAGCCATGGTGTCGACGCGTCCAAGAATGGTGAAATGCATACTCATGCCATGCTCCCCATCGCTCGCCATGTGCCTGGTAGATGCACCTCAATGTTTTCAAGCGGTGCGAGTAGCGCGTCTTGTTCAGTCCCCCAAACCGCCAACAACTGCGTACCTTCCTCTCTCAAATCATCCCGTTGAAGAGGAAATCCTCCAACGATAACTGGAAGAGTACGGGGACTACTGAATGGCCGTTGCATAGACCGTGGGTAAGTTTTCTTGCTCATAAGCGCCTCCCTATATAGCTGTTAATATATGGCTATGTTGTCATCTTCTGTTGATGTGCTTTAAATATACTGTATAAAATACTGTATGTGTAGCCTTCGTGTGGAGAGCGCCATGAAGCAAGCAGACTTCAAAATCCTTGAGAGGACACTTTCCAGCCTTCCTGTTGAGCGCAAGAAATACATAGCGGAACGACTTCTTGGGCAAATCAGCTCACAGGCAGACACTCTGATTGATACCTTAAGCCATCACTTTCCATGCCCACATTGTGGCGGCGAGCACGCTGTTAAGTGGGGACGCAGCGGTGGCCTACAGCGGTATCGATGCCGGAATCCCGAGTGTCACAAAACATTCAACGCCCTTACAGGCAAGCCCTTAGCCAAGCTGCAACATCGAGATAAATGGTTCGACTACCTGCGCTGCATGCGAGACAGCTTGACGTTGCGCGCCTCAGCGGCCCGAGTGGGTATTGATTTGAAGACGGCTTTCCGATGGCGTCATCGTTTCCTGAAAACGAGTGCTCAAGACAATGCCAACCCACTATCCGGCATCATTGAGGTAGACGAAACCTTCTTCCTGGAGTCCTGCAAAGGAAAGCGTCAGATTACTCACCGCAAACCTCGCAAGCGTGGGGGACAAGGCAATGTTAAGAAAAAAGAACAAAAAATTCAGGTGCTTATTGCGCGAGACCGTAATGGAAAGGTCAGTGATTTGGTTGATCCGGCGCTCCAAAAATCGACTGTTCATGAGTTTCTGGCGCCGATCATCGATCGCGACTCGATTTTATGCTCTGACGGACACAGCTGGTATAAAACCTTCTCTCGCGACTACGGCATTGCCCATCATCGACTCATCGTATTCGATAATCAGCGAGTGATCGGCAAGGAATACCACATTCAGAACGTGAACAGCTATATGAGCCGCTTGAAGGGGTGGATGGGGCGCTTTCATGGGGTGGGGACAGCGTACTTACCTAATTACTTGGCATGGCGACGGTTATTTGAAACCACAAGGCCAGCCGAGGAAGCGTGGCTTCGTGCGGCGATAGGCGCTGACCAACAGCAGATGCCAACATAGCCTAATATATACAGTATTAAGGGCTGACAATAAGCGATCAGCCTAGTGAATCGCAAGCACTCTTCTTCATTCGTTGGTCTTATCGTGTTGGCAAGCCCACCTTATTTTGACGGTGGTTAGATGAGGGCACCGCGATTTTGGTGCGTAGGCTGACTTGGGTGGCCAATTCTCGTCTATCCTGCAGCTATGTGCGGACGATTTGCTTTATTCACCCCGATACCTGAGCTGACCAAAAAGGTCGGTGCGGTTATGTCTGAGCGCGACATTCGACCGCGCTACAATGTGGCGCCGGGTACCTGGATCGCGAGCATACGGCAGGCGTCTGAGGACTCTGCTCCCACGCTTGAAGAGGTGTGGTGGGGATTTCGCCCATCGTGGGCCAAAGGGAAAGGCACGCAACCCATAAATGCGCGAGTTGAAACCGTTGCGACTAATAACTTTTTCAAATCGGCATTTGCTAAACACCGGTGCCTCGTACTCGCTGACGGATGGTACGAATGGATCAAGAACACGCCCCCTAAGCAGCCTCATTATCTGTGCCGAAGGGATCGAGAGCCCCTATACTTCGCCGCTATCTACGCAGAACGGGATGATGGAGGTCTAGGATGTGCCATTCTCACCGAGCCAGCTCGAGGCAGTGCTGCCGATGTGCATGACAGGATGCCGTTAATTTTGGACGACGACAGTCTTGAACACTGGCTTGCTACTGACCTGACGGATAAAGAGACAATCCGCAGCATGGTGCGGCATATCGATGCGGGACTAGTTGAACATTGGCCGGTTAGCACGGCTGTTAACAAACCTTCCGAGGGACAAGGTGATGAGCTGATCAATCCTCT
>NZ_JBQSXV010000014.1:0-5407 GCF_052378675.1 Halomonas sp. AOP25-F1-15
GTTTTAAAGGTACATCTGCGTGGAACCAGAAGAACTAATATTGCCCAGCGATGGGAGTTGTAAGTGGGCCGGCATGGGCGACTATGTACTAATTTCCCCTGATGCTAACCACCGTGCATCTCTCATGTATGCCGGCGAGCCCCCTCACGGTGACTCCTACTATAAGCTAACTGTTGACGGTAAAAAGTTCCCGGGCTATGTATGGGGTTGCCTTTTTGCCTATTCAAAAGACTCGCGTTATCTAGCTCTGAGTTGGATGGAGAAATTAGTTGAGCGAAAAACGGTTGTCATTGATTCAGAGACCAGAAAATACTTTGTGCTACCAGAGTACATTCACAGCTTTAACTTAGTCTGGCCTGTGTTGCGCTCAACCTCACAAGAGACAAAATATGAGTTCGACGGAAGTGAAGCTTGGATAGCGTATTAAAACCTAACAAGTGGTTCAAATCGTTCGCTTCGCTCTCTGGGACGGGCTAAAGCCCGCCCCTTAACCAAACGTTAGGGTCTACATGTCCGATAAACTGTTTAACAAACTCAACAAGCTGCGCCTCAATGCGCAAAAAAAAGGCCATTTTGTTGTTGACGCTGCTGCGTCGTGCCTCACCGAGAACCCAGAGTCCCTAGATTATCAAATTAATCTTGTGGGCTCCCTTCACGAAACCGGGGCTTTGCGGAACTCTCTTTCCCCATATTGGATGGAATTTCGAAAAACAGAAGAGGCATGGGCAAATCGTTGCATCACACGGCTTATATCGAATGATCGAGACTACTGGGCTGTCGCGGCACTGCTTGGATGTAGCGCTGGGACTGTTGTCCTAGAGGCCCAGCGGCTGGCGTTTGTCGTAGTGTCGGTAAGAAGTTACGAGAGATACGATCTGCCGGTTGTACATGTGGCCACTATGGCCATTAGTCGTGCAGACAGGATTCTTTCGCCACTTCTGGAAATCGGGTGGGATATAAAGAGCGAAGAACTCGTTGATTGTGTAAGGGCGCGCGCCGTTTTATTAGACACCGAAGAAGTTTTAGACGGATCGCTGGTAGGAGAAGGCAGCATGACTTATTTCTGTCGAGCGACACTTCCACATGGGTCCTGGCGCGCCGCGTCACTCCCCTTTTCGATTCCTGCTGCCGCAGTCGTGAGTGGTGCCAGCCCTAACCCGAAATTCAAGCGAGATGCTTAACGGCGCCGATTGATTAAAATGTAAGTCCGCTCTTTTTAGTCTCCCACGATTAATCGCGCCCTCTCTCTTTCTCCTCACAACTGCGCGTTGTTAAGCGCTTCGCATGAGAAGCACTGGTTTCATGCCAAATTTTCCTGTAGCGCGCGTCCAGCTTGCGCAAGCAGCTTTCATTTTCATAGCCTCGTGGGAACTTTGCCTCATAGTTGGCTCGGTTCTAACTCGGCGTTGCAGTGGACGGCTACGCCGCTCACTGAACTTGGCCGTTAGGGGATAAGTATGAATTTGAGTCTTTTACAGAAGTTGTTCATCTGGCTAGCCGCTTCTATGCTCATAGCGCTCGCACTGCGCTGGATCTTTATCATTCTATTCACGACTTACCGCCCACAGCTCCATTGGCCGCTGAGCGTAGTGGCTGCAGCCACATTAATTTACGCTTTAGGGCTCGTCATTCTTAATCGATGGGCAGTTGTTCTTTTGTTTGCAGCGTCGGTGCTTCTGTTCACCGGTTTGGTCTGGCTGCAGCTTCCTGCGTCGTTTACGAATCCATTTCTAGTATGCGCGACATTAGCGTGTGTGCTCTATTGCGGCGTTCTACTCCCCGCCGTAGTGCCCCTAACAGGTCGCTGCAGTTGACCGCCCAAAACGCTGCCGCGTTTCGGGTTCCCTCCGCGCTTCGCGCTCCGGCGGCCAACTGAGCTTAGGCTTTATGCAACAGTGGAGGTTTAATGTCACCTAATTTAGAAAAGCTACTGGCGGCGGTTGAAAATTACGCGGAGAAATATCGAAATCCGACTCTACAGCCGTTCGAGAGTTCTGCGCCTTATGACATGTCACCCGAACTGGGCCCCGCATCTATCAAGTGCTTTGCTCAATGGCCTGAAGTGTGGCCTCACGCCGGTCGTGCCGGGATATACGCTTTTCTTAACAAGGATTTGAACGTGGTTTACGTGGGAAAGGCTTCAGGTAGAAGCTCTTTAGGAGCCCGTATTTCATCGTATTGCGGCTACGCGTCAGATCGATCGTGTCGTTTTTACCATGAATGGAGCAGTTTTCCTCGGTATGTTCTCACCGTCGCGGTCCCCGAGAAAACTCGCTTTGAAGCACCGGCTCTAGAGGAGTATCTAATCAGTACGCTAGGACCTAGCGATAATTCGGCCGGCATAGAGCGCTAGATATGCAGTCGCATAACAAATCGTTGGAGAGGGACTTTTGTTCCGCACGCTGCGCGTGCTCCACAAAAGCCCCTCAACTCAGGCGTTATCAGGGCAATGCTGCATCTGATAGAGGACTTTTGGTTATGCTAGAGTTTTAAATGTGAGGTATGACAATGAAGCCTTTCTCCGTACTGCTGATTCGATTACTCGCCATTTACCTCGCCATAAACCCGCTCTTAAACGTATCGAGACTGCTGTTTGGCCCAAGCCTGGAACTGGATGCAACCTTATCCCAGTGGCTACCAGGCCTAGTAGCAACCACCGTTATGCCTTTCATCGCGGGTGTTGCATTGTGGTTTTCTGCTGGATTACTGGCCCATAAGATTCATGAAAGTGATAGCACTTACTCAGCCTTATCCATCAGCGAGACAGGTTTGGTACGGGCAGGTAGTTTCTTAATTGGCGTGTATCTTTTCGTTCAGCACCTAGGCACGGTAATTAGCCAGTGGGCGTGGGGCGGAATAGTGGCTTACGGTTCGCTGGCAGTGGTTGTACTCAGTATTGGATTAATGCTGGGCACACGCTTTTTAGGCAAGCTGTATAGAAGGTTGAAGTATTTTGAGTAATCAACTTGCCGTCCTGATGATCATTTATATGCGGCGAGGTATGAGCGACCCCGCCGCTGGTGAGCGCAATAATCCAGATGCTGAAGATAATATAATCTCTGCTTATAAAATGGCGTAATGTTGGCGGGTTAGTGGTGTATGTACGCCATATCTCACGCTCCCCCGGCTCGCCATTTTGGCCGGGGCAGCCTAGGCGCAGAGTTCCAGCCCGTACTAGCCCCGCAATCTAACGAGCACGTCGTGGAAAAGAGCGTACCCTGTGCATTTACTCATTCAGGTTTAGAGCGCTGGCTTCACCTTCGCGGGGTCAAGCGGCTGGTTATCGTCGGTGTGAGTACCAGCAATTCGGTTGAAGCCACCGCTCGCAACGTAGGAAATCTTGGTTTTGATACCCAGGTAGTCGCTGACGCTACGTTTACCTTTGCCAAGCAGGACTACTCAGGCACTTATCGCACTGCAGATGAAGTGCATGCTATGTCACTGACTAATTTGGAAGGGGAGTATGCGGCTATTGTGAGTAGTGGTGATGTGTTGTTCATGAATGCGTTACAACCCACTCATTAACTTGCCGAATCAGTAAGGCTAGCCTAGTGGATAAGGTCACAGGTATTTATAAAATATACTTTTCAAAAGTGGCCACCCGCTATTGCGATATATTATCGAATTTTCTCAAAAAGCCAGCGTGGCCACCTCTGCTGTTATTAATTGCCGCCTGCCATGCCCTCCTGCCGGAAAGTAGCGGTTCAAGATATGTGGGTATCATTTATTTATTAGCGATTGCCCCTCATGCGCAAAAAGCAAAACGAGAAGGCGCATGAATTTTTAATATGTAGCCAAAATTTGCTTTGCTATCAATAGAATCAATGAGGTAGATTTGATCAAGGCGGCTAGATAACCTCAATGAACGCGCTGGCACGTTCATTGAGGTTATGCAGCCGGGTATATAATCACTGTTGGGCCGCGGAATTCGCATTCTCTTTGTGCGGCTTCCCACGACTGGCAGGTCACAGGCAAAGCCCGCTCCACCAGCAAGCGTGCCGTCGCTTCACTCTGGTGCCAGCACTGGGCAAGCCGGCTACTTCGGAGACATGCATGCACCGGATTTCTAGAGCCATCGCTGGCAAAGCCCCGCCTCCGGTCGGCGTGTCGTACAGTCGGGTCAACCGGCTTCGGGCTGACTGCCCGCGCCCCAACAAGTCATTCAAGCCGATGCCGCTTCGCGGCACGGCTTAATTCAAGGGTTGGGCCGCGGAATTCGCATTCTCTTTGTGCGGCTTCCCACGACTGGCAGGTCCCAGGCAAAGCCCGCTCCACCAGAACGCGCGCCGCTGCTTCACTCTGGCGCCATCGCTGGGCAAGCCGGCTCATTTCGGAGACATGGATGCACCGGATTTCTGGTTCCACCATCGGCACAGCCCCGCGCTCGGCAGCGCTGCCGTACAGTCGGGTCAACCGGCTTCGGGCTGACTGCCCGCGCCCCAACAAGTCATTCAAGCCGATGCCGCTTCGCGGCACGGCTTAATTCAGGCGTTAGATGTAAAGAGGGTCCATGGACTTAACTACAGCCCAGATTGGAAAATGCGGGGAATTTTTAGTTCAGTACCGTTTCCTATTGTGCGGAATAGAGTCCGCGCCCATGAGTACTGACACCGGAGTCGATCTGGTTGCTTATTCTCCGAAAGACGGTGATGCGCGGACGATACAGGTGAAAACAAACAAAAAAGCAAAGCCTGGCGGTGGTTCGGGCAAGTTGGCGCTTGACTGGTGGCTTCGCGATGACTCACCCGCGGAATTGGTCGCTTTCGTTGATCTCGCAAGCGAGCGAGTTTGGCTGATGACTCATTCGGAGGTTGAGCAAAATGCGCAGCAGCACTCAGGTGGTCGCTTTCATCTATATATGTACACCGATCCAACTGTTCGCCCAACTAAGAAAGATCGTCTTGTCCATCAGTGGGAATTCGAGCGCTTTCTTTTGGAAAATCATGTGCATGCTACGTTCAGCATCTAACAAATCGCTGCAGTTGACCGCCCAAAGCGCTGCCGCGCTTCGGGTTCCCTCCACGGCCTGCGGCCGTTCCGACGGCAACTGAGCTTCGGCGTTAGAAGGCAACCCAACTTGAAGCCGTTACCGAACAGCGTTACTCCATACAAGAAAACCCCAGACTTTGATGAGCATACAATGCCTAAAGGGCTGCTGAACGAGCACCAAATCAAGGAATTCATATGAGGAAAAATTGTGGTGCTGGAGGGCAAACTACAGTACACAATCAACGAGCCAGTAAAAGAAGTTATTATTCTTGATCCGGAAAATAGTGGTGTCGTAGAACCGACCATACGGCATGAGGTTAAGCCTTTAGGCAAGGTGCGGTTCTGTATTGAAGTTTATCAGTAGGTCGCCTTCTAACAAGTCGCTCAAGGTTCGCGCACTGGACAGCCTCAATCGTGC
>NZ_JBQSXV010000015.1:0-4749 GCF_052378675.1 Halomonas sp. AOP25-F1-15
GAAGTCCGTAAGCGTCGACGGCCAGATGAGGTTTGCTGGTGTTGCCTGCACGGCTTTTACCAATGACTTCTGTTTGCTCTGTGGCGGCCCTGTACTGTCCTGGTGTGCTTTAACATAACAGCCATCAATGAACAGCCACTCAACATCAGGGTAATCCACCCATGTGCTGCAAACCGTCATCAGTGTTCCAGCCGCTGACCAGGCGTTAAAGCGCTTATAGACAGTATTCCAAGACCCAAACGCTTCGGGCAGGTTCCGCCACTGACAACCCGTGCGCATCCGGTAAAGAATACCTTCCACAGTGGGTCGCAGACTGGCCTTGTCATAGACACCTTGTTGAAGCAGGATAGGTTTTAGCTTCGACCAGTGTTCATCCGTGAGCATTTTCGGGACATCGCAGGCTCACAGTTTGTTGGTGTGGGAAGCAACATTGTGCGATTTTGCCTTTATCCTGCCAAATTTTCTTCGCTCAAACGTCAACAGGTCCTAGACTTAATTAATTAGCCCGAGCTAACTATAAAAAACCGTGACTGAAAAAAGCATAAAGGAGCAGACCGTTGAGCCTAAACAATGAATCGCGTCGACGATTTATGAAGGGTGCGTTAACCAGCATTCCTGCCGTCACCCTGGGGAGTGGCATCTCACTCACCGTCTCCGCCAGCGAACCACCAGAACAGCTAAGTGACTATCAGCCAGTTTTTTTCGACGCAGACGAATGGGTTTTTCTGCTTGCGGCCTGTGACCGGTTGATTCCCAGCGACGGGCCTGGGCCCGGTGCCCTGGAAACCAATGTGCCCATCTTTATTGATAGGCAGATGGAAGGCAGCTTTGGTTATGCGGCTGATTGGTACATGAAAGGTCCCTTTCCTGACGATGTATTACCGCTGATGGGATATCAGTCGTCAATGCTCCCACGGGAGGTTTATCGGGCGGGGATTGCCGCAACGCTTGACTACTGCGTGCGCCAGTATGGCCAAAGGTTCTCAGCCCTGGATAACGCCACTCAGGAAGAGGTGTTACAGCAGCTTGAGCAGGAAGACATAACCTTCGACAACGTTAGTGCTCGCCAGTTTTTTGCCTTTTTGTTGCAAAATACCAAAGAGGGCTATTTTGCCGACCCAATCCATGGCGGCAACAAGCATATGGCCGCCTGGAAATTTATCGGCTTCCCAGGCGCCAGGGGCGCGTATCTGGAGTGGGTCGACCAACATAACGTCAAATATCCGTTAGGGCCGGTCAGCCTTACCGGCGAAAGGGGATAAGCATGGCAAAAATAAATCCACCGGTTGATGTTGTACTGGTTGGTCTTGGCTGGACCAATTCGATCATGGGCATGGAATTAACCGAGGAAGGCTTAAGCGTTTTGGCGCTTGAGCGCGGTGAAGACCGCGATACCGTACCGGACTTTTCCTATCCGAAAATGGCCGATGAGCTTACCTACGGCGTGCGCCTTAAACTGATGCAACAGCCGGCCAAAAGCACGCTGACGGTTCGTCATGGTCTTGGTGATATGGCTGTCCCTTACCGTACCCTGGGTTCATTCCTACCCGGTGATGGTGTTGGCGGCGCGGGCGTGCACTGGAACGGACATACTTGGCGGCCACAGCCTCAGGAATTGCGCCTTAAAAGCTACGTCGAGGAGAACTTCGGCGCCGATATCATTCCTGATGAAATGACCATTCAGGATTACGGCGTGAGCTACGAAGAGCTGGAGCCCTTTTTTGACTATTTCGAAAAAGTGGCGGGTATTTCTGGCAAGGCGGGTAACCTTAACGGCGAGCTTCAGGAAGGGGGCAACCCATTCGAGGGATGGCGCTCAAATGAATATCCCATGCCGCCGCTCGCGCGTACCCATAACGATACGCTGTTTGCTGACATGGCGCGTGATCAGGGACTGCATCCTTTTCCCTTGCCTGCCGGTAACGCTTCAGAAGCGTATACCAACCCCTATGGTATGCAGCTTGGGCCGTGTAATTTTTGTGGTTTCTGTGAACGTTATGGCTGCATGAACTACTCCAAGTCCTCGCCCCAGACCTGTATTCTGGGCGCACTGAAGCGGCGCGAAAATTTCTCTTACCAGGCCAATAGCGAAGTGCTACGGGTCGAGCTAGATAGCGATGGCAAAAAGGCCACCGGCGTGACCTATATCGATAGCGAGGGCGATGAGATATTTCAGCCGGCTGATCTGGTGGTGCTGGGTACGTTCTCGCTGAACAATGTACACCTGATGTTGGTATCGGGTATTGGTACCCCTTATGACCCGGTAAGCGGCGAGGGTGTAGTCGGCAAGAACTACGCCTACCAGATGAACGGTGGCTCAACGCTCTACTTCAAGGATAAAGAGTTCAATCCCTTCATTGGTGCAGGTGCCAATGGCGAAATCATCAACGACTTCGGCGTTGAGCAGATCGACTTTGCCCAGGAAGGCTTCATTGGCGGCTCCTATATCAATGCCGCGATGACCAATGGACAGCCGATTCGCAATATGCCGCTGCGCTCAGGTGCGCCAAGCTGGGGCGCTGGCTGGAAACAGGCCGTGCAGGAAACCTATGGTCACACCATGACGATTGGTTCTCACGGCAGCAACATGGCCTACCGCGACTGCTATCTGGATCTTGACCCCAACTATACCGATGACCATGGGCGACCGCTCATGCGCATGACGTTTGACTGGAAGGCAAACGATGTGCGCATGACCCAGTTCATGAAACAGAAGATCGACACGCTCTCCAAGGCGCTGGGGCCGGACGACTACAAGCTCTCGTTCAAGGATTTCGATTCGCATTATGATGTCCGGCCTTACCAGACGACCCATAACGTCGGTGGTGCGATCATGGGGTCCGACCCTTCCAGCAGTGCGCTGAATAGGTATCTGCAGAGCTGGGATGTCCACAACGTGTTTGTGATGGGGGCCAATGCTTTTCCCCAGAATCTTCAGTACAACCCCACGGGGCTTGTGGGCGCGCTGACCTATTGGGCTGCGAAAGCGATCCGCGAGCAGTACTTACCCAACCCCGGCCCGCTGGTTCAAGCATAAGGAGAGCGACCATGATGATACATCGACAATGGCGTCAGGGGTTGGCGGGCGTTGGTCTTTTAAGCGCGGCGGCGCAAGGCATGGCATTTGATCAGACTGAGATAGAGCGCGGTGAGTACCTTTCCAGAGCGGGCGATTGTGTTGCCTGTCACACCGCTCCAGGTGGCGAGCCTTTTGCTGGCGGTCAGGCGATTGAAAGCCCTTTTGGGGAGATTTTCTCGACCAATATTACCCCTGACCCAGATGCCGGAATTGGCAACTATACGCGCGATGAGTTTGCCGCTGCGCTGCGCGATGGCGTGCGTAATGATGGCAAAAAGCTTTATCCGGCCATGCCGTATCCTTCCTACTCGTTAATTATCGATGACGATATTGACCCCCTCTATGCCTACTTCATGGAAGGCGTTGCGCCGGTGTCGAATCAGCCGGAGAGTACGGATCTGAGCTTTCCGTTCAACCAGCGCTGGGGTATTGGGATTTGGAACTGGTTTTTCACATCCTCTGAACCGTTCACGCCCTCTAATGATCGAAGCGATGAGCTGAACCGGGGCGCTTACCTGGTGCAAGGGCTGGGGCACTGCGGCAGTTGTCATACACCGCGTGGGTTGTTCTTCCAGGAAAAGGCCATGAACGGCGAGGGCCGTGACTTCCTGAGAGGGGAAACGCTGGAAGGCTGGTACGCACCTAATCTGCGCGGTAGTGGTAATCAGCGCCATCCGCTTCAGCGCTGGAGCGAAGAGGATATCGTTGCCTATCTGGAGACAGGCCGAAATGATTATAGCGCCGTTGCCGGTGAGATGGCCCCGGTGGTTGCGTACAGTACATCGCATCTGGATGAGGCCGACCTCTATGCTATCGCGAGCTATCTCAAATCATTGCCCGCAGGAAAAGGCGACGAGGCGCCCCACGATGAACAGGCCGCCGAACAGACCCAAGCGATGCTGACCCACGCCGATGTGGACGGTAATACCGGTGCTCGGCTCTATCTGGATAACTGCAACGCCTGCCACTTTGCCAATGGTAAAGGGGCATCGCAGGTGTTTCCGTCACTGGAGGGCAGTTCGCTGGTCAATGCCGAGGATCCCACCGGGATCATTCGCGTGATTCTATCCGGCGCTCGTATGCCTTCGACCGAGAAGCGTCCAGAAGCGCTGGCCATGCCCGATTTCGCCTGGCGGCTTTCTGATGATGAGGTAGCTGATGTGGCCAATTTCGTGCGTAATGCCTGGGGCAATGAAGGTGGTGAGGTAAGTGCTGGCCAAGTAGCCGGCGTGCGAGACAAACTGCCGGAAGACCGTCTCTCCAGCGAGCCTACCTATATTGATTAGCTGAATTAGCTAGGGCCTGTTGACGTTTGGGCGAAGAAGATTTGGTAGAGTAGAAGCAAGCTCGCAGAATAGAGGTCCCCGCACCAACAAACTGCGAGCCTGCGATGCCCTGACAAATGCTCACGGATGAACACTGGTCGAAGCGTTTGGGTCTTGGAATACTGTCTATAAGCGCTTTAACGCCTGGTCAGCGGCTGGAACACTGATGACGGTTTTCAGCACATTGGTGGATTACCCTGATGTTGAGTGGCTGTTCATTGATGGCTCTTATGTTAAAGCACACCAGGACAGTACAGGGCCGCCACAGAGCAAACAGAAGCCATTGGTAAAAGCCGTGCAGACAACACCAGCAAACTTCATCTGGCCGTTGACGCTTACGAACTG
>NZ_JBQSXV010000016.1:0-4170 GCF_052378675.1 Halomonas sp. AOP25-F1-15
GTAGCAAGCGTCCAACCTCGGCATCATGGGCAGCCAGCGCCCGAAGCATAGGTGCTCGGCGCACATCGAGGCGATGTTGCTCAGGATCCACTTCAGAACATAACCATTCGACCACACGACCGGTAGCTTCATCCGGCACCGTTGGCCACTCGATATTCAGCACGGCATGCCGGTACACCACCTGTACCGGTTCACGCAGGTTCTCCCACAGCACCACCGTACGCAGAATATCGTGGCGGGCAATCAGCTTATTGAAACAGGCTATAAATGCTTCCAGCCGTTCTCGGCTGTCGAAGCCAAGCAAACGCGGAGTGACATAGGCATCGCCCTTCTCCTGCAACCGGTGATGGAAGAGAATCCCCTCCTGCAACGGTGCCAGCGGGTAGATATCCTGAATATTGCTAGCACCGCCGGGCACTGCTGCTTCGATGGCACTGATCTCTTCGGCATTGAGTTCAATCAAAGGCAGCATCTCAGGCTGGATTGCCAAGCAATCATCTGGAATGCGGTTGGGAGGGATGACTATTTCCTGCCGCTCTGATGTATGCGTCAGTGCCTGGGCGAAGACCACCAGCTCAGGGCATTGGAACAGCGTGCGTACCTGCGCCGTCAGCCCCTGATGTCGCATTTTCTCCAGCACCTTCAGGGCCAATAGCGAATGACCGCCTAGCTCAAAGAAGTTATCGTGCCGACCTACTTGCTCCACACCCAGCACCTCGGCCCAGATGCCCGCTAGCGCTTCTTCCACCTCGCCTTGAGGCTTCTCGTACTGCGAGCTACTGGCCAAATCCGGCTCGGGCAGGGACTTTCGCTCTACCTTGCCGTTAGCATTCAGCGGCAAAGCATCAAGCGTGACCACGACTCCCGGCACCATATAATCTGGCAACTGTTGACCCAATCGATCACGTAATTTACTGGTGTCGAGTTCACCGTCGGCTTGGGAAACCACATACGCCACCAGTCTCGAGCCACTAGGGGTTTCTTGGGCAACTACCACCGCCTCGCGAATCTCCGGTTGCGATAGCAGTTCAGCTTCGATCTCACCTAACTCAATACGTAGGCCGCGTATTTTTACCTGGTGATCAAGGCGGCCTAGGTACTCGAGCTGGCCATCCTCCCGCCAGCGCACCAAATCTCCCGTACGGTAGAGGCGTTCGCCCTCGGTGAACGGATCGGCGATAAAGCGCTCCGCCGTGAGATCACTGCGATTGAGATAGCCACGGGCCAGGCTTATCCCGCCCAGGTACAACTCTCCTGCAACGCCCTGTGGTACCAAGTTGAGCTCACCATCCAAGACGTAGGTGCGGGTACCACTAATGGGTCGTCCAATGGGGATCTGGCGGTGAACGTCATCACGGCACCACCAGTGAGTAACATGGATGGTGGTTTCGGTGGGGCCATAGAGGTCATGTAAGTTTGCGCCATCAAGATTCTCAGCCACGTCCTGCTGTAGCATGGCTGGAACGGCCTCACCGCCGCACATAATATGCTTGAGTCGCGTCTTGGCCTTCACATCGGGATAGGCCAGGAAGGCCTTGAGCATTGAGGGCACAAAGTTGAGCGTGGTAACGCCGTGCCGCTGAATCAGCTCAATGATGCGCTCTGGATCTCGATGGTCGCCTGGTTGGGCAATCACCAAACGTGCCCCGACACTCAGCGGCCAGAAAATCTCCCACACAGAGACGTCGAACCCGAACGGCGCCTTATGCAATACGGCATCGGTATCGGTGAGCTGGTAGGTCTCCTGCATCCAGACCATACAATTGGTCAAGGCATCATGGCGAATGGCGGCTCCCTTGGGTCGCCCGGTGGAGCCCGAGGTATAAATCACATAGGCGAGGTGTTCGCCGTGCAGCGTCACCGCTGGATTGGTAGTGGCGTAATGGGCTATATCCAGCCGATCCAACTCCACAACGCTGAGACCATCAGCTATCGGCAATGCCCCACGCAAGGTGTGCTGAGTCAGCAACAGCTCGATGCCACTATCGTCGGTGATGAACGCCAGCCGCTCCGAAGGATACTCGGGATCCAGTGGCACATAAGCGCCCCCCGCTTTAAGAATCGCCAGCAGCCCCACCACCATCTCGATGGAGCGCTCCATGGCAATACCCACTCGAGTCTCAGGTTTTACGCCTAGGCCGATAAGGTAGTGAGCCAACTGGTTGGCGCGGGTATTGAGTTCGGCGTAGCTGAGTGACTGATCGTCAAATACTAGCGCTGTGGCCTCTGGGGTTGCAGCAGCCCGTCGCCCAATTAGTCTATGGATTGGCTGAGCATCGGTACACCGCTGTGTGTTTACACCCCATTCCTGTAATTTTAGCTGTTCCTCTTTGTCTAGCAGTTCGATATCGCTCAACGAGCGCTCCGTCGTTTCTGCCAGCGCCTCTAGAATGACCGTATAATGCTGAGCCAGACGCTCAATGGTGGTTGAGTCGAACAGCTCTTCTGCATAAATGAAGCTTACCTCCAGGCGACCATCCTTACGTTCTACCGCATTTAGCGTCAGTTCTAACTGTGCTTTTCTCTGCTCCAGAGGCCAGGTGCTCAGTTCCAGTCCTGGTAGTGTCTGCAGTGCACCATGATCCTGCCGCTGGTGGTTGAACATCACCTGGAATAGCGGCGTGTGACTCAAACTGCGCTCCGGATGCAGCGCTTCCACTAACTGTTCAAAAGGGAGATCCTGATGCTCTTGTGCACTTAACGCCGCACGTTTGCTCTGTTGCAGCGCCTCGGCCAGGCTTAAATGACCATTCAACGGGTTACGCAGCACCTGGGTGTTGACGAAAAGTCCTATCACACCTTGGGTTTCCATCCGGTGCCGGTTGGCGATTGGCACGCCGACTAGAATATCTTCCTGCCCGGTATAGCGATACAGCAGCGTTTGGAACCCTGTCAGTAGCGTCATGAACAGGGTGGTACCCTGCGTCTTAGTTAGCTGACGAAGCCCGCTTATCAGTGGCTCTGGGAGCACCATGTCGTGGCGCGCAGCGTGATAATGTCCATCGTTGCGACGCTGTCGATCGGTCGGCAGCTGCAGCACTGGGTGTTCGTCGCCAAGTTCCGCTTGCCAGTAGGCGAGCTGACGCTCCTTCTCACCCGCCTCCATCCACTGACGCTGCCACAGTGCATAGTCGGCATATTGAATCGGCAAGGCGTGTGGCTGCCAGGCCTTTCCTTTCACACGAGCAGAGTAGTCCGCAGCAAACTCATCGATGATCAACTGCATCGACCAGCCATCGGAGACGATATGGTGCATTACCACCACCAGCAGGTGCTTCTCTTCTGCTAAGCGCAGGAGCCCCACCCGCAACAGCGGCCCCTCTTCCAGATTGAAAGGGGCATTGCAAATCCGATCAAGCTGGCTCTCTATTGCTGCGTCTCGTTCATCCTTCGGCATATGGCTTAGGTCAATCTCGTGCCATGCAAAATTGCTCTCAGCTAGCACCACGTGTATCGCCCCACCCTCGCCATCGTCATGGAAAACCGTACGCAGTGCCTCATGTCGAGATATCAAGGCGGCGAAGCTACCCCACATTGCTTCAGTATCCAGCGAGCCTTTGAGAGTCAGAGCACCGGTAATATGGTAAGCGCTACTTTGAGGATCCAAGCGCCACAGAAACCATTGGCGCAGTTGAGCATAGGAGAGCTTGCAGTTCTCTTGGCTATTCCGACGAATGATCGGCAAAGTCGAAAAATCAATATTCTGCTGTTTCAAGGCCTTGAGAAATTGGCTCTGTTTATCCTGTGAAAGCTGTAAGAAGCGTTCCACAATAATTCGATTGTTGAGTTCCATATCAGCTCTCCAAGCTCTCTAATAGTGCCGCCATCTTTTCTAGCTCGGAACCTTCCGCCTCGCGCGTACTTTCTCGAGCCTCCTGAATGAGCGTGCACATCGAAATCAATGAGGCATGCCCGAAATAGCTACGAAGAGGGAGCCGTGTATCAAAACTTTCCTCCACTCTAGCTTGCACCTTCAGAGCCAACAGAGAATGGCCACCCAACTCGAAAAAGTTATCGTGTCGGCCAACCAGCTCAATGCCAAGTATCTCTGACCAGATTTCCGCAAGTGCTTCTTCCACCTCGCCCTGGGGCGGCTCGTAATGCGAGTTACTGGCTAAATCTGGCGTGGGCAGCGCCTGACGGTCGACCTTACCGTTCGGGGTTAGCGGT
>NZ_JBQSXV010000017.1:0-3076 GCF_052378675.1 Halomonas sp. AOP25-F1-15
ACAACCAGCGGTTTTGCTCAGCATCGTATGCTGCCACTGCTCGTAGCATGGGCGCTCGGCGCACATCAATGCGGTGATGTTCAGGATCCACCTGGGTGTATAACCATTCGGCGACACGATCAGCTTCCTCATAAGGAACCGACGGCCATTCGACTTCCATTACGGCATGCTTGTATACCACCTGTACCGGCTCACGGAGCCCTTCCCAGAGCACCGCAGTACGAAGAATATCGTGACGGGCAACGAGCTGGTTAAAACCAGCAATAAACCTATCCAACCGCTCCCGACTATCGAAACCAAGTAGGCAGGGAAGTACATAAGTATCTCCCCGGTGCCGCAGCCGGTGATGGAAAAGGATGCCCTCTTGCAGCGGTGCTAATGGGTAGATGTCCTGGATGTTGGCAGCACCGCCGGACACTGCCGCTTCGATCACACTGATCTCTTCGGCATTGAGCTCGATTAGTGTCAGCATGTCCGGCTGGAGAACCTGGCAATCGTGGGGGATCAGATTGGGCGGGATGGTGATCTCATATTGCTCGGGCGCTTGCGTCAACGCTTGAGCAAAAGCCACCAGCTCCGGGTACTGGAACAGGGTACGCACCTGCGCTGTCAGCCCCTGGTGCCGCATTTTCTCAAGCACTTTCAGAGCTAGCAGCGAATGCCCACCCAACTCGAAGAAATTATCGTGACGACCGACACACTCTACGCTCAACACTTCAGACCAGATCTCAGCCAAGGCTTCTTCCACTCCACCCTGAGGCGGCTCGTACTTCGAGCTACTGGCTAACTCCGGCTCAGGTAGCGCCTTACGATCCACCTTGCCGTTGGCATTCAATGGCAGTGTATCGAGCGTGACCACAGTTCCCGGCACCATATAATCCGGTAGTTTTTGACCCAGCGCTTCACGTAGTGAACTGGTGTCGAGTTCACTACCAGCCTGGGGAACCACATAAGCGACTAACCTAGCGCCACCGGGGCCTTCTTGTGCAACCACCACCGCCTCACGCACTTCCGGCTGAGATAGCAGCTGGGCTTCAATCTCCCCCAACTCGATACGGAAGCCGCGTATTTTCACCTGATGATCGAGGCGACCCAGGTACTCGAGCTGGCCGTCCTCCCGCCAGCGCACCAGATCGCCGGTACGGTAGAGGCGTTCACCTTGCACAAATGGATCCGCGATAAAACGTTCTGCGGTCAGATTAGAGCGGTGCAGATAGCCACGCGCCAACCCAATGCCGCCGAGATAGAGTTCCCCCGCGACGCCAAGCGGCGCCAAGCTGAGATCGCCATCCAGTACATAGGTGCGGATACCAGCAATCGGTTGGCCGATAGCGACTTGGTTGCGCCCATCGTCCTGGCACGTCCAGTGGGTAACATCAATAGCCGCTTCTGTGGGACCATAGAGGTTGTAGAGCCACGTGTGGGGCAGCCGAGTAAATACTTGGTTCTGCAGCTCCGCCGGCAGTGCCTCGCCGCTACACATCAGGCGCGTCAGACTAGTGCAAGCTTCTATCTCGCCATGAGCCAGGAAGGCCTGCAGCATCGAAGGCACGAAGTGCAGCGTGGTGATATTGTGAGTACGTATCAATTCGACCAGCTGTGCCGGTTCACGATGAGCACCTGGTGGCGCCACCACCAGCTGCCCCCCCTGCATCAGCGGCCAGAAGAACTCCCATACCGAGACGTCGAAGCTAAATGGGGTCTTCTGTAACACCACATCGTCAGTTGTCAGATGGTAGGCATCCTGCATCCACTGCAGGCGATTGTTCAGCGCCTGGTGGCGATTGGCCGCGCCCTTGGGTCGCCCGGTGGAGCCAGAGGTGTAGATCACATAAGCAATATTTTCGCCATGCAGCGCTACTTCAGGATTGGTTGAAGCATGCTGCGCCACATCCAACTGATCCAGTTCAATGACATTCAGGCGTTCATCTACTGATAACGACTCGCGAAGATGCTGCTGGGTAAATAGCAGCTTAAGGCCGCTGTCTTCGATCATATAGGCCAGCCGCTCGACAGGGTAATCCGGGTCCAGTGGTACATAGGCGCCCCCCGCCTTAAGAATGGCCAGTAGCCCCACCACCATCTCGATAGAACGCTCAACAGCGATACCTACTTGAGTTTCAGGTTTTACGCCTAACCCGATCAGATAGTGCGCGAGACGATTGGCACTGGCATTAAGTTCGGCGTAGCTGAGTGACTGCTCTTCAAATACTAGCGCCGTGGCCGCTGGGGTTGCCGAAGCCTGCCGCTCGATCAGATGATGAATTGGAGAAGAATCAGAATACTGCTGCGTATTCTTTCCCCACTCGCTCAACAACTGCTGCTCATCCGCTCTGAGCAGGCTGATCTCATTTAATAGTTGTTGAGGCGTCACTTGCAGATTTTCTACAACCTCCACAATAGCCGTATTCAAATAGTCACACAGCCGCTGTGCGCCAATCGAGCAGCTCACTTGGCCTACCAATTGGAAGCCGTTACCTAGATCGTCCACTGACATCGTGATCGGATAGTTAGTACGCTCCTGACTATCCAGCAAAATCATGCCCGGACTAGCCTGAATGTCTTCATCCTGTGGAGGGCTATAGCGGTAGTTAAATAGCGTTGTGAACAGCGGTGTTCCTCCAGGCAGACCGCTGCAGTGTTGCGCTAGGGCGAGGCTCGCATGCTCGTGGTGCAGTAGCGCAGACAGGGCCTCGTGGGTGCGGCGAAGACAGTTATCGATGCCTTGTGAATCCATCCTAATACGTATTGGTAATGTATTGATAAACATCCCTAACGCCCGTTCGGCACCTTCGGCGCCTTGCATGCGCCCGAACAACAAGGTGCCAAACACCACATCGTCCCGTCCGGTGGTCTTACTCAGCACCAACGCCCAGGCCAGATGAAATAGGCTAGCCGTGCTCACACCATAGCGCTGAGCCTGTTTCCGCACCTGCTGGGCCACCTCCGTGTCCAAAGGAACTCGCACTTCCTCTATCTCGCTGCCATCGCCGCGGATGTCTAGTAGTCCGAAGGGCGCGGTCGGTTCTTCAATATCGCCCAACTGCTCGCTGAAGAAGGCTGCGTGCTCCTCCAA
>NZ_JBQSXV010000018.1:0-2954 GCF_052378675.1 Halomonas sp. AOP25-F1-15
ACGTTATCACTGCGACCAGACCCCTTGGGTGTTATAGAGTCAAGCCTCACGGGCCATTAGTACACGTTAGCTCAACGCCTTGCAGCGCTTCCACACCGTGCCTATCAACCAGCTGGTCTCGCTGGGCCCTTCAGGAGGCTCTAGGCCTCAGGGATGTCTCATCTTGAAGGGGGCTTCCCGCTTAGATGCTTTCAGCGGTTATCCCGTCCGACCATAGCTACCCGGCAATGCCACTGGCGTGACAACCGGAACACCAGAGGGTCGTCCACTCCGGTCCTCTCGTACTAGGAGCAGCCCTTCTCAAACATCCAACGCCCACGGCAGATAGGGACCGAACTGTCTCACGACGTTCTAAACCCAGCTCGCGTACCACTTTAAATGGCGAACAGCCATACCCTTGGGACCGACTTCAGCCCCAGGATGTGATGAGCCGACATCGAGGTGCCAAACACCGCCGTCGATGTGAACTCTTGGGCGGTATCAGCCTGTTATCCCCGGAGTACCTTTTATCCGTTGAGCGATGGCCCTTCCATACAGAACCACCGGATCACTAGAACCTGCTTTCGCACCTGCTCGACGTGTCTGTCTCGCAGTCAAGCACCCTTATGCTCTTGCACTCAATGCACGATGTCCGACCGTGCTGAGGGTACCTTCGTGCTCCTCCGTTACTCTTTAGGAGGAGACCGCCCCAGTCAAACTACCCACCACACACTGTCCTCGATCCGGATAACGGACCTGAGTGAGAACGCCAATGATGCCAGGCTGGTATTTCAAGGTTGGCTCCCTTCGAACTGGCGTCCAAAGTTCAAAGCCTCCCAGCTATCCTACACAGGCAACATCAGCGTCCAGTGTGAAGCTATAGTAAAGGTTCACGGGGTCTTTCCGTCTAGCCGCGGGTACACCGCATCTTCACGGCGATTTCAATTTCACTGAGTCTCGGGTGGAGACAGCGTGGCCATCATTACGCCATTCGTGCAGGTCGGAACTTACCCGACAAGGAATTTCGCTACCTTAGGACCGTTATAGTTACGGCCGCCGTTTACCGGGGCTTCAATCAAGAGCTTCGCCTTGCGGCTAACACCATCATTTAACCTTCCGGCACCGGGCAGGCGTCACACCCTATACGTCCTCTTACGAGTTAGCAGAGTGCTGTGTTTTTAATAAACAGTTGCAGCCACCTGGTATCTTCGACCGGTTCGGGCTAGGAGAGCAAGTCTCTTCACCCTACGCCGGCGTGCCTTCTCCCGAAGTTACGGCACCATTTTGCCTAGTTCCTTCACCCGAGTTCTCTCAAGCGCCTTGGGATTCTCTCCCTGACCACCTGTGTCGGTTTGGGGTACGGTCGCACATGATCTGAAGCTTAGAGGCTTTTCCTGGAAGCGTGGCATCAGTGACTTCCTGACCGTAGTCAGTTCATCTCGTGTCTCGGCTTTAAGATCCCGGATTTTCCTAAGATCTCGGCCTACTCACTTTCACCAGGACAACCAACGCCTGGCTCACCTAGCCTTCTTCGTCCCCCCATCGCAACCATGTCCGGTACGGGAATATTAGCCCGTTTTCCATCGACTACGCCTTTCGGCCTCGCCTTAGGGGCCGACTCACTCTGCTCTGATTAGCATCGAACAGAAAACCTTGGTCTTCCGGCGAGGGAGTTTTTCACTCCCTTTATCGTTACTCATGTCAGCATTCGCACTCGTGATACCTCCAGCAGACTTCTCAATCCACCTTCATTGGCTTACACGACGCTCCTCTACCGCGCATCATTATCGAAATAATGACGCACCCGTAGCTTCGGTACCTGGTTTAGCCCCGTTACATCTTCCGCGCAGGCCGACTCGACTAGTGAGCTATTACGCTTTCTTTAAAGGATGGCTGCTTCTAAGCCAACCTCCTAGCTGTCTAAGCCTTCCCACATCGTTTCCCACTTAACCAGGATTTCGGGACCTTAGCTGACGGTCTGGGTTGTTTCCCTTTTCACGACGGACGTTAGCACCCGCCGTGTGTCTCCCACGCTGTACTCACCGGTATTCGGAGTTTGCCTCGGGTTGGTAAGTCGGGATGACCCCCTAGCCGAAACAGTGCTCTACCCCCGGCGGTAATACGTGAGGCGCTACCTAAATAGCTTTCGAGGAGAACCAGCTATCTCCGAGCTTGATTAGCCTTTCACTCCGATCCACAAGTCATCCAAATCTTTTTCAACAGATCCTGGTTCGGGCCTCCAGTTGATGTTACTCAACCTTCACCCTGCTCATGGATAGATCGCTCGGTTTCGGGTCTATATCCAGCGACTGTGTCGCCCAGTTAAGACTCGGTTTCCCTACGGCTCCCCTATACGGTTAACCTCGCCACTGAATATAAGTCGCTGACCCATTATACAAAAGGTACGCAGTCACAGAACAAGTCTGCTCCTACTGCTTGTACGCACACGGTTTCAGGATCTATTTCACTCCCCTATCCGGGGTTCTTTTCGCCTTTCCCTCACGGTACTGGTTCACTATCGGTCAGTCAGGAGTATTTAGCCTTGGAGGATGGTCCCCCCGTCTTCAGTCAAGGTTTCTCGTGCCCCGACCTACTCGATTTCACATGATCAGATTTTCGACTACAGGGCTATCACCTGCTACGGCCAGACTTCCCAATCTGTTCGCCTAATCATTCACATGCTTAAGGGCTGGTCCCCGTTCGCTCGCCGCTACTAGGGGAATCTCGGTTGATTTCTTTTCCTCAGGGTACTTAGATGTTTCAGTTCCCCTGGTTCGCCTCTTACACCTATGTATTCAGTGTAAGATACTGACCTTATGGTCAGTGGGTTTCCCCATTCAGAAATGCCCGGGTCACAGGTTGTTGCCACCTCACCGAGCCTTATCGCAGGCTACCACGTCTTTCATCGCCTCTGACTGCCTAGGCATCCACCGTGTGCGCTTCATTGCTTGACCCTATAACCCGAAGGAGTCTGG
>NZ_JBQSXV010000019.1:0-2298 GCF_052378675.1 Halomonas sp. AOP25-F1-15
GAACTACCTAAATTTCTAAATTCTGTTGCACTGGTTCGGTCGCGATATCTTCTGATTGCTCGGAATCCACTTGCAATGAGGAGGTATCCAAATCCAGTAGCGCTATAAGCTGCTCGGTTTCTCTAGGTATCTCAAACGATGTTGCGCCACGTGCACGCTCCGAAAAAACCATTTCTGGTCGGGCTTTTGCTGTTCCTGGCAGGAATATATTGACCACTTTTCTTTGGTATTTTGAAGCATATTCAACAGTGTGAGCTGTGCCGCTCTTTATTTTCCATTCAACTGGAATAACAAACTCAGAAAGGCCTGCCTGGATTCGATTTCGCCTCACAAAGTTCTCACCAGAATAAGATTGATGTGGCAGGTATTCTGTTATGACTGCCCCGCCATTCATCAAAATTTTCTCACGGATCTCTTGAGAGCCTTTGGGGTAATCAAGGAATATTCCATTTCCTAAAACCGCCACTGTGGGCAAGCCATACCTGAGAGACTCCTGATGAGCAACTTGGTCGATGCCAAAAGCGAGGCCAGATACTACCGTTCTCTCTGAATGTGCAAGTGTTGCGACAACGTAGCGAGCCAAGAACTCACCATCCTTTGAAGGCTTACGAGTGCCCACAACAGCAATTGGACGATTATAAAGGGTTCGAATATCCCCTTGGATAAATAGCCAGCGCGGCCCATCTTCAATTTCTTTAAGCCTGCCTGGGAACTCCTCCTGATCCCGAAAGACTAGCCGTGCTCTATATTTGGCCAGTTCCCTGGCTAGCTGAAGGCCAGCCTCCCAGACTCTATGCTGCCACTCTTCAGGACTTTCACCGTCCAGCAAAAGTGATACCTTCAGCTCTTTTTCAAGAACAGAAATCGGTGAATTTTTGAGAAAGTCTTTGAACCCTTTCCCGGGCAACATCAGACGAAATAGCGTCCAGTACCCAACACCTTTGATAGTCGATAGCGCAAGAAAAGCTACGACTTCATTACGCCAAAAATTGGCACCACGATCCATGCCTTACATTCCCAGTTAGCCGCTTTTTTCGTTATCCATAGTAGAGACTACTTGAATTCGGGTTCGCGCAGAAGAACCTGCCTACGCCAGTCGTACCTTTCACGTCACTTTTTCTTATTAAGCACGTACCCTGGATTCATAGAATAAGCGCAGCACTTTGGACCACAAGGTAGAGGCAGGAGGGCCAGCGCCGGTACCCTCTCTGCCTTACCTACCAAAGTGAAGCAGAGCATGGGATACCGACAACTGACCCAGATCCAACGATACCAAATTTTTGCCTATCTTGAGACCGGCATTAGCCAGCGAAAGATAGCTAAGGCCATTGGTGTCCATAGCAGCACCATTAGTCGCGAGATAAAGCGCAACGGTCTGACCAGTGGTTATGCGCCTGAACAGGCTCAATCGGCAAGTGATCAGCGCCGACGCACTGCCTGGAAAGTGACGAAGCGGCTGCCCAGCCTGATTCGCTGGGTCACTGACCAATTGATGGACGAATGGAGCCCTCAGCAAATCAGTGGCTTCATGGCCAATGCCAACGGGGCCTGCGTAAGCCATCAATGGATCTATGCGTTAATCTGGGACGACAAGAAGCACGGTGGAACATTATGGAAACGGCTCCGACTGCCACGCCAGCGGCGCTACCAGCGCCAATTGGCTAAGCGGGCGGGGTTAGGCAAAATCCCGCACCGAGTAGGCATTGAGCAGCGCCCTGCCAAGGTGGAAGAACGGCGCCATATCGGACATTGGGAAGGCGACACGGTGCTTAAGGGCCACAAAGAATCTGGACTGGTGACCCTGGTCGAAAGACGCAGTGGCTACCTCTTGGCAGCGCGGCTGCCAACAATCACCGCCACTAGAACGGCTCAGGCAATGACGCGGTTATTGGCACCACGCCGAGGGGCAGTGCACACCATCACTTTGGATAATGGGTCGGAATTCGCTGAGCACCGGAAAGTTGCCAAGGCCGTCTCGGCTAAGACCTATTTTTGCGACCCGTACCGCTCATGCCAGCGTGGTACTAATGAAAACACCAATGGTCTGATTAGGCAGTATTTTCCTAAAGGTACTGACTTCCGCAAAGTGACCAATGCCGAGCTACGAAGTGTCGTCAATAAGCTAAACGATAGACCAAGAAAGCGGCTGGGATACCGAACCCCAGCCCAGGTGTTCTTAGGTGAATACTCAGGAGCACTAGAAACCGCAGGTGCTGCACTTATTAGTTGAATCCAGGACTGAAGGTCATTCCACTGCAATTTAGAACTTTTGTATTCTTGGCAATGCCAGTAATGACC
>NZ_JBQSXV010000020.1:0-1661 GCF_052378675.1 Halomonas sp. AOP25-F1-15
GTTTTGAATGAATTCGTTTGAACCTTGAGCCAAGTTTGATTCGCTTTTGTGTTTTCCTCGGAAGACACGAGTAAGGATCACAATGATTGTAAACTGAAGAGTTTGATCATGGCTCAGATTGAACGCTGGCGGCAGGCCTAACACATGCAAGTCGAGCGGTAACAGATCTAGCTTGCTAGATGCTGACGAGCGGCGGACGGGTGAGTAATGCATAGGAATCTGCCCGATAGTGGGGGATAACCTGGGGAAACCCAGGCTAATACCGCATACGTCCTACGGGAGAAAGGGGGCTTCGGCTCCCGCTATTGGATGAGCCTATGTCGGATTAGCTAGTTGGTGAGGTAATGGCTCACCAAGGCAACGATCCGTAGCTGGTCTGAGAGGATGATCAGCCACATCGGGACTGAGACACGGCCCGAACTCCTACGGGAGGCAGCAGTGGGGAATATTGGACAATGGGGGCAACCCTGATCCAGCCATGCCGCGTGTGTGAAGAAGGCCTTAGGGTTGTAAAGCACTTTCAGCGAGGAAGAACGCCTAGTGGTTAATACCCATTAGGAAAGACATCACTCGCAGAAGAAGCACCGGCTAACTCCGTGCCAGCAGCCGCGGTAATACGGAGGGTGCAAGCGTTAATCGGAATTACTGGGCGTAAAGCGCGCGTAGGTGGCTTTATAAGCCGGTTGTGAAAGCCCCGGGCTCAACCTGGGAACGGCATCCGGAACTGTGAGGCTAGAGTACAGGAGAGGAAGGTAGAATTCCCGGTGTAGCGGTGAAATGCGTAGAGATCGGGAGGAATACCAGTGGCGAAGGCGGCCTTCTGGACTGATACTGACACTGAGGTGCGAAAGCGTGGGTAGCAAACAGGATTAGATACCCTGGTAGTCCACGCCGTAAACGATGTCGACCAGCCGTTGGGTGCCTAGAGCACTTTGTGGCGAAGTTAACGCGATAAGTCGACCGCCTGGGGAGTACGGCCGCAAGGTTAAAACTCAAATGAATTGACGGGGGCCCGCACAAGCGGTGGAGCATGTGGTTTAATTCGATGCAACGCGAAGAACCTTACCTACCCTTGACATCTATAGAAGATTGCAGAGATGCGATTGTGCCTTCGGGAACTATAAGACAGGTGCTGCATGGCTGTCGTCAGCTCGTGTTGTGAAATGTTGGGTTAAGTCCCGTAACGAGCGCAACCCTTGTCCTTATTTGCCAGCGAGTAATGTCGGGAACTCTAAGGAGACTGCCGGTGACAAACCGGAGGAAGGTGGGGACGACGTCAAGTCATCATGGCCCTTACGGGTAGGGCTACACACGTGCTACAATGGCCGGTACAAAGGGCTGCGAGCTCGCGAGAGTCAGCGAATCCCTTAAAGCCGGTCTCAGTCCGGATCGGAGTCTGCAACTCGACTCCGTGAAGTCGGAATCGCTAGTAATCGTGAATCAGAATGTCACGGTGAATACGTTCCCGGGCCTTGTACACACCGCCCGTCACACCATGGGAGTGGACTGCACCAGAAGTGGTTAGCCTAACGCAAGAGGGCGATCACCACGGTGTGGTTCATGACTGGGGTGAAGTCGTAACAAGGTAGCCGTAGGGGAACCTGCGGCTGGATCACCTCCTTAAACGATGCGTCACAGTTAGTAAGCGTCCACAATGAATT
>NZ_JBQSXV010000021.1:0-1566 GCF_052378675.1 Halomonas sp. AOP25-F1-15
CTAGCCCGGATTTCTCATAGCACCTCAGCCAGTACCACCTCCAAGCCGTCATACCACTAAAAGCCGATTGGTACGGTTTAAACTGCCTGCTTTTTAGCCTCTTTCCGTCGTTCAGACACACCTCCCCCTTTCCCCCATTGCGTCGGGCCGGGGGCGCCCGCGCATTCAGCTCGGTACTAACCGCCTGATGAGATCGGATAGTTGCGCTTTATAGGGGTAGCTGTCACTCATCAACACCCGGATTCGGCGCGTATTGCGGATGATGACCGCGCCCACTTTGATGAGTTTGAGCCTCAGGTTGCTTGGGCTCATGCGCTCAAAAGGGGTCTTCTTCAGGTAAGTGCGTAAGCGCTCGAACAGCGTATAGGCGAAGCCCGATAAGATCAGCCGCCACTGATTGGCCCACCAGTGCGTACTGGAGGTCCGGTCAGCAAACAGGCTCAGTTGTTGATCCTTGATTCGGTTCTCCATGTCGCCCCGAGCGCAGTACTGCTCGTAGTAGAGTTTGAAGCCATCGTCATAACGGGAACTAATGATAAACCGGGGATTAGAGCCCAGTTCGCCTTCTTCCAGACGGGCCACCACCCAGCGTGGATACTTCCAGGAGTGTGCTTGATATTGGAAGCGGAACGTCTCTGCCACTTTCCCGCCCACCTCCCACTGGGTCTTGCGCACCAGCATCATGGGCACGTCCACTTCCTTGAGCAGCCGACTGTTCTTGCCGATGCCCACGATGTAGTCGATATGATGCCGATCACACCAGTTCAGCATCCGAGGGCGGCAAAAGTGGCTATCACCCCGTAACACGATGCGTGTATCGGGCCAGTACTGGCGGATAAAGCGCACCAGTAACGCCAGAATGGCCCAGCTGTGATGGCTGTCGCTGTGGTCACTGGTGCGCAGATAGCTCACTAGTAGATGGCGGCCACAGAAGACATACAGCGGGAAGTAGCAGTGGTGATCGTAATAGCGGTTAAAGAACTTCCCGGGTTGCTCACCGTGCACAGGGATATCGGTGCCATCAAAGTCCAGCACGATCTCCTTCGGGGGTGCGTCATGCTGTTCAATGAAGTGGTGCCACAGCACCTCATGGGCCTTCACCATCGCTTGTCGATCGGCGTTCTGCTCACTCCGGCACAGCGTAGACTTGCCTGCCAGCGCATTATCTTCACCGAGCGCTGTCTGAAGCGCCTGATCATAGCGTAGGGCCTCATGGTCGTTGAAATCTTCGTAGCCCGCGGCGACACCGAACACTCGCTGACGAACCAGAGTGTCGTGCTTGTGACGAACCTGTTCCGGTGCGCGGGGATCATGAAGCACGGAGGCCAAGCGGTGCGTCAGGCGATGTTGCTTATCGACTTCACGAAGCAGGAGCAATCCAGCATCGGAGGTGATGTGGCCCCCAGAGAAATCGGCTTCAATTTGGCGGCGTGAGAGTGGCGAGAAGGTCAGTTTTTCAGGTACCATTTTGGAAGCGGTTGTTGGTGCTTGATGGATTGGTTAGGCTCTTGAAATCATAGCACTTTCAGCCGCTTTCTTTTATACCCCGTGAGAAATCCAGGCTAG
>NZ_JBQSXV010000022.1:0-1176 GCF_052378675.1 Halomonas sp. AOP25-F1-15
TTCAATAACGTTTAGCCCACCGGTCATCGGCAAGGTATCACGCAGATGTTGCTGGGTAAGCAGCAGCTCAATGCCACTATCTTCGACCATATAGGCCAACCGCTCGGCGGGGTAATCCGGATCCAACGGTACGTAAGCACCACCTGCCTTGAGAATCGCCAGCAGACCCACCACCATCTCGATGGAACGCTCCATGGCGATGCCCACTCGAACCTCGGGTTTTACGCCTAAACCGATCAGATAGTGTGCCAAACGATTAGCGCGGGTATTGAGTTCGGCGTAGCTGAGTGACTGATCCTGGAATACTAGCGCAGTAGTCTCTGGCGTTACCGCAGCCTGGCGCTCGATCAACTGATGGATTGGCGCAGCTTCGGAATACTGTTGCGTATTCTCCCCCCACTCGCTCAACAACTGCTGTTCGTCTGCTCTAAGCAGGCTGATCTCACTTAATGGTTGTCGAGGCACCGCTTGCAGGTTTTCTACGATGCCTGCAATGGCGGTGCTCAGGTAGTCACACAACCGCTGCGCCCCAATCATTCGGCTAACCTGCCCTACCAATTGGAATCCGTTACCTAGGTCGTCCACCGACATGGTGATCGGGTAGTTGGTACGCTCCTGACCGCCCAGTACCTCCATACCTTCCCAAGTATGAACGGTGCCTCCCTCTTGCTGAGGTGCGATGTAACGATAGTTCAGCAGACTCGTGAATAGCGGGGTTCCGCCAGGCAGCCCGCTGCTGCGCTGTGCGAGTCCAAGGCTGGCATGTTCATGGTGCATTAGCTCAGATAGGGCGTCGTGGGTTTGGCGCAGGCACTTATCAACACTCTGGGAGCCTGTTTTGATGCACACTGGAAGCGTATTAATAAACATCCCCAGCGCTCGCTCGGCACCTTCGATGCCCTGCATACGGCCAAATAGCACGGTGCCAAATACCACGTCGTCATGCCCTGTGGTCTTGCTCAGCACCAAGGCCCAGGCCAGATGGAACAGGCTAGCCGTGCTAACACCATGGCGCTGGGCCTGTTGCCGAACTTGCTGGGCTAGTTCCGCAATCAAAGGAACGCGTACTTCTTCGATATCGCTGCCATCGCCACGAACGTCTTGTAGTCCAAAGGGCGCTGTCGGTTCTTCAACATCGCCCAACCGCTCACGGAAAAAGGTTTCATGCTCTTCCTG
>NZ_JBQSXV010000023.1:0-1061 GCF_052378675.1 Halomonas sp. AOP25-F1-15
AGCGCCTCCAGAGTGACTATCACCCCAGGCACCATATAGTCCGGTAGCTTTTGTCCCAGCGTTTCGCGTAGCGAGGGGGTATTGAGTTCAGCGTCGATTTGGGGAACCACATAAGCCACCAGCCTAGCTCCGCTAGGCCCCTCTTGGGCAACCACCACTGCCTCGCGTATCTCCGACAGGGCTAGCAGTTGGGCTTCGATCTCGCCTAGCTCAATACGGAAACCGCGCACTTTGATCTGATGGTCAATCCGCCCCAAGTACTCAAGCTGCCCATCCTCCCGCCAACGCACTAGATCACCGGTTCGATAGACCCGTTCGCCCGCCATAAAGGGGTCGGCCACAAAGCGCTCCGCCGTCAGTTCTGCACGGCCTAGGTAGCCCCGCGCTAAGCCCACACCACCTAGATACAACTCCCCCACCACCCCGAGGGGTGCCAAGTTGAGCGCACTATCCAAAACGTACAACTGCGTCGCCGCAATCGCCCTTCCCAGGAAAGCTTGGCAGCCCTTAACTTGATCCGTCGCTGACCAAATCGTGGTCTCAGTGGGGCCGTACATGTTCCACAATTCGATCCCCTGAGTTTGCAGATCCTCAGCCAAATCAAGTGGCAAGGCCTCACCACCACATAGCCCCTTAAAGCCTTCCATTAGCGGAGCCGCCGCCCATGGCCAACCTGACGAGCGTAGCAACCGCCAGCCGGAGGGTGTCGCCTGCAGAACCGTCGCTTTTTCCTGATTGAGTAACTCTCCCAAGGCCCTGCCATCTCGAGTCGTCTCGCGGCTCGCCAACACCACCCTTGCTCCGCTGATCAATGGCAGATACAGCTCCAGCGCGGCAATATCGAACGATAGTGAGGTCACCGCCACCAGAATATCGTCTGGGCTTAGGCCTGGGGCTTCCTGCATGCTTAATAAGAAGTGACTAAGGGCGTGATGACGCACCATTACGCCCTTGGGCCGCCCGGTGGAGCCCGAGGTATAAATGACATAGGCGAGATGTTCGCTGTGCAGTGCCATCTCCGGGTTGGTTGACGCATGATGCGTCACATCCAAGCGATCCAG
>NZ_JBQSXV010000024.1:0-566 GCF_052378675.1 Halomonas sp. AOP25-F1-15
GTGATAGAGCAAACGGTAGTTAATTTAGTTGCTACAGGTTCCCAAGATCTGTAATGGCTGAATAGCCGGGTCTGTAGCTCAGTTGGTTAGAGCGCACCCCTGATAAGGGTGAGGTCGGCAGTTCAAGTCTGCCCAGACCCACCAAATTTTATCCAGCACTGCGTTATTTTATGACTCGCATAGCAGGCTATGCTTCGCCATAAAATGCCTTGTTCTGAATAAAATTACCCGGAAAAGTTATGTGTTAATGGGGCCATAGCTCAGCTGGGAGAGCGCCTGCCTTGCACGCAGGAGGTCAGCGGTTCGATCCCGCTTGGCTCCACCATTTAGTACTACTTCTTCACCTTAAATACCGTTTGTGAACGTTTCGTGACCATTGATAAGTCGCTGCGCTGTAGTCGCTATAAGGGTTTTTATAGCTACAGCACATCGCTTTATCACTGTTCATTGAACAGCCGCTCTTTAACAATGTATATCATGCTGACAAGAACACACCGCAAGGTGGGTTCTTAAATTGTGATACGTTTTATACGTATCCGGCAAATGAACGTTATCATTGCGAGATA
>NZ_JBQSXV010000025.1:0-529 GCF_052378675.1 Halomonas sp. AOP25-F1-15
CTGACCGGCTTGCCCCAAGGCACGTTTGCCTCTGAAGTGGCGGTCGACGGCGACAGCGTAAACGTCACCCGCGAAATCGACGGCGGTCTGCAAACCATCGCCCTGACGTTGCCCGCGATTGTGACCACCGACCTGCGCCTCAACGAGCCCCGCTACGCCAAGCTGCCCGACATCATGAAGGCCAAGAAAAAGCCGTTGGATGTTAAAACCCCCGCCGACTACGGCATTGAGGTGGCCTCCAAGGTCAGCCTGCTCAAAGTGGAATCGCCGCCTGAGCGCAAAGGCGGCGTCAAAGTTGCCTCGGTAGACGAGCTGGTCGACAAACTAAAAAACGAAGCCAAAGTACTTTAATAAACCAAGGTACTTTAATAGGAGCTGACTTTATGAGCATTTTGGTACTTGCCGACCTGCATGAAGGTCAACTGGCTGGCGCCACCGCCCACGTTGTGGCAGCCGCGAAAGAGATGGGTGGCGATATTGATGTTCTGGTTGTCGGCGAAGGCGTACAGGCCGCCGCTGAGGCTGCCGC
>NZ_JBQSXV010000026.1:0-491 GCF_052378675.1 Halomonas sp. AOP25-F1-15
CTAACGCCGCCAGAACGCGGCAGCTTTGTAGTTGTTTTTTTTGTGGCAGTCTTTTTCGCCACAAAAAAGCGACGGAAAAGCTGCTCGCCGTTACTGGCTTTGTTAACTGTTTCCCAACCAACACGCTTTGGACGCAAGATGGACATCTTTGATGCCTTTTGGTTGAAAAGGAGTATCAAGTGCTGCCAGGGCTATTGATACCCAATCAGGATATTTTTTACTACCACTCCACTCAATATTGGAACCACAAGTACTACAGAATTTTCTGATAATGCTTCCCGATGAATTGTATGAGGCTAGCAGCTCTTGGCCTGAGACATACTTCAAGTCCGATTTCGGCACGCTCGCATAAGTTGCAAACGCGGCACCATGCTGCTTTTGACACATTTTACAATGGCAGTGTGATGTAGCCTTTGGCTGTGATAAAAGCTCAAAAGATACAGATCCACATAAGCAACTACCTCTGTGCATTACCCCTCCAGACAGTTAAC
>NZ_JBQSXV010000027.1:0-382 GCF_052378675.1 Halomonas sp. AOP25-F1-15
AGATTAAAAAGGCAATGCCTTTAAAACCTTATTGCTTGAGTCGCTTGCCTTGATATTTGGTGATTTGTCACCAACATCAGCAAGCGCCCACATGAATTACCTGATCAAATTGTTAAAGAGCGTTCGCTGTGGCTATCGTGTTGTAATAGCGGGCCAACCGTTGAACTGTTTGGCCTCAGCGAGGAAGGCGTATTCTACGCACTTCCGAGTGTTTGTCAATCGGCAATTTCTGGAGCCGATTCGGGAAACATTTTTCGATGACCTGAAAACGCTAACCTGCTGACAAACCGAAGGTTTTCACCTTCATCCACCGCTGGTAACGCTAGGCGTCCCCGGCAGCGGATGCGTACTTTACGGACTCGCTAACGCCTTGGCAAGGGCT
>NZ_JBQSXV010000028.1:0-265 GCF_052378675.1 Halomonas sp. AOP25-F1-15
TGCGGCGAGCATTTGGCCGGTTTGGTTATTGTCGGTGTCAATCGCCTGCTTGCCGAGAATCACCAGGCCGGGCTGCTCTTGCTCGACGACCTTGGCCAGCAGCTTGGCTACCGCCAGGGATTCCACGCGCTCGTTAGTTTCAATATGAATAGCGCGATCGGCGCCCAGCGCCAGCGCGGTACGCAACTGCTCTTGCGCGGCTTTAGGGCCGACAGAAACGGCGATCACTTCCGTGGCCACGCCCTTCTCTTTAAGACGCACCGCC
>NZ_JBQSXV010000029.1:0-265 GCF_052378675.1 Halomonas sp. AOP25-F1-15
CGCGGCGAGCATTTGGCCGGTTTGGTTATTGTCGGTGTCAATCGCCTGCTTGCCGAGAATCACTAGGCCGGGCTGCTCTTCCTCGACGACCTTGGCCAGCAGCTTGGCTACCGCCAGGGATTCCACGCGCTCATCGGTTTCAATATGAATAGCGCGATCGGCGCCCAGCGCCAGCGCGGTACGCAACTGCTCTTGCGCGGCCTTAGGGCCGACAGAAACGGCGATCACTTCCGTGGCCACGCCCTTCTCTTTAAGACGCACCGCT